>QHBT01000031.1 GCA_003244185.1 Candidatus Dormiibacter spiritus | reverse complement strand
CGCGATGTCCTGAGACAGAACACAGGCGATCAGGAATCGACTCGAACCCCTCAAGTTCGATCGCATCTACGGGGCCTGGTACGACCGGGTGGTGGCAAGCGAGGGCAAGGAAGCTGTCCGCCGCTCGGCTGAGCGCTACTTGGCCGCTCTCCGAGGCATCCACGCCGGCGACTGAAGACTGCGGGCCAAAGCGCCTGGAAGCCGCACCGGCCAGGTCGACCCCGGCCGGTCGTCGACCAGAACGTTTTTACGCGGGCTTTGAGAACGAAGGTGTCGACGCCTTGGCCCAGCTCATCGACATTCGGCGGCCTGAACCAGCGGCGCGCTGCACCTAGACTCGCCGGATGGAAGCACCCTACGAGCGGCCGCCTCGGGCCCAGGCAGGTTGGGCGCAAAGGCATGCAGTCGAGCTCTATGTCCGCACCTACACGACCATGCTCCAGAGCTCGGGCGAGATCAGGATCGACTCCCTCGAGCAAGCCCACCTCGCCATGCGCTCGGCCCTTCATCCCCTCGCGGCCGAGAGGGAGATGGACATGGGCGCCTTTCTTTACGCCATCCGGCGGCTCCCAGCCGCGCTCGCCCGGTCACGGCGAGTGGTGCTGGGCCAGAGCCGCCAGGGTTTTGAGAAGACGCTGGGACTCGACATCTCGGACTGGCAGCGGGTGCAGGCGCCGGCCCGGCGGCGCTCCTGGTACTACAACGGCGGGGACACGCTGGCCGTGCTGCTGGCGTCGCCCTCCGACGTCGACGACCTGGTGCCGGTGCTGGTCGCGTTCCAAATCGAATGGAACAAGCTGCACCACCTGCTCTCGGCGGAGGGAGTCGATGTTGCCGCGGCGCGCGACGCGGCAGACGTCCCCGCCGAAGATTGGTCGCGCTTGCTGGAGGCCTGGTCGGACGACGTTGAAACGAACCTAGCCCGGGTGGTGGCGGAGGAGTGCCACATCATCCTCCGGCTGATTGGCGGCTCGCACATCGGCTACGCCCGCACAGCTGCCCGCTGGTGGCAGCCGGTCCGGGTGGAGATGAGCGAGCTGGACGTCGCGGAAGCGCCCGTCTACTTCGTCTCCTCGAATGTGCACAGCCTCGTCAACGTCCTGAGCGGCGTGGCTTTTCAGCTGGAGCCTGAGATAACCGAGCACGCCCGAAGGGTGAGCCCCGGTCTGACCGCGGAGCTGGACAAGCTCGAGAGCGGCCGCGTGTTCGCCTCCCGCGCCAACTGGCTGTACTTCGCCGCCCGCGACCTTTTCGACTGTCATCCCCACGCGGCCTACTTCCGGCGCCGCCGAATCGAGCTGGAGGCCGAGGTGGGCATCCGGCACGTCGCCGCTGAGGCGACGGGCATAGATTCAGCCGTCCAGATAGTCAGGCTTGCTTCGCTCAAGGCAGATCGGCTGGATCCCCGCGTGGGCCGGATCGACGCTGAGCGGTTGCGCCAGAGCCGGGCGGCGATAGTCAACATCGACTATCCGCTGGGACTGGCGGCGTACCACCTGCTGCGTCAGGTGGCTGAATCGATGCCCTGGCTGCTGGGTGTGTACGTGATGGGCAAGGCGGCCACGCTCAACGCCGACGTGGGCGACATCTTGATCCCGAATGCCGTTCACAACGAGCATTCCGGCAACACCTACTGGCTTGACAACTGCTTCACCGCCGCCGACGTGCAGCCGCACCTCGTCTTCGGTTCGGTGCTGGACAACCAGCGTGCGGTGACCGTGCGCGGCACCTTCCTGCAGAATCTCGACTACCTCGAGTTCTACTACCGGGGCCGCTACACAGTGGTCGAGATGGAAGCCGGGCCCTATCTGGATGCCTGCTACGAGGTAACAATGCCCGGCCGGCACCCGCTGCAGGAGCAGGTCAACATGTCCCAGCCCGGCTTCGACCTGGGCATAGTTCATTACGCGTCTGACACGCCGTACACGCAGGCGCGGACGCTGGGGGCGCGCGGCCTCAGCTACCACGGCATGGACGCCACCTATGCGGCGGCGATCGCAGTGACTCGCCGCATCCTGGCCCAGGAGGGCGCGCTGCTGACCGGCTAGGGAAGGCCTAGCGAAGGCTGCCAACCCGTCCGAACGCTGGGGACAAGTTGGTTGACATTAACCCAGTGTTAAGAACTGGCGCGCTCGAACTTCCAAATCGGGATACTTAGGCCACTGTGAAACTGAGCTTGGTGCCGCGCGAGCGGCGCTTTTACGATCTGTTCAAGCAGCAGGGGCAGCTGGTCAGCGAGACGCTGACCGAACTCTCGAAGAGCCTCTTGGAGGGCCGGTCCCGGCATCCCCGGTTGCGTGACCTGGAGCACCGCTGCGACGACGTCACGCACGAGATCTACGAGCTGGTGAACCGCACCTTCGTGGCTCCCATGGAAAGTGAGGACATCCTGCTTCTCGCCTCCACCGTTGACGATGTCGTGGACCTGGCTGAGGAGGTTGGCGACAAGATGGAGCTCTACCGGGTGACCGAGGTCACCGAGCCAGCCAAGGCTTTTGGTGAATGCCTGGCCGAGGCCGGCATCGAGCTGGCCCGCGCGCTGGAGGATCTGGAGAGCTTCAACGAACTCGAGGCGCGACGGCTGGAGATCCACAGGCTGGAGAACGAGGGCGATCGCATCAGTCGGGAGGCTCTGGGCGCCATGTTCGAAGGCAACGGCCTTTCCGCCGCCCATCTGATCAAGTGGAAGGACCTCTACGACCTGCTGGAAGAGACCATGGACACCTGCGAACACGTGGCCAACGTGCTGGAGACGATCTCCATCAAGAATGCCTGACGTCCTGCTCGTCGTCACCATCCTGGTGGCGCTGGGCTTCGACTTCACCAACGGCTTTCACGACACCGCCAATGCGATCGCAACCTCGGTCTCGACGCGAGCGCTAACCCCGCGGCTGGCCGTCCTGCTGTCAGCGACTTTCAACCTGATCGGCGCCCTGGTGACGGTTCTGGTCTTCGGCGGCGCCGTGAGCAACACCATCGCCAAGCTGCTCCTGCAGCCAACCCTGATGGTCATCCTGGCGGGGCTGCTGGGCGCCATCGTGTGGAATCTCGTCACCTGGTATCTGGGCCTCCCCAGCAGCTCGACCCACGCCTTTGTCGGTGCCTTGCTGGGCGCGGGCGTGGCTGCTGGCGGCAGCTTCGCGGCGGTCCGCTGGTCAGAGATGGGGAAGGTACTGACCTGGCTGGTGCTCTCGCCTCCGATCGGGTTCCTGGTAGCTGCGCTGCTGATGGTGGGCGTTTACTGGCTCTTCCGGCATGCGCGACCGGTGCGCGCCAACCGCTACTTCCGCTACGGCCAGGTGGTAACCGCGGCCTTTGTCTCCTACTCCCACGGCGGCAACGACGCCCAGAAGTCCATGGCCGCGATGGGCATGGCGCTGCTGGCCACCGGCCACCTGCACAAATTCACGATCCCGGCCTGGGTGGTCCTGCTGGCGGCTGCGGCGATTGGCTTCGGCACCTATGCGGGCGGCTGGCGGATCATCCGGACGCTGGGCTGGCGGATCTACAAGCTGGAGCCGGCCACCGGGATGGGCGCCCAACTCTCGGGCGCCGGCACCATCCTGCTGGCCACCGTCTTCGGCGCTCCGGTCAGCACCACACATGTGGTGACAGGTTCAGTGATGGGAGCGGGCGCGCCCCGGCGCTTGACGGCGGCCGGCTGGGGCGTGGGGGCGAACATCGTGGCCGCCTGGCTGCTCACCATTCCCGCCTCCGCCACTATCGGCTGGGTCTTCTACGCCATCCTCCACACAGCCGGCGTATAGCTCCAAGGGAGCTACGTGCTCGATATGACCGGTCCGGCGGCCGCCAGCCTCGTGACCCTCTAGCCATGAAGGTTGGCGACCTCGATCAGGTTGCCGTCTGGGTCCCTGAAGTACACCGATGTAAGGTGCCCGGTGGCTCCCTCCCGCTCCACCGGCCCCAACTCGACGGCGACGCCGTGGTGGCGCAGGTGGTCAAGGACTGCGGGCAGTTCCGTGGAGGTGAGGAAGCAGAGATCGCCGGCTCCCGGTGCGGGGCAGCGGGCCTTGGGCTCGAACTCGTGGCCCGCCTGGTGGAGGTTAATCTTCTGGGTGCCGAAGTGGAGCGCCGTACGGCCGTCCGCGCCTCGAACCACCTGCAGACCCAGCACCCGTTCGTAGAAGGCGCAGGTCGCCTCCACATCTGCCACAGTGAATACCACGTGGTCGAGGGCGTCGATCTGCACTCCGGCCACGGTACCTTGCGCTTTGGACCCGCGGACTCAGGTCACTGTCAGGAGGCAAGGTCTATGTCGACAGAGGAAGGAGAGTAGAGCTGCGACTGCATCGCTACCAGGAAGCGTCGTGAGCAGCGACCGACCGAGCGACCACGAAGACGCGCGGGTCCGACCTGTGGCGGGAGCCGCCGACTCAGGCGGACGGCATGTCCGCGACACCAACCTCAGCTGCAGAAGCATAGCGGTTGTGGGCGCTCGTCGCAGTGAGTCGGATGTATCGCGCAGTCGCCGCGCCGAACGGGGCAGACTTGATCGAGCTGTCATCCGCCCATGTGCCTGAGACGACTGGGGCGAAGTGCACCCCATCCGTGCTCAGCGCGATCGTGTAGCCGGTGATGATGCCAGTGCTGTCCCCGTCCAGCCGCGGCTGGTAGGTCAGTCCGGTCAGGTTGTGCTGGCCACCGGTGTCGATGGTGAGCGAGATGGGAAGCGGATCATGAACCGGGCTGAACCGGGAATGCCAGAGGGTCGTGAGCTTGCCATCGATGGCGTTGCTGGCGGGGTAGCCGCTGTTGGCGCTGCTCGCGGTGGCGGTTTCACTTGAGGTGGGCACGAAATGCGGCCACGGACCGTGTGGCACTGTTGCCGGCGGGGCGCCGCAGCTCGCCCGCAGGTCCGCCCAATCGGCGCGGTCGTTGTAGCTGCCGTCGCCGGCGTCCCCTACCACGAGGCTGAGTACGCTGGCCCCGCTCACATCAACGTTGACATCCCTGGTGACGTTCTGCGTGACCAAACCGCTGTCGAAGAGCTTGCGACCGTCGGCGAACACCTGGAAAACAGCCGTAGCGCCCGCTGTGGTGAATCGGGCGGAATCGTCGATGCCGACAGTCGCGGTCACGCCGGTACAGTTGCCTCCCAGGTAGTACTCGACCTGGGACGGGGAGGCGGTGCCGATCCCCTTGTCATACGTCTTGCCCAGCAGGCTGATCTTCGTGCTGGCGCAGCATTGGGTGTCGAGCTTCGGCACGAGGTACCCGCTGCTTGCGTCCAGCCAGATGTGATCACTCAGGTAGCTCACGCCGGAGGGGGGCGCTGGCGGCACGAGCACGCTGCTCTCCGTGGTCTGCTTCGCCGACGAGCTGTCGCCGCCGGTTTGGCTGCCCGAGCCGCTGTTGCCGCCCGTCTGGTCTCCCGAGCCGTTGTCACCGTAACGGTAGGTGACCGACGCTCGCAGTGGATTGCTGCCGGGCAGGGTGCCTGCGGGTGGCGTGATCGACCAATGGCCGGTATAGCTCCGACCGCTGGCCAGCGTGCCCCCGTTCAGTGGGCCTGAGGGTTGGATGGTCCAACCGGCAGGTCCGGACAGGCGCAGCTCGACGTTCTTCACAGCGGCGCGGCCGTAGTTGGTGAAGGTCACCGAGACAGGCAGCGGTTGGGCGGGAACGGCCAGGCGCAGGTCGGAGCCGGAGTAAGGCGCTGGCGTGGCGGGCGGCGACAGCAGCACCGCGGGCGGGACGGAGTCGCCGTGACCCCTGGAGACTCGGTACAGCACGACGCTGTGACCGGGCACCGACGCAGCTATTGTGCCCGCGGTCTCAGTAGTGGTGTGGTGCCAGAGGTCACGCAGGTCGTAGCGGGACGCATGCTTCACTCCGATCGCCTTGGCGTCCGTGGTGATGGTAATTGGCACTGTGCCGCGGTTGAGCAGGGCAACCGCGCGGTCGCCGTTGGCCAAAGGCCTTACCCAGACCTGGCCGTTGCCCTGGGTGGAGATCGGTTTACCTTGAACGCCGAGCACGTCCTGCGAGACGTCGAGGACCTCATCGTTGGTGAGCATGTCCACGGCGCTCTGCGAAAGGGCTGACACATCGCTGCCGATGATCAGCGGGGCTGCCACGACAGCCCACAGGCTGAACTGCGCCTGCGACTCGTTGCTGGTCATGCCGAGTTCAGGGCCGAGATAGTCGGGGTCGTTCCAGTGTCCGGGGCCCGCCGCCTCCGGATGCGCGGCGTTGTGGTCGAGGTTGCGAAGAACGTCCTTGAACTGGATGTTGCGTACGAAACCGATGTCCGTGTCGGTCCGCCACGAGTTTCCGGTTCTGGGACCGAAGCTGAAGGAGTTGTAGGCGGAGCGATCGTAGGGCGGATAGTTGGGAGTCCAAGGCGAGGTGCCAGGCGGAAAGGGGTTGCAGATGTTGAAGAGCATCGGCCGCCGCGGGGTGTCGTTCAGGATGGCGTCCCGGAACTGACCGTACTGTGTGGCCGGGTCAAGATTCTGCTTGGTACCGCCGCAGTAGTCGACCTTGACGGCGTCGAAACCCCAGGCGGCGAACTGGTTGACGTCTTGCTGGTAATGGCCATAGCTGCCCTGATTGGCCCCACCGCAGCCATCGCTTCCGGCGTCGGTGTAGATCCCGGCCCGCAGGCCGCGGGCATGGATGTAGTCAGCTACGCCCTTCATCCCCTCGGGCCACTGTGTCGCGTCAACGGTGATATTGCCGTTGGCATCGCGGGTACCTGACCACCAGCCGCCATCCAGCCAGACGTATCGATAGCCGGCTGCCTTCAGCCCTCTGCTGACCATCGCATCGGCCTCAGCCCTGATCTTTGCGTCGTTGAAGCTGGAGCCGAGGCCGTAATAGGTGTTCCAGCCCAAATACGGCATCCGGGCCAGCCCGTTGTCCAGAGCCAGCGCCGGCACGGCTCCAGTCACCAGCAGCGCCGGCACCAAACCAAGGCCGAGCGCGGCTGTGACCAGAGAGGAGGCTACCCGGCGCAAGGCCATACGCGACGCGGTCAGCCGTGGCGGGCGGGGTGCGGCGGAGTGGCCCTGCGACACTGTCTTCTCCCGGTCCCCAATGGACAATCTCACTCAATGAAACAAACAGGTCGGAATATGAGAATATCACCTGGCATCACGGGCGTCAACCAGACGCTGCCAGGAACCGCGCCTGACGCGATCTCAGCCGGTGCGAGTTCGCGCGCGTTCGGCTCGCGCCGCCCGATACTGTCCGATCGCGACGGCGGTGATGAGCAGAAGTCCCTGCGCCACATCCTGATAGAACGTCTGAATGCCGAGCAGGTTCATGCCGTCGGTCAAGGTGCCGACCAGGAGAACTGCAAGCATGGTGGCGATCACGCTGCCCTTACCCCCGGTCAGGGCAGCACCGCCCAGCAGCACGGCCGTGATCGCCTGCAGCTCCAAGCCCTGGGTGCCTGAGGCGGGCTCGCCGGCGGTGACTCGGGCGGTGACGACAATGCCGGCGAGTCCGGCCAAAGCCCCGGAGCTGCCGTAGATGGCGATCCTCATCCGGTTCAGGCTGATGCCGGCCAAGCGCGCCGCCGCGGGATTGCCGCCCATCGCGTAAATGGAGCGTCCGAAGTCCGTGTAGCGCAGCATCACCTCCACTGCGGCGGCGACGCCGATCAAAAGCAGGAGCGAAACGGGGATGCCTGGGAACGTGTCGGTATCGAAGATGCGGCCGACGCCGATGTTGATGAAGCCCTCATTGGAAACGCCCACCGGCTTGCCTCCCGGAGCGAGCAGGAAGGCGATCCCGCGAAAAGCCGCGAACGTGGCCAGCGTGGCTATGACCGGGTTCACCCGCAGCACCGTGACGACCAGCCCGTTCGCGACTCCAAAAGCCAGGCCGACCATCAGTCCGGCTGCGACTCCCCCGCCCGCCAGCGACGTGTGCTGGAGGGCGATCGCTGCCGTCACCGAGGCGACGCCGGCGATTGAGCCGACCGAGATGTCAAGAGCGCCCGCGAGGATCACTATCGTCTCGCCAACCGCCACCAGCCCGAGGACCGAGACGTTTTGACCGATGTTGAGCAGATTCCTGGGCAGGAAGAACTTGTCAGTCTGGCTGGCGATGGCGATCACCAGGATGGCGAGTGCGATGATCAGCGATAGGCTCTCGGTGTCAACCCTGGAGAAGACATGACGAACCGCGCCTGGAATCTCAGGTCGCCGAGCTGTACCCCCTGCTTTCACCTCCCGGCTCTCCGGTCCGTTGACGGACATTAGGCGGTCTCGCTTTCGACAGTCAGTTGATCAAGCATGGCCAATTCGAGGACCTTCTCCTCGGTCGCTTCAGCCGCCGACAGCTCACCGGTGATGCGGCCTTTCTGCATCACCAGCACCCGATCCGCAAGGCCCAGGATCTCGGGCAGCTCCGAGGAGATCAGCATGATGCCGATGCCCTCATTTGCGAGTTCGTTGATCAATCTATAGATCTCTGCCTTGGCGCCGACGTCGATGCCCCGCGTGGGCTCGTCCAGGATCAGAACCTTCGGGTGTGCTGCCAGCCATCGCGCCAGTACAACCTTCTGCTGATTGCCACCCGAAAGTTTGGCGACCTGCTGGCCCATGGAGGGAGTCCTGATCCGCAGTCGGTCGACATACTCCCTGACCACCCTCCGCTCCAGAGCCGCACGGATGAACCTCAACCGAGACAACCGCCGAAGGATTGCCAGGGCCACGTTCTCCTGGACGCTGCGGATCAGCACCAACCCGTCGCCCTTTCGGTCCTCCGGCGCCAGTCCAATGCCTGCCGCGATCGCCTGCGAAGGATGCCGGATGTCAACCACTCGGCCATCCACCTCGATGGTGCCGGAGTTACGCCGGTAGTCACCAAACACGACCTTGGCCAGCTCAGTCCGACCGGCCCCAACCAGGCCGGCGAATCCCAGGACCTCGCCTGCCTTGATTTCAAAGCTGATCCCACGATGCCAATCGCTGTTCAAGTCGCGAACCCGCAGCACGACCCGGCTGCTGGCCGAGGGCGTGCGCTCGAGCACCTCGGTCAGGTCCCGGCCGACCATCAGCCTGACGATTTCGCCCTCGCTGGTCTCTTTCACCGGCCGAACGGCTACCAATCTGCCGTCACGCAAGACGGCTATCCGGTCGGCGATTTGCAACATCTCCCGCATGCGGTGGGAGACATAGACGATGGCGACTCCCTCGGAGCGCAGACGGCGCATCAGTACAAAGAGCGACTCAACCTGCTCGTCGGTCAGCGATGAGGTCGGTTCGTCGAGAGCCAGGACCTTCACGCCCGACTTGAGCGCTCGCAGTATCTCGACCAGCTGTCGCTGAGCCGGCGAGAGCTTGTCGCCGTCCGCATGCGCGGGCAGCACCGTGCCGAAACCGTACTCCTTGATTGCCTCCCGCACCTGAGCGTCCAGCCGTCCCCGATCGATGAACGGGCCCCGGCGCGGCAGCTCGCCCGCGTAGATGTTCTCCGCGACGTCAACGCCCGGAATGATTTCAGCCTCCTGGTAGATGACCCGGATCCCCGACTGTCGCGCCTGCCGTGGTGAGGCAAACGTGAGGCGGTGTCCGGCCAGCGTCAGCCAGCCCTGGTCGGGCTGGTAGTCGCCGCTCAGGATCCTGAGAAGCGTTGACTTGCCCGCGCCGTTCTCGCCCATCAGCGCCAACACTTCACCCGGGCGGACTTCGAGTGAAACGTCACTCAAAGCCTGCACGTTGGCGAAGCCTTTGCTGACGTTCTCTATCAGAAGAGCGTCACCGGCTCCAGCTCCGCCTACGGCGGCCCCTGGTGAAGGCGGGCTACTGAGTGCAGACAACCCCGACCTGTTTGTAGTTGTCCTTGTTCACGATGGTGGTCTTGGCAATGGTCTTTTGGGGCAGCTTGGTGCCGTTCTTGACGTTGTCATAAAGCACCTTGGCGGCGGCCTGGCCGACATCCTTGCCTGAGATGTAGAGCGCCGACTTGAAACCACTGGGCTGGCTGGCTGCCCAGGGCTTGCACGCCTCGTAGGCGCCGAGTCCCACGCCGATCACATTGTCGGGCTTGATGCCGGCGTTTTGAAGAGCCAGCAGCGTACCCTTGACGCCCTCGTCGTTGCCCCCGACGACCACCCAGTTGGTGATTTGGGGATGAGCAGTGAGGACGGGACCAGCCGCCTGAAGAGCAGAGTCGGTCTCACCCGAGTAAGGAACTGTGATGAGCTGGTCGGCGGTCATGCCTGCATTCTTGAGCTGCTCTCTTTCGGCAGTGGTGCGGTCTACGATGACGCTCACCGTCGGAGCCTCGACCACAAGCGCGGCCACCTTCTTCGATGAATCCTTCAACCAACCGGCCGTCGCAAGCTCTTTGCCGGCCTCCTGGCCGACTTTGGTACCCATGTCGCGACCGTCAAAGCCGACGAATGGCACTGGAGCGCCAGAGCTGTCGCTGATGGCGTCGTCGGTCGCAACGAGCGGAATCTTGGCGTCCTTCGCGGCGCGAGCTACCGCGGGCCCGATCTTTTGGTCGGGGACGGTGATGCCAATGCCGTTGGCTCCAGCCGCGATGGCGTCATTGACTGTGTTGACCGCCTTGTTGCCGTCCAGCGCCACGTCATAGACCTTGGTGTCTGCGCCGAGCTGCGTGGCCTCAGCCTTGAAGCCGGTGGCCTGATCGATGAAGTATTGCTGGGTGCCACTCTTGTAAATCGCCACCAGCAATGGTTTCTTGCTGCTCGAGGAGCCGCCGCTGCCGCTGCCTCCGCAGGCAAGGAGGACCAGCCCAGCCAGCAAAGCCACGACTCGGAGCTGTGAGCCCCTATCCGGATGTGAATGAATCATCGAAATCCGCCTCCTCCAAGATTGCTCCGTTTCCATTGGTGTGTCTCAGTAGCCGAGATAAGACTCTTGCGGCTTGAGCATACAAGCCGGCAAATGGTAGTGTCAACGTGGCCGTGGAAGCAGACCCGAGGCGCTCGTTGAACGCCACCCGGCAGCCAGTTCAAGCGCCCACCCACCCCAACGCGGTCGCTGCTTCCAGGCCTTCAGTACCCCTTCCGATACTGGAGAGCCGGGTGATCGCGATCGGCCGAGGCCTCGAGCCCGACAGCGTGCAGGCGGTCGCGCAGGCGCTCGTAGCAGGTGGAATCCGGGCGTTTGAGCTCACCCTCAACAGCCAGGACGCTCTCCCAGCCATTGAGGCTCTTCGTCAGCGGTATAGCGAGCCGGAGCTCCTGATCGGCGCCGGCACAGTGCTCGACCGTCAGACGGCAGCTAAGGCAGTCGCCTCCGGCGCGTCGTTCCTGGTGATGCCGCACGTGGATGATGAGCTGATCGCCTGGTGCGCCGACCGCGGCATTCCCGCCTTTCCAGGTGGCTGCACTCCAACCGAAATCATCCAAGCCTGGCGGGCCGGCGCAGCTGCGGTCAAGCTGTTTCCGGCCTCCACGACTGGTACTGACTTCGTGCGCGAGATGAGGGGTCCTCTGCCTGAGATCCCGCTCATCCCAACGGGGGGCGTCACCCTGGAGACTGCGGGGGAGCTGATCGCGGCAGGTGCAGTGGCTGTTGCAATGGGCGGCTGGCTTACTGGGGCTCGCGACCCTGGAGTGATCCGCCGGCGGGCGACCGAGCTCGTGGCGAGCTTGCAGGCGCTGCCCCGCTGATCGGGCGCCGAGATCGCGATCGCCAAGCGGCATCGTCGGCAGGAAAGCGGTGAAAGACCTCGACCTGGTCGTTTGACCACCTGTTCTTGACTCCAGCCGCCGATCCTGCGAGATGCCGACGAATCTAATGTTCCAGTGACACTAGACTCTCGGTGGATGAAGCGCCGTTCCACGCTCGGAGAACCGCCGTCGTCGCGGTACCGGGTTCAGGCAGCCCGTAAGGTACTCGAGTTGCTGGAGGCGCTGGCGGATGGCGACCGGTCAAAATCGCTGGCCGAACTGACCGCTGCGACCGGCGTACCCCGCGCCACCGCCTTCCGCCTGGTCCGCACGCTGGAGGAGATGGGCTACGTGCACAAGTCAGGCAATGGGTACTCGCTGGGCTACAAGTGCTTCATTCTCGGCGCCGCGGCACGAGACAGCGTCGACCTGCCCACGGAGGCGCTGCCGCACTTGGAGTGGCTGCGAGATGTGACCGGCGAAACCACTCAGATCGCGGTGCTTGACGAGTGGCAGGTGGTGTACTTGGAGCGCGTGCTCTCGCGACAGCCGGTGGGGTACATGAAGTCCCGGGCGGGGGCGATCCTCCCCGCCTACTGCACTGGCCTGGGGAAGGCGCAGCTTGCCTTCCGCCCTCGCGAGCTGGTCGGCGCCTGGGCCTCGATGCAGACGTTTCCGCGCCTGACGCCACACACCATCACGACCGCCGCGAGTCTGATGGACGAGCTGGAAAGGATTCGCCGCCGTGGCTACGCCCTGGACGACGAGGAGCGCGAGGCGGGGGTGCGCTGCATCGCCGCGCCGGTTCGCGACCACGACGGTGAGGTGGTGGCGGCCATCAGTGTCGCCGGCCCGAGCGACCGGATGCCTCAGGAGCTGGCGGACAGCGACATGGCCAGTCATGTGCTCTCGGCGGCGGCCAACATCTCGCGCCGGCTCGGTTATCGGGGCGCGCCGCTTGACGAGGCACTACCTGCAGCCGTCGCCGGCAAGTCATGACGGCTGGCCGGCTGGACCGCCAGGTTGCGGTAGTGACCGGCGGCGCCCAGGGAATCGGCCGAGCAATCGTCGAGAAACTTGCCGCTGAAGGCGCCAGGGTGGCGGCGTGGGACCTCTGCCCAGTCTCGCCTGAGGACTACGACGCGCCCACGGACAGCGTTGAATGCTTGCGCTGCGATGTGTCGTCAGAAGCCGATGTGGCGGCGGCCAGTAACGCCACGACCGAACGCCTCGGACGCGTCAGCGTGCTGGTCAACAATGCCGGCCTCAACGCCTACTTCGATGCTGTGCAGATGACGGAAACGGACTGGGATGCCTTCATGGGCGTCGACCTGAAGGGCTCCTGGCTCTGCTGCAAGCACCTCCTACCCGGCATGCAAGGCGGAGGTGGCGTGATAGTCAACATCGCCTCGATCCACGCCTACATGACGACGCCTGGCATGTTTCCGTACGCGGCGGCTAAGTCAGGGCTGCTGGGCCTGACACGCAGTCTGGCGCTCGACTACGGACTGGCTGGAGTCCGAGCTGTGGCGGTTTGTCCAGGCTGGATTCACACTCACCTGGTGGATGAATGGCTCGAGCGACAGGAGAATCCGGAGGCCGCTCTGGCCGCGGTAGTGGCCAGGCATCCGAGGGGAAGGATCGGGGCGCCGGCGGATGTCGCCAACCTGGTCGCCTTCCTGGCCTCCGACGAAGCAAGCTTCATCACAGGCACCGCTCATCTTGTCGATGGCGGCCTGAGCGCGCAGTTCAGCAATTGAGCGGGTACGAGGTTGAGCTTGTCCTCGACGCCCACGCCCAACTGGGTGAGGGTCCGATCTGGGACCATCGCTGCTCACAGCTGATCTGGGTGGACATCCTGGCCGGTGAGGTTCACGGTTTCGACCCACGGACGGCCCGCGACAGCGTTGTCGACGTCGGCAGCCACGTCGGGGCAGCTGCGCTGCGAGCGGAGGGCGGACTCGTGCTGGCAGTCCGGGAGGGCTTCGCCACGCTCGAATCGGGATCCGGAGCGGTTCGGCCGCTCAGCAAGGTTGCCGCCAACGGGAACCGACTGCGCTTCAACGACGGCCGCTGTGACAGCCGGGGCAGGTTCTGGGCGGGCACCATGGCCTATGACGGCAGCCGGGGCGCGGGGAGCCTATACCGGCTCGAGCAAGACCACCGGGTTGCCCCCGTCCTGGCTGGAGTGTCGATCTCGAACGGAATCGGCTGGAGTCCTGACGACCGGACCCTCTACTACATCGACACCCCGACCGGCTGGATCGACGCGTTCGACTACGAAGCCGAGCCAGGTGAGTTGGGAAAGCGCCGGCATCTCGCGCGAGTGGAGGCCGCCGGAGCTGCGCCGGACGGTATGGCGGTTGACGCTGAGGGCTTTCTCTGGGTAGCCCTTTGGGGAGGCTCGGCGGTGCATCGGTATGACCCCGAGGGCCGGTTGGAGCGGATAGTTCGCCTGCCTGTGAGCCAGGTCACGAGCTGTGCCTTTGGCGGCCCCGATCTGGACGAGCTGTACATCACCAGCGCGAGCAGAGGTCTCACAGCCGAGCAGCTCGAGCGGCAGCCGCACGCGGGAGCTCTGTTTCGCCATCGAGCTAGAGCGCAGGGCCGACTCGAGCACATGTACGGCGGTTGACCGGAATGGTCATCAAAGCGATCAGGACAGTCGTCGTCAACGCCGAGATGCGCAACTGGGTCTTCGTCAAGGTTGAAACCGACGAGGCGATCACAGGTTGGGGCGAAGCGTCGCTGGAGTGGCACACCCTCGGGGTGGTGGGGGCCGTCGAGGACCTCGCGCACTTCCTCGTGGGAGAAGATCCGTGCCGGATCGAGCATCTCTATCAGGTGATGACGCGTCAGGGGTTCTGGCGGTCGGGCGTGATTGGGATGAGCGCGATCAGCGGAATCGAGATGGCCTGCTGGGACATCCTCGGCAAGTCTCTCGGGAGGCCTGTCCATCAACTACTGGGAGGCCGCGTCCGCGAGCGCATCCGCATGTACGACCACCTGGGTGGCGGCGAGATGGCGAGCCTCTAT
Organism: Candidatus Dormiibacter spiritus; assembly: GCA_003244185.1. Lineage (GTDB taxonomy): Bacteria > Chloroflexota > Dormibacteria > Dormibacterales > Dormibacteraceae > Dormiibacter > Dormiibacter spiritus. Next base: position 30,033 of record QHBT01000031.1, on the reverse strand, counting down.
CTGAACACGACCATCGACGAGTTCACCGAGCGCGCTCGCCGGAGCATCGCCGATGGCTATACCGCTGTCAAGGTCCTGATAGTGCCGGTCGGCGAGCCGCTCGAACACGCCAGCACCATCCGCCAGGCCGCCAAGCTGATGGAGGCCTTGCGGCTCGCGCTGGGGGAGGAGGTGGACATCATGGTCGACTTCCATGGCCGCACGACCCCCGCGGGTGCGATCCGATACATCGAGGCTTTGACCCCCTTCGCTCCCTACTTCATCGAAGAGCCGTGCCCGCCCGAAAACGTGGCTGGCATGGCCCAGGTGGCGCGGGCTACCTCCGTCCCGATCGCCACCGGGGAAAGGCTTGTAACCAGGTTCCAGTTCAGGGAGCTGTTCGAGAGCGCGGCCTGCGCGGTGGCCCAACCCGACATCTGCCACGCGGGCGGCTTCTGGGAGGTGCGGAAGATCGCCGCCCTGGCGGAGAGCCACTACGTGTCAATCGCCCCTCACAACCCCCTCGGTCCAATTGCGACCGCGGCTGCGGTTCAGCTCGACCTGGTACTGCCTAACTTCCTGATCCAGGAGGCGATCCGCTCTGACGTGCCCTGGCGCGACGAAGTCGTGACCAACTCCCTTCATGCCAGCGGCGGCTACATCGAACCACCCGACCTCCCCGGCCTGGGAGTGGAGGTCGACGAGCAGGCGGCCGCGCTGCACCCCTACCGGCCCGAGAAGCAGATGCGTTACTTCCACCAGGACGGAGCGGTGGCCGACTGGTGACCGTCCCCGGTGAGCCGCCGGCAGTCGTGACCCTCGGCGAGACGATGGTGCTGCTGCACCCGGCAGACCCGAAAGTGGCACTGGCACAGGCGCGACTTCTGACCATGGACACGGCCGGCGCGGACTCCAACTTCGCCATCGCGATGGGTCGACTTGGCGTCCGCTCGGGCTGGATCAGTCGGGTCGGAGCTGACCCGCTAGGTGACTTCGTCCTCGCCGCGATCGGTGGTGAGGGGGTTGACGTGTCGCAGGTGAAGCGGGATCCTCACCCGACCGGCGTCTTCTTCAAGCACCGGGATCCGGCGAGCAGAACCACGCAGGTGCTGTATTACCGCCAGGGCTCTGCGGCGAGCCATCTGACACCTGACGACCTGGACCCGAAGTATTTCGCTGGAGCCGGGCTGGTGCACCTGAACGGGATGACCTGTGCGCTGAGCGCCAGCTGCGCCGCTGCTGCCGTGAGGGCGTTCGAGCTGGCGCCGCCCGGCTCCATTCGTTCTCTCGACTTGAACCTCCGACTTCAACTTTGGGATGTCGCGCGTGCGCGTGAGGCGCTGAGCCCGCTGATCCGCAGAGCGCATGTGCTGCTCGGGACTGTGGAAGAGTTCGAAGCCTTCTTTGAGCCGGAGGTCGCGGGCGAAGCGATCGTCGCGGCCGCGGCGATGGGCCCCACGACAGTGGTCGCCAAGCGAGGACCACGGGGGGCGATCGGCCTGATCGGCGGTGTCCCAGTCAGCCACCCCGGGTTCCTGCCACCGAAGGTGGTTGACGAGGTAGGCGCCGGCGACGGCTTCGATGCAGGCTTCCTGGCGGCGCTTCTTGAGCGGTGTCCGCCGCAGATGGCCCTCCGTTGGGCCAACCTGGTAGGCGCGTCCTCGGTGAGCGTCCCGGGGGACATTCAGGGCTACCCGACCAGGGTGCAACTGGAGGATCGACTTTCCACATGGCCCGAAAACGAAGCCCTCACTCCGTGAGGTTGACAGCGCCTGCGTGAGCCCGACCGAGCTATAAGAGGGCGCTGAATCGTGCTGACCACGCCCTGGCTTTTGGGAATGAGCGCCAGGGTATACTCGCCCAGCAATATCACTCAGGTGTTGATAGGAGACCACACATGGCTGTATCGATTTCTCCCGGTTTCCGGCAACTCCTGCGCGAAAAGGCGTATTGCGAGATAGCAACGCTGATGCCGGATGGTTGGCCCCAACTCACCCAGGTTTGGGTCGATACCGACGGCGAACACATTCTGGTCAACACTTCCGAGGACCGTCAGAAAGTGCGAAATATCCGCCGCGATCCCCGGGTGGCCGTCAATGTCGTCGATCCAACCAATGCCTGGCGGATTGCGTCAGTGCGCGGCAAGGTCGTCGACGTGACAACGGAGGGCGCGGACGAGCTCATCGACAACCTTGCCTACAAATACATCGGCCGGGAGAAATACCCGTATCGACGACCGGGCGAAGTCCGCGTGATCCTGAAGATTGCGCCTGAAAAGATCAACGCCCAGGGACTGGACGACTCCGCCTGACTTTGGCGAGGGCGGCACCGCCTACCGCCACCAGTCCTCCCCGCGTTCGAGATAGGCAAGCAACATGCCATGCCGGACGCCCTCATGGCTCACGTGCAAATGCTTGAGCTGGTAGCGGTCCAAGAGAAGCAGTAGAACCTCCACCCCAGCCCGCAGGGCGATGACCCGGGAAGCTGGCAGACCCAGCTCGCCGGCCAGTTGAGCCGCCGGTTCAGCGTCGAGCCGCAGGCGAGCCTCTGCGATGTCAGCCACTGAGAGCTTGACGGCCGGATCCCGGCTGTCCAGGACCAGCGGTAGGTTGGACGCCGTCCCGCCGGTCATGACCAGACGCTCCGGTCGGAACACAGGAGCCCCGCCGGCCAGCGTCTGCGCGGCGTCTCGGCGCAGCTGGTCCCGCTCGTCTGACTGGGGCGGGTCCGCCAGATACCGGCTGGCCAGCATGCCGGTACCCACTGGGAGGGAGACCCAAGCCAGCATGTCGCGGTTCTTGGCCCTGACCAGCTCGGTGCTCCCGCCGCCCATGTCACCCATCAGCCACTCCCCCCCGCTCGCGTGCGCGCTGGCAACGCCCTGGAAGCTGAGCTGCGCCTCTCGCTCAGAAGTGATGAGCCTGACCGGCACGCCGGTTTCGGCAGCGGCTCGGGCCAGGAAAGCGTCGCGATCGCGCGCCTGCCTGACCGCCTCGGTGGCGCCGGCTACCAGGTGCTGGTAGTCGTGCCGGGAGGCTTGCTTCAACACGCTCTTGAGATCGGCGATCGCCTCTGCCGTCTTGGCCTTGCCGATCTCGCCGGTCTTGGCGACCGCGGTGCCCAGCGAGGGCATCGCCACCTCGTGCGCGACCTCCTGCAACCTGCCGTTGACGATGTCGCAGACCAGCGCGTGAATCGTGTTGCTTCCGATGTCGACCGCGGCCAGGCGCTGCATTCATGTAGATAGTGCCTGGAAGCTGGCTTCCTGGGAGAGGGATAGGGCTGGCGCAGGTCCTAACATCGACTCGTGACGACCCGGCACGAAGCTTCTGAGACGCGCGTCGAGCGCGACTCCATGGGCGAGATGGAGGTACCGGCCGAGGCTCTTTACGGTGCCTCCACCCAGCGCGCGGTTCTCAACTTTCCCATCTCGGGTCAGCGTTTTCCGCGCCGCTTCATACGCGCCCTGGCGCAGATCAAGCAGGCCGCCGCCGAGGTCAACGCTGAGCTGGGGTTGCTGGATCTCGACAAAGCGGCAGCCATCGCGTCGGCCGCGGCGGAGGTCGCCGAAGGTCGCTGGGACGATCAATTCCCGATCGACATCTATCAGACCGGTTCCGGCACCTCCACCAACGTCAACGCCAACGAGGTGATCGCGCACCTGGCCACGCAGCGACTGCGCGACGGCCGCCGGGTGCATCCCAACGACGACGTCAACATCTGCCAGAGCTCGAACGACACGATTCCAACGGCGATGCAGCTTGCCGGCGCTGTGGCCATCGAAGAGCATCTGCTATCGGGGCTGACGCGACTGGAAGTGGCGCTTCGGCAGAAATCGGAGGAGTTCTGGCCGATCGTGAAGACAGGTCGCACGCACCTCCAGGACGCCACTCCAATCCGGCTTGGCCAGGAGTTCTCAGGCTATGCCGGCCAGATGCAGGAGTCGGTGAGAAGGGCGCGCGCGGGTCAGAGTGACCTGCTCAACGTCCCCCTTGGCGGCACTGCCGTGGGCACCGGGATCAACGCCCATCCCGAGTATGCCCGGCGCGCCTGCGAGCGGCTTTCCGCGATGACCGGCGTCACAGTCCGCGAGGCCGGTAACCACTTCCACGCCCAGGCGACGCTGGACGCCGTGGTCAGCGCCCACGGGGCGCTCAGATCGGTAGCCCTCAGCCTCTGGAAGATCGGCTCGGACGTCCGGCTGCTGGGCATGGGGCCGAGGGCTGGCCTGGCTGAACTCTCACTGCCCGAAACTCAGCCGGGCTCCAGCATCATGCCGGGGAAGGTCAACCCTGTAATCATCGAGTCGCTGACAATGGTGGTCGCGCGGGTGCTGGGCAATGACACCACAGTCGCCTTCGCCCAAACCGGCAGCTTCCTGGAGCTGAACGTGATGATGCCCGTCACCGCGGTCGCTCTGCTGGAGTCAATCGAACTGCTTGGCAGCGCAGCCGCCAACTTTGCGGAACGCTGCGTGGAGGGTTTGCGGGCGACCGAACGAGGGCCGCAGCTGGTCGAACAGGGGTTGATGCTGGCGACAGCGCTGGCACCGGTGATCGGCTACGACGAGGCGGCCCGGCTGGCCAAGGAAGCCTTGAAGAGCGGCCGCACAATCCGGGAGCTGGGTCGTGAACGCGGCCTCAGCGAGCAGCAGCTGGAGGAGCTGCTCAGGCCTGAGCGGATGACCGAGCCGGGCCTCGGCGCGGCTCCGGGCGGCGGCTGAAGACGCAGAGGCCTGAAAGCGTTGCTCAATTCCGCTTCTCGAAGAGGATGAGCGTCCGCCGGTCGGCGGTCTCGTGCTGACCCGTCTCCTGGAAGCCGCAGTGATGCAGCAGCCGCCTGGCAACCTGCAGGCGGGTGTCCACCTGAGCCCATGACCTGGGGAGGGCGGCGCGACGGGCGCGGCCGAGACAGTGCTCCACGAGCACGCGGCCGAAACCGCGATTGCGCACGTCAGGGTGGACAACCAGGTTGTCGATGTGGCAGGAGCCGGAAGGAAAGCCGCATCTGATGGCGCCCACCAGCCGGTTCTCGTAAGTGAGACGGAACACCTCCAGGCCGCCTCGGAACCAGGCGGCAACGTCCTCGCTGCTCGGCGTGGCCCGCGCGCGCTCCTCCTCGCTGAGCACGTCGGCCGGCTCGGCCCAGGCGGCTTCGTAAAGCACAGCCAACTGTCGCAGATCGGCTGATACCGCATTGGCTACGCGGGGCGGAGGAGGTCTTAAAAAGCGCACGAGTCCTTTCCTGCTAGCGTATCGGCCCGCATGGAGCTGATTCGAACGGCCGCCGAGCTCTTCCAAAGAGGTCGCATGTACGATGCTCTGGAGGCGGCCCAGGCGGCCTGTGAGCGCTCGCCCAAAGACCCACAGGCGTGGCGGTTTCTGGCCAGGGTGGCGCGACACTGCAACCTCCCAGCGGCGGGCGCAGACGCCCACCAGCGTGCCGCAAAGCTCGATCCCACGCTCCGCCCTCCTTTCCGCCTGAGCCCTGTGCAGTTTCGGCTACTGCTGGCCGAGATCGCCCCAGAGGAGGAGATTCAGGTTCGGCCCCTGCCTTCGCCGGGGCAGATCCGGGCCGGGCTGCTGCCTGACGCGGAGGTGGCGCGTGATCCCGGCAGCGGCCGGGTCACACTTTTCCAGGACAATCTGGAAGAGGGTAGCTTCTCACTAGCGGAACTTCTCGAGCACGTAGCCAGGAACTTGACGGAGGTGAAGCGATGATGCAGGTGGGCACGGAAATGCGGCGCCAAATGGAGAGCGCTCGATCCCATCTGCTGCGGCTCAGCCACCGGGTCCACGCGGCCCGCGAGATCCGCTTCGAGGAGCGTCAGTCCGCCGAGATGGTGGCCGATCAACTGGCCGAAGGCGGCTTCGCGGTTGACAAGGGCGTCTGCGATCTGGAAACCGCCTTCGTCGCCACGGCGGGCAGCGGTTCTCTGACCATCGGCATCTGCGCGGAGTACGACGCACTGCCCGGCATCGGTCACGCCTGTGGGCACAACATCATCGCTTCCAGCGCAGTCGGCGCCGGGCTGGCGCTTGCCGGGGTGGCGGACGATCTGGATCTGACAGTGCGGGTGCTCGGCACGCCGGCCGAGGAGAGCGGCGGCGGCAAGATCCTCATGCTGGAGCGGGGAGCTTTCGACGGCGTTCACGCCGCGATGATGGTCCATCCCTCACCGGAAGAGAGGATTTACATGGACTGCCTGGCGGTTTCGCACTTCCGCGTGGCTTATACGGGGAAGGAGGCCCACGCTTCGGCCTACCCGGAGCGGGGCGTGAATGCTGGCGACGCGCTGACAGTGGCGCAGGTGGCGATCGGTCTGCTTCGTCAGCACTTCAACCCGAGTGATCAGGTGCACGGCATAGTGACCGACGGTGGCCTGGCGCCCAACATAGTCCCCGCGCTCTGTGAGGGCCGTTTCTACGCTCGAGCTGTCGATCTGCAGGCCTTGGACCGGCTGCGGGCCCGCATCGACAAGTGTTTCCAGGCGGGTGCTCTGGCGACCGGCTGTGCGCTGGTGGAGGAAGACGAGAGCCCGCCGTATTCCGAATTCCGGCCTGACGTGGAGATCGCCGAGATCTATCAGCGAAACGCCGTCGCGGTCGGTCGCAGATTCGAGGAGCTGCCGCCCAGGCGCGGCGGTTCGACCGACATGGCCAACATCTCTCTGGCCATGCCGACGATTCATCCCATGCTCGCCATCGAGTCCAAGGGGGCCAGCAATCACCAACCGGAGTTCACCGCAGCCTGCGTGACGGAGTCGGCAGACCGCGCGGTGGTGGAGGGGGCGCTAGCGATGGCCTTGACAGTGGCTGAGCTCGCGACGACTGACAGCGTGCGGCAGCGGCTTGTCGCCGGCTCGACCAAGTACTCCCAGTAGCACCGGGTTGCCCTAGAAGTCGCGTCGCACCCCAGACTGGGAGCGGCGGCAGGGCTGAGCGAGCGCCAAACCGCGTATACGCTGCGAAGATGGAGAGCCAAAGTCACGATCTGAGGCAATCGCTTGCCTCCCTGCACGAGAGCCTGGAACGCTTCTTCACGCCCATCGTGATCATCGCCGCGCTGGCCTCGGTGCCTCTCACAGTGCTGGAGGAGAAGGGTGGGCTGGGAGCTGACCTGGGCGGTGCTGACTGGCTCATCTGGGGAGTGTTTGCGGTCGAGTTCGTTTGCCTGCTCGCGACAGCGCCCGACAGGCGCCGATTTATGAGGGGCCACTGGTTGAGCCTGCTGATAGTGGTGCTCTCCTGCCCGCTGCTGCCGGCGCTGGGTGGCCTGCTGCGGCTGGGCCGCCTCGTGCGCATCGTGCGGCTGTTCCGGCTGGTGAGGATGGTCGGGCTGCTCTCGGTAGCCCTTCCAGCTCTGGGGCGCGTACTGGGTCGCAGCGGTCTCCTTCATCTGGCTTCGCTCACGGTGGTGCTGATCTTCGGCGGTGGGGCCTTGATGAGCATCCTGGAGCCGGGCACTGTGAAGGGGGACTTCTGGTCCGGCGTCTGGTGGGCGATAGTGACCACCACGACCGTCGGCTACGGGGACATCGCGCCCACCTCGCTGGCCGGGCGGTTGGTGGCGACTGTGCTGATGTTCACAGGCATCGGTCTAACCGCGACGCTGGCCGCCTCAGTCGCAGCTCATTTCGTTGGTCAGGAGCAGGGCGCGGAGCAGAAGCAACTGGAGGCGCGCCTGGAGCACATGGAAGCTCTCTTGGAACAGCTCAATCAACAGCGACACGGCACTGACGAGCGCCCAACCAAGCCCTAGGCACGCGGCCGACAAGCCTCAACGGATCGCCGAGGTTTCCGACTGCGGCCCCTAGCGCTTATGGTTGTATCACTATCGCGGCGCAACGTAGGGGAGGTAGAGGTGGATGAGCAGCGCCGATTCTGAGCCCCGGGAAAACCCAGGTAATGACGATCTCATTGAGGACGCGCTGGCAACCGACCGCTTGCTTCCCGGCGAAGAGGGCAACCTCGCCAGTACGCATCCTGACGACGCGCAACACTGGCGCGACGTGTATGTGCAGCTGGTGGAGTTCAAGCAGGGCCTGCTGGAGGAGTTGGAGCAACAGGTCGGCAAGGTCGCCCCGGCGGGTCAGCCGGAACTGCAGCGCGACCGCGCCATCATGGAGCGGGAAGCGGGACGGCTGACCCGCCGCCTGGACTACTGGCAGCACCGCCTGGACGATCTGACCCGCCGGGCCGGCTGAATCTCAACGGCGGAAGATGGCCGCCCGCATCAGGCCTCTGCGCGGACAGCCCCAGCGGCTGGCTAAACCATCGGGAGCGGCTTACGTGGCCATTTGGTCTTTCAGCGTTGCGCTCCGAGTGCTCACAGCCCTGCTAGACTTGGTGGGCAGGCGACTCGCGCCCAGGCATGGAAATGGCTTTCACATCAGAGTTCAGGAGGTAGGCGGATTTGCTTCATTTCATAGGGTTCATCATCATCGGCGGCATCGCCGGATGGCTGGCCGGAAAGGTCATGAGCGGTAGAGGGTACGGACCCCTGCTGGACATCCTGCTGGGGATTGTCGGCGGTATCGTCGGCGGCTGGATCCTGAGCATCATCACCAACACGCTCAACACCGACACCCCCTCGGGCCTCATAGTCGATTTCATAGTCGCCTTCATCGGCGCGTGCATCCTGGTGGCGGTCATCCACCTGGTCAAGCGAGAACCCATCCGCTCCTAGCGGTCAGTGCTGCTGCCGGCCGGCCCTCGTTGCGGGGTGGGCCGGCAGCCTCGCCAGCTCCCGCGCCACGCTGAAGGTGGCTTTTGGGTAGCGGGGCTTCAGGTCCCGCATAGTCTCAAGCAGCACACTGCTGATGACGTAGTTCCGGAACCACTTTCGATCGGCCGGCACCACGTACCAAAGGGCCTCGGGAATCGAGCAGCGGCTGAGCGCCGCATCGTAGGCAACCATGTACTCATCCCACTGGGCGCGCTTGTCGACGTCGGCCGGCGAGTACTTCCAGTGCTTCGTGGGATCCTCCAACCGCGCCACCAGCCGCTTGCGCTGCTCCTCGGCTGAGATGAGCAGGCAGAATTTGAGAACAGTGGTTCCTGACCCGACCAGGTTTGCCTCGAAGCGGTTGATGCGGCCATAGCGACCCTCGATCACATCTGGCGGCGCCAGCCCATCTACCTTGACGACCAGAACGTCCTCGTAATGAGAGCGGTTGAAGATGCCGATCAATCCGGGTCCCGGCAACGCCCGCCGGATGCGCCAGAGAAAGTCGTGGCGCAGTTCTTCGGGAGTCGGCGCTTTGAAGGAGGTCACCGACACGCCCTGCGGGTTGATGCCGGCCATGACATGGCTGATGGTGCCGTCCTTGCCCGAGGTGTCCATTCCCTGGAGCACCACCAATACGGAGCGTGAGCGCTCTGCGTAGAACGGCTCCTGCAGTGCGGATAGTTCGCTTCGGATCCCGTCGACTTCCCTCAGGGCACGTTTCTTCGACACCCCGAACGTCTCGGCGGGATCGAAAGCGGAAGTAGTGACGCCGGCATCGCCGGCCCTCAAACGGACCAGGTCTCGGACCCCTTGATCTGCCATCGTCACTCCGCCAGTACGCAATGGCTTGGCGGCGCTTCAACGTTCGGCATCTGGCTTGCCCTCGCTAACATGTCCCCAAACAGAGCCGGAGCGATCATAGCAGGCAGTCGGTGATGCAAGTCCGTCTAGGTGGAGGTTGCAGCGGGTGAAGGAAGCGTTCGTAAAGGAGGTGCAGAGCGGCTATTCACTGACGGAGCCGAGCCTCGTCATCGGTTCAGCTCTGCTCGACGGTGAGCCGCTGACCGATCCCCGTATCCAGGTGGCGCTCACAGTTCTGAACCGGCACGGCCTGGTAGCGGGCGCCACTGGTACCGGTAAAACGAAGACCTTGCAGGTGCTGGCGGGTCAGCTGTCCGACGCCGGCGTGCCCGTCTTCGTCGCTGACATCAAGGGTGATCTGACAGGTCTGGCGGCGCCTGGCGACGCCAGCAGTGCCAAGCTGCAGGAACGCTGTCAGCAGATGGCCTGGGAGTTCAAGCCCGCAGGGCATGCTGTCGACTTTCTCTCCCTCACCGGCAAGGTCGGCGCCCAGGTGCGTGCCACAGTCCACAGTTTCGGACCTACTCTCTTCGGCAAGGTTCTGGGCCTCAACGAGACGCAGACATCAATTCTGGCAATGGTCTTCAAGTACTGCGACGACAATCAGCTGCCCCTGCTCGACCTGCCCGACCTGCGTACCACCCTCCAGTACCTGACCTCTGACGCTGGGAAGCCGGAACTGGCCCAGTACGGCGGCATCGCCGCGGCTTCCGTGGGCGTGCTGCTGCGCGCGCTGGCGACCTTTGAGCAGGAGGGCGCCGGTGCGTTCTTTGGCGAGCCCGAGTTCGACGTTCAGGACCTGATCCGGACTGACACGTCAGGCAAGGGGCTGATCAGCCTGCTCGAGCTTTCCGACGTGCTGGAGAAACCGAAGCTCTTCAGCACCTTCATGCTCTGGATGCTGGCCCAGCTGTGGAATCTGCTCCCCGAGATCGGGGACCCACCGAAGCCCAAGTTGGTCTTCTTCTTTGACGAAGCCCATCTCCTCTTCGACGGCGCCTCCAAGGCGCTCCTCGCAGAGATTGAGCGCACAGTCCGCCTGATCCGCTCCAAGGGTGTGGGCATCTACTTCGTGACCCAGGTTCCCGGCGACGTGCCGAGCTCGGTGCTCGCTCAGCTGGGCAACCGGGTCCAGCACGCGCTTCGCGCATTCACACCTCAGGACGCTGACGCACTCCGCAAGGCCGCGCGCACCTTCCCCAAGAGCGACTTCTACGACACGGAGAAGCTGCTGACCTCGCTTGGCACCGGCGAGGCGGCTGTCACTGTGCTCTCTCCCAAAGGCGTGCCGACGCCGCTCGCCGCTACCCGGCTGATCCCGCCCGACTCGCTGATGGACGCGCTGGACGCTGTGACAGTGCAGCGCTTGATCTCGGTAAGTCCCCTCACCGCCAAGTACGCGACACCTATCGATCCGGAGAGCGCCCACGAGATCATCACCGCCCGGATCCAGGCGGCCCAGGAGGAGGCGGCCGCGGCAGCCGCTCAGGCCGAAACCAAGCCGCGCCCGCTGACCGCCGCTGAGCAGGTGCGAATGGAACGGCAGGCGGCCGCGGAAAAGGCCAGGGCAGAGCGGGAGCGAGTGGCGGCGGAGCGTCAGAAGCAGCGGATGCTGGAGACTGGCGTGCGAACCGCGGGCAGGGTGGTCACCTCCCGCGCGGGTCAGGACTTGATCCGGGGCGTTTTCGGAACGCTCTTCGGAGGCAAACGCTGACGTAGCTGCGCGGTCATGGAGGCGGAGGTCAGGCCGGCGGCGCAAGCTCCTTCGGCATGAAAGGCTCCGCCTGCCGGATCGGCTGCTCGGTCGGCTGCTCGGCGGACAGCGGGAGCTCCATTTCAAACGTCGCCCCGCCGCCCTCCGCGGGTAGGTAGCGAAGGGAGCCGCCGTGGGCGTTCACGACCCCAGCGGCAATCGCGAGGCCGAGTCCCGCTCCACCGCGGTCCCTGCTCCGAGCAGGATCAGCCCGGTAGAACGGCTCGAAGGCACGCGCGGCGGCTTCTGGTGTCAAGCCCGGGCCGTGGTCGCGCACCGACAGGATCGCCCGGCCATCCAACTGAGCCAGCGAGACCTCGATAGCGCTTCCGGCAGGTGTGTGGCTTAGCGCGTTGCGAAGCAGGTTGCTCACAGCCTGGCGGAGGCGGGTGTCATCGCCAACTATCCGGACCGGCTCAGGCGCAGAGAGAGAGATCCTGCGCTCAGGGGCCACGGTGCGGGCGTCCTGGCAGGCATCCGCGGCGATCTGGCGGAGGTCGAGCGGCGTCTCTTCCAGCGGCCGGCCCTGATCGAGCCGAGCCATCAGCAGTAGGTCTTCGACCAGCGAGCTCATCCGCCGCGACTCCTCTTCGATGCGCCGGCGGGCGACCGCAGCATCCTCGGGCGACGCCCCAGCCCCGAGGCGGAGCAGCTCGGAATAGCCGCGGATGGAGGTGAGAGGCGTGCGCAGCTCATGCGAAGCGTCGGCGACAAACCGGCGCAGGCGTTGCTCCGACTGGCGGCGCTGCTCCAAGGCGGCCTCGATCTGGCTCAGCATGCCGTTGAGGGCCAGCCCCAACCGGCCAATCTCGGTCTGGGGCGTGGCCGGCTCCACACGCCGGCCGAACTGACCTCCCGCGATGGCCTGCGCGGTCGCGCCCATCCGTTCCAGCGGTCGCAGACCAAGACCTACCACCCACCAGGCGAACACCAGGAGCGCGATGAGAACCGCGGCGCTGATCAAGGCCTCGCTCACCAGCAGCTCGGTAAGCGTCGAGTTCACGTCAGTGAGGGGGATGGCCAATACCAGCTGGTCGCCGGTCGGCAGTGTCTGGAAGAGGGCGCGATAATCGCTGACGCCTCCGCTGCCGGTCAGAAGCCGGATCACCGGCTGGCCGCCGGCCGCGCTGGGGAGCGGATCCGGCAGCCGAGGTTGGGCGGCTGAGTCCGCACCGCCGAAGGAGAAGGTGCCGGCGAAGATCTGCCCGTCGGGGCTCCGCAGTTCAGCGTAAGTGCCGGAGGGGAAGGGCGGCGGAAAGGCGCTGCGGCTGGGCTCGCCGGCGCGGAGGCTGAGCATGTAACGGGCGGCCGGATCGCGGCCCGCGAGCAGCTGATCGTCAACCCGCCGGAGCAGGAATGACTGCAGGGCGAGGTAGGTGGCCAGGCTGCTGACGGCCAGCCCGGCGATCACGAGCAGCACCAAGCCCACCAGCAGCCGACCGCGGAGGGATTTGATCACACGCGAGGTGGCCTCAGGACGTAGCCGACACCGCGGACTGTCTGGATCAACGGCGGTTCCACGCCGTCCACCTTGCGGCGCAGATAGCTGATGTAGGTCTCCAAGACGTTGGCCTGACCGCCGAAGTCGTAGTGCCAGACATGATCCAGCAGCTGGCTTCTGGTCAGCACGCGGCCGGCGTTGATCAGCAGGTAGCGGAGCAGCCGGTACTCGGTGGTCGTGAGCTCGATCACCCGACCAGCCCGGCGCACCTCGTGAGCATCCTCGTCAAGCTCGAGATCGGCCAGCTGTAGAAGGTTCTGCGATCGCTGAGATGGATCCTCGTGGCGCCGAAGAACGGCCCTCACCCGGGCCACCAGTTCTTCGATGCTGAAGGGCTTGGTCACGTAGTCGTCGCCACCGACCGTCAGGCCTCGCACCTTGTCCTCGGTGGCGTCGCGGGCGGTGAGAAAGATCACGGGTACGCGGCGCCGTTCGGCAGAGAGCCGTTTCAGCACTTCGAAACCGTCAAGGTCCGGCAGCATCACGTCAAGGATGACCAGAGCCGGGTTGAACTCCGTAACAGCGGCCAGGGCCGCACGGCCGCCGGCCGCTGTCTCAGTGGCGAACCCCTCGTAGCGAAGTGCCATGGCGATGAGCTCGGTGATATTCGGCTCGTCATCCACGACCAGGACCCGAGTGCGCTCTTCCGTCACCACTTCCATCCTGTGGCCTGAAGCTGTGAGATTGCTGTGAACCGCGTGTGTTCGAATTGGCGGATAAGGGCCGGAGGCTCAAAGCCTCCGGCCCCGTTACGGGAGGGTGGGAGTCGGTTGCAAAAGCACCGGTGAGGGGGAACACCGGCGCTTGAAATCAGCTTGGCTTCCGCGGTTTAGCGCTGCCTTAGTAATTCCTATGAATCGTCTGGGAGGCGCCACAAGGCGGCTATTCTCAGGTGTCCCCAGCGTTATCTCAGCTGGTTCCAGCGTTGTTCGCCAATCAGCTGATCAGCCAGGGCCAACCGCGATGGCGCGGGCGCCGCTCATGGCGAAGGTTGTCGAAGTCCTCTGGGCTGCCTAGGTGGGACGATCGATCCGGACGCCGGGCAGATCGCCAGTCAGGCGGTTCCAGAGCTCGTGGTCCAGGTCCCGCTTGGCGACGTACAGGTGCGGCGCGTCGGCGCTCTCGCCCCCGATGGCCTTGAAGGGGCCGCGTTCGCGGTCGCGCAGGTCCAGATAGACACCGCCCTGCTCGAGGCGAGTCCCTTCATTCAGGACCGCAAGCTGCTCCAGCTGTGAGCTGTCCAGCCAGGGCAGTAGGTCGTGGACTCTCTTCGAGTCGGCGGCGACGAAGCTCTCCTCCACATGCCCAGGCCCCGTCTCCAGCCGTGGATCATGCAGGTCCTGGTCGAAGTCTTCCGTCGGCTGGTCGGGACCGCGAGGGTTGGTGAGCTCCTCCCGGCGCACATCATGCGTTTGCGCGTGCCTACCCGCCGGGCCGCCCACATCGGAATAGGGGTTTCGCGCATCACCCGGAGTCTGGTCGTGCTGTCCGCGCCTCGGCAAGTTGTACTCCTCCTAGAAGATCTGCTGGTAGCCAGACATTACTACCTCGCGGTGCCGCCGGGCGCGCTCGGTGCCTGGCTCACTCCGGGAAGGCCAGCGCCGCTCCCTGGACCAGCGACTGCAGCTTCGCCCAACAGATGTCCGGATGCACCCTGCCGAACCCGGCGAAGGTCCCAAAGCCGCAGTCAGTGCCGGCGATGACTCGTTCGGGACCGGCGATTTCGACAAACCGCCTGACCCGCTGGGCGACGAGCTCAGGGTGCTCGACGTAGTTGGTGCAGGTGTCGATCACCCCGGGGATCAGCACCTTTTCGGATGGCAGCTTGACACCGAGCCAGGCCTCCCACTCGTGCGCGTGGCGAGGATTGGCGGCTTCAAACGCGATCATCGAGGGTTTGGCCTGCAGCACTATCGGCAGGATCTTGCGCAGGTCGATGTCGCTCGTATGAGGTCCCTCGTAGTTGCCCCAACAGACATGCATCCGCACGCGCTCGGCAGGCACGTCGGCCAGGGCGTGGTTAAGGACCTCGACCTGTTCGGCGGCATGCTCAAGGAAGGCCTCCTCGCTCTCGTCCCGATACCGGATGTGACGACCCATGGCCAAATCAGGACAGTCGACCTGGAGAATCAGATCGGAAGCCGCTATCTCGTCGTACTCGACCTTCATCGCCTCGGCCACCCCGTATAGGTATTCACGCTGGGTCGAGTAGTACTCGTTGGGCTGGAAGACAGCTATCACCCCCGGTGAGGCGGCTGTGAGGAAGGCAGCCTTCACAGGTTGAGTCTGAGTGGCCTCGGCGAGGTGGCGGATATCCGCTCGGACCGGCCCGAGATCGCGGACTGCGATGGGGCCCCGACAGATCGGACGCCGGTAGACAGGGGTCTCGCCTCGACTGGCTATCCGATCCCGGTAGTCAGGGAAGGCGTCGAGATCGGCAGGGACCGCTCGGGGGGCGTCCCCCAACTCGAAGCCTGTCAGGCGGTGACGCATGTAGGTGGCGTAGCTGATCTTGCTCATCTCGCCATCACTGACCATGTCGATGCCGACGGCGACCTGGCGGGCGACCACCTCGGCAACCGATTCGCGCATGATCGCGTCAGCCGCGGCGGCGTCGGTCACCTCTCCATCGTCCTGTTTTCGGACCACATCGACAACAGCGTCCGGGCGGGGGAGGCTGCCCACAAGAGTCGTGAGTACCCGCTTGCCGTCAGCCCCCGTCACCAGCCGGCTCCAGCGAATTGCGCGGCTCTTGGCGGCAAAGACGGCTGTGGCAGAGCCGACAGCCAGCCGAGAAGCCGCTCGGCGACCGCCTCCGGCTGCTCCAGGGGTGCCAGGTGCCCGCAGGCAGCCAGCTTCTCCAGGCGGCATCCGGCTATGCCTGAAGCGAGTTCTTCTTGGACCGCCATCGGGCAGATCTCGTCGTCCTGACCGGCAATAACGATCGCTGGGCAGGCGATCCCCGCCAGCCAGGGGCGGCTGTCTGGTCGGGTCCTCTGCGCCATCAGCTGGCGCCGGAACGCTTCGACACCCACCGACCGCGCCATGCCCTCGACGCGATCGCGCAGCGCTTTGTCCGAGCGTCTGGCCAGCGGCAGCACCACATCGGGTTGCGCGGCGGCGATGTGGCTGAACCGGCCCTTCTCGGCCTCATCCTGCAGCGGCTCCCATTGCAGTAACTGCTGCTCGTCAGGGGGTCGCGCACTGGAGTTGATCAGGGCAATCCCGATCACTCTTTCAGGCGCGCGCCTGATCACTTCCAGGCAGACGATTCCACCCAGCGAGTGGCCGACCAGGGCAAAGCGCTGCGGTGCGCTTGCCAGCACAGTCTCCGCCATACCGGCTACCGACTCATCGAGATCGATCCGGGCCCCCTGGAGACTGACGCACTCGCCGAGCCTGGCTGACACCTCGCTCCACAGATCGGCATCACAGAGCATGCCAGGCACCAGCACCAAGTGCAGTCGCTCGGCGGCGACTTGGGAGGGAGCAGAGGGACCTGGCTGGGGCGGCGGCCCCGCGGTCAGGCTGGCCCGATCTTCGCGGACGGCGCTGGCAAAGGCGCCCAATGTCAGCTGGCTTGCCACGAAAACTACACCTGCTGCACCCCAACCCCGCCACCTGCGAGCGTCGTCCGAACCTCCAGCCACAACCAGCACTGGCGTCCGCGCCGCGCTGGCCGCGGCGCGGATGGTCTCCACGGCTGCAGTCACCGACGGGTGCTCGGGATCGCCGGGGTGCCCGAGTGAGATCGAGAGGTCATTCAGCCCTATGAGCACTCCGCTCACTCCCGATGTGGTTAAGATGCCCGCGGCCGCATCGACAGCTTCGGCGTCCTCGATCTGCACGAAGACCACCGTCTCAGCCGCCGCCCGCTCCAGATGGCGCGCCAGCGGGATGTCGCCGTAGCCGCCAGCCCGAGTCGACAGAGCTAGGCCGCGCCTGCCAAGTGGCGGATAGTGTGCGGCCGCCACGGCTGCGCGAGCGGTAGTGGGGTCGGTCACGTGCGGGATCACCACCCCGCTGGCGCCGCCATCCAAAGCGGACAGGATGGGGCCAGGATCGAGGCTCGGCACCCGCACGAGTGCGGGCATTCCCTCCGCATCGGCGGCGCGGAGGTGATGCTCGAGCTCGAGTCCCCCGCCGGGCCCATGCTCTGTATCGAGGAGAACAAAATCGAAGCCGGCCCGACTGGCCATCTCCACCTGAGCCGGCGCAGGCATCTTGACGAAGAGACCGCTGACGGGCTCCCCGTCGCCCAAGCGGCTGGCCAGAGAAGGGCCTTTCAAGCCATTCTCCTGGTTCCGCCCGGCCCTGCGCTCAGCATCGAGTTTGGTCCGAGACTGTCAGCGGAAGTTGGGTGCTGACGCTCTGCTCTGCGCTTAGTGCTGAATAGAGCTCCGGTCGGCGGTCGCCCAGCACATCGTTGAGTTCGCTCCAGCCCTTCCGCCGGGCCAGGACAAGGTCGACATCAGCTGTCGCCGGCCCTGCCTCGGGCGTCGTCGCGATAACCCAACCGGACTGGTCGATGATCGCCGTGCCAGCCGTCCACTCCTGTCCCCGTTCGACCCCCACCCTGTCGCAGCAGGCGATAAAGACGCGGCTGGTGCGAGCGGCAGCCATTGCGATGATCACCTCTGGCGGTCGTTCATCAGCCGGTCGCGCCACCAGCGGCCAGTTGGTCGGGACGGCGATCAGGTCGGCGCCGCGTAAGGCAAGCGTCCGAGTCATCTCCGGAAACTCGAGGTCGTAGCAGACGAGGACGCCTATCCGGCCGACCTGGGTGTCGAGCACCGGTGGCGCCTCGGCACCGGGTTGAAAGATGAGCTTCTCTCGCTCCCACAGATGGGTCTTCCTGTAAACGGCGCGGACGCCTGAGCCATCTACTATCGCGGCGCTGTTGTAGAGCAGGCCGTCCTGCCCCAGCTCGCAGAATCCCCCCACCACGACTGACGGGCCCCGGGCTGCCTCCAACGCCCACTCGACGAAGAGCCGATGGCTGGCTGGGATGGCAACCGACACGGCCTCCTCTCGCGATTCGAAGACATATCCGGACGTGACGAGCTCGGGTAGCACCACCACGTCGGCCTTCCCCTGGACGGCCGCGCGGATCGCCTCGATTGATAGACGGCAGTTGCCGGCAAGGTCGGCGATTTGAGGTGCGAGCTGCTGGCAGATTATCCGGGCCATGGTCCTAGCAAACCAGCTCCGCGCGTCTTCTGCCAGCACCCGGCTGGTCGTCAGGGACGGGGTCCTGCAATTTCATTGCGGAGATCCCTGCCGCTGCGACAGGTGCGCAAGCCGTCGGGTAGCTGACGCCTCATGGGCGGGCATCAGGTCCGCGCGGGCGATTTCGGCCGCCACGGGCGCGATGGCCGCCACTCCGACTTCTGAGACGATCCGCTGATAAGTCAGCGTCTTCAGATACTTCGCCACCGACAAGCCACCTGTGTAGCGCGCGGCCCCGGCGGTGGGCAGCGTGTGGTTGGTCCCGATCGCCTTGTCGGAAAAGGCCACAGTGGCCTGTGATCCCAGGAAAACCGAGCCGTAGCTGCGGAGGCGGTCAAAATACCAATCGTCGCGGTCGGTCTGGATTTCAAGGTGCTCGGGCGCCAGACCGTCAACCACTCGAACCGCGTCTTCGGCGGAACTGATAAGGATGGCTGCGCCATGGTCGGTCCAAGCACGCCTGGGAATCTCATCCGCTCCCAAGGCAGCGAGCTCGTCAAGTTGCCTGTCTATCTCCTTGACGACCCTGTTCGCCAGCGTCTCATCAGTAGTGACCAGGATGGCCGGCGAGGTCGGACCGTGTTCCGCCTGAGCCAGGAGGTCAGCCGCAACCAGCTCGGGGTCAGCGGTTGCGTCCGCGAGCACCGTGATCTCGGACGGTCCGGCCAGAAGGTCTATGCCCACTCGCCCGAACAGCTGGCGCTTGGCCTCGGCCACAAAAGCGTTGCCAGGCCCCACCAGCATGTCGACCGGACCCAGGTCCTCGATTCCGAACGCCATCGCAGCGAGTGCTTGAACCCCCCCAAGCGAAAATATCGCGTCAGCGCCTGAGGTGGCGATGGAATGCAGAACCGGTGGGTGGATACCCCGACCCGCCCGGGGCGGTGAGCACGCTACCACGCGCTCCACACCGGCGACCTTTGCGACCAGGATGGTCATGAAGGGACTGGCGAGCATGGGTAGGCGTCCGGCCGGGACGTAGGCGCCGACCCGCTCCACAGGCACTTGGCGCTGACCGAGCTGAACGCCGGGCAGCGTTTCCACCTCGAAGTCCACCAGAGATCGTCTCTGGTGCTCGGCGAACTGGCGAACCTGAAGTTGGGCGAATGCGATCGCCTCCTGCAGCGCCTCCGGTAGGGACTCGGTAGCGGCATCTACCTCTGCCTGGCTGACCGCGAAGTCTTTTGGCGCCCAGTCATCGAGCTCGCGCGAATAGGCGCGAACCGCGTCCATGCCCTCGCGCTCGATGCGCAGCAGCATCTCGCTGACTCTGGCTGACACGGCCGGGTCGCGGCCGGGTGCCGGCGAGGCGAGCGGCGCCTTGATCAACCGCAGCTCGACGTCTCTGGGCAAGCCCGCCGGCAGGCTCATTCCGATCGGAGCTCAGGCGCCACGAGGGGTGCTGAAGTGCGCTGAACGCTGTGGGTCACGACTCGCGATCCGGCGTCAACGTGAGAGGCTCGTCGCGCAGAATCTGCGCGAGAACATCGAACTCGTTGAAGAGCATCCAGTCCTCAACTATGCGGCCGCCCACGAAGTACAGCTGGGAGATGCCCCAAAGGTGGACGCGCCTGCCGGTGGGCGCGCCGTAGAGTCCATAACCCCGGTGCGTGCCGAGTGCGGTCCAGCGCACGGAGACGCTGAAACCATCCTCGTCGTTGCCCATCCAGTACACGTCGTCGACGTGGAGACCGAGGTCCGGAAAGGTCGCGAGCAGGGCCCGAGCCATCGCCCGGACGTCGGCACGGCCGTAACCCTCGCGATTGGAGCTGCCGTGCCAGCGCACGTTTGAGGCGTAGATTCTGTCAATCGCGCTCAGGTTTCGCCGGTTATAGGTTTCGTGGAACAGCGCTCGCACGACGTGCTCGACATCGAAGCCGGAGCGCATGGTGGAGGGGGGATATGGCTCAGGCTTGCGACCACCGCGCAGCCGTTCAACCTCGGTCAGCTCACGCTCTCCGAGTGGCGGGCTGAGCCCCTCGTTGCCGAAGGAGCGGGCTGCGGCTCGCACGTCGATCCCGCACTGAGCCAGCCGTGCTGAGGTGTTGTGGAGAACCCACTCCTCGTAGATCTCGTTCTCCACCGACAAGCAGTTGGCGATCACCCACAGGTTGATCTTGCGGCGGGTCGGTGGCCCCCAACGCCACGAGCCGAGATGGTAACCAACATTGACCGCGCGGTGTGACGTGGCGAACCCCTCGTCCTCGTTGCCCGCCCAGATGACGTCGTCGGCGTAATGCCTGGTGTCCGGAAAGGCGTGGAGGGCCTGCACAGTCCCCTCCACCACGTTCTCGACCCCGTAATTCGGGCCATGGTCGTCGTAAACCCGGCAGCCGGCGCGGTAGGTGTCGTAGATGTAGCCGACGTCCTGGTCCTCCCAGATCCGATCGGTGATGCGGATGATGTAGTCGACGATGTCGACGTAGGTGTCCTCGAAGCCCCGCATGGGCTGCATCCGCTGACCCTGATCGGGTGCTCTGAGGTCCTGGCAGCGCTTCGCTTTCACTGAGATTGCAAAGTCAGCCGGCATGGCTCGCCTGGCCGGCACGGAGGGGAAGGCGCCCTGTGGCGCCTCCCCCTTCAGTGTTTTGAAGTTCGGCTGCCCAGCCCTCTCGGTCACTAGCTGTAGCGCCCTAGCAGTTGAGCTTGTAGATGTACTGCTGGACTTGCGGCGTATCGACGTTTTGAGGAGTGGCGATCACGAAGGGCTGGTTCTGCTGGCGAGGCACTGACTTGCCGTTGATCGCGTCAACCGCCGACTGCACTCCGAGCTTGCCCTCGCCGAACGGGTACTGGACCACGTCGGCGGCCAGGGTCTTCTGGTGCAACGCCTCCACGATCGGATCGGAGGTGTCGTAGCCGACTATGTTGACCTGGCCGACCTTATTCGACTCGCGAACGCCGGTGATGGCGCCCTCAGTGTTGTTGGTCGCCGTCGTGTACACACCCTTCAAGTCTGGGTGCGCGACAGCCGAGCTGGACACGATCAGCGCAGCTTGGGACGTCTGGTTCTTGGAGTACTGAACTCCTAGGTCGTGGACACCCGGGTACTTCGATTTGAGCTCGTCCTCGAAGCCCTTAAGTCGCTGTTCGCCGATCGGGTTGCCGGCAGCGTTGCTCAACAGCACAACGGACCCCTGGTTGCCCATGAGCTGACCAAGCTTATCGGCGGCCAGCGCACCGCCCTTGACGTTGTCTGACTGGATGTTGGTGACGGCTATGCTCGTGTCGGCCAGGTCGCCGTCAATCGCGATGACCTTGATGCCCGCCGCCTTGGCTCGCGCCAGCGGAGCGATCATGCCCTTCGAGTCTGTGATGGAGATCATGATGGCGTCAGGTTTCGAAGTGATCAGCGCGTTGACGATCGAGGTCTGCGCGCCCAGGTCGAATTGAGGCGCGCCCTGGACAGAGAACTCCACATTGAGCTTGGCCGCCACCGACTTGGCTCCGCAGGCCACAGTCGAGTAGAACGGATTGCCGGTCAGACCCGGCACATAGACGACCTTCTTCTTGGGGCCGGCGCTCGCGGAAGTCGAGGAACTGGATGTTCCCCCGCACCCGACGAGGACCAGGGTGGTCACAAGTGCGACCACCGCCGCTGCCGTTCGAAATTGCCTCACGTAATTCTTGTCTCCCTTTTGTGTCTCAGGCTCGCTCCCGGGCCCGGCGCTTGATCTGATCGACGTACACCGCCGCGATGAGAATGAATCCGGTGGCAACCTCCTGCCAGAACGGCTCGACGTTGACGATGATGAATCCGTTCGAGAGAGCCGTCGGAATGAGGATTCCGATGACTGTGCCTCCGACCGTCCCGAAGCCGCCGAAGAGGCTCGTTCCACCGAGGACCACGCCAGTGATCACTGCCAGCACATCAGTGCTGTGACCGGCGATGGTCGTGGTGGCGAAACGCGCCAAGGACAGCCATCCCGCCAAGCCCGCGAGGAGGCCGCTCAGCCCATATAGCTTCAGCAGGTGATTGTCGACATTGATTCCAGCCCGCCTCCCGGCCTCGGCGTTGGAACCGATGATGTAAGTGTGACGACCGAATCGAGTTCGGGCCAGGACCAGGCCTCCGACGATGGCCACAGCTATCGCAACCCAGACGATCCAGCTGAGGCCAAGAGGGCCGCCCACGCCGAACTCGATGAGTGTCAGCGGCACGGTCCGAACATCGTTGCCATGGGTTACCAGATTGGCGGCGCCGAGGGCGGCGCCCAAAGTGCCCAGTGTTGTGATCAGGGCGGGAACGCGAAGCTTGGTGATGCACAGGCCGTTGAATAAGCCCCAGGCGAGGCCCGCCGCCAGCGCCACTACGAGGCCGGCCAAAACAGTCCCCCAATTGTCTGCGCCCATGGCGCCCATGACCTTGGCCGAGCAGACGCCGGCGAAAACGAGCACTGAGCCGACCGACAGATCGATCCCGGCGGCGATCATCACATAGGTCATGCCCACCGCCATGACCAGCAGGGCGGCTGCATCCATGACCACGTTTTGCGCGTTGGCCAGGCTGGGGAAGGCGTCTGGTCGGATGGCGGAGAAAACGATCACCAGGAAGAGCAGGACCGCGCTCATCAATACGGGCGAGGTCGTCAGCAGGCGCCGAAGAGGCCGCCTGCGTATTGGCGGAGGTGCCGAGACTGCCGCTTGCTCCGCGGGGGCCGAATCGGTTCTGTCGCTCTGGGACAGGGTCATGCCGCCGACCTGTCGAGCGCGCCCGTCATAGCGCCGACCAGCTGCTCGATGTTGGTCCCGGCAGCGTTGAACTGCGCCACCCGGCGACCGAGGCGCAACACCTCAATCCGATTGGCCACCTCCAGTACCTGCTGCATGTTGTGACTGATCAGCACGACCGCCACGCCCCGGTCCGCCACCCGGCGCACGAGATCGAGCACATTGCGTGTCTGGACAACTCCGAGCGCGGCGGTCGGCTCATCCAGGAAGAGCACCTCGCTGGCCCACATGATCGAGCGGCAGATGGCGACACTCTGCCGCTGGCCGCCCGACATGGTGGCGACCGGCTCGTCGAGAAGCGTCATCAGATTGGTGCCCATGGACATGAACGCATCGGCCGCCTGCCGTCGCATCTTGGCGCTGTCGAGGACGCCAAACCACCCGAGCAGCCCTGGCTTGATCAGCTCTCTGCCGACGAACGCGTTTTCGGCCGGGCCCAAGTCGGGGGCCAAGGACAGGTCTTGGAATACAGTCTCGATGCCGAACGCTCGAGCGCCAAGTGGAGAACCCAGGGTCACCGGATTCCCCTTGATCTGAATGGTGCCCTCATCCGGCGCGACAACGCCTGAGAGCACCTTGACCAGAGTGCTTTTTCCGGCTCCGTTGTCTCCGATCAGTGCCACAACCTCTCCAGCGTTGGCGGAGAAGTCAGCGCCCTGGAGGGCGGTGACGTGACCGTATCGCTTCACGATCCCAGACGCCTCAAGCAAGGTGCTCAACTGGCTGACTCCGGTGTGAACAGGTTTGCGGCTATCAGTCGTCTGCCTGACCTTCGACTCGACTCTCCGTTCCAGCGCTTGGTGATTCGCTCGGCTTTGAGCACAGCGGTCATGGGCCCACCTCCAGTTCTTGTCATGGGCGATCAGCGTGGTCGGTCGTGAGCCTGTACCTCATGGGCAACATCAGCGTTCTCCAGCGGTCTGCCGAATCTTCGCTGCCACCTCGCGCTCGAGCTCCCCGAAATTGGCCGGCTTCACCATGCGCCCGTGTTCGTCGGCTCGCAAGCCCCGTTCAGCAGCCAGAGTCTCGAGCCAGGCCGGCCAGATGGGATCCCGGCCAGCGAAGGCCTCATGCGGGTCCAGGACCGCGAAACCCCAGGAGTTGGTCTGCGCAATGTTCTCGAAGCGGCGCCAGAGGCCGGCGGGGAACGAGATAGTGTCCCAGGGTTCGAGCACTGCCTCGCCGGCGATGTCGTCGGGGTCGTCCGGATTGGTCCCGTAGCAGAAGCGCCAGCGCCCGGTGAGAGGCACGAACAGCTCAACGTAGGTGTGCGTATGCCAGCCCGGACCGTTGCCGGGGGGTGCTTCGAACATCCCGATCTGGAACCGGTGCGGGATGGTCAACATGGGCTTGAAGTCAGGGTTCTCGGATGCGGTGTCGCCGATCACCGAGTAGTTCATCCGGTAGTGACCCGGCAGGACGCTGTCGATGAACATGATCGAGGTGCCGTTCCGCTGCAGATCGTTGAAGCGCGCGATGCGTCCCTCCATCGGGTCGGCGTTGACCGTCCTAACCGTCATGAACGGTCTTTCCCGCCCTCGGGAGCCCCTGAAGTGATTCCGGCCTCGCACTCTGTGCATACGTAGTCATCAACGTGTCACTGAGCCTAGCATCAGCCAGCTTGGTCTGTCAACCTGCGCGGCTGCTCTGCGCAGAGAGGAAAGGGACCTTGTAGGATGGCGCCCGGTCTGTCAGACTGGGCCTACGTAGTCACTACCTGTTGAAGGAGGATGCGCATGAGCTCAGTCCTGAAATCGCCCGCTCTGCCGGCCGCCCCGCTCGGCGGCGACCCCGACGTGCGCAGCACCGTGGAATCGATCATCACGGAGGTCCGAACTCGGGGGGACGCGGCAGTCCGCGAGTACTCGGCGCGTTTTGATCGCTGGGAGCCTGAGAGTTTTCGGCTCTCGCCAGCTCAGGTGGAGCAGCTGGTCGGCTCGGTTCCGCCCCAGGTGATCGAGGACATCAGGTTCTGCCAGGATCAGGTCCGGCGGTTCGCCCAGGCTCAGCGCGCGACCCTGACCGACCTGGAGGTGGAGACCCTGCCCGGAGTTACGCTGGGGCATCGTCACCTGCCGGTGGCCAGTTCGGCCTCTTACGTTCCAGGTGGGCGCTATCCGATGGTGGCCTCGGCGCACATGAGCGTGATCACCGCCAAGGTGGCCGGCGTGGAGCGGGTGGTTGCCTGCACGCCGCCCCTGGGGGGCGCGGCACCAGCGGCTACGGTGGCGGCTATGCACCTGGCCGGTGCTGACGAGATACTTATCCTCGGCGGAGTCCAGGCGATAGCTGCGCTCGCTCTGGGCACCGAGAGCATTGATCCCGTGGACTTTTTGGTCGGTCCCGGCAACGCCTACGTGGCGGAGGCCAAGCGTCAGCTCTTCGGCGTAGTGGGCATCGACCTGCTGGCCGGTCCGACGGAGATCCTCGTCATTGCTGACGAGACAGCGGAACCTGAGATGGTGGCCGCGGATCTGCTTGGTCAGGCGGAGCACGGGCCCACCTCGCCGGCGGTCCTGTTGACAACCTCGGAAAAGCTGGCAGAGGCTGTGACTGGCGAGGTTGAACGCCAGCTGAGCGACCTGCCGACTGCTGACGTCGCGTCGGTGGCGTGGCGGGACAGGGGCGAGATTCGGGTCGTGGCCAGTCACGAAGAGGCTGCGCGCGAGGCGGATCAGCTGGCCTTCGAGCACGTCGAGGTTCATACGAAGGATCCTCGGTGGTATCTGCAGCAGCTTCGCAACTACGGGTCCCTCTTCCTCGGCCCGGAGACCACAGTCGCCTATGGCGACAAGACGATCGGGACCAACCACATCCTGCCCACGGCGGGGGCAGCCAGATACACGGGCGGTCTCTGGGTAGGCAAGTTCCTCAAGACCGTGACCTATCAGGAGTGCAGCCCGGCGGCCAGCAGGATGATCGGCGAGGTCTGCGCACGCCAGTGCCGGATTGAGAACTTCGAGGCGCATGCTCGCACCTGTGACCTCCGCGTCAACCGCTAACGCCAAGCCCTCGGGACCCGCAGTAACGGATCCCACAGCGATGCCGCCGAAGCCCGTAAACGCTGTCCGATCTCTCAGCGCAGCGGCGCTGGCGAGCGTGACGGGCCACGACGTGGCGCGAGCAGCTGGCGTCTCACAATCCACTGTCTCCCGGGCCTTCCGCAATGATGCTCGCCTCTCCCAGACGAAGCGAGCGCACGTGCTGGAGGTGGCCAAGGCGCTGGGCTACACCCCCAGCCACCTCGGGCGCAGCCTGGTCACCCGGCTGACGCGGACAGTCGGTATGGCGGTCACCGACCTGGAGAACCCTTTCTATCCGCATGTGGTGGCCCCCTTACACGACGCTTTGGCCGGCCTCGGCTATCGGATGGTGCTCTTCATGGAGCGTCTGGAGGGTGGAGAGAACGACCAGCTGGCGCTCGACCGACTTCTCGACCGCTCCACTGACGGCATAGTTCTGACCACGACCCTGCTCGGTTCGGCCATCCCCCGGGAGCTGGCCAGGCGCGGGTTACCGTTCGTGTTCCTCGTTCGCGTCAGTGACGATGTCGGCGGCGACTGCGCAGTGGTCGACAACGCGCTGGGTGCTTCCCTGATGGCGGCCGAGATCCTGCGGCATGGCCACCGAAGGGTGGGCGCCATCTTCGGGCCTGCCGAGACCAGCACCGGCCGCGATCGCGAGCGCGGCCTGCGTGCAGGGCTAGGCGTGGCAGACGTTGAACTGCCCGACGAGTTGGTGTGCCGGGGACCCTATGGGGTCGAGACCGGGTCTTCGGGAATGGAGCGGTTGATGAAGCTGCCAATGCCGCCCACAGCTATTTTCTGCGGCAACGACACGATCGCCATCGGGGCCCTGAACGCAGCTCGCCGGCGCGACATTGAGGTGCCAGGCGAGGTCTCGCTGGTGGGCTTCGACGACCTGCCCATGGCCGGTTGGGACGTCTTCCAGCTGACCACAGTTCATCAACCGATGGAGGAGATGGCCAGGACTGCAGCTCAACTATTGGTGGATCGAGTTGAAGGAAGAAGCGAGCCAGGCCAGGTGCGTCGCGCGGTTTTTGAGCCACTAGTGGTAATCCGCAGCACCCTCGGACCCCCGCCCAAGGGCCGACTTTGAGCAGATCCTTCGCAGGTCGGCGCGCGGTCATCACCGGCGCAGGCCGTGGCATCGGTCGAGGCGCGGCAATAGCTCTCGCCAGCGCCGGAGCCGAGGTGACGCTGGTCTCCCGCACCCGCTCCGAGCTGGAGGACGTGGCGGAGACCATCCGCTTGAACGGCGGTCGCGCGTCAGTCGCGCCGGCTAACGTCTGCGACCCAGCGGAGTTGGAGGCCGCTTTCGAAGCAGTGGGCCGCGGCCTGCAGACCTGGTGGTCACAGCCGCTGGGATCAACCGCCCCGCACCTCTGGTGGAGGTCCCCGTCGAGGACATGGCCGCCATCCTCGAGGTCAACGTCCTCGGCACTCTCTTGGCCTGCAGATCCTTTGCCAAGAGAGTCATTCCAGGCGGGCAGCCGGCTGCAGTGGTGACGCTTTCCTCCCAGCTGGGAGCAGTCGGATATCCCGGCCGAGCCCCCTACTGCGCCAGTAAGCACGCTGTCAACGGGTTGACCAAGGCCCTGGCGCTGGAGTGGGCCCCTCACCGGATCCGGGTCAACGCTGTTGCGCCGACATTCGTCAGGACGCCGATGACTGAGCCAGTGCTCCGGGATGAGCAGTTTTTGCAGGCGGTCCTCTCTCGAATCCCGGCCGGCCGCCTGGGTGAAGTCGACGAAGTGGTCGCCGCCATCTGTTTTCTGCTCTCCGACGATGCCAGCCTCGTCACAGGTCACATCCTGGCAGTCGATGGGGGCTGGACCGCTCAATAGACGAGGCTTATCCCGGACAACCGCCCGCCGACAAGAGACTGACTGCCTCGCCGGGCCTCACGCGTTGTCCTCCTGGGTTGGCTGGTTGACCGAGGTGTGGGGCCGGGGGAACGCCTCGTCGCCGGCTGTCACCCTGTCGAGATATAACCGGCCAGCCAGGGCGTGCTCGCGGCGCGCATGGTCGCGGGCGGTTCGGACGGGGTCGACGATGTCTTCAGCGGACATCCCAACTTTCTTGACGCCACCGGCCCGAACCCGCGTCGCAGTGAGATCTCTGCCGAGTTGGGTACGCGCTTTGAGGTCACGGAGACCAACATCAAGCGCTACTGCGTTGGTTCCCCGGCTCAGGCGGCCGTGCAGGCGGCCGAGGAACTGGTCGTGCAGCATAGCGGCCCGTTCGCGACGGATGAGCTCGAGGGCATCGAGATTCGCCTGTCTTCGGACCTGGCCCGCGTGGTCGACAACCGTTCGATGGCTGACATCAACGTGCAGTACCTGGTCGCCGCCACGCTCCTGGACGGCAGTTGCACGTTCGTCCTGGCCCATGATGACGCGCGCTTACGCGACCCGAGCATGCAGCGGCTCATCCGACGTAGTGAGCTCATCCCTGATGACGCCCTGCTGGGAGGCCGCAAGGCCATTCTCACGCTCACCCTCAGCGGGGGCCGGGGACGCGTGTCCCAAAGGGTGGAAAGCGTTCGCGGCACAGTGTCCAACCCGATGACACCGGGCGAGGTTAGCGCCAAGGCCGAGGATTTGATGGCACCGATTCTCGGCGGGTCCCGCGCCGCGCAACTGTGCGGACTCCTGCTCGACCCTTCATCTGTCCGCAACGTGCGCGAGCTAGCGGCATTGCTTGTCGCAGATTGAAGTCTTCGGCCGTCGGTATTCGACCTTTGTCGAGAGATCCGGGAGTGACTCTCGTCCTCCCCGTGAGGACGTCTCAGCGGCGGTCGGCGGTCTCTTCCCCGATTCCGATCAGTTCAGGACCCGCCGGAAGAAGTCGCCAGCGAGCCGCCAGTCCAGATCCAGGACCTCGTCAGTAAGGGCCCCGCAGCAGTCCTCCACCTTGGCGTGTAACTCCTCGACGCTGGGCGGCCGGGCAGGAGCTCCAGTGGGCGCCGTGAGATGGGTGCTCCTGCGGCTGCCGTCCTTGAGAGTCACTTCCGCCACGAACTTCCCGTCGAGGAGACCGCTGGCTCCCGGCTGACCTTCCGCTACAACTCTTTCGGCCACTGTCAACGCGTCGGGGCGCCGCACGGCACCGTCCGTGAAGCTGGCGAACCCGACAGGGTGGTCGAGGACAGCCGCTGCCACAGCGTACTCAAGGCTGAACTTTCCCTCCAGGCCAGTCACGGGCCTGTGGTGGATCAGCGGCTGGAGGGCTGCGGCCGGGGTGACGCAGCGGACACAGGCGATCTGCCCGGCCTCCAGCCCCATCGAAGCCACCGCGGCGATGGGTCGCTGCAGGGCGTAGCAGCACGGGTAGACCTTGATGGCCAGGCCACCGGGAACGGCGGGGAAGTCAGGCACGTCGCCCTGGGGGCTCCCACCGACCAGCCGCATCCATTCCTCCAATGCGCCCGGATCCGCTGTCGCGCCGCCCTCGGCCAGCCTGGCCGCCTGAACGCCTGCGGCCGCGGCAAGGCCAACCTGGAGCGGCTTGGCCATCGTCCCGAAAGCTCGCTGCACGCCCCCGGCGGAGGGGACGGCCAGGGCCATGGCGGTCGCCAGCCCGGGTTCGTCGAGCCCCATGGCGATCCCGGCAGCGATCGCCGCGGCGGGCGCCCCCGCGGTGCAGGTGGCGTGCCAGCCACGCTGGTAGTGATTCCAGCCCAGCAGGGTGCCGAGGCGCGCCATCACGCCTGCTCCGGCGAGGTAGGCCTCAGCGCCACCTCCTGCTGCGAGAGTGGCCGACACGCAGACCGCGCTTATGTGGGCGGTGGAGGGCAGGTGTAGATCATCGTAGTCGAGAGCGTGTGCCGCCGCGGCCCAGTGGGCCGCCTCCGGCAGGCTCCCTGCCAACTGGGTGACGGGCTCGTGCCGGGCGGCCACCGCCACCGATACGGTATCGAGAAGCGCGCGTCGAGCCAGCTCCTGGTCGCCCGCGCCCGGTCTGAACCGAAAAGCCCATCCGGCGAGGGCGCTCGCCAGCCCAGTCGGGGTCCTAATTGCTGAGATGGACATCGATCCGCGGGCATCCTCCGATGGGCTGAAAATGGTCACGTAACGGACAATCGGCCGGAACCGAGGTCCCGGGTGATCGTGTGTTGGGCGCGGCTCATGTGCAGCCTGTTAGTCTACGAGCCAGGCTGGGCCCAACGACACTGGCAATCCCTGGAGGTACGAGCATGAGTACGAGGCAAGTGGCGGCCCGGCAGG
>QHBT01000017.1 GCA_003244185.1 Candidatus Dormiibacter spiritus | reverse complement strand
GCCTGATCTTGTGAGCCGTTCAGGCTAACCGCTACAAGCGCCCACAGGTCTGGATGCTCATCGGATAGGCCCGATACGAGAACAATGGTCTGGGCGCACTTTAAGCCGATTCTTGAGTCGGCCGACATCCAGGTGGTCACCGAGGCGCACGACCGCGCGGGTGGCGTCGACTCGGTGCTTTGGCGCTCCTGCCCAAGCCTTCATGTTTAGTCGTATGTGGTGCCGTCCGGACCAATAGATGGGCCGCGGCCCCATATTTCTTGCTACCGCCGAAGGTGGTCACCTTGCCTCCAAAGAGTCAGGACCGACTCCGGGTCAAGGACCAGTGATCGCCGACAGCCGCTGATTGGCCGGGGTCGTTCAAGGGTTCCGGCGACGCCTGGACGACGGTAGCGCCGCCCAGATCGCTGGCGCCCAGAGGTCGAGTTGCCTCAACGTTACGTTTCCCCATCGTCCGCGGACGGTGGCACTTGCCGTGTGAATCGCCATGGTCTTCGGAGGGCTGCCCCCACGTCGGTGCTGACCTGGTGTCGCGGTCTGGAGGCACCCCTCTGTGGTCGCTGTCGGCGTCGTTCCACCGCTCCGCAACGTCGCGGCCGCCGTGACGCAGTCGCTGATCAGGCCCCTACCATGTCGCGTTTCCACCAGCCTCCGTCCGCGGCGGCCGAAAGCGCCGACCCTTGCCGTGCGGATTGCGAGGCACATTCTTCTGCAACCCCTAACAGACAGCAAGTGTGATTGGGAACGCTTCTGCTGAACTCGAAGCGGCAGGAGGGAGCCCACGTCGGGATTCGAACCCGAGACCTCTTCCTTACCAAGGAAGTGCTCTACCGACTGAGCTACGTGGGCGCTGCGGAACGCCAGCCGGAAGGTGACGTCCGCTCGCCGATTCTAGCCGCTGGTCAGGCTCACTGCCCGCAGGGCTAGCTGCTCTCCACAGTGCCCACAGCAGTGTGGATCTCCGCCTTGCCGCGGATCTTGATGGCGGCAGTCGTCGAGGTGAACTGGGCGATCAATACCTCGCCGCGGTCGAGCCGCTCTGAGTGATGGGAGCGTGTATCGCGTCCTCGGGTCAGGCCCATGATCACCACACCGTCCTCCAGCGCCTTGATCAGCACGTAACCGCCCGTCTGCTCCTGTGACTCAGAAGCCGCCATCGAAGCTTCCATTGCCGCTCGCCCTCCCCTGTCCGTTCCCGTTCCCCGGCCCGCTCGGCTGGCGCCCCTCCCGGCTCTTCTTCCCCCTCACCATCTCAAAGCTGGTCACCTCCTGGCCGAAGCACTCGTCCAGCTCCGTCTTCAGAGCCGGTCCCGCCATGACCCGGAAGTGCTCACCCAGGCCCACTTCCACCAGCTTCGCATCGACCTCGATGTTGAGGACCACCGGATCACCGCCCGGGTGCCGGCCAAAGACAGGTACCAGCCGTTTCATCAGGTCAGGAGCGGTTCCCGCCGGCACCTTGACCACCGCCTTCTGCTGACGCGCCACTGGCACGCACTCCGGGTCGTCCCAGGCCCAGACGAAATCTGCGATCACCGCAGCCCGCTCCGTCTCCTCCTCAGCGACCAGCTCCTCGGTCCCGCCAAGCGTCGGCGCTGGCGCCCCACCGCCGCGCGCCAGTTCCACGGTTCCCTGCACGACCAGCACCCGGTCCGGCTCGAAGAGGTGCCTGTACTCCTCGTAGGAGCGAGGAAAGAGGGTCACGTCGATGCTGCCTGTCAAGTCCTCCAGCTCCGCATAGGCCATGATCTGGCCGCGCCTGGTGACAACGCGGCGTATCTGTCGAATCAGACCGCCCACCCGCACCTCGGATTGGCTGATGTCGCTCGTCACCTGCGCTGCCTGCGTGTCCGTCAGCTTGGCCAGCTCAGTCTCGATTCGGTTCAGCGGATGATCCGACAGGTAGAGGCCGAGCAGCTCCTTCTCCAGCCGCAGCTTCTCCTCTCCACTCATGGGCGGCACCTGCTGCAGACCGTAGTCGAGGGGCTGCTCGATGGGAGCGTCGACCAGTCCGAAGAGCGACGTCTGGCCCGACTCCCGATCGCGCCTCGCCTGCTCCGCCCGCTGACGGGCCCGTTCCATGGACATGAGCAGCTGGCTGCGTTCGCCCAGGGCATCGCACGCCCCACAGGCGATCAGCGACTCGAGCGCCCGCGAGTTCAGATCCTGGGTCCCGGCCAGGCGTTCGCAGAAATCATCCAACGAGCTGAACTCACCGCCGGCCAGGCGCTGGGCGACTATCTGCTCCACAGCACCCCGACCGACATTCCTGATCGCCGCCAGCCCGAACCGGATGCTGCCGCCACTGATCGAGAAGTCGATCCCCGACTCGTTCACCTCCGGCGGGAGCACCTCGATCGAGCGCTTCTTGCAGTCGACGATGGTCGTCGCCACCTTCTCGGCGCTGCCCTGCTGATGGATCAGGAGCGCCGTCATGTACTCAATCGGGTAATTGGCCTTCAGGTAGGCGGTGCGAAAGCTGATCACCGCGTAGGCAGCTGAGTGGGATTTGTTGAAGCCGTACTCGGCGAACTTGGCAATCGCGTCGAAGAGCTCGATCGCCTTGCCCTGCGAGATGCCGTTCTCGCCGCAGCCGGCGATGAACTTCTCGCGCTGCAGCGCCATCCTCACCTTGTCCTTCTTGCCCATCGCGGCCCGCAGGAGATCCGCTTCCGAGAGCGTGTAACCAGCCAGCTCGCGAGCGGCCATCATCACCTGCTCCTGGTAGATCATCACGCCATAGGTGTCGCGCAGGATGCCCTCCAGACGGTCGTGCATGTACTCGATCGGCTCCCGCCCCTGCTTGCGGGCGACGTAGGCGGGAATGTTCTGCATAGGCCCGGGCCGGAAGAGGGCGACAGCCGCGGTGAGATCCGCGAAGGACTGCGGCCTCATCTCCTGCAGCATCCGCCGCATGCCGGCGCCATCCAGCTGGAACACGCCGCCCGTGTCGGCGGCGGCGATCAATTCATAGGTCTTGGCGTCCTCCAAGCCGATCTGCTCAAAGTCGAGCTTCAGCCCCCGCTGCTCCTCCAGCAGGCGCAGGCATGTGCTGATGATGTCCAGGTTCAAAAGCCCCAGGAAGTCCATCTTCAGGAGCCCGATCTCACCGACCGCCTTCATGTCGTACTGGGTGATGACCTGGCGCTGGCTGTCGTCGGCCGCGCTCGAGCGGGGACCGTACTGCAGAGGCGCGTAGTGCACCAGCGGCTCAGGGGCTATGACGACGCCCGCCGCGTGGACGCTCACGTTGCGCGACACCCCCTCTAGCGCCCGGCCGATGTCAAGCAGCCGGCGCACGTCGTAAGTGCCGCTGGGGCCCGGCTTAGGCCCCGCGTGGTACGCCTCCCGGAGCTCTGGCACCTCTTTCAGTGCCTCGTCCAACGACTTGGACCGGCCCTGGTACACCGGGATCAATTTGGAGAGACGGTCGCATTCCTTGAGTGGCACGTCCAGCACCCGGCCGACGTCGCGAATCACCGCCTTGCTGGCCATCGTGGTGAAGGTGACGATCTGCGCCACCCTGTCGCTGCCGTACTTCTCGGTCACGTAGCGAATCACCTTCTCCCGTCCCTCGACCGAGAAGTCGCAGTCGATGTCAGGCATCGAGATGCGGTCCTTATTGAGGAAGCGCTCGAAGATCAAGCCGTGCGGCAGCGGATCCAGGTCGGTGATGCCGAGGCAGTAGGAGACCAGGGAGCCAGCCGCGCTGCCACGGCCGGGACCTGTCACGACCCCGTTCTGACGGGCGAAGCTGTAGAAGTCCCAGACGATCAGGAAGTAGGAGGCGAAGCCGGTCTGGGCGATGACTGCCAGCTCTTCCTGGACTCGTTCTTTGGCGCCCGTCGGCGGCCCGGCAGGATAGCGCCAACCCATGCCCTCATCCACCTTCTGGGCCAGGTACGCCTCCGCAGCCCTGCCGGCCGGGACTTGGAACGGCGGCAGCAGGTGACGGCCCAGCTCGAGTTTGAGATCGACCCGCGAGGCCACCTCCAGCGTCGCCGCGAGAGCCTCAGGTGAGTCGGCGAAGACAGCCGCCATCTCGGCCGGCGTCTTCAGATAGAAGTCCTGCGACTCGAAGCGCCAGCGTTTGGGATCGTCGAAGTTCTTGCCAGTCTGCAGGCAGAGCAGCACGTCGTGCGCTTCGGCGTCGCTCTGGTGGACGTAGTGCAGGTCGTTGGTGGCCACCGTCCGGAGCCCGAACTCCCGGGCCAGACCGCGCAGGGTCTCGTTGACCTGCTCCTGCTCGGGCATGCCGTGTCGCTGCACCTCCAGGAAATAGCTGTCAGCGCCAAACATGTCGCGGTAGGTGGCGACTGTTTCGCGCGCCCCGTCCGGATCGCCGCCCAGAATCTTCGTCGCGACCTCGCCGCCCAGGCAGCCGGAGAGAACTATCAACCCCTGCGAGTGTTGAGCCAGCACCGTCCGGTCGATCCGAGGTTTGTAGTAGAGGCCCCGCATCTGACCGATCGAGCAGAGGGCCATCAGATTGCGGTAGCCGTTGGCGTCAGCCGCCAGGACCGTCAGGTGATAGGGGTCACGGTCCACCCGGCCTTCGCGGTCGTCCAACCGCCGGGGCGCTACGTACAGCTCACAGCCGAGGATCGGTTTGACTCCCTTGCTGAGGCAGGCCTTGTAGAAGTGAATGGCGCCGTACATGACACCGTGGTCGGTCAGCGCCAGCGCCGGCATCTCGAGCTCGGCCGCCCGGGCGACCATGGCCTGGATGCGGCTCGCCCCGTCCAGCAGGGAGAACTCCGTGTGGTTGTGCAGGTGGACGAACTGGTCAGGAGCTTTCAATTGGCATGCTTCAACGGATTGCTGGAGTGGCGGGCTCCCCCGGCCCTCGATTCTAGTGGACGCCGGCCGCCCCTGGTGCTGCTTGGCTGGCGGCGCTGGGGGGCAGGGCGCAGCCCCTCGTTCCAGCTAGTGACGCCCGGCGCTTGGACTTAATATGGGCGTGTGAAGAAGTTCCGCCAAGAGATGAACGAGTCAATCCGGGGAGCGCACCTGTGACGAGCGTCGGCCTGCTGCTGCTGCGGCTGGCAGCTGGCGGAACCCTGATGGTGCATGGCTATCCGAAACTGTTTGGAGGGCCTGGCCGTAAGGCTCCCGAGCCGATCGCGAAGTTGTTGGGTTCCAACTACCCGGCGGCCGTGGAGGCCGGTGGACCCAAGGCTTTTGCCCAGAACCTGGAGCGCATGGGCGTACCACAACCTGAACTGGCCGCCTATCTGTCAGGCCTCGCGGAGTTTGGCGGAGGGCTGCTTCTGGCCGTGGGAGCGTTCACGGGAATCGCGTCCGCCGCAGTGATTTTCAACATGGCGGTGGCAGTTCAAAAGGTGCACTGGAAGGTCGGCTTCTACGGTCAGGGAGGCTTCGAGTTCCCCGCACTGCTGGCGGCGGCGGTCGCCACGATCGGCGTGTCGGGTCCGGGTGCTCTTTCGCTGAGCGGTTCCCGCGCGCGGCGCTGATCCAGACACCGCCACCTACGATCGGGCAAACCGTTTCACCCGCGCCGAGCTCAAGCGCTCGACGGTCCTACTGACTCGACGCTAAGCCGCCG
Organism: Candidatus Dormiibacter spiritus; assembly: GCA_003244185.1. Lineage (GTDB taxonomy): Bacteria > Chloroflexota > Dormibacteria > Dormibacterales > Dormibacteraceae > Dormiibacter > Dormiibacter spiritus. Next base: position 21,429 of record QHBT01000017.1, on the reverse strand, counting down.
CACCATCCGCCCCAACTAGCGTGTCCGGTCCCCGAGATCTTGAGAAGCTGAGCAGGCATTTTGCGTCCTCCCCCCGCAGGGCGGGGGGAGGCCCGGAGGGGGGCGTCGGCGGCCCGCGTTGCCCCGCCGCACTGTGGTGAGACCTTGCGTCCCAAGGTCCGTCAAACCCCTCTCGAGCGCTCAGGAGCTGGGGCGAGATGCCCAGGACACGAAATGGCGGCTCTGGTCCAGCCTGCAATCCAAGCCCCCCAGCTGCCTCCCCCCGAGGCGGGGGTAAGGACGACCTCAACCAAGAGCGTCTCAGCTACTCGGGAACCGGACAAACTAGCGTTCGAGCAGGGCGACAGACTCGATGTGATAAGTCTGCGGGAACATGTCGACCAGCACCGCTCGCCGAACTCGATAACCGCCCTGCACCAACAGCGCGAGGTCCCGGGCGTGGGTCGAGGGCTCGCAGCTGACGTAAACCAGCCGCTCGCAGCCCAACCGGAGAAGCTCAGCGATGGCGGCCGGCTCGCAGCCCGCCCGCGGCGGATCCAGCACCACTGCCTGATGGTCGCCCAGCCGGATCTGCCGCAGCGCCAGCTCGACCCGGCCGGGCAGCGGATGGAAGTTGTGACTGCCGTTGATCCGCGCGTTGAGCTGCGACAGCTTGACGGCGGCCGGGTTCTCCTCCACGGCAGTCACCGAGCCGGCTTGGCGGGCGACCGCCAGGCTGATCGTCCCGATGCCTGCGTAGAGGTCCAGGATCGCGTCACCCGGCCCCGCCGCCACCATGCCCAGCACCGCCTCGTAGAGCATGAGCATCTGGCTGTAGTTCGTCTGCAGGAACGTGTCGCTCCGGCAGCGAAAGCTCAGATCCCAAAACGATAGAGTCATGGCGTCGTCGAGCAGCACCTGATCTGGCAGCAGGTCGCTCGCGGCCGCCGCCAGCTCGCTGTTTCGGGCAGCCTCTCGGGGGCTCTTCCAGCGCGTGCGCCAGAGCAGGCCGCGACCCATCGGCTCGACGGTCAGGAGCAGGCTGGTCAGGCCCTGAGCGCCGGTCCTCTCCATCGCCTGGCGGAAGGCGAGCATCGCCTCCTCGATGCGTTCGTCATGGATGGGGCAGGCGCGGACTGGGAGAACTGCATGAGAGCGCATGCGGTGGAAACCGAACTCGAAGGACTCGGCCCGGTACCGGGCTTCGAACTCACCCCGGATTCGGTAGCGCCAGGGCTCGGCCATGCCTAGCAAAGGTGTGTCTGGAGGCAGCCGCAAGCCCGCCCTCTGCCAGGCGGCTGCCACCACCTGACGCTTGATCTCCAACTGCTGCGGATACGCAGCGTGCTGCCACTGGCAGCCACCGCAGGCGCCGAAATAGGGACAGCCGGGCTTGACTCGTGTCGCCGCGGCCTCGACCACCCGCTCGGCGCTCGCGTAGGTCAGGCCGCCGCGCCTTCCTCGCCCCCGAGCCTGCACCAATTCACCCGGCAGGGCGTAGTAGACGAGGTACGTGCGACCCGCGTCGTGGGCGATGGTCGCCCCGCCGTGGGCGGCCGCCTCGGCGCGCAGCAGCAGCAGCTCGGGCTCGGCGCTCAACGCAGCCAGTGCCCGGCTGGGTCGTCGTTAGCTCGAAACCCGGCTGCCTCCGCCAGCTGCGCGGCCTCCCGGAACCCTGCCGCGATGAAGGCCGGCTCATGTGCGTCGCTGCCGAAGGAGATGGCTCGACCTCCCTCCTCCGCCCACCAGCCCAGCACGCGCGCGCCCGGACAGAGGCCGCGCTCGGCGGGCGCACCGCGAGTTGTGTTGACCTCCAGCGCCGAACCGCGCCGGCTGAGCTCGCGGAGAATTGCGCGAAGCTCAGCCTCGAACTCGCCTTCGTCGTAGGTGAGCTCTCTATGCGGCCAGTAGCGCTTGTAGTAGTCGAGGTGAGCCAGCGCTGCGAACGGCTGCGGGGAGGTGACCAGCGCCAAGGCTTCCGCCAGATAGGCGCGGACGGCGGCCGGCGTCTCGGCCGCGGGAACTTCCTTCAGCTGCGAGGCGTCGATCTCCCGGCCTCGCCAGGAAAAGCAGTGGACCGAGCCCAAGACCCGATCCAGCGGACCGGCTCGCAGCACCTCGGCCGTTTCCATCGCATGCCTGTGCGGCTCGCCGAGTTCTACCCCGCTCACTATGCGCAGCGCCGGAAAGAGCGCTCGGCAGCGCTCGATCTCAAGCAGGTAGGCCTGCACGTCGAGCGGCCGCATATCGGCGTGCACTCTGAAGGCGAAGTCAGCGTGCTCGGTGAAGGCGACGGCGCGCAGACCGACCCTCAAAGCCTGCCTGCAGGTCGCCTCCATGTCGCCCCTCGCCGCATCCCACGAGAACTGCGTGTGCACGTGGAGATCGCCAGGCAGCTCACACACTCGTTCAGCCTACGGAGTGGGCGTCAAGCGAAAACGCGCCGCTGACCCGGAACCGAAGCTGCCGAACAGCCGTAGACGGCAACGACCGCCCCTCACCCCATCGGCGAGTGCTTAGCTGATCGAGCCGGTCAGTTGAGGTGTCTGCGTCGGAGCGGAGGTGCCGTCGGGGCCGTCCTCGACTGTCACTGCCACCTTCCGGACGCCGCGAACATCCCGGTTGACGACCAGCGTGTAAGTCCCCCGCTGGTCAGGTGTGAAGACACCTGCGGGCAGCGGCTTGCCGTCGTCGCCGATGAGCCACAGCTCGTAGACCTTGCCGGCGGGCGCCTGCGGCATCTTCTCGAACGAGACCAGCGCCAGCCGGTCCTGCGAAACCGTCGTAACCGTCGCCTGGGAACCGGCCATTTCCCCCTGACCGAGGATTTGATGGGAGGCGGGCGGCCGATTGAGCTGTTGCTGGAGATTCACGTTCCAAGCCCCCAACCCGAGGAGCCCTATGGCGAGCACGGCTACCGCCGCGTTGGATGCCCAAGAGGGCCACTCCCAGCGTGGCTGGGAGGATCGCCGCGAGATGCGGGAGCGCTGTAGAGGCAGCACGCGAGCCGGTCTCCGCTCGGCGCGTTCACCCGGCGGGGTGGCCGCGGCCGCGCTCAGAATCTGGCTCCTCAGCCGGCTGGGCAGCCGCACTTCGGCCACCGCCAGGGGGATCGCCGCAGCGGCCATCGAAAGCCGGTTCAGCAGCTCCCGGCAGCTGGCACAAGCCTGGATGTGGGCACCGACAGTCTCCTGCTCCTCCGGCTCCAGGGCGCCGAGGGCGTACGGCGCTACCATCTCTTCCAGGCTGTCGTGGTTAGGCGTCATCTATCAGACCTCTGCCCTGCAGATACGAATGAAGCTTCTCCAAGGCAAGTCGCATCCTGCCTTTGATGGTGCTGAGCGGCACGTTGACGCTCTCGGCTATCTCCTTCTGCGTGTAGCCGTGATAGAAAGCCAGTTCCACCGCCTGGCGCTGCTCCTGAGGCAGGCGCTCCAGCGCCTCCTGGATCAGCTCCCGCTCCATCCCCTGCACCACCTCCCGCCAGGGATTCGAGCCCTCGCCGGCTGCCTCGGCGTCGAAAGGTATCTCCCGCTCCTGCCGTTCGTGCGCGGCCCGGCCTCGAAGGTGGTCGATGGAGCGGTTGCGGACGGCGGTGATCAGCCAGGTGCGCAGCGAGCCGCGGTTGATGTCGAACCTGGAGGAGCTGTTCCAGAGCTTCAGAAAGCACTCTTGAACGACGTCCTCTGACCGACCGTGGTCGCCCAGGACGCGCATGGCAACTGAGTACGCAAGCGTGCCGTAGCGGTCATAAAGGCGCTCCAAGCCGGCAACATCACCTCGCTGCAGGGCCTCCGCGATGGCGCCGTCTGAGTCGTCAGCGTCCTGCCTCAAGCGGATTGCCATGCAAGAGAGGTACGCAGCGCGCGTCTCACTGCGACAATCTATCCCTGAGCAGGCGGCTGGCGACCTTGAGATTGGCGGTGCCACCTGTCCTCTGCTTGACAGCTGCCAGCAGGGCCCCCACCGCCTGCTGCTTGCCCGCCCGGAAGTCGGCAACCGCTTGGGGTTGCGCCGCGATGACCTCCTCGATAACCGCTGCCAGCGCGTTCTCGTCGCTCACCTGGGCCAGACCCAGCGCCTGGACCACCTCCTGAGGCGGGCGCTCGCTGGCCTCGGCCTCGCGCTGAACCTCGCGGCCCTGGTCCCGGTTGATGACACCCTGCTCGATCAGCCGCAGCAGCTCCGCCAGGTGTGCCGGACCGAGCTTCGGGTCGGCGGCAATGATCCAGTTGGCAGTCGTCCTGGCCTCGGCCCCCGCGGCCACCGTCTCCTCCAGCAGGCGGGAGCGGTCCGGATCTTCCACGAACAGCCTGGCGGCTGAGTCCGAGAGCCCGTACTGGCTGCGGAAGCGCTCCCTTTTTCGGGCCGGGAGCTCCGGCAGCGCCTGGCGAAGATGGCTTACCCAGGCACCGTCCAAGTGGAGCGGCGGCAGATCGGGCTCGGGAAAATAGCGATAGTCGTGCGCCTCTTCCTTCGAGCGCTGGGTGAAGGTTCGCTGCTGCGCCTCCGACCAGCCCCGCGTCTCCTGCAGCACCTGGCCGCCCTCCTCCAGCACGTCGACCTGGCGCTCGATCTCATGCGCCACCGCTCGCTGCAGGGCGCGGAAGGAGTTGATGTTCTTGAGCTCGGTCTTGACGCCGAGAGCACTCTCCCCCACTGGTCGGACTGACACGTTGGCCTCCGCCCGGAGCTGGCCCTTCTCCATGTCGGCCTCCGAGACGCCGACCGCTCGGAACAGATCCCGGAGCTCGATCGCGTAGTCCCGGGCCGCCTCTGCGGAGTGAAGGTCAGGCTCGCTGACCACCTCCATGAGCGGCACGCCGGCGCGGTTCAGGTCCACCAGCGACTCCTCAGCGCTGTGCAGTGCGTCTCCGGCGTGAAGCAGCTTGCCGGTGTCCTCCTCGAGGTGGACCCGCGTGATGCGCACTGTCCGCTCGCCGACCTGGAGGCTGCCGCCGCGCGCGATGGGCAGGTCGTATTGGCTGATCTGATAGCCCTTGGGAAGGTCGGGATAGAAGTAGTTCTTGCGATCGAACTTCGTGTGCTCGGCCACCTCGCACTGCAGGGCTACGGCCGCCTTGACCACCTTCTCAACAGCGCTTTCATTGGCGGTTGGCAGTACGCCGGGCAGGCCCAGGCAGACCGGGCAGACGTTGCCGTTCGGCAGCGCTGCCAGGTAGTCGCTCGAGCAGCCACAAAACATCTTGGTGCGGGTGGAGAGCTGCACGTGCACCTCCATGCCGATCACCGGCTCCCAGTCACTAAGCGGCATCGCGCACCATCTCATAAGCCCTTGCGACGCGAAGGGCCCGCGCGTCCTGCCAGTGCGGGGTCAGGACCTGCAGGCCGACCGGCAGGCCCTCAGAGGTGCCGCAGGGAACGCTGATCCCCGGCAGGCCGGCCAGGTTGCCACCCAGCGTGAGCACGTCGTTCAGGTACATGGCGAGTGGGTCGTTCATCTTGGCTCCGATCTCAAAGGCCACAGTCGGCGCCGTCGCGCTGACAATGGCGTCGCAGTCGCGGAACGCGCGCTGAAAGTCCTCGGCGATGAGCGTCCTGATCTTCTGCGCCTTCAGGTAGTAGGCGTCGTAGTAGCCGCTGGAGAGTGCGTAAGTGCCTAGCATCACGCGCCGCCTGACCTCCGGGCCGAAGCCCGCCCGGCGCGTCCGCAGATAGCTCTCGAGCAGGTTCGGGGCCGACTCGTCGCGAAGCCCAAAGCGCACCGAGTCCATCCGAGCCAGGTTGGACGAGCACTCGGCGGGCGCGATAATGTAGTAGGCGGCCAGGCCGTAATCGGTGTGAGGAAGCTCCACGTCCACCAGCTCCGCCCCCGCTCGCTCCAATCGTCTCAGCGCCTCCTGGACGGCGCTGCGCACGCCCGGCTCCAAACCCTCCACCTGGAAGTACTCGCGCGGGACGCCGAGCCGCAGCCCTTCGACTCCGGCCTCCAGTTCGCTCAGGAAGTCGACAGGCCGGTCGGCGGAGGTGGCGTCGCGCGCATCCACGCCGGCAATCGCCTCCAGCACGAGCGCGGCATCCTCCACGCTGCGGCTGAGTGGACCTACCTGATCCAGGCTGGAGGCGAAGGCGATCAGTCCGTATCGGCTGACCCTGCCGTAGGTGGGCTTCATCCCGACCACGCCACAGAGTGCGGCCGGCTGCCGGATTGAGCCGCCTGTGTCCGTGCCCAGCGCGTAGACCGCCTCGCCGGCTGCCACCGCGGCCGCGCTCCCGCCGCTGGAGCCGCCGGGCACCCTTTGCGGATCATGGGGATTGCGGGTGACGAAGTAGCCCGAGTTCTCAGTCGAGCTGCCCATGGCGAACTCGTCGCAGTTGGTGATGCCGAGCAGCACCAGCCCCGCCGCCTTGAGCCTGGCCACGGCTGTCGCATCGAAGGGCGGCCGGTATCCGGCCAGGATCTTGGAGCCGGCGGTGGTCTCCACACCCTGCACCGAGAGGACGTCCTTGATAGCTGCCGGGATGCCTGTCAGCGGTCCGACCGGCCCCCCTTCCCGAAAGAGCCGGTCAGCCGCCTGGGCCTGCGCCCGGGCCAGCTCGGCTGTGAGCCGGAGGTACGCGTGCACCCGCGGCTCCTGCTCCTCGATCGTGGTCAGCTGCTCTTCCAGAAGCTCGCCGGCGCTGATCTCGCGCCGGCCGAGCCGATCGTGAAGCTCGCTGATGCTGGCCACTAAGCGTCGCCGGCGTCCTGGATGGCCTTGACCACGAAGTAACCGTCGCGCGTTTCCGGTGCGTTGGCCAGCGCTTCTTCAGGCGAGAGCCGGGGCAGCGGCTCATCCTGGCGCAGGCGGTTGGCCAGGGGCACCACCTGCGCTGTCGGCGGAATCGCCTCCGTGTCGACCTCTCGCAGGCGGTCGATGTGGGCCAGGATCCCGCCCAGCTGAGCGGCGTAGAACTCCTCTTCCTCTGGCTCCAGGCCCAGCCGGGCGAGCAGTGCCACGTGCCGGACGTCCTCACGGGAAAGCACGCGTGGGAGTTTACCGGCGGCCGCCGGCGACTGAGCTGGAGGCAGAAAGCGGCCGCCAGAGGAAGAAGATGACCACCGCCGCCACCGGCAGCGCCACGCAGGTGAGGCTCCAAAGCGCCGCCGCCACAGTCGCCACAGGCTTGGCCCAGCGCTTTCCGAGCGTCAGGCCGATCGCCGCCACCACGTGACTCAGGCAGAGCAGCCCTAAGTAGACGACCACGAAGATGACTACCTGGCGCAGCGCGCCGCTGTCGATCTTCTGCGCTGCAGCCGCCTGGCTGAGGGTGTCCGGCAGCACCAGTCCTATGGCGTAGAGCAGGCAGAGAGCCAGGCTGAGCCCGGCGCCGAGCCAGTAGAGCACTGTGATCCAGACGCGCACCCGCGCCGGCCGGGCAGGTGCTTGGGCAACAGTTGGCTGCCAGCTCGCTGCCGGCCAGGCCGGGCTCGCCGCCGGCGCGCCGTCTGCGGTCAGGGGAGCGCCGCAGTAGCCGCAGAACCGCGCTTCTTGCGGGAGCCGGCCTCCGCAACGCGGGCACGCTATCACCTGCCGAGCAGCTCGAAGAACGATTCCTCATCCAGCACCTGCAGCTTCAGCCTCTGTGCCTTCTCCAGCTTGGAACCCGCCGCCGCCCCCGCCACCACGTAATCAGTGCGGGCGCTGACGCCGCCCGTGGCCTTGCCGCCCAGCTGCCTGACGAGCTCCTCCGCCTCGGGCCTGCTCATCCGCTCCAGCGACCCCGTGAAGACGAAGATCTTGCCTGTCAGCGGACCCTGCGGCGCGGCGGCCACCGGCTGCGGCCGGACTCCGGCGTCCAGTAGGCGGCGGGCGAGCTCGCCTCCGGCGCCGGCAAAGAACCGATGGATCTCGGCAGCCATGCTGGCGCCCACTCCCTCCACCCTGATCAGCTCTGCCTCGTCGGCTTCGGCCAGCCGTTCCAGAGTGTTGAACTCGTGGGCCAGCAGCTCGGCGGTAGCGCTTCCGACCTGGGGAATGCCGAGGGCGTAGAGGAAGCGGTCGAGCGGCCGGTCCCGGCTCTCCTGCAGTCGCTGGAAGAGCTTCTCGGCTGACTTCGTGGCAAAGCGATCCAGCTCGACCAGCTGCTCTAGTTGGAGCCGATAGAGATCGGAGGGGTCTTGAACCAGCTCTCGCTGGATCAGCTGCTGCAGCGTCGCGAGCCCCAGCCCGTCGATGTCCATCGCCCGCCGGCCGGCAAAGTGGCGAAGCCGCTCCAGCCGCTGCGCCGGGCAGAAGGGATTGATGCAGCGGTGGGCGATGTAAGGCTCTTCTCGCACCACGTCGCCGCCGCAGACAGGGCACTTGGCTGGCATCTGCCAGCCTGGCTTCGGGTCGCGGACGGAGACCACTTCGGGGATGACGTCTCCCGCCCTCTGGACCACCACCGTGGCGCCGGGATAGACGCCCTTCTGGTTGACCAGGGCCTCGTTATGCAGGGTCGCGTTGCGAACTGTCACGCCGCCGACGATCACCGGACGCAGGTGCGCCACAGGCGTCAGCACTCCTGTCCGGCCCATGTAGCAGACGATCTCCTCGACCTGCGTCTCCTGCTGCTCGGCGGCGTACTTGTAAGCGACCGCCCAGCGCGGCGAGCGGGCGACGAAGCCCAGTTCCTGCTGCTGGTCGTGGCGATCGACCTTGACCACGACCCCGTCGATCTCATGGTCGAGTTCGTGGCGGTGCTGCTGCCAGTGGTGGTGATACTCGATCACTCCCTCGATGTTCTCGAAGCGAGCTCGGTTGGGGTTGACCCGGAGGCCCATGGCGGCCAGGCCTTCCAGCACCTCCCACTGGCTCCGGCAGCGGCCGGCGGGATCGAGGGCGTACATGAAGGTCTGCAGGTTCCGACCGGCGGTGACCCCGGGATCGATCTGGCGCATGCTGCCGGCGGCAGCGTTGCGCGGGTTCATGAAGGGCTGGCGGCCAACGGCCTCCATGTCCCGATTCAGCTTCTCAAAGGCGGCCAGAGGGAAGTAAACCTCGCCGCGCACCTCGAAGGTGGCCGGCAGGCCCGGCAGCGGCTCGATCGCCAGCGGCACGCTCTTCAACGTTCGGACGTTGGCGGTCACGTCTTCACCCACCTGTCCGTCGCCGCGCGTGGCCGCCCGCACCAGCTTGCCGTGATCGTAGGTAAGGCTCATCGCCAGCCCGTCGATCTTCAGCTCGCCGACGTAGACGAGGCTCCGGCCTGCGAGTGCCTTCACCCGCCGGTCGAAGGCCAGAACCTCCTCCACATCGAAGGCGTTCTGCAGGCTCAGCATCGGTGAGCGATGGCGGACCTTGGCGAACTGTTCGCTGGCGGTCCCACCGACCCGCTGGGTGGGCGAATCAGGCTCGACCAAGTCGGGATGCTGCTCCTCCAGCTGGCGCAGCTCCAGGAAGAGGGCGTCGTACTGAGCGTCGGTCAGCTCGGGCTGATCCAGAACGTAGTAGAGGTGCTCGTGGCGGCGGATCTCGGCCCGCAGCTCCTCCAACCGCCGCGCGGCCGGGGCGACTCTCACAGCCTTTCGAGCGGCGCCAGCGAGGCGCTCAGGATCTTGAGCCCCGCCCCGTCGAACTGCACCACCAGCTCCTCGTCGGTGCGCGTGAGGGTGCTCTTCATCACGCTGCCGGTGCCGAAGCGAGGATGCGCCACCCTGTCTCCCGCCGAGAAGCGCTGCTCCAGCGGCGGGGCGGGCGCGGCTGCCACCTGGCGCTCCTGCAGGCGTTCCCGGTAGCCGCCGCGGGGCGGCGCCACCGGAGCCGCGCCGCGACGGGGCGGGGCGATCAGGGCCTGGGGGATCTCCTGCAGGAACCGGCTCGGGAAGCCCGGCTGGGCCTGCCCGTACAGGTGGCGTCGGAAGGCGCAGGTCAGGTAGAGGCGGTCGCGCGCACGCGTGATGCCCACGTAGCACAGGCGCCGCTCCTCAGGCATCTCCTTCGCGTCCTCCACCGCCCGGCGGTGGGGCAGCAGGTTCTCCTCCAGGCCGGCCAGAAAGACAACAGGAAACTCGAGCCCCTTCACCATGTGCAGCGTGATCAGGGTCACGCCCTCTTCGTCCTCGGCGTAGGCGTCCACGTCAGAGCGCAGGGTGATTTCTGTCAGGAAGAGCTCCAATGCCTCAGCCCGATCAGCGTGGGTGTCGAACTCCTCGGCCAGGCCGCGCAGCTCGCGCAGATTCTCGAGCCGAGCGTCACCCTGCGGCGTGCCGTCCTGGTAATGGCCGGCCAGGCCGGTTACGTCGATGACCTGATCGATGAGCTCGCTAGGCGCCAGTGCGCCGACTGTTGCCCGCAGCGACTCGAGCTGACCTCGGAACTGGCCCAGCGGCGCCAGCGCCGCCTTGGGCAGCCCGACCACGGTTGCGGGTTGGGCCAGCACGTCCAGCAGCGAGCGATTCTGCTCCCGGGCAGCGGCGATCACCGCCTCGACGCTGACCGGACCCACCTTGCGCCGCGGCACATTGACGACCCGGGCGAAACTGACAGCGTCGGCCGGATTCTGGAGCAGACGCAGGTAAGCCAGCAGGTCCTTCACCTCGCGGCGCTCCCAGAAGCGCACACCGCCGACCAGCCGGTAGGGGACGCGCCGGCGGCCGAAGACGTCCTCGAAGGCGCGGGACTGGGCGTTGACACGATAGAGGACGGCGAAGTCGCCGTAGCGGCGGCCTTCTTTCCGGCGCAGCCGCTCCACCTCGTCGACGACGAACTCAGCCTCCTCCACCTCGTTGTAGAGCTGGGCCGCGTTGACCCGCTCGCCGCCGATGCGTTCGGTCCAGAGCCTCTTGGGCGCTCGCTCCGAGTTGTGCCGGATGACGTGGTGCGCGGCGTCGAGGATCGGCTGCGTGGAGCGGTAGTTCTGCTCCAACCTGACGACCTTGGCCTCCGGATAGTCCTTCTGAAAGTCCAGGATGTTGCGAATGTCAGCGCCGCGCCAGCCGTAGATCGATTGGTCGTCATCACCCACGACAGCCAGATTTCGGTGTTCAGCCGCCAGCAGGTTGACAAGCACATATTGGGCCCGGTTGGTGTCCTGATACTCGTCCACCAGCACGTAGCGGAAGCGATCCTGCCAGCGCCCGAGCGCCTCCTCATCGGCCTGGAGGAGCCGCACGGTTCGGGCCAGAAGGTCGTCGAAGTCCAAACCACCAGAGCGGCGGAGCAGGTCGTCGTAGCGCTCGAAGCAACGGCGGACTATCTCGTCGTTGTAGCTGCGGTTGGGGTAGGTCTCGGGCGTCTGCAGTTCGTTCTTGGCCTGCGAGATCAGAGCCCGGATGAGCGCCGGCGGGTTCCGCTTCGGGTCGAGCTTCAGCTCGTCCATCACCCGTTTCAGCGCCGCCCGGCTGTCGTCCTCGTCGAAAATCGTGAAGCTGCGGTTCAGCCCGATCTTGTCGGCATCCCGCCGCAGCATCTTGACCGCCGTGGAGTGGAAGGTGCCCACCCACATGTCGCCCGCCCCGTTGACGAGCCGCCCGACCCGCTCCCGCATCTCCCGGGCAGCCTTGTTGGTGAAGGTGACGGCGAGGAGACGGTCGGGCCAGACCTTTCGCTTGGCTATGAGGTTGGCGATCCGGGTGGTGAGGACCCGGGTCTTTCCACTGCCCGCGCCGGCAAAGATCAGAAGGGGGCCGTCAAGGTACTCGACTGCTTCCCGCTGAGCTTCGTTCAGCCCGGCTATCAGCTCTTCGAGAGCGGCAGGCAGAAGCTCGGTCGAAGGCATCGGGTCAAGCCAGTCTAGAGGTGGCGGCGCTGGGCCAAACGGGCCCAAGACTGCCAAACCTCATCAAATCTCTCTATTCTTTGCAGCAGTGAGCGCAATGAATGTGCTGCTGCCGTCCCTCTCCAGTCTTGTCAGCTTCGTCTTCGCTGGACTGGTGCTGCAACAGTGGGCGCGCCGCCGGCGCTCCTTTCAACTCGTCTGGGCGGTCGGCCTGCTCTGGTACGGCATCGCCGCCGGCACGGAGGCGCTCGGCAGCGCTTTCGGCTGGAACCCGCTTCTCTACCGGCTCTGGTACCTGATCGGCGCCCTATATGTCGCCGCCTATCTCGGCGCGGGGACCGTCTACCTCTTGAGCAAGACCCGCTTCGGCTATGTGGCGGCAGTCTCAGTCCTGATCGGAGGCCTTCTCATGCTCGCTTTCTCCCCCCTCTACCCCGGCTCCGGACCCACCGCCTGGGTGGCTTTTGCCGGCGCCGCTGCGACCTCACTGGCGATGATCTGGGCCACGCCGCGGGGGCTGTCGGGCCACGTGCTCATGCTGTTCCTGCTGGCTGCATCGATCGCCGGGGCAGCTCTGGTCCTGACGGTCCCGCTCAGCGGCCAGGGCTTCGCTGTCGACCCCCACAACCACGTCCCGGTGGGGTCGGCGTTTCCGCCGGCCGTGCGCGTGGTGACCGGGCCCTTCAACATCCTGGGCGTCCTCTGTCTGGTCCTCGGCGCCAAGTTCTCGTTCTACATCTACATGCCCAAGCACAAGGTGCTCAGAGCTCGCCGGCTGGCGCCGGTGCTGAGGCAGATCTACGGCTTTGTGGCGGTGCTGGTCAACCTGTTCGCCTCGCTGCCGGGCGCGGTCCCAGCCATCCTGCGCGGCAGGGTCAACTCGCGTGTCCCGGCCACGCTGTGCATTGCGCTGGGGGCGGCGGTGCCGGGCATCACGAGCGGGCTCGACCGCTTTGGCATCACCTGGGCGTTCTTCCTGGGCGAGCTCCTGGGCGTCCTGCTCATCTTCCTTGGGTTTCTGGTCAGCGAGGACGTCTTCGCCCGCCGCCGGGCCGCCGCTGCGCCGGCCGGCACCTGGCAGCCGGCCAGCTCGGCCGCCGACTAGAGGGCCATCGCCTTCGCGGCCGGCGGCGACTTCGGGCGGGCCAGACAAACCTCGTAACGAACCCGAAAGGTGAGGAGTGCGAGGATTGGCCCATGACACCGCCACGGCGACTCTCCCCTGACACACGCGAGAGAGCGTTTCGAAGGCTGCGCCGCCTCACCGTCGGCACAGTGGTCGGCGCGTTCGCGGCCACCGTCGCCCTGGCGACGCTGGCGGCAGCAACCTACCCCGGTACCAGCAAGACGACGGCGACCACTCCCAGCGGAGCACCTGCCGCACAGCCGAGCGCCGACCCCACCCCTCAGCCAACCGACTCGAGCGCGCCCACCGCCGACCCCAACTCACCCGGCAGCGGGAGCCTGCAGCCGACACCTCAGCCGCCGGCGAGTGGCTCGTCGGGCAGCGGCCACGCCACCACCGGCGGATCCAGGTGAGCGTCACGCCGCGCAGCTGGCGAGCGCTGGGCTCCAACGTTCTGCTGGTGGTCACGCATGCCGAGGCCGCCGAGCCGGCGGCGCTCGCGGTGAGAGAGGTTCTGGCCGCTGTCGACGCCACTTACAGCAGGTTCCGACCGGACAGCGAGCTGAGCCGGCTCAACGCGCAGGCTGGGAGGCGGATGCGCGTCAGCCCCCTGCTCGCGCAGGCAATCGGAGAAGCCCTCCGAGGCAGCCGTCTGAGCGGCGGCGCAGTCGATCCCACAGTGGGGCGGGCGATTCGCCAGATTGGCTACGAGAGGGACTTCTCGCTCATCGCCGAGCAACGCGGTCCCCTGAAGCTGACAGCTGAGCGGATCCCAGGCTGGCAGCTGGTGAAGCTCAACCCGATCTCGCGACTCCTCTCGATGCCGATGGGCGTGGAGCTCGACCTGGGTTCGACGGGCAAAGCGCTGGCCGCCGACCTGGGTGCGGCGGAGGCGATGAAGGCAGCCGGCCGCGGCGGCGTACTGCTCAGCCTCGGCGGTGATATCGCAGTCGCCGGCGAACCGCCGAAGGGCGGCTGGCGCGTGCTGGTCGCGGAGGACTCAACAGTCCCGCCCGACGGCGAGGGGCAAACCATCCGGATCACCTCTGGCGGCCTCGCCACCTCGAGCATCACCGTGCGTCGCTGGCAACGTGGCAGCGAGGAGATGCACCACATCGTGGATCCCGCCACCGGCCTGCCGGCACGCGCCGCCTGGCGCACTGTGACAGTTGCCGCCGCCACCTGCGTCGACGCCAACATCGCTGCCACAGCGGCCGTCGTCAGGGGTGAGCAGGCGCTCGAGTGGCTCGAGGCGACCGGCCTGGACGCCCGGCTCGTAGCCCTCGACGGCCGGGTGGCATACGGCGGCCGCTGGCCGGTGGAATTGGATTCCGGCTCCGTCGAACCGGCCCGCGAAGTCGGCGAACATTTGGAAGGCAGGAAGCCGAAGTGACCGATACGGTGCTCTGGTATGCCGCGCGGGGCGCGGGGGCAGTCTCCCTCCTGCTTCTGACGGGCGTCGTGACGCTGGGTATTCTCGCCGCCCTGCGCTGGCGGACGAGTGCCTGGCCGCGATTTCTCACCGTCGCCTTCCATCGCAACCTGGCGCTGCTTGCCGTCACGTTCCTCAGCCTGCACATCGTCACCGCAGTGGTGGACCCGTACACCTCGCTGGGCTGGGGTGCGGCGCTGATCCCCTTCTCGTCGTCCTACAGGACGTTCTGGCTGGGTCTCGGCGTCATCGCCGTGGACCTCTTGGTCGCCGCTTTGCTGACCAGCCTGATTCGCGGGGTGATAGGACACCGAACCTGGCGGCTCATCCACTGGTTGGCTTATGCCTGCTGGCCGCTCGCCCTGGCACATGGGCTCGGCACCGGCTCCGACAGCTTCAGTCCCTGGCTGTTCACGATCGAGCTGGCCTGTCTGGGCACAGTTCTGCTGGCGGTTGCGCTGCGCCTGCTCCTGCAGCCGGCCCCGCTGAAGCCCGTGGCGGCGGACGTCTCAGTACCCGACTGGGGGGACCTCCACGACGCCAGGGCTGCCGCCACGAGGCAGGGACGCTGATGCTCCACCGCAAGCCGGGGTTGCTGGACGGTCCGCCATTCGCCGCCGGCGCTGAGAGCCTGGCTGCACACCATGGCCGCCTGGGCTTACTGCCCGCCCGGCGGGACCGCCTGGAGCTCGTCGCAACGGTGGAAGCCAGCGGACTCCAGGGCCGGGGTGGCGCCGGGTTCCCGGTTGGGCGCAAGTGGCGCACGGTGGCTGAGCGGGCCCGCGGTCACGCGGTGGTGCTGGCCAACGGCGCGGAGGGCGAACCGCTGAGCGCTAAGGACCGAACCTTGATGGCAGCCCGCCCGCACTTAGTCCTCGACGGTGCGCTGCTGGCCGCCGATGCGGTCGGCGCGGACAGGATAGTTCTCTACGTGGGGGAGGAGCATCACACAGCGGCCGCCGCTCTCGACCGCGCCCTGGGAGAACGCAGGCGCGAGTTCGGGCGCAGGGCTCACTTGGTCCAGGCACCCGTCGGCTACGTGAGCGGTGAGGAGACAGCTGCCGTCCACTATGTGAACGAGGCCGACGCCCGGCCGACCACCACCCCACCTCGCCCGTTCCAGGCGGGCGTCGGCGGCCGCGCCACGCTGGTGCAAAACGTCGAGAGCCTGGCCCTGACGGCACTGATCGCACGCTTTGGCGATGACTGGTATCGGGCGGCCGGCCGGGGCTCCACAGCGGGCTCGGCCCTGGTGACCGTCTCGGGTCCCGTTCCCTACCCGGGGGTTCGCGAGATCGAGCTCGGCACCACTGTCGGCGAGGTGGCCGCCGCGGCCGGACATCTCCGAGAGCCCCTGGAAGCGGTTCTGGTGGGCGGCTATTTCGGTGCCTGGGCGCCGATCGAGGAAGCCTGGCACGCCGCGCTCGATCCAGCCGCCATGCGAGCTGCCGGCCTCGCCTTCGGCTGCGGCGTCGTGGGGTTCCTCCCCCGCGAAGTCTGCGGGGTTACCGCAACCGCTCGGATCCTTCGCTACATGGCCGCGGCCAGCTCAGGTCAGTGCGGGCCCTGCGTCTTCGGTCTGGCAGCGGTGGCCGAGGCCACCACCAGGTTGGCTACCGGTGCGGCGTTTCGTGACGACCTGGATCGGCTCAACCGTTGGTGCGGGCAGCTGGCCGGACGCGGAGCCTGTAGGCATCCGGACGGCGCAGGCGGCCTGCTGCAGAGCGCCCTGAGTGTGTTCGGCGCCGAGTTTGCCGCCCACCAATGGCAGCGGCGCTGCAAGCATGGCAACCTGCTGCGGAAGGCGGCCTGAACATGGTGCCTGACGTCATCAGCGTCGACCGTATCCGCTGCGATGGGCACGGTCTCTGCGCTGAGCTGCTGCCCGAGCTGATCGACCTCGACGACTGGGGCTACCCCCTGCTCGGAGGGGGTCACGTGCCCTATCACCTGCGCGATCACGCCAAACGAGCGGTGGCGGCCTGCCCGGTGCAGGCTCTGCGGCTACAGGCTGGGGTGAAGACAGCCGGGCCCGGCCGGAAGGCCTGAAAGCATGCGGGTTCTGGTCGCTGAGGATGACCCGGGGCTGCGGGAGGTCCTGGTCGAGGGCCTGCAGGAGGCGGGCTACCAGGTGGACGCTGTGGCTCGTGGTGACGACGCCGTCGAACAGCTGAGGTTCTACGACTATGACGTGGCGGTGCTGGACTGGCGTATGCCTGGACTGCCCGGCGTGGACGTCGTGGCCTGGCTCCGGCGGCACCATCGCCCCACCGGCATCCTCATGTTGACGGCGCGAGATACGGCAGCCGATCGCATCTTCGGCCTGGACGCGGGCGCTGACGACTACCTGGTCAAGCCCTTCGACTTTGGTGAGCTGGTGGCGCGGATCCGGGCGCTGCAGCGGCGGCCGCGGGGAATCGACGGGGCCCAGGTGGTGCGGGGACGCCTGTCCCTTGATCCCGCTCGGCGGCAGGTGAGCCTGGACGGGGGGCCGCCGCTCAATCTCACGCTGACCGAGTACAACATCCTGGAACTCCTCATGCGCCGCTCCCCAGCAGTCGTCACCCGCAAGCTCATTGCTGAACACGCCTGGCAGGACGAGACGGAGCCGCTGGGCTCCAACGCCATCGACGTACAGCTCAGCCGGATGCGCGGAAAGCTGTCCGAGGCCGGCGTCCGCATAGTGACCGTGAGGGGCGCCGGCTACCGGCTGGAGGAGGCATGAAACCGTGGCGCGCTCTAGGCCTTTCGCGGGTCGCGGTCCTATCCGCCCGGGTCGCGCTCATCACCACTGCGATAGTGGCATTGGTTTACCTGGGCATCGCAGCGGGAGTGGTGCTGATAGTCCAACGCAACCTGACAGCGCAGGTCGACCAGCAGCTGCAGGCGTCACTTGCCCACCTCGCCAACGAGCCACGCGGCGACCAAGGCGGGTTCCACCCCCCCGCGGGCGTTCCCCCCGGAGGCGACCGTTTCGGACCCCCTGTGCTGACCTGGACCATTCACAGCGACGGCACAGTCACCAACTCCGATGCAACCGCCGACCTCCCGAACCAATACAAGGGAGTGCGAGATCCCCAGACGATCACGGTCGGCGGATCGTCAATTCGCGTCGCAGGCACCTCGATCGGAGCTGACTACGTCGTCGCCGGGATGTCGATGAACAGCGTTGAGCAGGCGAGGAGTGAGCTGATCCTGGCGGAGGCGATAGTGGGGCCCATCTTGCTTTTGGTGGTCTTTCTCGGCGCGCTGACGATCGGCCGCCGCGTGGGGGCGCCTATCGAGATGGCCCGCCGCCGCCAGATGGAGTTCACAGCCGACGCCTCTCACGAGCTGCGCACGCCGCTCTCCGTCATCGAGGCCACCACCACGCTGGCGCTCTCCCGCGACCGAGATCCTGCCTGGTACCGCACGGGATTCGAACGCGTCCACGTCGAGAGCCAGCGGATCCGGCACTTGGTGGAAGACCTGCTCTGGCTGGCTCGCTTCGACGCCACCCGCGGCCAGCCGAATGCCGAACCGGTTGACCTGGGCGTGCTCGCGGAGCAGGCAACTGCTCGCTTCGCCGCGAGGGCAGAAGCTCGCGGGCTCACACTCTCGCTGCATCCAGGCGCTGAATCGGCGGTGATCAACGCACCGCCTGAATGGCTCGACCGCCTTCTCGGCATCCTGCTCGACAACGCCTGTAAGTACTCCAACCAAAACGGGAAGGTGACGGTGGCGGTGGGCGCCGACGGAAACCGAGTGCGTGTCAGCGTGGACGATTCCGGACCTGGCATCCCTGCCGGCGAGCGCGTGCACATCTTCGATCGCTTCCGCCGCGCGACCGAGCAGCCGGGGGGAGCCGGTCTGGGTTTGGCCATCGCCGACGCAGTTGTGCACGCCACCAACGGTCGCTGGGCTATCGGCACTTCAGCAGCCGGCGGTGCCAGCATGTCGGTCACCTGGCCGCGATCACTGGCGGGGTCACAGGGCGCGGCCCGCTCCTCAGGCGAAGGGGCTCAGCGCCGGCCCGCGGCGACGCTGCCTGGCGAATAACCTCACCACAACATGGTGCCCGCCAGGGTCGGGCGCCCCCGGGAGGATCGTTAGCGTCGCCTTAACCCGCCCCTAAGGGACTTGCGAGCAGGCTGCATCAGGGGAACTTGAAGCAGTTGGCCGCCCGCCCCACCTTTCGGGAAGGCCTGTGAAGGAGGTATGGCGATGCTCACATCGGTGGCGCTCCGTTCCGTAGTGGTTGGGCTTGTGGCGGTTCTTCTCGCGCTGGGCACGAGTCGGACCGGTGCCGCAGCCGGTCCGGTGGCTGCTCCCGGCTACGACCTGACCACGTTTGCAACCGGAGGTCGTTCGTTCAATCCTGACTCGGTGACCTCGGGCGGCGGCCACATCTTCGTCGGCTACCAGAACGCCACCCCGCCTGACGGCTCCGCCGGTACGAGCACGATTGTGCAGTACGGGATGGACGGGAAGGTGACCCGAACCTGGACTGTGGCTGGCAAGAACGACGGACTGCGTCTGGACCCCTTCACCGGCAAGCTTTGGGCGACGCGCAACGAGGATGCGAATCCAGCTCTGACCATCATCGACCCCAAGACGGGCAACAAAACCGACTACAGCTTTCCCGCGCCTACCCCGCACGGCGGCGGTTACGACGACATCGCGTTCACGCGGCAGGGCACCTTCATAGTTGCTTCCAACCCCACGACTGCGGGAGCCCACGTGCCGGCCGTCCAGCGCGTGACCGGCCTGGCAGGTGGCGTAGTCGGTCTGGAGCCCATCCTCTATGACGATTCGACGGCCATCGATCGCAGCTCCGGCAAGACCACAAATCTGGCGCTGAGCGATCCCGATTCTCTCTGGATCACGTCTGGCGGTAATCTCGCCTTGACCGCTCAGGCTGACCGCCAGGTCATCTTCATCAAGCATCCCGGCAGTCAATCGCAGCGGAACGAGGTGGTCAGCGTCAAGGCGGCCGGCGCTGCTGAAGAACTGGACGACAGTGCGGCTGTGAAGTCCCGTCAGGGGTTCCTGCTCGTGGTGGACCATGACACCAACACCATCTACAAGCTGACCAAGGACGGCGGTTTCCACAGCGGTCAGACGTACTCGGAAGCTCCCAAGGGATCACCAGTTGGCGGCGTCGTGGGCACGCTCGATACGCGCACCGGCAACCTGAGCCCGGTCGTCACTGGCTTTATCAACCCAACCGGCCTGCTCTTCGTAGCGACAGGCGAGCCCTCGGGCGATGATCAGGGCGACAGCGGCGACGGCGGCGACCAGAACAACCAGCAAGGCGGTAATGACTAGAGCGATCAGCAAGCCCGGGCACGACAACGATTGAGCAGACCGCCTGAGTCCGGCTGAGCCAAACCGGGAGGGCGGGGGGCCGACTTGGACAGGTCTCCCCGCCCTTCTTGCTGTCCCTCAGGCCGAGAGTCGAAGCGGGTGTGTGGGCAGCGCGGCGGGCACTCGTCCCGGGCTTGGCTCAGGCCAATGCGGAGGCAAGGTGGTTGGTAGCTACCACACGACCATTGAAGAGAACGACCTCCGGCCGCGGCTGGAGCGTCAACGCCTCCCCCCAACTGCTGGCAGCGTAGATGACCAGGTCGGCGCGCGCGCCCTCCTGAATCCCGTAGGCGTCGAGCCGCCAGGCGCGGGCCGCGTTCTCGCTGACGGCTCGGAGGGCGAAGTCGAGCTCTTGAGAGGTGCCCAACTGGGCGGCATGGGCCGAGATCAAAGCCACTTCCAGCATGTCGCCCCGCCCGAACGGATAGAAGCCATCCTGAACGCAATCCTGGCCAAAGCAGAGGTTGACCCCCGCCCCCCGCAGCTCCCTGATGCGGGTGGTCCCCCGGCGGACCAGACCCCGATCTGCACGTCCTTGAATCATGAGGTTGGTCACCGGGTTCGAGACGATCGTCATCCTCGCCTGCCGGCACTTTTCGATGACCCGCTTCACGTACCCCTCATCCGCCGCCGACAGGGAGCAGACGTGCCCAGCCGTGACCCGGCCCAGCCAACCTCTGGCGAGTGCTTCGTCGGCGACCATCTCCAGCGTGCGGACAGCGCCGTCGTCAGTCTCGTCGACGTGCAGATCGAGATCGCGATCGAACTCCTGCGCCAGGTCAAAGCAGAACCTGACGTGCTCCAACTGGTCCTCTGGCGTCCGCTCCCAGTGAGGCATCCCGCCGATCAGATCGCAACCCATCTCCAGCGCTGAACGCATCAGCCGGGCGGCCCCGGGATCGCTGAGGATGCCTTCCTGGGGGAATGCGATGGTGCGCACCTCCGCCAGGTGACGGCAGTCCTGAGCCGCGAGCATCACCCCAGACAGGGGAATCAGCCCTCCGATGGTGTCGACGTCGACGTGGGAGCGGATCCGCGTGGTGCCATGGCGAACGTGGCTGCGGATGACCTCTGCGGCGCGCTCGCGAACGTCGTCCTCTGTGTAGCGCCGTTTTCGCTCATGGCTGGCAGCTATGGCGCCCGAGAGGGTGCCGTCGTGGTCCGCCAATTGGCTCCGGATCAGCGCCTTGTCGAGGTGCATGTGGGTGTCTATGAAAGCGGGCAGCGCCAGGTACCCGGCGCAGTCAAGCACTAAGCCATCGGCGGGGGCCGGCCCTGACCTAAACCTGCCCTCCCGGATGGCCAACTGGGCCCTACTGCCGTCTGACAGGTGCAAATTCTTGAGCAGCGCGACCTCGGTACCGACCGCGATCGCAGAGGGCATGCTCATGACGCAATTGTTGCGTTGCGGCGTCTCACGTCGAAGGGAGGGCATCTGGAGCGCATCGCGCTGGCGGACTGGGCCCGCAAAGGTACTCATACCGAACTCGGCTCGTACGGCGTGGAGGACTGGCTACGTATCTATGCCGACCACTGTCACGACCATGCCGCGCAGATACGCGTCGCGTCGCAGCGCTGAAAAAGTCTGGCGCAACCCTTGCTGCAGATCGAGGCTAGTCAGAGCTCCCGCGCGTTGGCGCCAGTAGGCGCCTCGTATCAGTGCGGGCTGGGTTAGCACCATGGTCGCGGCGAGACTGTCGATTGTGAGCTAACCAGGAGGCGGATGACTGAGGTCCTGATGAAGTTCAAGAGCCACCGCGAGAATCGGTTCCCCTGAGCAGGCTGTGAGCGGCTCACTCGAATGGGAAGGTGCCGGCGCGGGTGTGTGAGTTCAGTAGATAAG
>QHBT01000025.1 GCA_003244185.1 Candidatus Dormiibacter spiritus | reverse complement strand
GCGTCCATGAAGAAAGGTAGGGCAGCATGACCGCTCTCAGAGGAGGCCGTGTAGTACTCGTCGACCCGCTGCCGGGCCTCCTGGTGGCTCTTAGCGCGTCGCCCTTTCCGAGTCCACCGGCGCACGCCTCGTTAGACGCCCATCACGCCGTCTCGGACAGCATCATTACCGTCAGTTCGGTGTCCAAGGATCCGGCGCCGGTAGAGCGCACCATCCAAGTCTGAGCTACAATAGTTGCCAGCCTGAGAGTAACGGAGCGCTAGCCGGGTCGTGGGGCCCGGCCTCGCTTTATCCGGAAGGAGCTTTCAAATGATTACTCGCTGCGGTCTTGGTGTACGCTTGGTCCGCCCCGGATACCGATGGGTGGCCAGACGGATCTTTGCGGTGACTCTAGCCTCCATCCTAGTAGCTGGGGCGATTATCCTAGGCTCTGTAACCAATAACAGTTCCGGCTCGAAGTCTGCCAGCCTGTTTGGCGCCCGATTAGCATTCGCTCAGGGTCCTCCCGGGGCCGGACCGTGCGATCCGGCCCACGATGGGATGATTTACACCGACCCGAGTGGAAAGCGGTGGGTATGTCGATACGGCGGTACTGTGGACGGTTGGTCGTGGTGGCCTGAAGGGGGCAACGTTCCGGAAGGTTTCCCGCCGTGCGATGCCGCTCACGACGGGGATACCTACGTTGATGAGGATGGCAACCTCTGGAAGTGCAGCTTTACCAAGAGCCTTGGCCACATTTGGGAGCCCGTTGACGTCCCGAATGGGCACTGGTCTACTGCGTCACTTTGGGGAGGATCAGTCGCACTAAACCAATCGGCCAAGAATGTCATCATAAACTCCACCGGTCTATCGGCAAAGGCGTATGTCGCCGTTAGCAAGCCTGATGGCACTCCAGAAGCACAACCAGCTGGATGGATTTCACAACTGATAAGCTTTCAATACTGGACGGGCTCCAGCTGGGAATGGTGCCCGGCCGGTAGTCCCCAGACTTACACCTACTCTTCTACAAGCACATTCTACATGGGCTTGGCATATCGCTTTCCGACCGCCGCGCCGTGTGGACCCGGCTACTATACTGCTCAAGTAAATGCGTATGTCTGGGACGGTGCCCAATGGCAAGGCGGAGGCCAAATCGCCGATCCTGCGGATCCTTGCGTCGGTTGTAACGGCCCTGGTGTGGACGCCGCCAAAGTAAGAGCGCCAGTGAAGAGGGCTCCGGTCCACCAAATTCCACCACCACCGAAGCGGCCAACCTCAGACAGCACCACGCCAAGCCGCGAGTCCGGCTCTCCCTCACGAGGCGGTGTCTAGCCGGATCGATCGCCGTCTGGTTGATGCGGCGGCGGGCGCTCGCATCTTAGGAATCACGCGTCCTGACTTCATTCGGCTGATGCGGACAGCGGACCGACCTCCCCATCCTGTCACGTCGATCCAGGACATTCGCTTATGGCTCCGCACGGACATAGCGTCCTGGGGGCTGGCTGCCGCCTCAGAGCTACCTAGTAGTCAGGAATCGGTTTTCGCTGGCCTGCCGACAGGTCGCTCACAGGAGGGGCACTCACTGTTGACGATAGCTGGGCACGAGGCTAAGCGTTGCCAACACTCTTACATCGGCGTTGATCATCTGGTTCTGGCTCTCGTCCACAACGAGTCTTCGGGGTTGGCCCGAAGAATTCTTGAGAGCCTCGGGTTCACGCATGCCGGCCTGACGCAGGAGTTCGCCAAGACCAATCCCCCGGAAGCTGAGCCCAGGGCCGGAGCACACGTCGTCACAGCCGCGGCATTGCTCTTAGAGCGAGCGAATCTTTGGGCTGTACACCGTTCTGATCCCGTCGCTGCGAGCGAGCATGTAGTACTGAGCTTGATAGACCGTTGGCCGACCAGTCCACTGACGGAGTATATGAAGCAGCGTGGGCTTGAGTCAGAAGCGCTGGCGCTGCGGGCTATGTCCGTGGCAGACGCCGCTATTTGGGGGGAATACCAACTTGGTGGTGCCGAACATCCTCGGATAGGCGTCAGCATGAGAGTTGAGCTGGCTCTTCGTCCGGATGGCGTGGACCACCTGGACCGACGGCCATGGACCTCCGACGTTGCTACCGATGACCACGGGCGACCGATTAAGCGCGGCGCAGCATTGGTGCAGTACTTCGTCGATCGGGATGGCAGTGTTGTCCGCGCCACGGATGGACGATTGGTGCATCTGCTCGTCGACGAGCGCGGCCGACTGGTGAGTCAAGCCGGCGCCCCTATACTGGTCGCCGTCGACCCGCCAACCTGACCCCTCAGACCTTTTTGCGGGCCCTGGCTAGGGAGAGTGCCGCGTTGCCGCGTGCGGCCACGAAGATTGCACGGCGGTACCGCAGAGTAGGTCCGTTCCTGCCTTCCCCGTCACGGAACGGCGGGCTTGCGCGCATTCCAGTACACCATGCTCGGGTAATTGTGGCATTCTACCTGCTGTCAAGTCGTCCCTCGGATGCCCGAACAGGTTTAGCTCCTTGGACGCTCGGCTTCATCGCGAAATTCATGGCCATGTTTCGATGTGAGGTCCTGAGGAGCATGGCCGAAGTCTCGGCTGAACGTCAGGGCGGGACCGGCCTTCCCTCCGACCCCTGATGAGATTTCCTCTCGCGCTCACTACTGACCCCTGCGCCTGAAACCAGCCATGGTCACACCAACCGGAAGCTCCGGAGGCGGCCAGAGTGGAAGCAGGGCCGCAGGGGGAGCGGCGTCAGCTGCGCTGCCGCTACTGGGGCGAGATGGGCACCTTTCGGCAGGCCCAAGGACCGTAGCGGCGGTAGGCGACAATCATCCACACGAACATCGCGGCCCAGGCCAGACTGACGGTGAACAGTACCGCGAAGTCCGCCGGTGTGAAGGACAAGCGAGGCTGTTCCTGCTGGACTCCTGGCTGGAAGCCCAAAGCCAGGAGTGACGAATAGACAATATTCAACGCCCCAATTCCCGCCAGCACGAGCTGGACCCAGAACCACCAGGTCCAGCGCAGGAGCGTGCCGAGCACGATAAGCACGTACTCCGCCGTCAGCAACACACCGCCGGCGATCAGCCCGCCCACGAGGGCGGTCTGAAAGAAGCTACGGAGTGTGCGCCGCTCCTGCTCCACATCTCCCGGATGGCTCGTCGGGTTCGATCCTGCACCGGCCTCGACCGTCTGGATGTGGTTGATCTCCCACTCGCTCAACTGATTGAAGTAGCTCACATAGCGCGGCAGGAGCGTGGCGGTCCAGAGGAGAGGGACAAATTTTGTGGAGTCCTGCCAGGCGGTGTCTGCGTCGCCCTTCTCAGTCGCGGCCGCGCAGGGACGGTTGGGACCGGACAGATGCAGGCGCAGGGTCGAGTTCGAATACGGAAATGGCGGAGAGGGTGGGATTCGAACCCACGATAGGGTTGCCCCTATAACGGTTTTCGAGACCGTCGCCTTCAACCGGGCTCGGCCACCTCTCCTCGAATGAAGATGGCGGTCCCGACCGGATTCGAACCGGCGTTCTCGGCCTTGACAGGGCCGCGTGTTTGGCCAGGCTACACCACGGGACCAGCGCCTGAAGAGTCTAGCAGCCCCGGATCGGCGCTTCCCCCAAACCCCACCAGGCCGTACTTGGCATAACGAAGCCGGGCCTCCTCCGGTTAAATGGAGCAGCATGCTGGCGAGAACGTCAAGCTCGCCGGAGAGATCGCTGGCCGACTCCCCCCGGCCGGCTTCCAGGCCCCGACGGGCCTCCCTCTACCGGAATGGAACCACCCCCACGCCTCCGCTGAGGCGCTGGCGTCGCTGGCTGCCCTGGCTGGCGCTGGTGCTGATAGTGATGATCTCAGGCGTCTTCGGTTATGTCGTCTGGACTCTGCGCGACCTGCCCGACCCAGGACAGCGCCCCGCCCTGGCCGGCTCCATCCTGATCCTCGACCGAAACGGCCGGCAGATCGAACAGCACAGCTCTCAGGGACAGTACTACTCGGTGGTGAAGCTGGCCGACATGGGCAAGCTGGCGCCTCAGGCCACACTCGCCGCCGAGGACAGGAGCTTCTACAGCCACGGGCCCATCAGCTACACAGCCACCGCTCGGGCCGCGGTTGCCGACCTCACCCGGCGCGGGAATCAACAGGGTGGCAGCACCATCACCCAGCAGCTGATCAAGATCGACGTGCTGACACCGCAGCGTTCTGTCTTCCGCAAGATGCAGGAGGCCGTGCTGGCCACGGCACTGGAACAGAAGTACTCCAAGGACCAGGTGCTGGAGATGTACCTGAACCGCGTCTATTACGGCCACAACGCCTACGGGATCGGAGCAGCCACCAAGATCTACTTCGGCAACGACAAGCAGCCTAAAGATCTGACAGCTGCGCAGGCGGCCTTCCTGGCCGGCCTTATCAACGGGCCCTCCTACTTCGATCCCGCCCTGCACTACGACAGAGCCAAGGAACGGCAGCTTTACGTGCTGGATGGCATGGTGAAGACCGGCGCCCTCACCCAGCAGCAGGCGGACGAGGCGGCGAAGGAGGACATCAAGGCGGCCCTCAAGTTCGACCGCAGCCTGCTCACGAGCCTGGCACCGCAGTTCAGCCAGTACGTGCTGGAGCAGCTGGAGGCAAAGTTCGGCCCCGAAGCCGTGCAGAACGGCGGCTTCTCGGTCACCACGACGCTCGACCTCGATCTCCAAGCCGCTGCCCAGAAATCAGTGCAGGACGGGGTGACCAAGCTGGGCCGAAAGGGTATCAACAACGGCGATCTGCTCGCCGCCAACGCCAAGACAGGTGAGATCCTGGCCTACGTGGGCTCCAGCGACTACCAGAACGACGCCATCGGCGGCCAGTTCGACCGCATCCGGGAGGCACGGCAGCCAGGTTCTTCCTTCAAGCCCTACGTCTACGAAGCTGCCCTCAAGGACCACAAGATCACCGTCGCCACCACAGTGCACGACGTGCCCACCGACTTCGGCGGCTACAGTCCCAAGGACTTCGACAATCACTTCATGGGTGCCCTGAGCGCCCGCCGAGCGCTCGTGCTCTCACGGAACGTTCCTGCTGTCGCTGTCGGCCAACAGGAGGGCATGGACAACGTGATCAAGCTCGCCGGTCAGATGGGCGTCAAGTCACCGCTGGAACCCACTCTCCCGGGCGCGATCGGGGGCTTCCAGCATGGGATCACCATGCTGGACAACGTTCAGGGCTATCAGACCTTCGCCGACCAGGGCACCATGGTGCCGCTCACCAGCATCCGTAAGGTGATTGGTCCCGCCGGTGACACCGTATTCGATCTGCAGCCCGGGCAGTCGCCGGGCGTCAGCCACCCCCTGAGCCCCGCCGAGGCATACCTGATCACCGACGTTCTGAAGGACTACAACAAGCAGTGGGGCCTGGGCTGGAACCGACAGATGGCTGGCAAGTCAGGGACCACCGACAACCATCAAAACGCGTGGATGATGGCCTACAACTCGGACATCGTGGTCGGTGCCTGGGCCGGCAACACCAAGCAGGGCAGCGACGGCAATACCACGGCCTTCGGCGTTGACGTCGGCAGCACCATCTCGGCTGAGTTCATCAACGGCCTTTCGAGCTACAAGGGCTGGTTCTCGCAACCTGACGGGCTGGTCACCGCCAGCGGCTGCCCGGGCTCGACTTCAGGCGGCAAGGACCTCTTCCTACCCGGTACCCAGGCCGGTTCTGGCAATTGCGGTACGCCTCTGCCTCAGCCCAGCGGCACTCCCGCCCCCACGCCCGCGCCGACCGCCACTCCCAGCGCAGCTCCACCACCGACCCCGGGCCCGACAATCGTTCCCCCACCAACCCCGACGCCGGCACCCACATCGACGCCTACGCCCAAGCCCAGTCCGACGCCCACGCCAACTCCTAAGCCCAGCCCCTGACCCCTATTGGTCCAGCAGTTGTACGATTGGTGCTCACAACCACCTTGGAGGCAACCACCCGATGATCGAGCAAGCGAGCGTCACACTCACCACCGAAGCTCTATCGCAGCTCAGAAATCTGCTCCAAAAAGAGGGCAACGAGAACCTCGCTCTCCGCGTTTACGTGAGCGGAGGCGGCTGTTCGGGCCTGCAGTACGGCATGGCCTTCGACGATGACGTCAGGCCCACCGATGAAGTGGTGAGCCAGGATGGCGTCAAAGTCCTGATCGACGACTTCAGCGCGCCCTATCTGCGCGGCTCCGAGATCGATTATGTCGACAGCCTCATGGGTGCCGGCTTCGCAGTTCACAACCCCAACGCAGTCCAGTCCTGCAGCTGTGGGCACTCCTTCGACACCGGCGACAACGCCAGCTCAGCGCAGGGTTGCGGCTGCGGACACTGATCACTAGCTCGGGCTTTGCCGCCTGATACTGATAATCGAGGGCAGACTACAATCTGCCCTTTATTCTTTTCAACGTGACCCGCCGGCGTCTGAAAGAGCTGGTTTTCCTTCTGGTCGGCGTCTCCACGCCGGTGGGCATCTTGGCGGTAAACGCCTCGGCCTTCGTGATGCGCCACCTGACCGAGTTCCGCGTCACCATCGCCGCGTGCGCGCTCGTGAGCGGGTTCTGCCTGAACGGCTTGGGCGCCTACCTGCTGGTGGGGAGGGCGGCAGCTCACACGCCGCGGATTTACCACGAGTACCGACGCTGGACCATCGGAGTCGCCGTCATCGCTGTCATTGCCTGGTCGGCCTTCGGCGCTTACGGGACTTACTGGAGCATGCAGGATCCAAGCCAGCTACCGAACGTGGCCGCCGTGCTGACTGCTGTCTGGCTGCTTCTGTTCCCCTTCCTCGGGGTCGCCGCCTCCCGCTACCGTGACTTCCGCGAGCGGCGGCGCCGGCGGCGCAGCGATCGTCGCGAACCGCTGGCCAACAACTGATCAGCCGAGCGAAACGCCGGCACGGGGAGCTGTCGGAACCCTCGGAACCATAAAAAGAAGAGGCCCCGCCGCGGCGGGGCCTCTCGCTTATCTGACGCTTTCGCTGGTCGGGGCTACATCCCCATGTCGGGCGGCATTGCCGGACCCGCGGCGTTGCTCTTCTCGGGAATCTCTGTCACCACCGCCTCGGTGGTCAGGACCATGGCGGAGATCGACGCCGCGTTCTGCAGCGCCGAGCGGGTGACTTTGACGGGGTCCACGATGCCGGCGGCAACCATGTCCACCGACTTGCCGGCGAGAGCGTCCCAGCCGTGGCCGGCCTTGCTCTCTCGCACCTTCTCGATGACGACCGAGCCCTCATAGCCGGCGTTCGCCGCGATCTGGCGAACCGGCTCCTCCAGCGCTCGCCGCACGATATTGACGCCCGTCTTCTGGTCACCTTCCAGCTTGAGACCGGATTCCAGAGCCTTCTGCGCCTGCAGCAGCACCGTGCCGCCCCCGGCGACGATGCCCTCTTCCACGGCGGCCTTGGTGGCGGAGAGAGCGTCCTCGATGCGGTGCTTCTTCTCCTTCTGCTCGACCTCGGTGGCAGCGCCGACCTTGATCACCGCCACGCCGCCGGCCAACTTGGCCAGCCGCTCCTGCAGCTTCTCGCGATCGAAGTCAGAGGTGGTCTCCTCGATCTGGGCCTTGATCGCCTTGATCCGGCCCTGGATGGCGTCCGACTTGCCGGCGCCCTCAACGATGGTGGTGTCGTCCTTGGTCACTGTCACGCGGCGGGCGCGGCCCAGCTGCTCGACCTTGGTCTGATCGAGCTTGAGCCCCAAATCCTCTGAGATGACCTGGGCCCCAGTCAGGATCGCCATGTCCTCGAGCATCGCCTTGCGGCGATCGCCAAAGCCAGGCGCCTTGACGGCCACTGCCTGGAAGGTGCCACGGAGCTTGTTGACGACCAGCGTGGCGAGCGCCTCGCCCTCCAGGTCCTCAGCCACTATCAGAAGTGGGCGACCCTGCTGGACCACCTTCTCCAGCACGGGCAGGAGATCCTGGATAGCTGTGATTTTGCGATCGGTGACCAGCACGAACGGCTCTTCCAGCACAGACTCCATGCGATCGGGGTTGCTCACGAAGTACGGCGAGACGTAGCCGCGGTCGAACTGCATCCCCTCGACGGTCTCCAGCTCGGTACCGACGCCCTGGCCGTCCTCGACGGTGATGACGCCGTCCTTGCCGACCTTGTCCATCGCGTCGGCGATGAGCTCGCCGATGGTCTCGTCTTGGGACGAGATGGCAGCGACGTGCGCCACATCCTCGTGACCCTTGATCGGCACTGCCACCCGCTTGATCTCATCGACGACTGTCTGCACTGCCTTCTCGATCCCTATCTTGAGCTGCATCGGATTGGCGCCGGCCGCCACGTTGCGGAAGCCCTCGCTGATCATGGTCTGGGCCAGGATCGTGGCTGTGGTGGTGCCGTCACCGGCGACGTCGTTGGTCTTGGTCGCCACCTCGCGCAGCAGCTGGGCGCCGGTGTTCTCGGCCGGGTCCTTGAGCTCGATCTCGCGGACGATGGTGACCCCATCGTTGGTCACCGTCGGGGCGCCGAACTTCTTCTCCAGGACCACGTTGCGGCCTTTGGGGCCGATGGTGATGCGGACCGACTCGGCGACCGTGTCGATGCCTCGCTTCAGGCCCTGACGGGCCTCTACGTCGAATACGACAGATTTTGCCATCTGGTTTCCTCCTCGCTATTTCTTGGCTGTTTTGGCTTTGCCGTTGCTGCCGACCACCGCGAGGACGTCCTTCTCGCTGATGATCAGGTACTCGATCTCTTCGTACTTGAACTCGTTGCCGGCGTACTTCGCGTAGAGCACGCGCTCACCGGTCTTGAGCTCCACCGGCACCTTGGTGCCGTTGTCGAGCAGGCGTCCGGCCCCGACCGCTTCGACTATGCCCTCCTGGGGCTTCTCCTTGGCAGTGTCCGGCAGGACGATGCCACTCTTGGTGCGCTCTTCGCGCTCGACCGGCTTGACCACTACCCGATCGCCCAAGGGCTTCAAATTCATAACTGTCCCTCCGCTGGTTGGAATTGGTTGGCACTCTCGGCTTGAAAGTGCTTAGCACTCAAGCCTTACGAGTGCTAAGTCTACGCCAAGGGCGCCTGGAGTGGCAAGACCTGACGGCTCAGGTGGGGTCGGCGGCGGACTCGATGAGATGACGAGCGGCCTGTGCCTGGGCAACCGGCACCAGGATCGAGCAGAGCTCGAAGGCGAGGCCGCCGAAGACTGCGTTGCCCCCGAGTCCGAGCCGTTCGGTTGGAATCTGGCTTGCCTCCAGGACCGCCAGTATCAGATCGGCGGCAAGGGCGGAGCCGCGGTAGACCTCAGCCCAGCCATCTGCCTTCTCGCTCACCAGCCAAGTCCCGGATCGACCGCCAAGGTGCCCGGCGCCGTGTATTCAGCGGCTGCGCCGATCATCGCTGCATTGTCCGTGCAGAGCGAAGGTGGAGGGATGGTGAGGCGCGCCCGCCGGCCGACCACCTCGGCGGCGCGCCGACGAAGCAGGCTGTTGGCGGCGACACCGCCGCAGACGACGACCTCGGGGACCGGGTTTAGCGTGAGCGCACGATTCAGCTGGCGCACCAGCGCCTCCACCAGTGAGCGCTCAAACGCCGCACACAGGTCGTCTCTCACCTCCGGGCTGAGGCGCTGAGCGCCACCCAGGTCACGGATCCGATAGAGCAGCGCCGTCTTGAGGCCGCTGAAGCTGTAGCCCAAATCGGGCAGGGCCGGAATGGGCAGCGGTTGCCGACCGGCGTCGCCGTGCCGGGCCGCGCGATCCAGGAGCGGACCGCCGGGGTAGCCAAGCTCCAGCATGCGGGCGGCCTTGTCGAAGGCTTCTCCCGCCGCATCGTCGCGGGTCCTGCCCAGCACCTCGAAGCGCCCGTGCTCAGGCATCAGAACAAGGTCGGAGTGCGCCCCCGAAACGACCAGCGCCAGCAGCGGTGGCTCTAGCTGCGGTTGCGCCAGTCGGGCCGCGTAGACGTGGCCCCAGAGATGGTTGACGCCCAACACCTCGCGGTCCCAGGCAGTGGCCAGGCCCTGGGCAAGCCCTGTGCCCACCAGCAGGCAGCCGGCCAGGCCGGGGCCGCGCGTCACCGCCAGCTGGTCGATCGCCGAGGGGCCCACACCGGCTTCCGCCAGCACCGCCGGCACCAGCGCCGGCAGCTTCTCCAGATGGGCACGCGCCGCCAGCTCGGGCACTACACCGCCGTACGCCGCATGCTCGAGTAACTGAGTGTGGACGAGCGAGCTCAGAACGCTGCGCCCGTCCTGGACCAGCGCGACTGAGCTCTCGTCGCAGCTCGACTCGACGGCGAGAGTGAGGGTCAGCCGGAATCCTTGCCGGCCAGGCCGTCCAGGTTCAGCCCCTGGACGTCATAGCCGTGTTCGTGGGCCTGGGTTTCGATGCGAGTCAGGTTCTCGGCGAAGATCCGGCGGAAGCGGCCTGAGTACATGGAGTCAGACCACATGACTATGGCGTCTTCTGCGTTGTCTGTGTAGTAACCGCGTCGGCGGCCGATGACCTTGAAGTCGAAGCCCTCGTACATGCGGATGGCGTTGAGGTTCGACGCCCGCGCCTCGAGCGTCACCCATTTGGCGCCCAGCTTGAAACCGGCCAGGAGGAGCGCTGCGAAGACAATGCGACCGAGGCCCTCATGCTGGCGGTCGTGGCGCACCCCGATGGTGGTCACATGCGCCTCATCGTGCATCCGCCAAAGGCCGCCGTAGCCGAGCAGATCACCCCCGTCCGGTGGGTCCTGGCGGAGGACTATGTAGTGGGCGCTGTTCCGTGAGGACAGCTCGCGGAAGTAAGCGTTGCGAGGCCAGGGGCTGGAAAAGATCTGGCGCTCGATCTCCTGCACCTGCGGCACATCCGCTTCCCTCATGCTTTCGATCGCCAGCTGGCGCCGGATGAGTACCACTTCGCCTTAGTGCGGGCCGAGAGACTGCATGTATCGGAGCCTGACCGTATCATAGGCGAGCTCCTGCGCCCCTTTCAGGACCCTGGCCGCCCCCTCGCTGAACGTGCGCAGCTCCGCCTCCGGCAGCTGGCTCAGGCCAGCCTCGGTGACGGCCTCCTGCGTCGGAGGGCGAAGCCAGCCGACCAGCGGCCAGCCCGCCGGTAGTTCGGCCGGAGTGCCCAGGGCGGCCACCTCGCCCGGCCCTGCGCGAAGCCAGTAAAGGCGGCCCCTCCCCGCCTCCACGACTGCAATCGCCTTTTGCCGGGCACGCGCCAGCTGAAGCTCCAGACTCCCGAAGCCGAGCAGCGGCAGTCTCAGGCCCAGGGCCAGGCCGACTGCGTAGCTGGCGCCCAACCGGAGGCCAGTGAAGGAGCCCGGACCAAGCCCCACCGCTACAGCTGTCAGATCCTGCGGCGAGCTCAGTCTGCGCACAGCCTTGGGCAGCTCGCCGTCGCGCTGAGCGGGGAGTCGTGACTCGGCCAAGGGCCTTCCCGCCGACAGAACTGCGAGCCACGTCTCCGCCGAGGAACTGTCGATCACCAGGACCAATGTTCGGGCGCTCCGGTCAAGGTCAGCCGGCGCACTGAATGCCCCAGTACCTCAAATTCCAAGCTAGCCACTCCTGGCCAGGCGAGGCGGTCTCCCCACTCGATGGCGGCCGCGCCGACTTCGAGGATCTCCTCCAGGCCTAGATCAGCTACATCGCTCGGACGAGACAACCGGTAGAGGTCGACGTGAGCCAGCGGCACGCGCCCTCCGTAGAGCCGGAGCAGTTGGAAAGTGGGGCTCAGCACGTCTCCAACGCAGCCCGCTCCGCGCGCCAGACCGCGCACAAAGGCTGTCTTACCCGCGCCGAGTTCGCCGTTCAGGAGGAGGACGTCGCCGGCTTGCAGGGAGGTCCCGAGACGCTCGCCCGCCGCCTCAGTCTCAGCCTCCCCGTGGCTCACCAGCTCAGCCGGAGAGGTGATCGTAGCCCCGTCCCGCCAGCTGGACCTCGGCGCCCCCAGCGTCGACAACCCTTACGCCGCCGCCGCTGGTGAGCTCTCCCACAACCTGCACACCGGTTGGCAGCGGCGCCGGACCGCAGCAGACCAGCTCGACCTCCTCCCCGTTGACGATCGCGGCTTCGGCGCTGGCTCCGCCCGCCAACGGCACCGCGTTGAGGCGCAGCGCTGCACCGACACCGGCCGCGGCGGCGAACTTGTCAAGCTCGCGCACGAGGCCGTCGGAGATGTCGCCGCTGCAGAGCCCGGCGGCGGCCAGCCGGGCACCGAACTGAAGACGAGGGCGCGGCCTGGTCCAGGCCAAAGACGCTGCCCCCAGCGGGCCCGTGACTCCCACGCTCCAACCCGCGCGCACCGACGCGCGCGCCTTTGGCTCCACCCAGGTGGAGCCGAGCAGCATGAGTGTGAGGGAGGCATCATGGGGGGCGCGGGTGGTGTCGCCGCCCACGAGCTTCAGCCCCACCTCCCGAGCCAGCTCGGCCAGACCGGCATAGAGGCCGCCCGCGGTCTCTGCCGTCCAGCTCACCGGGAGCGAGAGGGAGACCATGCAGTAGGTGGGACGCGCTCCCTTTGCTGCCAGGTCACCAAGCGCAAAGCACAGCGCACGCCAGCCCACGTCGGTCGGATCCTGACGACTCAGGTCGAAGTGGACGCCTTCCACCGACGTGTCGCAGGTGGCGATCGTGTAGCTGCCGTCCGGCTCTCGCCAGGCGGCTGCGTCGTCGTCCCCGGCCCCGATCACCAGCTTGCCCGATCTCGCGGCCAGGTGCGGTTTGAGCCGCTCCAGAAAGCTCAGCTCATCCATCGGCGAGCGCCTCCCTGAAGGCTCGGGCTGCCTGTTCGGACTCGGCAGCCTGACTCAGGCCGGCGATGACGCTGACCCGCCTCAGGCCCAGCGCCTTCAGCTCGCCCAACCGGTCAAGTGTGATACCGCCGACAGCGAACACGGGCAGCTGCGTCTCGCTCGAGATGCGGGCGATGGCGGCCGGGCCGAGAACCGGCTTCAAGGGCTTCTCGGCGGTCGGGAAGGCAGGCCCACACCCTACGTAATCGGCCCCGTCGGCCTCGGCCGCCGCCACTGTGCGAGACGCCCCCGCGCTTGCTCCCACCACCAGCTCCGAGCCGACCAGGCGCCGAGTGGCCGATAACGAGAGATCTTCCTCGCCGACGTGCACCCCATCAGCCCCGCAGAGGAGGGCGATGTCCACCTGATCGTTGACCAGGAAGAGCACCTGAGCCTCGGCGCAGCGCGACGCGAGGGAGCGGGCCAGCTCCAGCAGGATGTCCCGCCGCAGGCGTTTGTGGCGGAGTTGAATCAGGTCGACCCCGCCCCGGAGCCAGGCCCCAACCAGCGCTTCGACGGCAGCCGGCTCGACGCTGGGCGTGATGGCGTACAGACGAGCTGCGGCCAGCTTGCGAGCGCGGTCCTCCGTCATGCACTGGACTTTAGCGACCGACCGAGAGGGCGGTTGAGGGACAGGCAGGTAGGACGGACAGGCTGAGGCTGACCTTGCCGCCAGGAGGACCCAGGCCACCTATACTCTGGCCGGACGTTGAGTCTGAATCTGCTGGATGTCGCCATTGTGGCGGTGCTGGGCGCTCTCATCTACGACAGCCTGCGCCGTGGGTTCCCCGGCTACCTCTCCGAGTTGATCTCGTTGGGTGTCGGACTGCTGCTCGCATTTGTGCTCTACAGACCGCTGGCCGGCCTGCTGGACCGCCTCCTCCACGTAGGGCCGCTGCTCGCGGGCTTTGGCATGTTCCTGGTCCTGATGGCTCTCGTCCATGGTCTCGTCCTGCCGCCGTCGCACCGGCTGGCGGGCTGGCTCAGTCGGCGCCTCTCAGCCCTGACGCCCGGCGCCTACACCGCGCTCGGCGTCATCCCTGCCGCAGGTCTGGCGGTCATGATCATCTTTCTGCTCATCGGCAGTCTGGCAGTTTTTCCGGGCAGCCCCTCCGCATGGGTGCAGGGCTCAACGCTGGGCAGGGCCGTCGACGGTCGCTCGGGCGCGCTGAAGGGACCGCTGCGCCAGCTGCTGCTACCCGGAACCACCAACAACCAGCGCATCATAGTCAGCGAACCGCCCTCCAACCCGGGCGAGGACGCCTTTTTCAAGCTGCATTTTCCCGCCTCCATGCAGGTGACACTGGCACCCGATGACGAGGCGGCCATGCTGACCAAGCTCAACTCCGCGCGCCACGACAACGGACTCTCGAGCATTCGGCTGGACGCCGCGCTCCGCGAGGTGGCCAGGGCCCACAGCAAGGACATGTACGCTCGGCACTACTTTTCTCATCAAACCCCTGATGGCAAGACCCCTTA
Source organism: Candidatus Dormiibacter spiritus (assembly GCA_003244185.1). GTDB lineage: Bacteria > Chloroflexota > Dormibacteria > Dormibacterales > Dormibacteraceae > Dormiibacter > Dormiibacter spiritus. Next base: position 20,783 of record QHBT01000025.1, on the reverse strand, counting down.
CGACCGCCTTCGGGAGGGCAGGATCACATACGTGACAGCGGGCGAGAATCTGGCCTTTGCGCCGGACGTGGACAAGGCGTGGGACTCACTGATGAGCAGTCCCGACCACCGTGCCAACATCCTCAATCCAGACTTCCGCTGCGTCGGCATCGGCGCCTACAAAGGGGAGGACGGCTTCGAGGAGATGTTCACCCAAGACTTCACCGACTGCGCGAAATAACCGCAGCGTCAGGCGTCAGCTTGCCGGCGCAAGGTCGATAAGCCGGGTTCATCCCGGCCGGAATCCGACGCCCGTCAGCGCACATTGGTACGCCGCCCGCCCCGAGCGTCAGGCCCGAGTACACCGATCGTCAATCAGAGGCCGGGAGGGGTTCCGGAAAGGAGGCCTGCCTCCCCTTGCTCGTCAGGTCGATAGGCCGGGTTCATCCCGGCCGGGACTCGGCGCCGGTTGGTGCACAGTCATGCGGCCGTCCGTCTGAAGCGGCCACTCGCCAGCTCAGCGGTCAATTCGCTCTGACCTGGTGGGGTTCCGGAAGGGGAGGCCTGCCTCCCCTTGCTCGTCAGGTCGATAGGCCGGGTTAATCCCGGCCGGGACTCGACGCCGGTTAGTGCAAAGTCACGCGGCCGTCCAATCTGAAGCGGCCACTCCCCAGTTCAGCGGTCAATCCGCTCCGACCTGGTGGGGATTTGGAAGGGGAGGCCTGCCTCCCCTTGCTCGTCAGGTCGATAGGCCGGGTTCATCCCGGCCGGGCCTCAACGCCGGTTAGTGCACAGTCAGGCGGCTGTCCGTCTGAAGCGACCACTCCCCAGTTCAGCGCTCAATCCGCTCCGACCTGGTGGGGATTTGGAAGGGGAGGCCTGCCTCCCCTTGCTTCGTCACGCGGCTGTCCGTCTGAAGCGGCCACTCTCCAGTTCAGCGGTCAATCCGCTCCGACCTGGTGGGGATTTGGAAGGGGAGGCCTGCCTCCCCTTGCTCGTTCCGCGGCCGTCCCTCTGAAGCGGCCCCTCCCCAGTTCAGCGGTCAATCCGCTCCGACCTGGTGGGGTTCCGGAAGGGGAGGCCTGCCTCCCCTGGCTCGTTACGCGGCCGTCCGTCTGAAGCGACCACTCCCGAGTTGAGCGGTCAACTCGCTCTGACCTGGTGGGGTTCCGGAAGGGGAGGCCTGCCTCCCCTTGATCTTAGGCCGCTGCTGGAACAGCAGCTCTTGAGCTCGGTAGAGGACCTCCATCATGGCGTCGACACGATAGCGGGCCTCCAGCGGTTCCTCGGTCGGCGGGAGCGCGCTCAGAACCGCCTCCGCGTGGCGCCGGAGCGCTGCAGGCACACGGTCCGACCCTCTGACATTGAGCTCCTCCAGCTCGGCGATCATCTCATCTGTCGCTCGGATCAGCTGGCCCTGCCGCGACTGCTCGATGTGGCGCCGACGCGTTTCCAGCTCCAGACGACCTATGTCGGTGTTGGCATCCTCTATCCTGGCCATGGCTTTCACAGATACGTAACCGCAGATGGCGCGGATCACTTCCAGCCGCCAGGACGAAAGGGGAACTGAAAGTGAAGGGGACTTCAGCCCAGGATCTGGCTCAGTCGCTCGCGCAGGTGCGCCGGAGCCGTGCTCTGATCGCAGCACCGCTTGACCAACCGTTTCATCCCGACTTGGAGGTCGAATAGACCTTCACACGGCGCGCAGTCGCTCAAGTGCTGGCGCACCTCCGCCATCTCCCCTTCATTCAGCTCCCGGTCCACGAAGCCTTCGAGCTTCTCCAGACACTTCCCACAGTTCACTCTCCGGATTCTCCCTTGCCCTCGCTGACTATGCCTGCCTCTCTGGCGTAGCCCAGCAGTGACCTCTGTAACTGGCGGCGGGCGCGGTGAAGGCGCGACATCACAGTTCCTATCGGGACGCCCATAACCTCCGCCGCGTCCTTGTAGGCGAAGCCCTCGACGTCGACCAGCAGCACCACCTCACGGTGCAGCTCAGGGAGCTGCTCGACAGCGTCGATGACCTCCTGCGCGGCAATCCCATCCAGCACGTCCGCCTCCGGCTGGGCGCCGACGTCGGGCAGTGTGTCGTAGAGGGACATCTCGCTGTCACCATCCAGGCTGAGCGCCTCCGGCCGGCCGCCTCGGAACCGGTCCCAGAACAGGTTCCGCATGATCGCGAAGAGCCACGCCTTCATGTTCGTCCCGCGCCTGTAGCTGTGCTGGTAGCGCAGGGCCCTCACATAGGTGTCCTGAACCAGGTCCTCAGCCTTGGCCGGGTCCCGGGTCAGCCGCAGAGCTGTGCGGTAAAGCGTATCCAGGTATCCGATCGCCTCCTGGTTGAAGCTGGTGTCAGCCGCGCCGGCCGACTGCGGCTCGGGCTGAAGGGAGACCGGTTCGGGCAGTCCGAGCCCGGCTTCCTTCGCTTCCTCTCTCACGGCAAGCAGTGTAGACACGCTGCTCTGCCGAACGTTGCGCCGGAGCAGTCTATTCCTGGTAGCGCCGGCTGACGCGCCTGCCGATCGAGGTCAGCACCTCGTAAGAGTTGGTGCCGGCGTGTCCGGCCACTTCCTCGGCGCTGATACCCTCGCCGATGAGAGTCGCCCAATCCCCTGCCCGCACCTCTTCGTCCCCGGTAACGTCGGCGGTCATCTGGTCCATGCTGATGCGGCCGATGACCGGACGTCGCTGGCCGCGAATTACGACGTCCCCGCGGCCAGAGCGAGCGCGCATGACGCCGTCCGCGTAACCGGCGGCGATAACTGCAACCCGGCTGGACCGCTCCGCCCGCCACGTGCGGTCGTAGCCGACTGTGCTGCCAGCCGGAATCTCCCTCACCTGCGTGACGCGAGCCTGGAGGGTTAGCGCCGGCCGCAGAGACGGCCATTCACAGCCGTAGAGGGCGATTCCTATCCGGACGGCGTCCAGCTGCAGTTCGGGATGCCTGAGGGCAGCGCAGCTGTTGGCGGCATGGCGCAGACCGGGCTCGACTTGAAGCTGCTCAACGACTGAGACGAAGCGGCCGTACTGCTCGCGGGTGAAGGCCGCATCGCTGTCCGAGGCAGCGAAGTGAGTGTAGACGCCACCGAGTGCGAGCCGGTCGGAGCCAGCGATCCTGCTGGCCAGCTGCGGCGCCTCCGCCAGGCTGCAGCCAAGCCGGCTCATACCGGTGTCTACCTTCAGCTGCACGCTGAGGCGCGAGCCGGCGGGAACCGCTCGCTCCAACGCGTTCGCCAGCTCCCAGCTGTGACAGGCCACTGAACAGCCCGCCGAGGCGGCCGCCGGAGCGTCGTCGGCGGTGAGGCCGCCCAGTACCAGCAGCCGCTCGGGTGGAACCAGGCCGCGCAGCTCCAGGGCTTCTGGCAAAGTCGAGACGGCCAGGCCCCAGGCGCCGGCCGCCAGGGCTGCGCGCGCCACCGGGGCAGCCCCGTGGCCGTAGCCGTCCGCCTTTACCACGGCGATGCAGCGTGTGGTCGGCTTGAGACGGCTCCGCACCGTGCGCAGATTCGCGGCGATTGCCCCCAGATCGACCGAGGCGACCCGCTGCGCCGGCGGCAGCTCCGCCATCAGTGACCGCCTGCCCGCAGCACCTTCATGACCAGCGGAATCTCGCCCAGCAGGTCGGAGGCGAGAAGTCCCGATTCGCCGAGTCTGCCGCTCACCCGGCGGCCTGCCTCCGCGTGGACGTAGACAGCGGTGACCGCCGCCTCAAACGGCCGGCAGCCCTGGGCCAGCAGAGCTGCGACCAGCCCGGTGAGGACGTCGCCAGTCCCGCCTGTGGCCAGCGCCGGAACCTCGTGGGGATCCTCGGAGATGGGCCCCTCCGCGCGACAGACCAGGGTTCGGGCTCCCTTCAGCACAACAGTCGCGCCGCTCTGATGGGCGGCCTGGCGGACGGCTGTCGGGCGATCCGCCTGGATCTGCTCGGTGCTGAGGTTCAGCAGCCGGCCGAGCTCGCCCGGGTGGGGCGTCAGCACGCGAGTCGGCCCCAGCTTGGCAAAGAGACGGCGGTTTTCAGCCAGCGCATTGAGCGCGTCAGCGTCTATGACGAGGGGCACCTCCGCTTTCCCGACCACCTCGTAGACCATGCGCCACGTGGACCGATCACGGCCCAAGCCGGGACCTATGTAGCCGGCGGCCGCCGCGTTCAGTTGGCGCAGCACACTATCCGCTGCCGCGTGGCTGATGGCTCCTGGCGCCCCCTCCGGGAGCCGGTTGGCCATCACCTCCGTGCACTTGACGGCCAGGATGGGATAGAGGCTCTCGGCCACCAGCAATCTCACCATCCCCGCCCCCGAGCGGGCGGCCGAAGTGGCCGAGAGGAACGCTGCCCCGGTCAGTCCCAGACTTCCGGCCACGCCGACCACGGTTCCGAACGAGCCCTTGTGCGCCTGCGGCGGTCGCTGCGGCAGCACGACCGCTTCGGGTGCTGGGAGTGGTTCCTCCTGAACATCCGCCAGGGCCAGGCTGGCGCTGGCGATTGCGATCCCCGCCTGGTGGGTGATGCTGACGGCGATTTTGGGCTGGGCGCGCGCGTCCGCGGAACCTGACTCAAGCAGGTGGACCCGAGGAGCGCCGTCGGGTCCAGGCAGGATCTCGATGCTGCGGCGCGGGTAGCGGATTGGCGTGCCCGTGAAGCACTTGATCACCGCCTCCTTGGCCGCCCAGCGACCGGCCAGCTTCTCACTCCGGCCGCCGCAGTAGGCGAGCTCGGCGGGCGTAAAGGTCTTCTTCAGGAAGCCCGCCCCGGAGCGCCTGACCGCCAGCGCCATGCGCTCCACTCCGCACACGTCCACCCCAACAGTCCGAATCACCCAGAGGAACCCCTAGGTCGTCCAGTCCCCGAGATCTTGAGAAGCCGAGCAGGCATTTTGCGTCCTCCCCCCGCGGCGCGGGAGGAGGCTCGGACGGGGCGTCAGCGGCCCGCCTTGCCCACGCCGCCCTGTGGGGAGACCTTGCGTCCAAGGTCCGTCAAACCCCTCTCGAGCGCCCAGGAGCTGCGGCGAGATGCCCAGGACCGAAATGGCGGCTCTGACATAGCCTGCAATCGAAGGCCCCCCACCTGCCTCCCCCCGGGGCGGGGGGAGGACGACCTCAACCAAGAGCGTCTCAGCTACTCGGGGATCGGCCACCCTAGGTCGCGACCGCTGCCGAACTGCCTTGGGCCCGGTGTGAGGTCGATAGGCCGGGTTCATCCCGGCCGGTACACGACCTGGGCCCAGGAACCGATGCTGGCTTCACGAAGAGCAACTGGCGCAGACACTGACCTGAGGTTAAGCACAAACCTGGTGGGGTTCCGGAAGGGGAGGCCTGCCTCCCCTTTGCCTGTTGCTTCACGAAGAGCAACCGGCGCAGCCACTCACCTGAGGTTAATCACAAACCAGGTGGGGTTCCGGAAGGGGAGGCCCGCCTCCCCTTGCCCGTTGCCCGTTCATTCAACGGTTACGGACTTCGCCAGGTTGCGGGGATGGTCCACATCCTTGCCCAACTCCAGCGCCACGTAGTAGGAGAAGACCTGCAGCGCGACGCTGGCCAGGACCGCGGAGGTGAGCTCGTCTGCACGAGGGATGACCAGGAGGTCGGTGGCCAGCTCCTGCAATTGGGCCTCCCCTTCGCTGACGACAGCCAGGACTGGCGCGGCGCGGGTCACGAACTCATGCACGTTGCTGATCATCTTCTCCCGAGTGGAGCTCTCAGTACAGATCGCGACGACAGGAAACTGAGGGTCCAACAAAGCGATCGGACCGTGCTTCGCCTCTCCGCCGGAGGAGCCTTCGGCGTGGATGTAGCTGATCTCCTTCAGCTTGAGCGCACCCTCCAGCGCGACGACGTGACCGAGACCACGTCCCACGTACATGAAGTTGCGGTAGTGAGCGTAGCGGTGAGCCAGGCGGGCGATGTCCGGCTCGGATTGGAGGAGACGCCGGATCTGCTCCGGCAGCGCTCGCAGGCTCGCGGCCAGCTCCTGGCGGCGCTCGATCGGCAGTCGGCCGCGGCCGCCGGCCAGGCGGAGAGCGAGGAGGCCCTGGCTGACCACGTGGGCAATGAACGTCTTGGTGGAGGCAACGCTGATCTCAGGCCCTGAATTGAGATAGATGGCGCCGTCGGCGTCACGCGCGGCGGAGCTGCCGACCACGTTTGTGACAGCGACAGTGAGCGCCCCACGCGCCCGGGCCAGGTTCAAGCCGACGAGGGTGTCAGCAGTTTCGCCCGACTGGGTGATCACCACTGCCAGATCGTCCTCTGTCACAGTCGGCTGGCGATAGCGAAACTCGGAGGCGTCAATGGCCCGGGCCGGCAGGCCTGCCCAATCCTCGATCAGCTGCTCTCCTGCCAGCGCTGCGTGCAAGGAGGTGCCCATGCCCAGCAGCAGCACCTGGCGGCAGGCGCGCAAACGCTCAGAGGGCACGTCAAATTCGGCGAAGTGAACGTTGCCAGCCTCGTCCAGCCGGCCGCGCAGAGTATTCGCCACCGCGTCCGGCGTCTCGTGGATCTCCTTCAGCATGAAGTGAGCAAAGCCACCCTTCTCGGCCTGGCTCACATCCCAGTCGACGTGCACTATCTTGGGCTCCACAGGGCGACCGTCCAGAGTCGAGACCTGGGCGCCCAGCGCGGTCACCGCCGCCAGCTCACCTTCGCCCAGAATCAGCGCCCGCTTGGTGTAGGGAATGATCGCGGTTATGTCAGAGGCTATGAAGTTCTCCCCTTCGCCCAGACCCACCACCAGAGGTGCGTTGAGACGGGCGCCGACCAGCAGATCCGGATCATCAAGGCAGAACATGGCCAGGGCGTAGGCGCCGCGCAGCCGCTGCAGGGCCTGCCGGACGGCCGCCAGAAAATCACCCCGGTAGTACTGCTCGATCAGGTGTGGCACAACCTCGGTATCGGTGTCCGAGAGGAACTCATGCCCGGCCGCCGACAGCTCGGCCTTGAGCTCCGCAAAGTTCTCGATGATGCCGTTGTGCACGACAGTGATCCGGCCTGTGCAGTCGGCATGCGGGTGCGCGTTGACGGTGGTGGGCTTGCCGTGCGTGGCCCAGCGGGTGTGGCCGATGCCCAGATGGCCGCTCGGTGCCTGCCCCCGCAGCTTTTCGATTAGAAGATCAACCTTGGCCTCGCTCTTGGTGAGACTCGTTGTCTGCTGGCCCGTCTCCAGCACCGCCAAGCCGGCCGAGTCATAGCCCCTGTACTCGAGCCGCTTCAGCGCCTCGAGCAGGATGGGAGTCGCTTCGCGCGGCCCGAGGTACCCGATGATGCCGCACATTACGTGTTCACCTGAGACGCTCTGAAACTGATCTGGCTGCTCAACTTGCCAACTTGAACGTCAGGCAGGCCAGAACGGTTATCCACTGGCGGTCGGAGAAGGAGAGGGACTGGTTCCGGGTGGCGGGCTGGGCGCCGCGCAGTTGAAGGCCCGGTTCAGGGTGAGAGTGATCTTTGCGCTCTTGGGTGTGATGCTGACCTGCTCCGGCGCGCGCAGCGCGACTGTGTAGGTCCGGTTGGTGTTGAGGCCCGAGATGTCGATCGGGTCGGTCGAGACATCGTTGAGCTTCGCCACGGTGTCGGCCGGCCCCTGCACGGTTACGAACTGGCCCGGCAAATAGTCGACGCGGGCGATCGCAAAGCCGCAGGCCTGGATGCCAGTGATGGTCGGGGTGATGGGCACTGTCTTGGTTTGAGTGCCGCCTTGGGTGTCGATCCGCACGGTTACGCGCGGCGGCGTCCAGCTCGGAGCTGGGAAGCGGTTGAGCTGACTCAAGTCAACCGGGCGGCCGCGCTGCTGGAAAAGAACGCGCTGGCTGGGCGTCTCGATTGTCGCAGCGGTGGAGATGGGTGCGTCGTAGAGCACATAGGCGGTGAGGTCGTTCAGATCGCTCGCTGCCGACGTAACGGAAACCTTGCAGGGGCCCTGGTCGTTACCGCAGACCGCGGCGCTGGTCTTGACCTGGATGCCCGGGCTGACTTTGGGCGTCTGCACCTCGATGTCCAGATCAGCTGTCTGGAGGGCTTCGATGCTCACTGTGATGGGGACCGAGGCAGAGCGCAGCGTCACCCCGGAGGGCACGTCGGCAGGTCTGGCGTAGAAGGTCTGATTCGGCCCCGGGTGGGCTTTCTGCAAATCCAGGCTGACCCCCGCGGCAGTCGCGCGGTATCGCTCGACAGCGTCGTGCAGGCCCACCACCGGCACAGTGACAGTCGTTTGGTACTGCGTCAGAACGAGCTTGTTGCCGCTGGGCAGGTTGTACTGCACCTTGGCGCTCACGCTCTGCACCTCGAGCGGGTTCTCGGAGAAGGCGAGCGCTCCCAGCAACGCGAGCGTGAGTGCCAGCGCCAGCGCCTTGAGCCGCCAGTTGGCGACTATCCAGCTCACCTGTAGAACCTCGTCTGCAGGAAGCGCCAGTTGGGCAGATTGGGGCGGCCCGAACCCTCCGGCTGGCTGCGCTGAAGGCTGCCAGTGAGCCTGGCGCGAAGCCCGTCGGCGTCCAGGTTGCGGGTGATGTTTCCGTTCTCCACGACGGAGATTCCACCCGTTTCCTCCGAGACGACCAGCAGGAGTGCGTCGGAGGCCAGAGACAGCCCGATCGCCGCTCGGTGCCGGGTGCCCAAACGCTCATGGATGACCGACTCATCGGCGAGCGGGAGGAGGCAGCCGGCGGCCAGAATTGTGTTGCCGCGGACAATCACCGCGCCGTCGTGGAGGGGCGAGTTGGGGAAGAAGATCGTCTGGAGAACCTCCGCTGACAGCTCGGCATTGAGGCGCACGCCGGTGCTGGCGTAGTCGGCCAGACCGGTGTCTCGCTCGAAAGCTATGAGAGCGCCAGTGCGCCGAGCGGAAAAGCGCTCGGCCGAGCGGATCGACTCCGCTATGGAGCGATTGAACTGCTGGCTCGAGTAGGTGGTGAGTCGGGGCAGGTTGCCGATTCGGCGGCCGACGACGTCGAGCATGCGGCGCAGCTCGGGCTGGAAAAGCACGACTATCGTGATGACCAGGACGGGAGCCGCGTTCTGGAACAGCCAGCCGAGCAGGATGAGATGGAACTGGGTGGCGACCAGCCCGAGAATGGCCAGTACCACCAAGCCCACGATGAGCTGGGTCGCCTGCGTGCCGCGCACCAGGCGCAGGGCCTGATAGAGGATGAAGGCGACCACTATCACGTCCACCAACTCGAGCGGTCCAACGCGGGCCAGGATCTCGAGGAACTGCGCCAGCGCAGCGCTGAGCGCCTCCATCAGGGCTGCGCCCGAAAGAGCAACGCAAGCAGCGCCATCTGGACGTGAAGCCGGTTCTCCGCCTGATCGAAGACGCGCGACTGCGGGCCCTCCAGCACCGCCTCGGAGACCTCCTCCCCCCGATGGGCGGGCAGGCAGTGCATGAAGATCGCCTCGGGAGCGAGCTGCATTACTTCCTCATCGACCTGGTACTCGAGAAATTCTCGCCGACGCTGGCCGGCTTCGGACTCCTGGCCCATCGAAGTCCATACATCTGTATAGACGATCGAGGCGCCCGCTACGTTCGACAGATCTGCGCTGACCTGAACGTCGGGCGCGGCGGCCTCCGCTTCAGGGCGCGGCCGGTAACCGGGGGGACAGATCACCACTAGCTGAAATCGTAGAAGCGTCGCCGCCTCCATCAAGGACTGGACCACGTTATTGCCGTCTCCGACGAAGACTACCTTCGTCGAGGCGTCCAGACGGCCCACAGCCTCGCGCATTGTCATCAGATCGGCCAGCACCTGACAGGGGTGCGACGCGTCAGTCAGCGCGTTTATCACTGGCCCCCGGCAGCCGTCCGCAAGAGCCAGGAGGTCGGCGTGATGGAAGAGTCTGGCGACTATTCCGTCAACGTAACGGTCCAGCACCCTGGCCACATCTGCGGCCGTTTCCCTCCGGCCGATGCCGATCTCATCATCCTGCAGGGTGACCGCGCGGCCGCCGAGCCGGTTGATCGCCACTTCAAAGGAGACGCGGGTTCGGATCGATGGCTTCTGGAAAAGCAGAGCCAAACTCTTGCCGGCCAGCGGAGTTCCCGGCCAGCGCCCACTCTTGATGGTGGCCGCGAGCTCGAGAATGCGCTCAAGCTGCTGGCGCTGCAGCTGCGCCAAATCGAGAAAGTCGGCGCCGACCAGGCTCTGCAATTGGCTGGTCACCATGCAGACACTAACGCTAAGCGCACTTCTAGAGTTGCGCCAGGCTTTTTCGGCCGCACCTCTAATGTTCCCTGTCCATCTCCCCGGGTGCATACCCCACGCGCATCAGCGTCAACCCCCGCGCCGGCGCCCTGGGCGGCGCCAGTTGCGGGTCGCGGGCCGCGAGCAACTGCGCCAGCCAAGCCGGCTCCTGGCGCTTGGCACCGATCACCCGCAGGGCGCCGGCGATGCCGCGGATCTGGCCCCGCAGAAATCCCTCGCCGCTGATCATCAGGTCCACCAAATCGCCTTCACGAACTATCTCCGCCTCCCACACCGACCGCGTGCGTTTGTGCAGCGGTTCCGCGGCTGCGCAGAATGCCGTCCAATCGTGCCTGCCCACGACCGCGGCCACCGCCTGGGCCATTGCCGCCTCGTCCAGCCGGCGGTGCACATGCCAGCACTGATGGCGAAACAAGGCGGGACGGGCTCGTCGATCGAACCAGCGGTAGCGGTAGAGGCGCTCTCGCGCTGAGAAGCGGGCGTGGAAGCCGGTCGGCGCCAGCTCGGCGGCGACCACGCTCACATCTGCCGGCAAGCGAGAGTTGAGAGCCTCTCTCAGTCGGTCGACGGACAGGCGGCCAGAATATTCGAAGCTGGCAACCTGGCCCAGCGCATGCGCTCCCGAATCGGTGCGGCCCGCACCGTGAACTGCGGTCTTTGCCCCCGTGAGATGAAGCAGCGCTGCCCGCAGCTCACCCTCGACAGAGCGATGCTTGGGTTGCAGCTGCCAGCCGTAGAAGTCAGTGCCGTCGTACTCGAGTACGAGCTTGACGGTCGCTGCCCCTGAGTCAGCTAGCGCTTGGTGTACTGGGGCGCCTTGCGGGCGCGTTTCAGGCCGTACTTCTTGCGCTCCTTCATGCGCGCGTCCCGGGTGAGCAGGCCAGCCCGTTTCAGCACTGGGCGGAGGTTCTCATCGAAATCGATGAGCGCCCGGGCGATACCGTGAGCCACCGCTCCCGCCTGGCCCGAGACACCTCCGCCTTCAACCTTGACGCTGATGTCGAAGCGACGCAGGTTGTCGGTCAACCGAAGCGGGTTCAGCGCTGCAGTCTCCAACGTGCGGCGGCCCAGGTAGCTGAGCGGAGCCTTGTCGTTGATCAAGATGCGGCCACCGCCGGGTGCAAGCCTGACCCGGGCGATGGCCGTCTTGCGCCGGCCGACGGCGCCGGTGTACTGCTGTTCAGCCAACCTGCATGTCCCCTTTCTGGTCGAAGGTGATGGTCTTGGGCTCCTGGGCCTGATGGGAGTGCTCACCGCCCGCATAAACGCGAAGCCGAGCCAGCATGGCGGCCCCAAGTGTGTTGCCTTGAAGCATCCCCCGGACGGCGTTCTTGATGGCAAACGTGGCATCGCGCTGGGTCTGCTCGCTATAGGTGCGCGTGCGCAGTCCGCTCGGGTAGCCGGTGTAACGCGTGTACTGCTTGTCAGACGCCTTGCTGCCAGTCACCACCGCGCGAGCGGCGTTGAGCACTATCACGTGGTCGCCCGTGTTCAAGTGGGGGGTGTAGGTCGGCTTGTGCTTTCCCTTTAGCAGCTTGGCGACGTTGCTGGCCAGGCGACCGACTGGAATCCCTGTCGCATCGACCACGTACCAGTCGCCCTTCAGGTCTTCCTGGCGTGCAGTCCAGGTCTTGAACTTGGCCATCAGTCCACCAACTCGATGATGACCATCGGAGCGGCGTCCCCCAGCCGGGGACCCTTGTGAATGATCCGGGTGTAGCCGCCCGGCCGCTCGCGAAAGCGCGGCATGAGGTTGCTGAACAACTTGTCGGCCACCCCACTATCCGAGATATCCTCGGCCACGCGTCGGCGGGCTGCCACGTCGTCAGCTTTCGCGGTCGTGATCAGCCGGTCGACCCAGCGCCGCAATTCCTTGGCCTTGGCCTCGGTGGTAGTGATTCGCCCGGAGTCGAGCAGGGCTGTGCACAGGTTGCGCATCAGCGCCTTGCGCTGGTTGTGGTTGCGGTTGAAGTGGCGGCCACTCTTCAGGTGTCTCATGGTCGTGCTAGCTGAAGATGGTGTCCATCTGATCTGGCTCGACGAAGCCTTTCTCCACGAGCCTTTCCCGGATCTCATCGAGCGACTTCTTACCGAAGTTGCGCAGGCTGAGAAGCTCCTCCTCTTTTCGGCTGAGCAGCTGGCCAACCGTATTGATGTCGTTAGCACGCAAGCAGTTGTAGGCGCGCACCGAGAGGTCGAGATCCTCGATGGCTATCTGGTCCAACCGGTTGCGCCCAGACTCGGCCGCCTGGCCGGTGGGGGCTGCGAGCTGGATGTTCTCGCCGAACTGGGTGAAGAGCTCGAGGTGTCGGGTGAAGAGAGAAGCGGCGCTGCTCACCGCCTCCTCCGGGCTGAGCGTGCCATCCGTCCAGACCTCCAGGTTGAGCCTGTCGTAGTCGGTGGACTGGCCTACCCGCGTCTTCTCGACCACGAAGTTGGCCTTGGTGACCGGCGAGAAAATGGCGTCGATCGGGATCACGCCGATCGGCTGGGCCTCGTGCTTGTTGCGGTCGGCGGGCACATAGCCCTTTCCCCGCTCCACCGTGAGCTCGATCCGGAGCCGGCCCTTCTCGGCCACAGTTGCCAGGTACAGATCGGGGTTCACCACCTCGACATCCGCGTTCGGCTCGATGTCCGAAGCGTGCACTTCCGCCGGGCCGGTCGCGTCGAGCCGGATGCTCACAGGGTCCTCGGTGTAGCTCTTGAGGCAGAGCTGCTTCAAATTCAGGATCAGCTCGGTCACGTCCTCTTTCACGTGAGGGACGGAGGTGAACTCATGAGCGATGCCGTCGATCTGAATTGACGTCACCGCGGCGCCCCAAAGCGAGCTCAGGAGGACGCGGCGCAGCGTGTTGCCCAGCGTCGTACCGAAGCCGGGCTCGAGCGGCTCGATCTCGAACTTACCGTAGCGGTCGTCGCCCTCCAGCTTATGAACCTGGGGCGTCACCATCATCTGCGTGTCAATCGCCAAAGAAAACTCCTCTAAGAGACAGAACCAGTGGGCGGTCCACTAGCGTGAGTAGAACTCAACAATCAGTTGTTCCTCGACGCCACTCTCCATCTCTTCGCGCTCCGGCAGGCTGAGCAGCTTGCCGGACTGATCGGATTCGTTGAAAGCGAGCCAGGAGGGCACTGTGCGAGCTTGGGAAGCGTCGCGCGCGACGGCTATCACAGCGCTGTCCGCGGCGCGCACCTTGAGCACGTCGCCTGGCTTCAGCTGGTAGGCCGGAACGTTGACAGTGCGGCCGTTGACCTCGAAATGCCTGTGGGAGACAAGCTGCCGCGCCTGCTTGCGGGAGGCGCCCAGGCCCAGCCGGTAGACGACGTTGTCCAGCCGCAGCTCGAGATGCCGGAGCAAGTTCAGGCCGGTGACGCCCGGCTGGCGCTCCGCCAGCTCGAAGTAGCTCCGGAACTGCCGCTCGAGCAGGCCGTAGGTGCGCCGCGCCTTCTGCTTGGCTCGCAGCTGGACGCCATAGTCGGAGACCTTCCGACGCCGCGCCATGCCATGCTGACCGGGCGGCACAGCTCGGCGCTCGATGGCGCACTTGGGCGTATAGCACCGCTCGCCTTTGAGGTAGAGCTTGGCGCCTTCCCGCCGGCAGAACCGGCAGACCGGCCCGTGGTAGTTAGCCATCGGTCAGCCTTGCCTCCAAAACGACGAATCCAGATTGAGCAGATTGCTCATACCCGCCGCCTCTTGGGTGGGCGGCAGCCGTTGTGAGGGATGGGCGTCACGTCGGTGATGGCGCTGACCTCCAGCCCGGCGCCCTGGAGCGAGCGAATCGCCGCCTCGCGCCCTGAGCCTGGCCCGCGCACGAACACCTCCACTGTGCGCATGCCGTGATCCATCGCTCGCTTGGCTGTCGCCTCAGCTGTCATCTGAGCGGCGTACGGAGTCGACTTGCGGCTGCCCTTGAAGCCTTGAGCGCCAGCCGAACCGCAGGCAAGCACGTTCCCCTGCACGTCAGTGATGGTCACTATCGTGTTGTTGAAAGTGCTCTGGACGTGCGCCTGACCGATCGCCACGTTCTTCTTTTCCCGGCGGCGAGTGCGCACTCCTTTCTTCTTCTGCTTGGCCAAGCTCTTATGGACCCCCTCTTACTTGCCTTTCTTCTTCCTGCCGGCGACCGCACGCTTCGGGCCGCGCCGCGCGCGAGCGTTGGTGCGGGTGCGCTGGCCGCGGACCGGCAGGCCACGGCGGTGACGAGCGCCTCGGTAGGAACCTATCTCGCTCAACCGCTTGATGTTCATTGCCACTTCTCGGCGCAGATCGCCCTCGATCAGGACCTCTTTGTCCTGAGCCAGGCGATCGATCACCTGCCGCATGCGCCCCAGCTCCTCATCGCTGAGCTCCTTGACGCGCGTGTTCACATTCACGTTGGCCAGCCGGAGCAGCCGCTCGGAAGTGGTTCGGCCGATGCCGTGGATGTACGTGAGTGAGATGACCACCCGCTTGTCGTTGGGAATGTCGACCCCTGCCAGACGAGCCAATTTCTCAGCCCTGCCTCTGCTTGTGCTTCGGGTTAACGCAGAGCACGCGGATGACACCCTCGCGCTTGATCACCTTGCACTTGGGGCACATCTTCTTCACCGACGGTCTGACCTTCATCTCTTGATTTCCCGGATTCTTCCTCGCGACCTGTCACTCTCCGCTAGCTCCACAATCACTCGCTCCCCCGCCAGGAGGCGGATAAAGTGAGTCCCAGGGCGGTCGGCAACGTGAGCCAGGACCTTGACCCCGTTCTCGAGCTCGACCCGAAACATTCCGTTGGGGAGTGGCTCCAGCACGCGGCCCGCGACGACCTCACGGGCCTGGGGCACGAACGATTAGTGTACCGCATAGCCATCGCCACCTGTGGGTGGGTCAGACGGCGATCCGGCCCGAGCTGGTGGCGTCCAGAGCCGTGAGCACCTGCGGGCCCTGGGCGGTGATCGCGACTGTGTGCTCCACGTAGGAGGAGAGCAGCCCGTCGCTGGTGCAGACAGTCCAGCCATCAGGCTTGATGTAGACCTCCGGGGCACCCTGGTTGACCATCGGCTCGATCGCCAGCGTCATGCCAGGCTTCAGCTCAGGTCCTGAGCCGGGCCGGCCGAAATTGGGCACCTGGGGCGCCTCGTGCATCTGGCGGCCAATCCCGTGACCGACGAACTGCCTGATCACAGAGAAACCGTTCTGCTCGGCGTGCCTCTGAACGGCTGCGGAGATGTCGCCCAGGTGCCCGCCGGGCTGGGCGTGCTGGAGCGCGACCTGGAGGCACTCATCAGTGACCCGAATCAGCCTCTGCGCCTCGGCCGAGGCCTGGCCGGCGGGAACAGTGCAGCCCATGTCGGCCCAGAATCCATCCAGCACGAGCCCCAGATCCAAACTGACTATGTCGCCCGCCGCCACCTTGCGCGGTCCCGGGATGCCGTGTACCGCCTCATCGTTGATCGAGATGCAGATCGAGTTCGGATAGCCCTGATAGCCGAGGAAGCCGGGTCGGGCTCCCGCCGCCTGGATCCGCGACTGGGCCAGCTTGTCGATCTCTCGAGTCCTGACGCCCGGCTGCACTGCCGCCTTCAACTCCTCGACCACCGCGGCCAGCGCCAGGCCCGCCTGGCGCATCAGGCTCAGCTCATGCTGGGTCTTGTAGTTGATCATCCGACTGTGCTCTGGCTCACTGTGGCGAGCGTGCGCCGCCGCACATCTTCGATGGGTCCCAGCCCATCCACCTCCGCGACCAGCCCGAGGTTCCGGTAGTAGTCCACCACCGATGCTGTCTGCTCCCTGTAGACGTTGATGCGGCGCAGCGCCGTCTCGGGCGCATCGTCGTCGCGCTGGAAGAGCCGGCCCCCGTCGCGGTCGCACAGACCTGCCCGGCGGGGCGGAGCCAGGTCGGGATGATAGGTGGTGCCGCACTCGGGGCAGGTCAACCTACCCGAGAGACGGCTGACCAGCACATCCTGCGGCACCTTGATGTAGATGACGCGGTCCATCTGGCGGCCCAAACGGTGCAGGAAGGCGCCCAGGGCCTCAGCCTGAGCGGCGGTGCGGGGAAAGCCGTCGAGCAGGACCCCGGCCGCGCAGTCCGATTTGGCCAGGCGCTCTCTAAACATCGCCAGCGTGACCTCGTCAGGCACCAGCTCGCCGCGATCGATGTATTCCTTCGCTTCTCGACCCAGGCTCGTGCCCCGACGGACCTCCTGCCTGAACAGTTCACCTGTCGAAACTTGGGCGATCTTCAGCTGTTCGACCAGAAACGCTGCCTGGGTGCCCTTGCCACTGCCGGGCGGCCCAAAGAGCGCCACGGTCAGCGGCGCCCTGCCGTTCGATTGGGCGCTCATCGAATGAAGCCGCGATACTGACGCATGACGAGCTGCGTCTCGAGCTGCTTCATCGTATCGAGCGCCACGCCAACCACGATCAGCAGCGCTGTGCCGCCGAGGTACATCTGCGTGGGGGGAATATTCGAAACCCGCGCCGCCACTATGGGCAGCACGACGGTGATCAGGCCCAAGAAGATAGCCCCGGCCAGAGTGATCCGGTTCATCACGTGCGTCAGGTACTCGGCGGTAGGGCGGCCGGGCCGGATGCCCGGAATGAAGGTCGAGTAGCGGCGCAAGTTGTCCGCCACGTCATCCGGCTTGAACTGAACGAACGTGTAGAAGTAGGTGAAGCCGAAGATAAAAAGAAAGTACGCAGCGTTGTAGGCGATGGTCGAGCTGAGGTTGGGGCCGTAGGGCACGAAGTTGCCTCGCACCCAGTCCGCCAGGTTGCGGTACCAGGTCCCTGTCGGTGCGCCGGCGAAGTAGCCGGCCAGGATGGTCGGGAAGGTCATGATCGAGAGTGCGAAGATGATCGGGATGACGCCTGCGGTGTTGACCCGCAGCGGCAGGAAGCTCTGCCGTCCCTGCACCGTCCGGCCTCCCGTCAGGCGTTGAGCTGACTGGATGGGAATCTTGCGCTGGGCCTGCTGCACCTCGATCACGAAGGCGATGGCAATCACAGCGATGACGCCCAACAGGACAAAGGGCACCAGATCGGCCAGGCCGCCACCCGTGGAGTGACCGACCACTGAGGAACCCAGCGTCCGAGGGGCGCGGGCGACGATGCCGGCAAAGATGACCAGCGAAACGCCGTTGCCGATCCCGTACTCGGTGATCAGCTCGCCGATCCACATGGCCAGCACGGTGCCGGCGGTCAGCGTCAGCATGATGGTCAGACGCTGAAACCAGTCCATGTTCGTCGGCAGGATCGGCGGCGTGGCGTTCTGGAACAGAACCGTGAAGCCGTAGGACTGGCCGAAGGCCAGAGGGACTGTCAGGTAGCGAACCCAGCGGGTGAAGCGGCGGCGACCGAGCTCCCCCTCCTTCGAGATCTCGTCCAGGCGGACGGAGACCACAGTCATCAGCTGCATGATGATGCTGGCATTGATGAACGGGTTCAGGCCCAGCGCCACCACACTGAAGGTGGAGAGGCCGCCGCCTGAGAAGAGGTCGAGCAGGCCGAGGAGCGGTTGGCTGTTGAAGAGGCTCTGCAGCGCCGAAGGGCTGGCTCCGGGAATGGTGACGTTGGAGAACAGCCGGTAGACGACCAGGAGCCCCGCAGTAAACAGGAGCTTGTTCCGGAGCTCCGGCAGCCTCAGGGCGTTGAAGATCGCCGCCAGCAGGTTCACTTGGGCGGCCTACCTAGTCGTCTGTGCTGGGCGCCTGATCTTGGGCGGCCGGCTGGGCTGAAAGCACTGTCACCTTGCCACCCTTGGCTTCGATCGCCGAGCGCGCGCTCTCGCTGGCCGCGTGAGCGCTCACCGTCAGCTTGCGCCGCAGGGTGCCAGTGCCAAGCAGCTTGATCGGCTGGCCCTGAGCCACGAGCCCTGTGCCGTAGAAGGCCTCAGGCGTGAGTGTCGCGCCGTCCTCGAAGCGGTTCAGCTTGGTCAGGTTGACGGGGGCGAACTCCACGCGCGAGCGGTTCTTGAACCCGCCGAGCTTCGGCAGCCGCTGGCTGAGCGGCATCTGGCCGCCCTCGAAGCCCAGCCGGAAACCCTGGCTGCGGGCATTCTGACCCTTCTGGCCGCGACCGGAGGTCTTGCCCTTGCCCGAGCCCGTACCGCGGCCCACTCGCTTGGGTCTGTGGCGCGAGCCGTCTGGCGATCGCAGTTCGTGAAGGTGCATCTCAGTGTCCTCGCGAGTGTTTCTTGTTCGAGCGGGTTCGGGGCATCTTGAAACGCGCGCGTTTCGGCGGCTCCCACGGCTCCCCCTCGACGGCGACCAAGAAGCTTACCTTGCGCAGCATTCCTCGCACCGGCTCGGTGTCAGGCAGCTCGCGAGTCTCATTGAGACGGCGAAAGCCAAGCGATGTAATGGTCGCCCGCTTGTCAGCTGAGTAGCCGATGGCGCTCTTCTTCCACGTCGCTCTGAGCGTGGGGGCCGCTGGCTCCTCCATCAGCTCCTCTCTCCCCGGCCCGCACCGGCGGGAATCGTACCGCTGCTGGCGGCATGCCGGTAGGCGGTCGCCAGCTTCGCGCCGACGATGTCCTCGACCTCCTTGCCGCGCAGCTCCGCGATCTCCTGGGCTGTGCGGAGAGTCTGGAGTGCCGACATGGTGGCGCGGACAGTGTTGATCGGATTGTTGGTCCCCAGCGATTTGGTGAGGATGTCTTTGATGCCTGACAGCTCGATCACAGCCCGCATGGCCCCACCAGAGATCACGCCGGTCCCTGGCGCCGCCGGCTTCAGCATGACCTTGGCCGCGCCCCACTTGTGTCGGACCTCATGCGGGATGGTGGTTCCGACCATCGGGACTGTGATCATGTTCCGCTTGGCGATCTCGACGCCTTTGCGGATGGCTTCGGGCACCTCGCGCGCTTTGCCCAGCCCGGCGCCGACGCGGCCGTTCTGATCGCCCACCACTATCAGGGCGGCAAAGGAGAACCTTCGCCCGCCCCTCACGACCTTCGCCACGCGGTTCAGGCTGACCAAGCGCTCGCTGAACTCAGAGCGCTCGCCGTAATTGGAACGTATTGCCATTTCTAGTGTCCTCGAACTGAGATTCGCGGCAGATTCGCGGGATCGGCGGCCGGAGTCAAGGAAAGGGTGGCGTAGGGAGGAGCGCATCCGGGGGATGCGTGACGACGCAGCGCCGGGCCCCTCGACGCAGGCTTCAGCGCCGCAGGCGCCCGGTCGCCTAGCCCGCGAAGATGCAAGAAGCTTCGGTTCGAGGACACTAGAACTCCAGGCCCGCTTCACGAGCGGCGTCAGCGAGAGCCTTGACCCTGCCGTGGTAAAGGAAGCCGCTGCGATCGAACACGGCAGCCGCCACACCGGCGTCCTTGGCCCGCTCAGCGATTGCCCTACCCACCGCCTGCGCGGCTCCGAGGTCGCTCTTGCCCGTCTTCAGCTGCAGCGTCGAGGCGGCGGCGACGGTGCGGCCCTGGACATCGTCTATGAGCTGTACGTAGACGTGATTCAGGCTGCGGAAGACGGTGAGCCTCGGCCGCTCGGACGTGCCCCGGACCCTCACTCTGACCCGCCTGTGCCTTTTCTGGCGAGCCTGCTTGCGGTCGAACTGCTTCAGCACTACTTGGCCCCCTTGCCGGCCTTGCCGGCCTTGCGGCGGACCACCTCGCCCCTGTACATCATG
This sequence comes from Candidatus Dormiibacter spiritus, assembly GCA_003244185.1. Classification (GTDB taxonomy): domain Bacteria; phylum Chloroflexota; class Dormibacteria; order Dormibacterales; family Dormibacteraceae; genus Dormiibacter; species Dormiibacter spiritus. The sequence goes on along the minus strand of QHBT01000025.1, from coordinate 995 downwards.
CCCTTGCCCTTGTACGGCTCCGGCGGACGCAGCTTGCGCAGCTTGGCCGCCAGCTGCCCGACGTCCTCCTTGTTCGCCCCGAGCACCGCGAAATGCGTGGGGTCGGTCACCTGGATGTCGACGCCCTCCGGCGGCGTGATCCGGACAGGGTGGGAAAACCCGAGGTTCAGCACCAGTTCATTGCCCTGCTTGGCGGCTCGATAGCCGACGCCCACCAACTCCAGATCCTTGCGGAAACCGGTTGAAACACCAGTCACCATGTTTGCCACAAGCGTTCTCGTCAGCCCGTGCAGCGATCGATGCTCGCGACCGTCGGTCGGCCGCTCGCAGACGATGCTGCCGTCTGCGACCTTGACGCTGATCTGCGCCGGCAGCGCACGCGCCAGCGTGCCCTTGGGGCCCTTGGCGGTCACGTGATTCCGCTCCACCGTGAAGTCGACGCCACTCGGCAGCGGGATGGGAAGTTTTCCAATCCTGGACATATCTCTTTAGCAGTTCCTACCAGACATACGCCAGCACTTCGCCGCCGAGACCGGCGCGAAGGGCCTGGCGCCCGCTCATCACGCCCTGGCTGGTGGAGAGGATGGCCACTCCCAGCCCACCCAGGACACGCGGGATCTCCGTCTTCCGGGCGTAGACGCGAAGACCGGGCCGGCTGATCCGCTTCACGCCTGAGATCACGCGCTTGCGGTCGGGCCGAGCCTTGAAGCTTATGGTGAGCGTCTCGCCCACCCACTCCGGCTCCTTGTCAACCGTGTAGCCGCCGATGTAGCCCTCGTCCTTCAGGACCCGGGCCACCTCGAGCTTCAGGCGCGAAGCCGGGACCCGCACCTCCCCGTGACGAGCCGTATTGGCGTTCCGGATGCGAGTCAGCATGTCTGCGATCGGGTCGGAGACGACACCGGTTCCCGCTCTTGCCATCACCAACTCGACTTCATCACGCCGGGGATCCTGCCCTCGGCGGCAAGCGTTCGAAAACAGATGCGGCACATGCC
>QHBT01000070.1 GCA_003244185.1 Candidatus Dormiibacter spiritus | reverse complement strand
GTCGGCGACTGCGCCGGCATGGCAGCTGACCTGTTCGAGACGTACGCCGTTACCATGGTCGCGGCCATGCTGCTGGGCACGCTGCTCTTCGGCGGTCAGGTGGCCTGGGTGGTTTACCCGCTCCTCCTGGGCGCCGTGTCGATCATCGGCTCCGTGGCCGGCACGCTGGCGGTGCGGGTCTACTTCCCGGGCTGGATCATGGGCGGGCTCTACGTCGGCCTGATAGTGGCGGCGGTCATCGCGCTCATCGGCTTCTACATAGTCACCCAGTACTTTGTGGGCAACGGCCTGCTAAAGGCCGGCCATGGGGTGAACGACCCCAACAATCTCTTCTTCTGCGGCGTGGTCGGCATCGTGATCACGATCCTGATAGTGGCCATCACCGAGTTCTTCACCGAGACCCGTTACTGGCCTGTGCACCTCATCGCCAACCAGTCCGAGACAGGGCATGCGACCAACATCATTGCCGGGAGCGCCATCGGCATGCTGGCCACCGCGCTGCCGGTCATCTGCATAGCCGCCGGCATTCTCTTCAGCTACAACCTCGGCGGCCTCTACGGCATAGCGATCGCCGCTGTGTCACTGCTGTCGATGACGGGCATAGTGGTGGCGATCGACGCCTACGGGCCGATCACCGATAACGCCGGCGGCATCGCCGAGATGGCGGACCTGCCGCAGGCAGTCCGCGACATCACCGACCCGCTGGACGCGGTGGGCAACACCACCAAGGCGGTCACCAAGGGCTATGCCATCGGCTCGGCCGGCCTGGCGGCTCTGGTTCTCTTCGCCTCCTACACGCAGGAGCTGGACAAGGTGAACAAGCACCAGACGTTCGACCTCTCCGACCCGGCTGTCATCGTCGGTCTCTTCCTGGGCGGCATCCTGCCCTTCCTGTTCGCCTCGCTGGCGATCCTGGCGGTCGGCCGGGCCGGCGGCCTGGTGGTGCAGGAGGTACGGCGCCAGTTCCGAGAGATCCCAGGCATCATGGAGGGCACCGCGAAGCCGGAGTACGGCCCCGCGGTCCGGATCGTGACGGCGGCCGCGCAGAAGGAGATGATCCTGCCCGGTCTGATCCCTGTGCTGGCCCCCATTGTGGTCGGGCTCGTGCTGGGCCCCAAGGCGCTTGGCGGCCTGTTGCTGGGCGCCATCGTGACAGGTCTCTTCTTGGCGCTCTTCATGACCAGCGGGGGCGCCGCCTGGGACAACGCGAAGAAGTACATCGAAGAGGGCAACCTGGGTGGCAAGGGCTCGGAGGCGCACAAGGCCTCGGTCACCGGCGACACCGTCGGCGACCCCTACAAAGACACCGCTGGACCCGCCATCAACCCGATGATCAAGGTGATCAACATCATCGCCATCCTGATCGCGGGCCTGGTCGCCAACCACTCGATCTTCCACTAACCCTTCGGTCGCTGGAGGGTCTGGTCCAAGATAAGCTTGCCAAGGTGACTAGAACGCCGCGTGGGTCCGGGGAGGCTGGTAGATGACCGCGTTGATTGTCCTGATAGTGATAGTGGCGGTGGCGGTTCTGCTGGTGGCGTCATCCAGCATCCGGATCGCCAGGGAGTACGAGCGAGGCGTCGTCTTCCGGCTTGGCCGCTTGATCGACCTCAGGGGCCCCGGGCTCTTCCTCATCTTCCCCTTCGGTTTCGACCGGCTGACCAAGGTGGATTTGCGCGTGATCACGCTCGAGGTGCCGCCCCAGGAGGTGATCACCTCCGACAACGTCACAGTCAAGGTCAACGCTGTGATCTTCTTCCAGGTCCTCGACGCGCGGGCCGCCATCACTCGCGTCTTCGACTTCCGCCAGGCCACCTCGCAGATCGCGCAGACCACTCTGCGGGCTGTGCTTGGGCAGTCCAGCCTGGATGAGCTGCTCAGCAGCAGGGACGTCATCAACCAGAAGCTGCAGACCATCATCGACGGTCAGACCGAGCCCTGGGGCGTCAAGGTCGGCGCCGTCGAGGTCAAGGACGCCGAGCTGGCGCCGACCATGGTTCGCGCGTTGGGCAGGCAGGCCGAGGCGGAACGGGAGAAGCGAGCCAAGATCATAGCCACCGAGGGGGAGTTCCAGGCAGCGCAGACGTTGGCCAACGCCGCGCAGGTCATCTCGACCCAGCCAGCGGCCCTGGCGCTGCGGTACATGCAGACGCTGCTCGACATGGGTTCCAACCAGAACTCCACCATCGTCTTTCCGATCCCGATCGAGCTGATCCGCCCGCTCCTGGCGGCCCCGGTGCCCATGGAAGCGAAAACCTCGGCTGAAAGCGAGACAGTGCCTGCCGCTCCGATCAACGCCTGAGCGCATTGCCACGGTTACGTCGATAGCCAACCTATTTAGCCGCTGACTGCCTGGTGCCGGAGGTCGGCTCAGCCAATGCCGAGCGCGCCGGCCAAGGCCTGGTAGGTCGGCAGCGGGTCACCGCCGCCAGCGGCGAGGGCCTGAATCGCAACGTGGTCGGCACCGGCATCGAAGTGCGCTGCGATCCCTCCCGCGATGGTCTCTGCGTCACCGTGCACCACGAGCGCGTCGATCAACCTGTCGCTGCCGCCAGCTGCGAAGTCCGCATCGGTGTAGCCCAGCCGGCGCAGGTTGTTGACGTAATTGCTCAGACCGAGATAGGGGTTCTGCACCGCCGGGCGCCCGATGCCTCGGGCGAGCGCCGGATCCGTCTCCAGGACCACCTTGTGCTCGGGCGCGAGAAGTGGGCCCTCGCCCAGGATCGCGCGTGCTCGCTTCGTGTGCTCAGGCGTGGTGAGATAGGGATGGGCCCCGGCGGAACGCTCGCCTGAGAGCTTCAGCACCCTCGGGCCGAGCGCTGCGAGGACACGCTCCTGCACAGGCACGCCGGCCTGGTCGAGCTGATCGAGATAGGCGAGCATCTTGTCATATGGCCGCTGGTAAGCCTCGGTGGACTCGGGGTGCCCGATGCCCACACCCAGTAGGAACCTGCCTGGGTGCTTGGAGGTGACCCTGTGGTAGGAGGCAGCGACAGTGCCGGCGTCCACAGTCCACATGTTCACGATGCCTGTGGCAACCGCGATGGTGCTGGTCGCGGCGAGCAGGTCCTCGACAATCGCGAGATCACCTGGCGGCGAGCTGCCCAACCAGATGGCGCCGTAGCCGAGCTGCTCAACTGCCGCGGCCAGCTCGACTTTGACCTGCCGCCAACTCCGCCAAATGCCCACTCTGCCCAGATTCACAGTCATGCCATCCAAACCATTGGGCCTCGGACGATCATTCCGCGTAGCGCCGGCCACCTCCTGGGCAGGTCTGGCACGGATGCCGGGGCCTTGCTCCACCAGCGCCGCAGCAAGCTGCCGAAATGACCGCGGGCTGCCTCGGGTTAGCGAGCGTCAGGGCGCCCCTAGACTCGCTGGCATGGACGAGTATCAGCGGGAGATTCGGGAGATCGAAGAGCAGATCGACGCCATGACGGCGGCCGAGGAGGATCCGAAGGAGATCGCTGAACTTCAGATGCAGCTCAACGTGCTGCGCGCCATCTACTCCCAGGCCAGCTCCCTGCTCGAAGCGGGCGAGGCCGACCCAGCGCTCGTGGAGGGCCTCGCCCTGCGCGGCTACGGCCCCTGGAACATCGACAACGTCTACGCCTTCGTCTACGAGGCCGCCATCGACCTCCCCGCCGAAGGCCACCGCTCCTTCGTGGGCGAGATCCGCGACGCGGATTTCGGCGGCCTGCTCGTCGAACCGGCCTGAGGCTCAAATCAGTGCGCTGGCGGCTTGTCAGCGTTCCCGAATCGGTAGACCGTCAGACTAAGTGCCATGAGTGTGAAGGGACTGGATCACGTAGGTGTTGTTGTCGCTGATATGACTGAGGCCCGGCGCTTTCTCAGCGAGGCGCTCGGTCTGCAGCTGGATCGCGAGGTGGACGCCTCAGCGATCGGGCGCAGGGGCGTGTTCTACAAGTGCGGCGCTGTCGAGATCGAGCTGATCGAGGAGCTGGACCCAGCGGCCCGAGACAGGGTTTTAGGAGGCGCCCAGGCCAAGATCGATCACCTCGCACTGACAGTCGACAGCCTGGCCGACACGATGGCCGTCCTCCAGGCGCGAGGTGTCAGCTTCAGCCGCGGGCCGGTTGAGATCGGCGGCCGCCAGAACGCCTGGACCGGGGAAGGCACCTCCGGCGGCGTGACCTACCAGCTCGTACAGAAGCCTTGAGCGGCAAGACGCGCAAGATAGCCGTGATGCCGGGCGACCTTGCCGGCCAGGAGGTGACTCCTGAGGCTGTCAAGGTACTCCTGGCAGCGGGGCTGCCGTACGAGTTCCAAGAGTTCGAAGTCGGCGCCGGTCCCCTTCTCCGCGGCGAGCCCGCGATGTCGGAACAGACATTCCGGGAGGCTGCCAGTGCCGACGCCATCCTCTTCGGGGCCATCGGCGACCCGCGCGTTCCCGACGTCGGCTATCCGGCTCAGGTGCTGCTGCGCATTCGCTTCGAGCTGGACCTCTACGTCAACCTGCGCCCGGCCCGCCTCTTCCACGATCGGTTGAGCCCCATCCGGGATGAGTCGAAGCGGGCGGTTGATCTGATGGTCGTGCGCGAGAACACCGAGGGGCTCTATGTGGGCGCCGGCGGCCGGATCCGGCGCGGGAGCCAGGACGAGGTGGCGATCCAGGAGGACGTCAACACCTACCGCGGGGTTACGCGCATCCTGGAGCATGCCTTCACCCTCGGCCGGCAGAAGGTCTGCATGGTGGACAAGTCGAACGCTATGAACCACGCCGGCGGACTCTGGCAGGACTGCTGGGCATCGCTGCAGGCCCGGCATCCGGACGTGGAGACGCGCCACCTGTACGTGGACGCCGCGGCGATGGAGCTGGTCAGGGATCCCAGCCAGTTCCAGGTCATCGTCACGAACAACCTCTTCGGTGACATCCTGAGCGACCTCACAGCCGCCCTGATCGGCGGCATGGGCGTGGCGCCGAGCGCGAACATCAACCCGGAGACCGGCAGCGGGCTGTTCGAACCCATCCACGGCAGCGCTCCCACCATCGCTGGCAAGGGCCTGGTCAATCCGGTGGGGGCCATCATGACCGCGTCTATGATGGTTGCTCACCTGGGTGAGGTTGAACAGGCGCAGAGGATCGCAGACGCGGTGGAGGCCGCGGTGATAGCGGGTGACTGCACGCGCGATCTCGGCGGGTCTCTCAGCACCAGCGAAGCCGGCGACGCCATCGTGAAGCGGCTCTAGAAAAGAGCCGGGAGGTGCTTAGCTGATGCCGATGACCATGACCGAGAAGATCCTGGCCCGAGCCAGCGCTCGGGAGGAGGTGAGGCCGGGCGATCTCGTTCTGGCCAAGGTCGACTTCGCCATGGGTCACGACCTCACCATCCCGCATGCCGGCCGCATCATGCGCGAGCAGATGGGCGCCACCCGGATCTGGGATCAGGAACGGGTGGCGGTGGTTCAGGACCACTTTCAGCCTGCCAAGGACATCGCCAGCGCGGGGCTGGGCCGGCTCACCCGGGAGTTCGCCCGCGAGATGGGCGTCAAGTGGTACTTCGAGGTTGGCCAGGGCGGCATCTGCCACACAGTCCTGCCCGAGCGCGGCCTGGTCCTGCCCGGCGAGCTTGTCGTCGGCGCCGACTCCCACTCCTGCACCTACGGCGCCTTGAACAACTTCGCTGCCGGCGTCGGCAGCACGGATCTGGCCTGCGTGCTCTCCCTGGGTGAGCTCTGGTTCCGTGTGCCGGAGACGCTCCGCTTCGTCTACCACAACCAGCTTTCCGAGTGGGTCGAGGCCAAGGATCTCATCCTCCACGTCATCGGCCAGATCACGGTCGACGGGGCGCGCTCCAAGGCGATGGAGCACTCAGGTGAGGCGATCTCTCAAATCGACATGGAGGGCCGGCTGACGATGACCAACATGGCCATCGAGGCCGGTGCCAAGAACGGCATCATCGGTTACGACGAGGTGACCGAGGCGTATCTGCGCGGCCGGGCCAAGCGGTCCTTTGCGCCGGTTGCGGCCGACCCCGACGCGGTCTACGAGCGGACCTTCGAGTTCGATGCGGAACAGGTTCCGATCACGCTGGCTAAGCCGATGTCCCCCGACCACGCCGCCTCGATCGATGAGGTCGCCGGCACCAAGCTGGACCAGGTCTTCATAGGTTCCTGCACCAATTCCCGCATCGGTGACCTGCGCCGGGCGGCCGCGGTGCTTCGCGGTCGCAAGGTGGCGCCCTGGACGCGGCTCATCGTCACTCCCTCCTCGCACCAGGTCGCGCAGGCGGCCGAGCGCGAGGGGCTGATCGGCGTCTTTCTTGAGGCGGGCGCGGCCTGGACGGCGTCCACCTGCGGCGCCTGTCTGGGCGGCCACCAAGGTGTGCTCGGCGCAGGTGAGGTCTGCCTCTCCACCAGCAACCGCAACTTCCCCGGCCGGATGGGCGACCCGAAGGCGCTCGTCTACCTTTCCAATCCGGTGGTGGCCGCAGCCAGCGCGGTCACGGGAGAGATCACCCACCCCAAAGAGGTGGTTGGCAAGGAGCTGGTCCTGGCATGACGAGCGTGCAGCCGGTGATGCGAGGCAGGTCATGGAAGTTCGGCGACAACGTGGACACCGATCAGATCATCCCTGCCAAGTACGCCATCTATTCGCTGGACGAAAAGAAGCTGGGGGAGCACGCGATGGAGGGTGTGCCCGGCAATGAGGATGGCTGGGCCCAGCAGGTCAGCCCGGGTGACATCGTAGTCGCCGGTTCCAACTTCGGCTGCGGCTCCTCCCGCGAGATAGCGCCCGTTGCGATCCGCGGCGCCGGCATCTCCTGCGTGATCGCCGACTCCTTTGCGCGCATCTTCTTCCGCAACGCGATCAACATGGGCTATCCGATCCTGCAGTCGCCTCAGGCTGCGGAGGCGATTCATCCGGGCGATGAGCTCGAGGTCGACCTGGAAGCGGGAATCATTCGCAATTTCACCCAGGGCGACGAGTACCAGGCCGATCGCTTTCCTCCCTTCATGACCGAGCTTCTCTTTCACGGCGGCCTGGTTCCCTGGGTCCGGAAGCGGCTGCAAGAGCGCACCCTCGCCTGACCATGCACATCGGGGAGTTGAAACCTGTCCAATTGCAGGAGTCCCTCGCAGAACTGGTCAGGCCGCCCTCACTCTTCGAGCATGACCTCCAGTTCGCCGACGCCTCTCACATCCGCATCTACGACGACACGCTGCGGGATGGCGAGCAGATGCCAGGCGTCGCCTTTTCGCCGGCTGTCAAGTATGAACTGGCCTGCGCACTGTCGGATATCGGCGTGCACATCATGGATGTGGGCTTTCCGGCAGTGTCCCCAAGTGAGCGCGAGACACTGAGCAGGATCTTGCAAGGGCGCCGCGCGGGAGAGCTGCGGTCAGACCTCGAGGTGCTCTGCATGATGCGCAGCAACCGCAGCGACATCGATGCCACCATGAATGTGATCGACCACCTCGGCTTCCGGCGCGACGACGTCAGCTACTTCATCTTCACCTCAGCTTCTGATCTGCACCTCAAGTACAAACTTGGGCGCACGCTGCTGAGCCGTGAGGGCATCCCGGCCAGTGAATGGCTGGAGCTTCCCCTCTCTTTCTATCGGGACGCGAACCTGCGTCTTTTGACCGACGCCATCACCTATGCGCGAGAACGAGGAGCAGAGCTGGTCGAGTTCGGTGGAGAGGACGGCTCGCGGGCCGACCCTGAGTACATAAAGCGCCTCCACCATGTGGGTTTCCAAGCCGGAGGCGCCCGCGCGGCGACGCCGGACACTGTGGGTTGCTACTCGCCCTACGCGGTCCGCACCTATATATCCCAGTTGAAGGCGGCGGAGCCCAACCATCCTCTCGTGGTGCATTTTCACAACGACCTGGGTCTGGGCGCCTGGAACACAGTGGTCGCTCTGGGCAGCGGTGCCGACATCTTCACCACCAGCGTGAACGGCATCGGCGAGCGGGCGGGCAACGCGCCCATGCACCAGGTGGTGCTGCAGCTCCGCTACCTCTTCGACCTGGAGCTGCCGGGCTTCAAGTACCACAAGCTCCGCGAACTGGCGCTGACCATGGAGCGGTTGAGCGGAATTCCCGTGCAGCCCACCGAGCCGGGCATCGGCCAGAACGTCTTCAGCCACGAGTCAGGCATCCACACCGCCGGCATGCTCATCCATCCCGCCATCTACCAATTCATGCCGCCGGAGGAACTGGGCGCGGAGATCGACTATGTGTACGGCAAGCATTCAGGCAATCTCGTCATCGAGCATGCCCTCCGCCAGGCGCAGATCCAGCCCGAACCCGAGCTCGTGACCGCTGTCATGGCGGAGGTGAAACGCATTCGCGAGGAGCGGGCGGAAGAGCAGCAGTTCGAGCGCTTCCAGCGGATGTATCACGATCATCTGGCTCGAATGGGAGTCAGCCAGGCCGAGGTGGCCGACATCGCTCGCGGTCTTCTCGCCGCTAGTGGCGCGGGACACTAGATGAGCGAAGCGCAGGCCGGCGTCCCCCCGGCCCTGCCGCCGCCTGCGCCCGAGGAGTATCTGCGCATCCATCGTTGGATGTGCCTGACTAAGGCGCTGGACGACCGAATGCACATGCTGGTGAAGCAGGGTCGCGCTCCTTTCGTCGGCTCCTGCCGCGGTCACGAGGGGATCCAAGTGGCTGCCGCGGCGGCGCTATCGGAACGGGATTGGCTCGTACCCCATTACCGCGGTCTGGGCAGCGCCGTGACGCGCGGCCTGACAGCTCGGGAATGGATGCTGGCGGTCTTCGCCAAAGCCGCTGATCCGCTCTCGGCAGGACGTAATATCCCCGGCGGTTGCTTCGCGCACGCCCGCCTCAACATCGCGCCCGTCTCCCAGGTAGTAGCGACCTGGATCCCCAAAGCTGTAGGTCTCGCGTACGCGACGAAGCTGCGGGGTAAGGACGCCGTGACTCTCTGCACTTTCGGGGACGGTGCAACGTCCCAGGGCGATTTCCACGAGGGCCTTAACTTCGCTGGCGTGCACCGAGTTCCAGCGGTGTTCGTCTGCGAGAACAACGCCTACGCCATCTCAGTGCCGCTGTCGCTCCAGGCCGGCAATTCGCAACTCTGGCGCCGCGCGGCCGGTTACGGCCTGGCCGGTTTACAGGTTGACGGCGGAGACGTGCCGGCCTGTTTTGAGGCGGCCCGCCAAGCGATCGCACTAGCACGAAGTGGAGGCGGGGCAACCCTCATCGAGGCGCTCGTGAAGCGCATCAACCCGCATACTTCGGAGGACAATCAGGCGAAGTACCGGCCAGCCGACGAAGTCGGCGAGGCTGGTCAGGCCGATCCTCTGCTCCGGTTCGAGAGCTGGCTGGAGGACCGGCGCTGGCTCACGTCGGCTCACGCCGAGCATGTTCACCAAGAGGCTGCGCTAGAGGCCGCGCAGGCGGCCGACTGGGCCGAGGCCCAGCCCGATCCCGATCCCGCCCAAGTCTTGAGCCACGTTTTTCTCGGCTAACGAGCAGCCAGCCCTCGGTCGATGGAGGAATTTGTCTGCTTGGCTTTGTCAGTGGGGCGATCGGCGGATCGCCTGAATTAGGAAAATACAGCGCGAACTCCTTCGGAACTCCCCAGGTAAAGGATCGGAACCCCCAACGAAGCTGGTGGTCTGACGATTGCTCGCAGCCATCGATTTGGCCGGGCCCGTGTGGAAACCCCCTGATTATCGCGCATAATTTGATTAGCGGCGCAATCCCGTGCCGCAGTACAGCAGAGGAAAGGAGAAATTCATGACGACGAACATCACGGACGGCGATTGGGTCAACGGACGCACCGATTGGGTCAACGCCGGCCAGGATTGGGTCAACGGACGCACCGATTGGGTCAACGGTCACGGCGATTGGGTGAACGGTGTCTTCTAGAATCGTCTGAGTGCGGCTTCACCTCCGGCCCAGCGGCTGGGGTGAAGCCGCCGCCCCGATTCCTACGGCACAATGAACAACGTGGTGTCTCGGTGCCGTGCTAGCAGCGGAAGCGCCTAGCGGGGACGCGCCTTCGGAGCGCGTCCTACAAGAGGCCCAGAGTGGTCTCTCGAAAGCGTTGCGCACTTGTGCGACGGAGGCGGACCTGGTGCAGGTGCTGAATGCCCACCTTCGCCCGCTTCTCGGTTACGACGTGTTCAACCTGCAGGTCCTGGAGCGAGAGGGCTGGTACCACAACGTTGTCATGGACTCCGGAGTCCTCCAGGACGTAGGGAGATATCGCCTCGTCGACTCGTACTTCCTGTCCCATTATCGATCCGGCAGGCCCTCTGCTGGGCATTTCGCGGATGCGCACTTCGAGCACGGGCGGGGCGCCGGGGCGCCGAGGCGGCCCCAGACATACATCTGGATGCCCATCCTCCACCACCAAGACCTGGTCGGCGCTGTCATCTATCAGCTGTTCGCGCGCCGGAGCGTTCCTCCCGAGGAGATGCGCTTCCTAGGCGAGGTGCACGCCCAGCTCGGCGTGCTTGTCAGCAACGCCTATCTAAACGAGTTGACGCGCAATCAGGCCCTAAGCCTGAGCGCTCTCAACGAGATCGGCCGCGCTTTGGCTGTCACGCGCGACGAACTGGGGATCGTGGGCGCTTTGCGCGAAACGTTGGGCCCTCGGGTCCCCCTGGATCAGCTCGAACTTGTCTTACCCGAAGGATCTCGAGCCCGGGTGCTGACGGTCTCGCCGCAGACTCGCGCGGCAGAGAGGGTGATGTCCTTGCGGTCGTCCGGCCTGGCCACGGCTAGGGCGGTCCTGAGCAGTGGACAGTCGCTGTTGGAGCCGGAGGCAACAACTGGCAATGGCTATCCTTCGGCCGCGCTCGTGCCGGTGAAGGGTTCGACGGAGATCGAGGCTGTGCTGACCGTAAAAAGCCGTGAGCCTGATGTCTATGAGCACTCCACCCTCGCCTTCCTGGGCCAGGTCGCGGACCAAGTGGCCCTGGCTCTGAACAATGCCCGGTCCTATGCCGCTCTGGAAGCCAACCGCCATCACCTGGAGGTGGTCGAGGCGGTGGGTCGCGAGCTTGCCACCCGGCTTGATCCCTGGATGATAGTGCGAACGCTGCAGGCCGAGCTGAGCCGCCACGTCGCGTTCGACTCGGTCGTGCTGGCGGTGCTCGAGGCCGGTCAGGAAGGCCCGGTGGCGCTCGAGGCCGGTCTCGAAGTCCCTGTGGCGCATTCTTACGCAATCGATCTGGGCCGACCGCAGGCGCCGGCCACGATCCCACTCGCCGGCGCTGGGCCTGCCCGCGAAGCTTTCCGTTCCGGCCGGCCCGTGCTGGCGGACTACCCGCCCTGGAAGAGCGGCGCCAATAAGGCAGGCAAGGCACTGGACGGTGCCCCTCAGGTGGCCCTCCAGGAAACGACTGGGAGCCGCCGAGCCCGGCCCGCCCGGTCAGTCCTCTGGGTACCCGTCAGGCAGGAGGGCCGAATCCGCGCTCTACTCTCTATCCAGTCTTACCGTCAGGGCGCTTTCGGCAGCTGGCACACACATGTGCTGCAGGATGTGGCGACCCACGTGGGCCTTGCGCTCAGCAATGCGCAACTGGTGGAAGCCTTGGACCGCCAGGCGACCACCCTGGGAACCATACTGGCCAATACGCCGATCGGGGTCATGCTGGAAGGCGCCGATGGCCGCATCACCTTTGCCAACCCGGCCCTGGAGCGACTCTACGGAGTCGAGGCCAAGAGCTTGGAGGGAGCGAGGTCCGAGCGGCTGTTGGACCTGGCAGGCGGGGCCGGCGGCAGCGACGTCGACCCCGAGACGGGCGCCACGAGCCTCGTCCTGAAACGCAACGGGCTCAACCTCCGGATTCAGCGCCTGATGGTTCCCGCGTCGCGCGACCATCCGGCCGGCGTCCTCACCCTGCACGAGGACGTGACCAGGCAGCGCGCCGCCGAGGAGGAGAGAGACCTCATGCTGCGCGCCATCGGCCATGAGCTGCGCAGTCCGGCGGCGGCCATCCGAGGCCTCATGGCGTCCCTGTTGCAGTGGGATGAGCGCTTGCCCGCCGATGAGCGGCGCGCGGCTCTGATCGCGGCCAACGATCAGTCAGAGCGGCTGCTTCGCGTGGTGGAGGCGCAGCTCCTCATCGCAAGGCTGGAGAGGGACGGTCCCGCCGACGCGGCCGATGAGGACGTCGACTTCTGCCCGGCTGTTCGAAGGGTAGTGCAGCTGCTGTCGCACGCCTACGAGAAGGCAGCCAGCGTCGTCGTTTGCGACGAGAAGTCAGGCTCGATGGTCCTGCGCTGTGAGCCGGCGCATCTGCAGCAGGTGCTGACGAATCTGATCGGCAATGCGCTCGAGCACGCCGCCTGCAGCCGAGTTGAAGTGCGAGCCAACCGGGCCGCCGGCTGGCCTGACTGGTGTGAGGTCACAGTCAGCGACGACGGCACCGGGTTGCCGGAGGACTTGCTGGCCGCCACCTTCAACCAGAGCCGGGCGGGCCGGCATCGGGCAATGGGCGGTCTGGGCATTGGTCTGCACCTGAGCCGACTGGTGGTTGAGCGCTCGTTCGGCGGGCAGATCTGGCTGGCCGAGCACGGTCCTCGGGGAACCGCTATCAGCTTCACCGTGCCCTGCAAGAGCCCAAGCAAGGCTGAGAAGCGAGCGGTCCGGCACCGGGCGGAAAGCCGGTCCTAGCCGCTGGCGGCGGTCAGCTCGGCAGCCTCGGGCAGCGAGCGGCGCAGCACCCGGAGGTAGGTGATCCCTAGCAGCCCCATGCCAGCGGCAGTCGCGGCGAAGGTCCAGCGTGGGCCGGCCAGGGTGACAGCAACTGCGCCCACAGCCACGCCCACCAAGAGCGCCGCTTGAGCGATGACAAAGCGGGCCGTCAGCAGCGTGCCGCGGTTGAGGGGGTCTGCGGCACGCATGACCGAGCTTGCGTTGGCGACGGCATAGACGGCGTTGGCCACGCCGGTCACGCCCACTGCCAGCAGGGCCGGCACCAAACCGGGTAAGCGCAGAGAGCCAAGACCGGCCAGCCCCAGGCAGCCGATGGCGAAGAACAGGAAGGAGACCGCCATTGCCGGCCGCAGCCGGGCTGGAGAAAGGCGGCCAGCACTCAGACTACCCACCACGATGCCGGCGACCAGCGCGATCTGGAGCAGCGCATAAGTCGACGGACCATTGCCGGCGAACTCATATGCCAGCGGCAGCAGCGCAGGCGTGGCCGAGCCGATGAGAACGCTGGCGGTTGCCGCCACGATCAGCAAGGCTCGAGCAGGGCGGACCGCGAGCGCTACGCGCAATCCGCTCCCCAGTCCCGCAAGGTTGATGCCCCCACCCAGGCCGGGGATGGTGGCGACCAGCAGGCCGCTGAGTGCGAAAGTGGCGGCGTCGAGCCAGAAGAGCCAGAGTGCCTGTGGCCAGCGCGCGAGCAGGGCCCCGGCGAGGCCGAAGCCGAGGGCCTGCGCGGTGGAGAACGCCAGCAGGAGGACCGAGTTGGCGGTCTCGATCTGGTTGTCCTTGACCAGCTCGGGCACGGCCGCCTGGCGGGCCGACTGCACGATGGCTTCGGCGGCGCCCAAGACCACCAGACACGGAAAGATGGTGAGCGTCGAGAGCGGCACGGCGAAGGGCAGCAACAGTAGGGCCAGGCAGCGCAGCGCTTCCAGGCTGACCACCAGGCGGCGGCGATCCCAGCGGTCGGCGGCACGACCCAGCAACCCTCCTACCGCCAGCGTGGCTCCCACCCGGCAGACGTAGGCCAGGCCGATCCCAATGGCGCCGAGCGATCGCCAGGCGATGACTAGCGTCAGCGTCAGCGTCATCGGGTCTCCGACCGAAGAGACCAGAATTGCGGCGGTGAGACGGCTGAAGCGGGGCGTCTGCAACAGCAAGCGGTGAGCGCCCACGCGCTGGTCGGCGGTTCCTGCCTGACCCAGCTCTCCGGGAACCCTCAACTACTGCTCACCCTTGCCACTCCCAGCTTAATTGCGGACGGTCCGATCGCTCTCGGCACAAAGTCCGACAGCGGCTCAGCAGGCACGATACTCCGCTGGCGTTTCGTGGGGGGTGTTTTCAGGCCTTCCAGGAGGCTGATCGTGCCGAAGGCGGCAGCAGCCGTTCCTGCGGCCGGGGCGAGGCTGCCAACCGGCTGGCTCCGGCTGAGACGACCGCCGAGGCCAGTTGCACAGTTGCGACGGCCACCAACGACCCTTCGATCGCATACCCTCGTGAGCGCACAGCCAGCGCCGCACCGCCCCCGAGCAGCCCGACCAGCAACTGCGGCAGCTGGTTTCGGGGCAGGTTCAGCCGATCGCCCAGAAGCAACGCTAGGCCAAACCAGAGCGGTCCGCTGGCCAGCTGATAGCTAGGCGCCCAGTGGAAAAGGAGTGTCACAGCCGTAGCTGCAATCACGCAGCCCAAGACCGTGAGCAAGCTCAGCCGGCGCGCATACCAGAGCCAGGCCGCGCCCACGACCTGGGCCAGTAGCGAAGTGACGAAGACGGGGCCCGCGACGTTGCCCAGATAGAGTCGAGTGATATCGATGGGCATCCTGCTGCCACCGTAGAAATCGAGCCAGAGGCGGATCGGCTCAGGCGTTGGCGTGGCGGCGTTCGGCCTTAGATAGGCGGCCGGGGCGCCCTGCGTGGCGATCACCACAGCGGCGTAAGCAGCCAGGCCCACCTGGAACCTGACCGAGGGCAGAAAGCGCGCTCGTAAGAGTTCAGCGGCAGCCGCCGCGCCGGCCAGGCCGATCACCACCAGCAGCGGAGTGTTGGGCCCCACGAGAGCGATCGCCACGACCGCGGAAAGCAGGGGCGCGCCCCCCGCAAAGCGTTTTAGAAAAAGGGCCGGAAGCTGAGCTACGCAGCCGATCACCACTGCCAGCACCAACAGCGTGGCTGCGGATTCTCTGAAAAGCAGGAGACCCGCAACGAGGGACGGCAGCATGGCCAACGCGAAAACGTAGGTTGACGAAGCGCTGTGCGGGCTGAGGATCAGCTCGCCAAGGCGGTGCCGCAGGCTATCCAGCACAAGCGGATTCTAGTTGCACCGAATTACCGCGACAGAGGATGGCGAACGTCTTGGTGCATAATCGAATCCGCGTGTCGCCGTCTTCTCTACGTCTTGGAGCGACAATCGTTCTGGCGCTGCTGGCCCTGTTTGGGGGCGCTGCACCGGCTGCTGGCGCGCCGCCAGCCAACGACACCTGGCAGCGCCTGGCCCAGCTGCCTGAGGCAGTTACTGAACCACTGCTAGCCTTTGCGGTCAGCCCGTCGGAGCCGGCGACACTCTTGGCCGGGACTCCTGCCGGGAACCTCTACCGCTCATCCGACGGAGGCCAGAGTTGGAAGCTGGTGAAGCGGCAGCTGGGCGGCCCCGTGACCAGCGTTGTCTTCGATCCATACCAGTCCGGCAGCGTTGTCGTGGGGACGCATAGCGCAGGCGCCTGGCGCAGCAGTGACGGCGGCCAGACCTGGGATCGGGAAGCGGGCAGCGAGGGCCGCAGTGTGCGGGCCATCGCGTTCGGCCCCGGCTTGACCCTGGTCGGCAGCGACCAGGGGGCGCTGCTCAGCCATGGCGGCGCGCCTCTAACGCCATCCGGGCCGCAGACCGTTGGTGTCAGCGCCGTGGCGGTGGTGCAAGGGGGACAGCCCACCCGGCTGGTCATCGGGGCCGACACCAGCAGGGCCGAGGAGGCGCTGCCGCTCTTTGCCAGCGGGGACGGGGGCCAGAGCTGGGCAGTCGCTGCCAAGGACGTGGGTGCCAGCAGCATGGTGTCCGCGCTGGCGGCGGGACCGGCTCCTGACGGATCGCCCCGGCCGCTTCTCCTCGGCACGAACGCCGGCCTGTACAGCTCTCACGACGGAGCTGATAGCTGGCAGCAGCTGACGGGCGACCCTGCCCTGCCGGCAGTCGATTTCTCAGCTCTCGCCTGGTCGGACAGGACCGATCAGTTCTATGTGGCCAGCGATGGCGGTGGTTCCGATGCGGGCGGCATCTGGCAGACGGCCGACGGTGGCAGCCACTTTCGCTCGCTGGAACCGCCGGTCCACGCGGTGACTGCCCTGGCGGTATCTCGCGGATTGGAGCCTGTGCTCTACGCCGCCAGCTTCCGACCGGTCGACCACGCCGTGTTTCTCTGGTCGTATCGCGATGCGGGTGGCAGTCCCCAAACGGCCATCGGAGCCGTGCCGGCGCCGAAGCCGATAGCTCAGGCAGGTGCCTCGGCACCCGGTCCGGCCCTGAATCCAGCAGTGGAGGCGCGGCAGCTGCTGCACGGTCCGGAAACGCCTTTCCTAGCTCTCGGCCTGGTGTCACTGCTGGTGCTCCTGCTGGCCTTGGGCGCCTACGCCGGCCGAGCTCGCAAACTCTAGCCACGGCCACCGCCGTGAGCTGACGAAGGCTGCCGGCTGACCCCGTTTGGGCCGAAGCTGCTAGCTGTCGGCGCCCGGCGGCAGTCCGGGCGGCTCCAGGCGGCGGGCGGTTGCTTCAGGGATGGGCGGCCGCTCAGGCCGGCGATGGCGGTCGCCCCGCAGCCCTGTGCTCCGCAGCATCTCGTCGGCGAGCGCCTCGTAGCGGTGCTCCAGCAGGTCCGAGACCGGATCGCGGCTCACGCGCAGGAGACGGGTGAAGGAGAGCGTGCTGACGGCGCGGAAGGCGAGGAGCGCGCTGGCCTGTTCGGAGAGACCGCCGGCCGCCGCGCGTTCCAGGTAGGCGAGAGCGGCGCCACGCTCGCGGGCGTCCCGCCAGCGCCAGACTGCGTACGGGCCCGTGATGAGGAAAATCGGGATGGCCGCCACCAAGACTCCCACCACGAGCGCCGTCTGATCCACAACCGTGTTCAGCTGGCCTGCTGCGGCGATCAGCTGATCTCCTCTGCGAGCCAACGTGGGCAGGGCAGATGGGTTGTGGAGGTTCAGGAGCTGGCTGAGCGGGCTGGCCTTGATGGCCTTCAGCACCTCGTTGAGCTGGCCAAATCCGGTGTTCAGCTGGCCGATGCCCGAGTTGATCTCATCCCCCGTGCCGCGCAGCGCGTCCCCCACCTGGCGCAGGCGCTCGATCTGGTCGTGGAGCCACCGGCCGAGAAGCAGGCAGAGCACCGTCCAGGCGCCCGCGGCCACGTCCCCGATGACTCTGAAGGCAGCCGGCCGGGGACGTTCGGGATAGAACTTGAGCACCAGTCTCCTCCGCCTGGAAACGATATACGCACAATCGTCCGCCGGCGCACTTCCCTAGACTCCCAGGCGATGAGCTCGGCCGCAGATCGCCTCCGGGAGTTGGGCCTCCAGCTGCCGGCGGCCCCCGCCGCCATGGCCTCCTACGTGCCCACCGTGCAGGTCCCCATCGCCGACGGCCGCTCCCTGCTGTACATCTCCGGTCAGGTTGCCAGTCAGGACGGCAGACTGCTCACCGGGCGCGTGCCGGATGAGGTCGATTTGGCGCATGCCCAGGAGGCGGCGCGCTGCTGTGCCCTGACCATCCTGGCCCAGCTCGACAGTACTGTCGGACTGGACAAGGTGGAAAGGCTTGTCAACTTGACTGTGTGGGTGAACTGCACGTCTGACTTCACAGAGCAACCGACTGTCGCCAACGGAGCCTCCGACCTCCTGGTCCAGGTGCTCGGCGAATCGGGTAAGCACACCCGGGCCGCCGTCGGCGCGTGCGGTCTGCCCAAGGACGTCACTGTCGAGATTGGCGCCATCGCGCTGGTTCGCAGGTAAATGCTGCCCTGCATCGCTGTCAACAGATTTGCCCAATCCACACTCAGCTCCCACAGCTGACCGGTTCGATGCCTCGTCGCTGAGGCGCCACCCGCGGCTGCTGCTCGGCGGCAGCGTCGTCTACTTGGGGCTCATCTTCGGTGTGATGCTCTGGCGGGGCATCGACATCGAGCCGCAGTGGGTGGTGCTGGCGCTGCTCGTCATCGCAGCCGCGATGGGCCGGGGCAAGCAGTTCATCTTCGACTTCGTCCCTTTCCTGCTGCTCTTCCTGCTCTACGAGGTGATGCGTGGCTTCGCCGCCAAGACAGGCTTCGCACCGCACGATCTTTCAGGGCCTGAGCGCCTGCTCTTCGGCGGGGCCCTCCCGAGCGAGTGGCTGCAGCAGGTGCTCTACAGACCCAAGAGCGTGGGCTGGGTGGATCTGGTCAGCATGGGCCTCTACTTCCTGCATTTCCCGCTGCCGGTGGCTGTCGGCTTCATCTTCTGGCTTCGAGATCGCCATCATTACTGGCACTTCGTGGGGGCGCTGCTGCTGATGTCTGCCCTGGCCTTCGTGACTTACTTGTTCTTCCCCAGCACACCGCCCTGGCTGCAGTACCCAGGCGAGGTGCACAAGGTGGCCAACGAGACTGTCACGAAGCTGGACATTGACTACTTCATCTCTCCCCTCTATGACCACATAAATCCCAACCAGTACGCCGCCTTTCCTTCGCTGCACGCCTCCTATCCTGTCCTGGCGGCCGTCTACGCGTGGTCGCGGTACCGGCTGCTGGCCGTGGCACTAGTGTTCTGGAGCGTGGGAGTGTGGTTCGCCATCGTGTACCTGGGCGAGCACTACGTGGTGGATGCGCTGTTCGGCCTGCTCTACGTCGCGGTGGCCACCGCAGCGGTGGAGCTGGGTTCGCGCCAGCTGCGTCGGCGGGAGGAGGACAAGGCTGCCCGAGGGGAGGCGGCGGCCTAGCATCGGCCTGCTAGACGCTAGCTCTCCCAGACGCGCTTCATGATCAGCCTGGCCAGTTTGTCGGGGTCATGGTGAGAGGGGATGGCGACGTTGACAACGTCTCCACCGATGAACTTGGAGCCCTCCGCCAGTCGAACGGCCTGCTCGTGGTCGAAGACGACCAGGTTCTGGCCTCCGGTCGGCATGTGGTTTGAATTCGAATTCACCACCACGAAATCAAAGAGGTTCTCGCCCACGTGATCGTGCAGCGTTTTCAGGTAGTGGCTTACGTGGTAGCCGTCGGTCTCGCCAGGCTGGGAGGCCAGGTTGCAAACGAAGACCTTGAGCGCCGGTGACTCGCGGATGCAGCGGATCATCCCCGGCACCATCAGGTTGGGCAGGATCGACGTGTACAGAGAGCCTGGGCCGACCACGATGAGCTCGGCTTGGGCGATGGCTAGCGCCGCCTCCGGGTTGAGCAGGATGTCATCGGGCTTGAGAAAGACGCGGCTGATGGGCGCGTTCTGTCTCGGGATCTGCGACTCACCTTCCACGAAGGCCCCGTTGACGCTGGCGACCAGCGTCACGTCATGCAGCGTGGAGGGAATGATGGTGCCGCGGACGGCGAGCACGCGGCCGGACTCGCGAAGGGCTGTCTCGAAGTTGCCGGTGACTTCCGCCATGGCCATGATGAACAGGTTTCCGAAGGAGTGGCCGTCGAGCGAGCCCTCCTTGAAGCGAAGGTTGAACAGCTCTTTCACCAACGGCTCGGCATCCGCCAAGGCGACGAGGCACTGCCTGAAGTCGCCGGGGGGCAGGATGCGATACTCGTCTCGGAGCCGGCCGCTGGAGCCGCCGTCGTCGGCCACAGTGACCACTGCGGCAAGGTTGCTGGTGTACTGCTTCAGGCCCCGGAGCAGGGTCGACATGCCAGTGCCCCCGCCGACGGCGACGAGCCGCGGGCCCCGGCGGCGGGTGCGGAACGTGTAGATCATCTCCATCGTGCTGGGTCCGTTCTCCGCTCCGGGCAGGAAGGGGCCCAGAACCGAGCGCTGCAGCATGTAGATGGAAAAGATGAGGACGCTGAGCCCGCCAACAGTGAAGATGGCCGCCCTGACCGGCTTGGGCCAGAACTGGAGGGTCAGCGTCGCCACCCAGCCGGGGAAGGTGACCTCGCTGTAGACAGCCTTCAGGGCGTAGCTGGCGCCGAGGTCGATCACCAGAATGGCAGCCATCAGGAGCAGAAGCCAGCGCTTGACCTCGAGGCCGGGGAGCAGCCAGCGCAGCCAGCGCCGATAGGCGTTGTTTCGATTCATAGCGGGGTAAAGGGTTTCCTTGGTCTTGTGAAGAACGCGATCTCAGCGGCGGCCGTTACGCCTCACCTGCCGGTCCCGGCGCACCGCTGTGAGCCCCGGGGCGGATAATCAGTGCATGAGAACTGCTCGGCGCCTGCGGCGCCTCACAACTGTCGCCGGCTTTGGCCTCATGGTAGCCGCCATCTCACAAGAGATGGCCAAGCCGGAGGCTCAGCGCACCTGGACCGGCAAGGTCTTCGGCCTCGTGCCCTACGACTTCCGGCCGCCGACGTGGGACCGTATCCGGGCCGCCTACTGGAACCCGAACTCGAGCAGCCTGCTCTCCACACGAGTGCTGGGCGTCGGCTGGTCGGTCAACTTCCATCGGGCCAGCATCCTGCTTGAGAACGGCTTCCGCATGCTGATGGGCACAGGTGTAGCGACGCCTGTCCTGCGCCAGGCCCAGAAAGCGGCGACCCAGGCCACGAGTAAGGCGCAAGATGTCGCCTCCAGCGCGAGCGGTGGTCGGGTCGGCAACCGGGCGGCACCTGGTTCCCCGTCGCGGTCGGATGCTGAACCTTTGGTAGAAACACTCAACCAGCAGCGCTGAATCACCCTGGCGTGCCTGTGCGCCGCGGCTACAATTGGTGCCCGGCACTGGGGAGTGGCCAAGCTGGTAAGGCGCCTGACTCTGGATCAGGAGATCGAGGGTTCGAATCCTTCCTCCCCAGCCAATCTGACAGCACTTGCCTGACGGGCTCATGCCGCTGACGCCTGACGCCGCGAACGCCGCCGGTCGCGCGGCGACGCCGGCCCAGCCTTCCCCCTTGGAGCAGCCTTACGACGTTCTGCTCCAGACCATCCGCCGGCGGCGGAGCGTGCGCAAGTTCCAGCCCGGCCGACCGGTTTCGCGGGAGACCCTGCTCCGCATCATGGAAGCCGGCCGCTGGGCGCCCAGCGGGGCCAACGCCCAGCCCTGGGACTTCATCTGCGTTGACGAGCCGGACGTGCGGGAGCAGGTGCTGCACGTCTTCCTCCGTCAGGGCCAGCGCCTGCTCGAGCACGTGACGCGCTTTCCGGCCGTGAACAAGAGCTTTCTCGCGCACACGAGTGCGATCATCCTGGTCCTCGGCGATCACCGCTGGAAGGCTGCCTTCCCCCAGGGCAACCAAGCCGCCTGGCAGGACGAGTACGCCGCCAACAATGACAACATCTTCTACTGCTCACTCGGCGCGGCCATCCAGAACCTGCAGCTGGCGACCACCGCCTGCGGGCTGACGTCAGCCTGGCTCTCGGGCGGCGGCGAAACGCGGACTGCGGCAGAGCTGCGAGAGATCCTGGGCTACCCGGCGAGCGCCCGGCCCTACGGCACGATCCCGATCGGCTATCCGGCCAAGGAGGTGGGCGCCAAGTGGCGCCGCCCGCTGGAGCAGATGGTCCACTGGAACCGCTTTGAGCCTGAGCAGTACAGGCCGCAGCCGCTGATCGACTTCTACGTAAGTCAGCTTCGCCCTTTCGCTATGTACAGGCCGTTCGAGACGATCCAGGAGTGGGAGGACGCCGCCGACCGCGTCGGCGGCTGGGGGCTCGCGTTCTCCAGCCGGGTCTCCAACCCGGGCGGCAAGCTGCCGTAGTAGCCGCCCCGAGTGTCTGAACAGCAGGCCCGCCCCCGGCGCCAGCCATCGTGAGCGGCGGCAAGGTGCTCTTGGCCGGCTGCCGGCCGGAGATCGCGGCGGGGGCGGACGGCCGCATCCTGGCCACGGGAGCTCGCGCCCGCGCGGTCGCCGGCCGGGACGCTCTGGTGCTTCAGCTCCGAGGCCAGGCCTGGCCGGGGCTGGGGGACTCCCATCTGCATCTGGAGGCGCTGGCACTGAGCCGCCTCGGCGTGGATCTGAGCGGAGCGCGCTCCCGCGAAGAAGCGCTTGAACGCGTCCACCGGCGCGCCCGACGCCTGCTGCCGGACGGCTGGCTGCTGGGCCGAGGTTGGTACAACGACGAGTGGCGCGACCCCCGCTTCCCTGACAGACACGGCTTGGACCGCGCGGCGGCCGGGCGGCCGGTGCTCCTGCACCGCGCGGACGGCCACTCAGCCTGGCTGAGCACCGCCGCCCTCGGCGCTGCGGGCATCACCGCCGGGACGCCGGACCCGGAGGGCGGGGTGATCGATCGCGGGCCTGACGGCGGGCCGACTGGCATCCTCCGGGAGTCCGCCATCGCCCTCGCCGTGGGGTCGGTGCCTGAGATCCCGGCAGCCGTGTACGACAAGGCTTTGATTGCCGCCCTACGGGACCTTGCTCGGCTCGGTCTCACCTCCGTGCAGTCGTTCGACGGCAGCCGCAGCTTCACCGCGCTGCAGCGCCTGCACGCTGCCCGCCGGCTGCCTCTTCGAGTGACATATCACCTGCCCGTGGCGCAGCTGGGCGAGGCCGAGCGGATGGGCGTCCGCTCGGGGCTGGGCGACGACATGCTGCGTGTCTGGGGCGTCAAGGGCTTCCTGGACGGGTCGGTGGGCTCGCGCACAGCCCAGATGCTGGACGGGAGCGGGGTGGAGGTGATGCCGCAGGACGAGTTGGAAGACGCCGTCCGGCGCTGCGCTGGAGCCGGCCTCAACATCTGCCTGCACGCGATCGGCGATCGGGCAGTCCGCCGAGCGCTCGACGCCCTCCTGCCGCACGCGAGGGCGCGTCCCGACTGGCGACCACGCTTGGAGCACGCCCAGTTCGTCCATGCTGACGACGTGCCCCGCTTCCGCGCCGGCGGCGTCATCGCGTCCATGCAGCCGATCCATGCCGTTACCGACCGGCCACTGACCGACAGCGAGTGGCCCCACCAGGCCGCTCACGCCCACGCTTGGGGAGCGCTTCAGCGGGCGGGGGCGGTCCTTGCTTTCGGCACTGATGCGCCGGTCGAAACTGCTGATCCGCTGGCGTGCCTGCACGCCGCCACGAGCTGGCGCCGAGAGGTTGGCTGGCATCCCGAGCAGGCCCTGAGCGAGAGGCAGGCGCTGGCGGCCTACACGATCGGAGCCGCCTTCGCGGCCGGCCTGGAGAGGAAGGTCGGCCGCCTCGCCGCTGGCTATCTGTGCGACGTGACTGTGGTCGACTCGGGCCGCGTGACCGCGACTATAGTCGGTGGTCGGCTGGTCTGCGGCGGCTAGCGTGGCGAAACGCCGCTGCTTCGGCCCCCGAGAGTTGTCAAGCAGCTGGAGAAGCTGGAGAGGGGTCGTGCGGCCGGACGGGACGCCAGTAGCGGTAGGAGGATCGCTCGAAACCGAGCGCCTCGTAGAAGGCGTGGGCGGCTTCTCGTTCGGGGCGGAGGCCACTGGTCAGCTCCAGCCCCTCACAGCCGCGTCGCTCGGCGAGCTCCAAGACAGTAGTGACAAGCAAGCGAGCGACGCCCTGGCGGCGGTGGGCAGCGCTGACGACGAGCGCGGTGAGGCGGCCAATCGGCCCAGCGTGGGTCAGCGTGCGCGAGATCGCCAGCGCGGCGAGTCCGATCACTCGACCTTCGTCCACCGCGACGAGCACAAGTTCTTCCGAGCCGCGTAGACGCTGCACGGTCGTCGACTCGTCGGTCGGGTAGCCAAGCTCGAAGAGCAGCTCGGCGATGTGTCCGGCGTCGCGCTCACACGCGGAGCGAACCCGCATGTTGCTGGAACGCACTTCACACGGCGTTGGTAACACCGGAGAGATTGACTCAATGATTGACGGCCTCCTGTCCGCCCTTCGACCGCCGCCGGCATGGCGGACAGAGTCCGGACGTGACACAATACGAACATGGGTTCGATGGCAGCGAGCACCTGGTCCTCTCCTGTCGATGATGTGACCCGGTCGATCGCTGCTCTCGTGGGTGAGGACACGCGGCACGTGCCAGGAGTCGTGCAGGCGGAGAGGATGAAGCAGATCCGACAGGGCATCAACCGTTTGGAGGCGCAGTTCAATGCCGAGCTCCGCGTCTTCGATAAGCAGCAGGGCTGGGTGGTGAGCGGTCATCAGGGCCGGCATGGCTGGCTCCGCCGGAACTGCCAGTTCAGCTCCGGCGCCGGGGCTGACCGCATCCGCCTGGGCCGGCAGCTGGAAGAGCTGCCCCAGACAGCTGCAGCTTTCCACGAGCTCGGCTCAGCGTCCAGCATCTCCCCAGCCGAAGAACGGCTGGCGAGGGCCGTGACCTCAACGGCCAGAGCTCGGCTGGGACCGAGGCTCTCTATTCCGGCTCGTAGCCCAGGTTCGGTCGCAGCCAGCGTTCCACCTCGCTGACCTCCATGCTCTTGCGGCGGGCGTAGTCCAGGACCTGGTCGCGGCCGATCTTCCCCACAGTGATGTAGCGCGCCTTCGGGTGTGCGAAGTAAAGACCTGAGACCGAGGCGGGCGGCAGCATGGCATAGGACTCGGTCAGCGTCATGCCCACGCGGTCGGCCTCGAGAAGTTGGAAGAGCGTTCGCTTCTCGGTGTGGTCGGGGCAGGCGGGATAACCGAACGCGGGTCGGATGCCGCGATACTTCTCAGCCGTCAGCTCCTCGGCCGAGAGCTGCGGCCCGCTCTCGTACCACTCCCGCCGGGCCTGCTCGTGCAGGTACTCGGCAAACGCCTCCGCCAGCCTGTCCGCGAGTGCCTTGACCATGATGGCGCGGTAGTCGTCGCCCTCCGCTTGAAACCGCGCCGAGAGCTCCTCGGCGCCGAGCCCCGCCGTGCAGGCGAAGGCGCCCAGGTGGTCGCCGGCCGGCGCGACGTAATCGGCCAGCGATGGATTTGGGCGGTCGTCGCCATGGTCCAGCTGCTGGCGAAGCATGGGAAACCGCACCTCGCTGCCATCAGCCTGCAGGACCAGGTCGTCGCCTTCCGCTCGGGCCGGCCAGAAGCCGTAGACGCCGCACGCGCGCAGGCTGCGCTCGCGTTCGATCTGATCGAGCAGCTCCTGGGCCTGCTCATAGAGCTCGTGAGCGGCGGCCCCCATCTCGGGATGGGAGAGGATGCCCGGGAAGCGGCCGCGCAGCTCCCAAGCGTGAAAGAAGAAAGTCCAGTCGATGTAGCGGCGCAGCGTTCCTAGCTCCGGCTCGACCAGCCGCCTGCCCAAGCGGACCGGCACCGGCAGATCGTCGAAATCGACCAGTTCGCGGTTGGCGCGCGCCTGCTGATAGGTCAAGAGCGGTCGCATCTGCTTGGCGCTGTGCTGCTCCCGCAGAGCGACCTGCAGGTCCCGGTTCTCCTCGTCAAACGCATTCAGCTGGTTGGGATCGAGCAGCTTCGAGACGACGCCTGCCACGCGAGACGCGTCCAGCACATGCACAGTCGGCCGGCTGTATTCAGGCGCTATGCGGACGGCTGTGTGCTGCTTGGAGGTGGTGGCGCCCCCGATGAGCAGCGGCACCTTGAATTCCCGCCGCTCCATCTCCTTCGCCACATTGACCATCTCGTCCAGCGAGGGTGTGATCAGCCCGGACACCCCCACCACGTCGGCGCCCTCGGCGACAGCCGTATCCAGGATGCGGTCGGCCGGCACCATCACGCCGAGGTCAATGACGTCGTAGTTGTTGCAGCCCAGCACCACGCCCACTATGTTCTTGCCGATGTCGTGCACGTCGCCCTTGACTGTGGCCAGGACCAGCTTGCCGCGCGCCTGGCTCTCCGTCGAGTCGGCCTTCTCAGCCTCCATGTAGGGCTGCAGATAGGCGACCGCTCGCTTCATAGCCCTGGCGCTCTTGACCACCTGGGGCAGGAACATCTTGCCGGCGCCGAAGAGATCGCCCACCACCTGCATCCCCGCCATCAGGGGACCCTGGATGACCTCGAGCGGGCGGGCATATTGCTGCCGCGCTTCCTCCGTGTCCTCCTCGATGAAGTCGACGATGCCGTGCACCAGCGCGTGCTCCAGCCGCTTTTGGACCGGCGTCTCCCGCCAGAGGAGGTCACGCTCGCGCTGGGTGCCTCCGCCGGAGACCGTGCGTGCGAACTCGATCAGCCTGTCGGTGGCGTCAGGCCGGCGGTCGAAGATGACGTCCTCGACCAGCTCGAGCAGATCCGGCGGGATGTCCTCGTACACCGCGAGCTGACCGGCGTTGACAATGCCCATGTCGAGCCCCGCCTGAATCGCGTAGTAGAGGAAGGCCGAGTGGATGGCCTCCCGAACCCGATCGTTGCCCCGGAAGGCGAAGGAGAGGTTGGAGATGCCGCCGGAGATCTTGACACCCGGGCAGCGCCGCTTGATCTCGCCGGCCGCCTCGATGAACGCCTTCGCGTACTGGCTGTGCTCCTCCATGCCCGTCGCTATGGCCAGTACGTTGGGATCGAAGATGATGTCCTCCGCCGGGAAGCCGACCTGCTCGGTGAGCAGCCGGTAGGCCCGCTGGCAAATCTCCACCTTGCGGGCCGCCGTATCGGCCTGACCCTTCTCGTCGAAGGCCATGACCACTACTGCGGCGCCCAGGCGCCGGACAGAGCGGGCCTGGGCCAGAAACGGTTCCTCACCCTCCTTGAGGCTGATCGAATTGGCCACACCCTTCCCCTGTAGACACTTGAGCCCGGCCTCTATCACCGACCAGCGGGAGGAGTCGACCATGATCGGCAGCCGGGCCACCTCCGGCTCGGTGGCTATCAGGTTGAGAAAGCCGACCATGGCCTCCTTCGAATCGAGCAGATCGGCGTCCATGTTGATATCGATCAGGTTGGCGCCGCCGCGAACCTGCTCCAGCGCCACCTCCAGCGCGCCGCCCAAATCTCCCGCCTCGATCAGGCGCCGGAAGCGGCTGGAGCCGGTGACGTTCGTGCGCTCGCCGATCATCACGAACCTCGAGTCAGGCCCGATCTCGAACGTCTCCAGGCCAGCGAAGCGAGTCCGCTGAGGGATCGCCGGCAGAGCTCGCGGCTTCACCCCGCTGACTGCCGCCGCGATGGCCCGGATGTGTTCAGGTGTGGTGCCGCAACAGCCGCCGGCGGCGTTGACTAGCCCATCCCGGGCGAACTCCCCCAGCAGCCGGCTCGTCTCGGGCGGCTGCTCGTCGTAACCGCCGAAGGCGTTGGGCAGCCCCGCGTTGGGGTAGCAGCTGACGTAGGCGCTGGCCACCTGCGCCAGCGCCGCCAGATGGGGCCGTATCTCATGCGCCCCCAGCGAACAGTTGATGCCTGTCAAGAGCGGGCGGGCGTACTCGATCGACGTCCAGAAGGCCTCGACGGTCTGGCCCGCCAGCGTGCGCCCGCTGCGATCGACGATGGTAACCGAGATCATCAGTGGCAGCTCCGGCGCCACCGCCTGAGCGGCCGCGATGGCCGCCTTGCCGTTGAGGGTGTCGAAGATCGTCTCGATCAGGAGCAGGTCCGCGCCACCGTCGCGGAGGCCGCGAGCCGCTTCGGCGTAAGCGGAGTAGAGCTGATCGAAGCTCACTGGCCGGTAGCTGGGGTCGTCTACCCGGGGCGACATTGAGAGCGTGACGTTGGTGGGTCCCAGCGAGCCGGCCACAAAACGGTTCTCGTACTCGGCCGCCGCCTGCTTCGCCAGCTGGGCGCCCGCCCGGTTCATCTCGTAGACGACCGACTCCAGACCGTAGTCGCGCTGAGAGATGGAGGTCGCTGTGAAGGTGTTGGTCGAGGTGATGTCGGCGCCGGCCTGCAGATACTCACGGTGGACGTCGACCACGACGTCCGGGCGGGTCAGGCAGAGCAGGTCGTTGTCCCCCTGCAGGGGCTGAGGATGGTCCCGGAAGCGCTCGCCCCGAAAGGCAGTCTCATCCAGCTGCCGGCGCTGCAGCATGGTGCCCCAGGCGCCGTCCAACAGCACAATTCGCTGATCCAGGAGTCCCTTCAGTCGCGCCGCAGTACTCAATGCGGCTTCACCGGGTGCCGAAGCGGATGAGAAGGTCTTCAGTCTCCCGCGTGCTGGGCGGCCACGTGCCGCAGCGAAGGCTGACCGGCAGTTTCCGCGCAGATATTCTCGACCACTTCCTTCAGGCTACCGGTCTCCCGGTAGATGCGAAGTTGGCGGTCCGCGCTGGTGCCCTCCCTAAGGATCGTCTCCACGTACCTGACCGCCTCGCGTGACTCCAGCTCGTCCACCACCTCGTCGATGAACTCCAGCAGTTCCTCGGCCAGCTGAGCTGTGGGGATCTCACTCTGACGGCCGAAGTCGATCAGCTTGCCGGCGGTGCCGTGGCGCATCGCGCGCCACTTGTTCTCGGCGATCAGGGCAGGCATGTACTTGCGGAAGCCCAGGTTCCGCTCACGCAGGCGCAGCAGTTTGGCGCAGATCGCCTGGCACAGGCCGGCAATGGCCACTGTCTCTTCAATCCGGGTTGTCTGGTCGCAGCAGCGCCACTCCAGCGTGGGGTGGTGGGGATGCGAGCGAAGGTCCCACCAGATCCGCTTGCCGTCGTCTATGCAGCCCGTCCTGACCAGCATGTCGATGTAGTTCTCGTACTCGTCGTAGGAGCTGAAGTCCGGCGGGATGCCGGTGCGCGGAAAGCGCGACCAGATGACGCTGCGATAGGACTTGAGACCAGTCTCGCGCCCGTCCCAGAAAGGTGAGGAGGTGGAGAGAGCCAGCAGGTGCGGGAGGAAGTAACGGGCCTCGTTCATGATCTCCATCCGCCGGTCGGGGTCAGGGAGCGCGACATGGACATGAAGGCCGAAGATGAGGATCTCGCGGACCACGTCCTGCATCTCGTCTTCCAGCATCTTGTAGCGCTCTTTCTCAGTGATCTGCTGGTCCTGCCAGCGGGAGAAGGGGTGCGTGCCGGCACAGGCGATCCGCATCCCGGCAGGCTCCAGGACGCGATTCAGCATCGCGCGGAATCGGCTGAGCTGCTCTTTCGCCTCGCCCACCGTCTGGCAGATGGTGGTGCCGACTTCGACCACCGATTGGATCATCTCCGGCCGCACCTGGTCGGCGCCGACCTCCTGGGCGATGGATGTCATGAGTGCGTCGATAAAGGGCTGGAGGTGACCATCGCTGTCGAGGATCTGGTATTCCTCCTCGACTCCGATGGTCAGCCAGTCGGTACTCATCGCCTCTCCTCCACCAAAAAAGTGGGAACGATGCTACCGGTGCCCGCAGTCACATTCAGCAGTTCGGAGGAGGAGAGCCTGGTCAGCATGCCGCCCGGCCGGCCGTGGAAGAGGTAGGGGTCCATGTCGACTGCCAGAGAAAGCAACTGCACCGAGTCGTCGAGCACCACGGGAAAGGGCTCCCGCGGCACAGGCACCGCCTCCTGCACCACCGAGGGCTGTTCCAGCCCTTCTTTGACAGCGCTTTCCCACTGCCCGTCAGTGACTGTCCAGCCGAGCACCACACCCTTGCCGCCGTATTCGTCGTTGGGCTTCAAGACGAGTTTGTGGCGGTTCTTGAGGACGTGCTGGACCAGGTCCTTGACGGGTTTTTGGGCAACACTTGAGCTGCCTTCGCGAAGCCGGCGCGTCCATGGGATGTGCCGTGCCACTGCCTTCCTCTGCGCGCTGCTGTACAGCTGCTGGTAGCGCTCGTCCGAAAGCAGCGCCAGCGAGACCTTTTTGTGCAGCAGCTTGCCCCGGAAGGTGTTGACCACACAGACAGCTCCGGCGAGATGCGCTTCGACCAGGCCCCGGGCGGCCTCCGGCTGGGCCAGCAACTCCGAGGTGAGCACGCGCTTGTAGACGAGGTTCACCGGTATGGAACCGGCGTGGAGGCGGCCGCGCCTGAACTCCAAGTCCGCGGGCTCGCAGATGATAGTTTGCAGGCCCCGGCGCTCGAAGTATTCCTTGAACAGCGTGAACTCGTTGGCGGTCGGGAGCCCCGGCCAGTCAACGATTGCCAGCACCGGCCGCTGCCCCTGGCCCCATTCCCTGAAGCAGCGCAGCAGGCAGCTCTGCATCTGCGTCCGCACTGGCAGTGAGCGGGCATGGTAGCGGCGGCGGAAAGCTCGCATCACCGGCAGTTCCCGGAAAACCGCCGCCAGCATGTCCTCGTAAGCCATGCCGGCCGGCGACTCGGCGTTGCATTCGACGTAGCGAACCTCAGCGCCGAAGAAGCTGTCCAGGCGCATCGACGGGGACGAGTGGGAGTGCCCTGTCTCCGCCAGCGCCAGCCGCTCCTCCTCCGGCTCAAGCTCAAGCTCCCGGCGCAGCTCGGCATCGCTGAGAAGCGTTCGCTCCAGCGTGATC
This sequence comes from Candidatus Dormiibacter spiritus, assembly GCA_003244185.1. Taxonomy (GTDB): domain Bacteria; phylum Chloroflexota; class Dormibacteria; order Dormibacterales; family Dormibacteraceae; genus Dormiibacter; species Dormiibacter spiritus. The sequence continues at coordinate 9,914 of QHBT01000070.1, read as the reverse complement.
AGGGCCGAGTGCACGCCCCGAGCGGCCTGGATCGCGCGCTGATAGCGTTCCGCAGTCAGCAGGTTGGGCCGCAGGGTGCGGCAGATCCGGCGCTCGCCAAAGGTCAGGCTTCGCTGGGGCTGAAGCTCGTGCAGACGACCTGCGCTCTCTGCCTGGAGCGCAGCGTCGCCCAGCAGGTCGTGCCAGGCGCGAACGGGATCGGAGCCTGCCTCCCGGTCAGCCAGAGCTCTGCGCGCCACGGTCCACGTACTTCCACCAGCGATGGTCGCGCCGCCAGGGCGGCTCCATCTGGCGCAGCGCGTATCTGAGCGCCAGGTCGCTCATCCGATCCAGCACCCATTGGAACGCCTCCTGCTTGATTGAGAAGTCGTCAAAGTCGGGCGCCGGATTGAGGAAATCGATGGCGTACAGCGTGCTGTCCCGAACGGCGAACTCGACTGTATTCATGTCGTAGCCGAGCGCCTGGGTCAGCGTCAGCGCATCGGCGATGGCCCGCTGGCGCAGCTGGCCTTGGGGCGGGTTGTCCACCACATAGCGCCGCTCAAAGGGCGCCGCCGGATCGTACCGGAGAGGCCAGACATGCTCCCGGCCTATGCAGATGCAGCGCAGATAGTCATCCCATTTGATGTACTCCTGCAGGATCATCGTCTTCTGACCAGTGCCGTTGTAGGTGGCCCACAGGTCCTCCAGCGAGTGCACCACCGAGACGTGCTTCCAGCCGCCGCCTGTGTTGGGCTTCAGCACCGCCGGCAGGCCCACGTAGCTGATGATGCGCTCCCAGTCCAGAGGAAACTGCAGATTCCGCAGCGACAGCTCGTGGTCGATGTCGGCTATGTACTCCTTGTTCGGCAGCACCACCGAGCGGGGCACTGCCACGCCCAACTTGCGGGCCAGCGTGCATTCGAAGAACTTTTCGTCAGCCTCCCACCAGAAGGGATCGTTGATGACAGCGGCCCCCATCAGCACAGCGCTCTTCAGGTGGGCTCGGTAGTAGGGCACCTCGTGCGAGATGCGATCAATGATGACCGCATAGTCAGGCTCGTCCTGCTCGCCGGGACCGCCGAGCCGGGCCAGCTCGGCCGTGACACCGTTGTCGGCACCCTTGTGGTTGAGCAGGCGGAGGAACGGGTCAGGAAAGGTCTGTTCGCGGCCGACCAGCAGGCCCACCCGGCGGGAGGTCTCCTGTCTCGTCTCAGGCATAGATTCGCAGCATCTCCTTCCAGTACTGCCAATCGTGTGCCCAGCCGGGCCAGAGATCAAGCTTGACACCGACTCCGCGCTGACGCAGCGCGTCCGCCAGCGCCAGCGAGTCCCGCACGTTCGGATCGGTCTCTCCGGTGACGATGACCTTGCAGGGCAGGTCGCGCAGCGGAGTCAGGTAGCGCTCGTCGGTCAGATTGGGAACGAAGGCGAGCGGATTGGTCAGATAGGTCGACTCGTCGCTGTAGCCGTCGAGCCAGCGGCTGGGATCGTACACGCCGGAGAGAGAGATGAATCCCAGCACCCGATCAGGGTGACGGAGGGCGAGCAGCGCTGCATGGAAGGCCCCGAACGACGGTCCTGCGCACACAGGACGCTGGCCGATCTCTTTGAACAGCTCTTGGACCAGGTAGCGCTCATATTCCAGGTGCCGGGCGACGCGCTCCGCCGGCGGTCGCGTCGGCGCGTACCAGGACTCGGAGTCAACCGTGTCGACGCACCAGAGGTTGAGCTCGCCGCTGTCGATCCTGGCCGCCACTGACTCGACCAGGCCGAAGTCCTCCCACTGATAGAAGCGCCCCTGGGAGGTGGGAAAGGCCACGAGAGGGCGGCCCTTGGTGCCAAAGCGAAGGATCTCCATGTCCCTGCCGAGCGCTGAGCTCCAGGTCCGCCGGTAATCCCTCTCCACGACGTCGGAAGTCTAGCGAGAGGCCAAACGACCGGCGTGTCGGCCCGCGCGAGGTCCGAAACGGGCTCCGGCTGAGGCGAACGTCCCGCAGCCGGGGCTTATCCCAGGGCTGAGTGATCAGGGGATCTGGGCAGTGAGCAGCGTGCGCACAATTCCCTGCGTGTAGGCGTCGATGTCTACGTCCAGGCCCGGAGGCCGCTCCTGGTGGGCTGTGCCGATCAGCAGGCTGGCGAAGGCGCGATGCTGGCAGGCACCGAGGAGCACGGCGGCAAGGAACGGGGGCTGGGCATCGGGGGCCAGCCGCCCGGCTAGCTGCTCGGCCTCCAGATAGCGGACGAGCGCCGCCTGCCCCTGGCTGAGGCCTTCAGCGCGGCCGGAGTGCTGCAGCCAGCCCAGCACCTCGGGGTCAGCGAGCACCGAACCCATCATGGGCAGCAGCTCGCCATAGAAGCGGATGGCCGCGGAGGCGAAGCGGGTCAGATTGGCTTCGACCGTGGCCTGGCCGACGGCCGCGAAGAGGTCCTGCATCGCGGCCCGGATCCCGCTCGCCACCAAGCCGAAGGCGGCGCCGAAGAGGGCCGTCTTGTTCTCGAAGTGGTTGTAGAGGCTGCCTTCGGAGACCCCTGCCTCGCGGGCGATCTCCTTGGTCGTCGCGTTGGTCACTCCGCGATCCCGGATCACGCTGACCGCGGCAGCGGCGATCCGCTCCTTGGTCGACTGCGACATTGGCCACCTCCGATAGAACAGGGTCTTGACAACTGAGTGTGCGCTCACTCATCATGGGTGAGTACTCACTCAGGATACCTAAGGAGGTGGTCGTGGAACCGACGATCGTGAACCCGAGCCCCAGGTGGCCTCCAGCCAGGCTTCGTGATCCGCTGCCGTTCGGATACATCCACATCGCGGCGGCGGTGCAGCCTCCCGCCCAGCCGGGACCTCCGTTCCCCCGCCCAAGCGCACGCAGGAAAGCGCTTCTCGGTCGCTTGAAAGGGCTGGCCGCGGACTTGATGCGGCTCGACGAGGTGGAGAGAGCCTCCATCTATCGGGCGGCCCTTGTCCCACCCACCGGCGGCGGGGAGCCGGCGAGCCACCCGGCCCGCTTCGACGTCGCCGCACTGATCGAGACCAGCTCACCCTCTGAGATCGCCAAGGTCCAGGCCGCCGAGCCGTACCAGCAGCTCCTCGAGGCTGTTCAGGAGGTCGCCCAGGACGTGCACCTCATGGCGGCTCGCTGCGCGCGCCTGCTGGGCGACGTGGACAAGTCGCGGCCCGGCCTCTTCCTGTTCAACCACTTCACCACTGAGGAACCCCAGGTGGCGCTGGAGCTCTGGGAACGTTTGGCCGGCTGGTATGCGGTCGAGACCGGGCTTGACAACTCGACGCTGCTGCAGCCGATCGGCGAGGCCGACTACGTCTTCGTGAACCACGCCCGCTGGGATCACAGCCTGCCTCGACTGATGCTGGAGCAGTTCGCCAGGCCCAGCTTCCGGTCCTATGTGCTGGCGAACCTCCGCGCCAATCGGACCGTGTCCATGCCAGTCCTGTACCGGCTGGCCTGAGGCGGTGTCGCCATGTCATTCCAAGCAAAGGAGGCCAGACCCATGACCGAGGCAACCCTCATCAGCTTTGCCGAACTGGGCCGGGAGGGTTCGTTCACCTTCGGAGGCGCTGATCACGGAGACGTGCCGACATCCTTCATCCTGGATCGCTCCAAGCCCGGTGCTGGTCCCGCCCTGCACCGGCCTCCCTATGACGAGGTCTGGATCCTCGAAGAGGGCGAGGCCACGTTCACGGCCGGAGACCGGACGCTGACCGCCGGCCCCGGTTCCATCCTCATCGTTGGGGCGGGCACCCCCCACAAGTTCATCAACACGGGCACGACGCCGCTCCGCATGGTCTGCATCCACCCCCGCGCCCGGATGGAGACGGAGTGGCTCGAGCCGGGCCGCCGACCGGAACCTGGAGAGGCATCTGGATGAGCGCCGCGATCGAGGTCCCTCTTGGGACGGCGATCCTGGCCACCGCGGCGGTGCTCGCGGCAGTCCTGATCAACACGAGCCGGCCGCTCCGGCCGGCTCTGCAAGTAGAACCAGCATGAACTGGGAACGTTCGGGAATGGAGATCTCAGGCGGCTTGGCCGGACGGGTTGCCATGGTCACCGGCGGCTCCAGGGGTATCGGTGCCGCCACCGCCGCCCGACTTGCCGCACACGGCGCCGTGGTCGGCATCGGCGGCCGCGACCTGGCCGCGATCGACCAGGTGGTGGCGCGCATCAGAGCCGACGGCGGGCGGGCGCTTCCGGTCCCGGCCGATGCCACCGATTCCGACTCCTTAGAGCAGGCCTTCAGGAAGCTCGCCGAGCAGTCCGGCCCGGTTGAGCTGCTGGCCGCTTTCGCCGGGGGCAACGGAGCTCCTCGAGCCACCAAGCAGGTCGAGCCCAACGAATGGCGCCGGGTCATCGACTCCAACCTCACGGCCACGTTCCTGACCATCCGGGCCGCTCTGCCGGCCATGCTCGAGCGCGGCCGTGGGGCGATCGTAACCATGTCCTCGTCCGCCGGCCGCCAGCCCGGCCAGGCAGCCGCTGCTTACGCGGTCGCCAAGGCCGGCGTCGCCATGCTCTCCAAGCATCTGGCCGCCGAGATGGGGCCGCGGGGCATCCGCGTCAACTGCCTGGCACCGGCCAGTGTCTTCAACGAAAGGATGGCTACCGCGATGACGCCGGAGCAGCTTGACGCCTTGGCACGAGCCTTCCCGCTGGGCCGCCTCGGTCAGCCTGATGACATCGCCGCTGCGGCCGTGTTCCTGCTCTCCAACCAGGCCTCTTGGATCACCGGTGTAACTCTCGACATCAGTGGTGGCCGGATCATCAGTTGACCCGGCCACCTTCGTGACCCGGCAGGTGCGAGCGGAACGTGATGCCGCCCGCATTCACGTCCGAACCTAACTCCCGATAAGTCCTACCCTCCCTCCGAGATGATGCCGCTGCCCGAGTTGACGGTCCGACCGGGCGTGGTGGGAGATGCCGAGGCCCTCGGACGCCTGGAACATGAACGCCAAGGCACCCCTGTCCGCGAGCTTGTCGAACGCTTCTCTACTGGGCTGCCGGCCGCACGCAACGACCGCTTGCTGCTCGTGGCGATAGTCAAGGACGAGGTCGTCGGCTGGGGCCAAGTCGTGCACTTCCAGCCGCCGCCGGAGGCGCCGGCCAACCATGCGCCGGAGGGCTGGTACCTATCGAGCCTGCTGATTGCCCAGAATCGGCGCCGCCTTGGGATTGGCGCCACGCTAATACAAGAGCGTCTGGCCTGGGTCTCAACCAGGGCCAGCGAGGCTTACTACTTCGCCAACAGCCGCAATTGGGCCAGCATCGCCCTCCACAAGAGGTTCGCCTTCGAGGAGCTAAGCCGAGACTTCTGGTTCCCTGACGTCACTTTTCCAGGGGGCGGCCAAGGCGTTCTGTTTAGGACGGCCCTCCCCTAGCTATCTGAGGCGTTGAAGCAGATCGTCAGAAACCATGGTGCAAACTTCGGCCGCGATCTCGCGGCGGGTGCGGTAGCCTCTCCGCGATGCCGCTCACCGCCACCCGCACGCTGGTTCTGATGCCTGTCGCCATAGCCCTGAACGTCGCTTTGGGCTCCACAGTCCAGCAGGCGCTGAAGCTGCCCCTCTACCTCGACTCACTCGGCACGGTCATCGCCGGAGTGCTGGGCGGCCCGTTGGTGGGCGCGGTCACCGGGTTGCTCAGCGACCTGATCTGGGCCTACGTCCTGCCCCCGCCGCTGGCCGCGCCCACCGCAGGCCCCTTCGCAGTTACCGCGGCGATCGTCGGCCTGCTGGCGGGGATCTTCGGTCGGGCCGGCCTCTTCCGCACGCGCCCGGTGGCTGATCGCCGCTCGCTGCTGTTAGCGCTTGGCGCGGCGCTCGTGGTGCTCATGCTTGCGCTCTACACCTTCAGCCGCGCCTACGGCTCACCGCAGACCTTCAGCGCGGTGACCGGCAACCCGGCTGCCAGCTTCGCCGCGTCTCGGCTGGCCTTCGGCTTCATCAGTCTCGTGTTTGGAGTGTTGGTCCTGTGGACGCTCTTCTGGCGCCGCGACGCAGGGGCTCTGCTCGCCCTCACCTGTGGCCTGCTGACGGGGCTGGCGGCGGCACTGGTCTCCGCGCCCATAGCGGCCTACGCCTTCGGTGGCGTGACAGGCTTCGGCGGCGATGCGCTGGTGGCCGCCTTCCGAGCCGCCGGAGCGAGTCTCTTCCAGGCCACGCTGCAGCAGGGCCTGCTCTCGGACCCGCTGGACAAGATGGTGACCTTCCTGATCGCCTTCTTGGTGCTGGCGGGACTGCCGCGCCGAGTCGTGAGTCGCTTTCCCAACGGCGAGCGCCTGACCGAAGCCGCGTAGCCGCCTGTACCCCGTATGGCCCTGCCCAAGGCATTGGCGCCGCTGACGGCGCTGGCGCTCGCGCTGACCGCCGCCCTGGTCGCCGCCCTCTGGGGCGGCTGGGCAGCTCTAGCGATCTCGCTGGCCGTCGTCGCTGGCGCCATCGTCCTCGGCCGCTTGAAACCGATGGGCCTGGTTCTGCTCAGCCTGCTGCCCCTTGCGCTCTCCAGCCTGCTGATCAATGCGCTCCTGCCGGCAGGTGGTGGGGGGGCCATTACCGCCGGCCTGGCACTGGTCCGGCTGGCCGGCGCAACGCTCCCCCTGAGCCTGCTCTTTCTTGCAGTGCCCGCCGACAGGCTTCTCGCTGACCTGGAGCTGCACGGGTTGGGCCGCCGGCCCGCCTTCGTGCTCGCAGCCTCTCTGGGCTCGGTTCCGCGGGCACGCGCGCGGGGGGTCCATGTCATCGAGGCCCAGCGCTCGCGCGGCCTGGACACCGAGGGCTCGTGGTGGCGGCGGGCGCGGGGCGTGCTGCCGCTCGTCAGCCCGCTCGTGCTGGGCAGCCTGGCGGAGGTGGAGGAGAGGGCGCTGGCGCTGGAGGTCAGGGCGTTCAACCGCTCAGGCTCCCGGACCGTCCTGGAGCCGCCGGTCGCTGCCGCCTGGGAGCGGGTCCTCCGCTGGCTTCTTCTCGCCGCGGCTGCGGCGGCAGTAGTGCTTCGACTTGCCTGGCGATGATCCAGCTGATCGACGTGGCCTACAGGTATCCGGGCGAGAGGGAGTGGGCCTTTCCCCCAACCAGCCTCGCGGTGAAGGCGGGCGAGCTGGTGGGGATCCGGGGAGCCAACGAGTCGGGCAAGACAACTCTCTGCCTGGTGGCGGCCGGGCTGGCGCCGCGGGTGCTGGGTGGCGAGCTGCGGGGCAAGGCAGAGCTGACGGGACTGAGCGCCGTGCTCTTCGACAACCCGCAGACGCAGCTGTCGGGTCTCTGCCGGACCGTATATGAGGAGGTCGCCTTCGGACCCTGCAACCTTGGGCTGCCGCGGCAGGAGGTTCATCGCCGCACGGCGGCGGCACTGGAGCGAATGGGCATCCGGCCTCTGGCCGGGAAGTCGCCCGAGCTGCTTTCGGCAGGTCAGACCCAGCTGACTGTGCTGGCAGGCTTGCTGGCGCTGGAGCCCGACAGCCTGATCCTCGATGAGCCGGTCTCCCGGCTTGATCCCGAAGGGGCAGACGTCATCGCGGGCGTGCTGCTGAGCCTGGCCGATTCCGGCAAGGCTGTGCTGCTGGCCGAACATGACGAGAGGCTGCTCTCGCTCTGCGTGCGGGTCGTGGAGCTGTGATCGACGTCAGAGGCCTGAGCCACACCTACGCCGATGGCACGCAGGCCCTGATCGGCGTCAGCTTCAGGGTCGCGGCCGGTGAGGTGGTTTCTCTGACCGGGCCTATGGGCTCGGGCAAGTCCACGCTGCTCCGGCACCTGAACGGACTGCTCCGGCCGAGTGAGGGCCAGGTTTGGATCGAGGGGCGTGACTCCAGCGGTCTGCGGGTGGCTCAGCTGTCCCGGCGCGTGGGAGTCGCCTTCCAGGAGCCTGACCACCAGCTGTTCAAGACCAGCGTGCGGGACGAGATCGCCTTCGCGGCCGCTGGGCGGGACCGACTGGAGCTGGTGCTGGACTGGCTGGGGCTCCGGGCCGTCGCCAGGCGCCATCCCTTGGATCTCGGTTACTCGCGCCGCAAGCTGGTGGCGATCGCCGCGGTGGTGGCAATGGGGACGCCAATAGTCGCCCTCGACGAACCCGCCGCCGGCCAGGACCGGGCGGGGCTGGAGACGCTGTTCAGCCTCTTGGCCAGCCTTCGTAAAGAGGGCCGAACCGTCGTGTTCGCTGGCCACACGCGGGAACTCTCAGAGGTGGCCGACCGGCGGCTGCGCCTCGACTCAGGCCGCTTGACGTGTGGCTGAAGCGCTGGGGAGCGCCAGCGCGGTCGGGCAGACCGCCGGCGGCGGATCTACGGGGGCAGCCGGCCGAGCGGTGACCCCGCCACCGAAGGTAGCTCGCGCCCCTGCGCCGCCCGCGTGATGTCCAGCGCCAGCTGGGAAACGCCGGATTCGTGCCGGCCGACCGGGTGCGATGGTCAGGCCCGGGGCAAAGACTCGGCTGACCAGGACGTGGGCGACTCTTCTTCTCTGCATGGTCTTCATGCTTCTCAGGTTCTTCATGCTTTTCTCAATAAAGACCTTACCCAGGCGCCCAATCGGCAAAGCGTCGGCCTGGCGGTTTGGCGTGCGTGCTCCACAGGCCGACGGGTAGCGCTATCATTCTTCTTAGCCGCTGGTAGTCAGCGGTGCTGGCGTAGGTCGTTTCCAGGTTCTTCGACCGCCCGTCGTCAGATCGTCAGTTCGAGGAACCAGGAGTAACGAGATGCCTGAGGGCACCATCAAGAAGATCGTCTCGGATCGCGGCTTTGGATTCATTGCGGCCGACGACGGCAAGGAGTACTTCTTCCACCGCAGCTCAGTTGCCGAGTTCGACAACCTGCGAGGCGGCGAGAGGGTGACGTTTGAGACCGAGCCGAGCCCCAAGGGCCCGCGCGCGGCTCAGGTTCGGGTCGCCTAAGCAAGAAGCGCTTTGCGCTAGCCCCGTGCGCCATGTGCGCACGGGGCTGTCTATTTAAGGTCTGTGGAGCCTTCAGCTCAGCGCGCCTTTCGGCTGCCTCGAGCCCTCGATCTGGCGGCCACGCTGCGGCCCCTGCAGAGGGGGCCTCTGGATCCGACGCTCCGCTTCGAGGCAGGCGCGGTCTGGCGGGCCAGTCGGACCCCGGCGGGGCCGGCTCGGGAGCGGCTGTGGCAGCCGCCTGACGGCCGCGTCCACGTGGAGGCCTGGGGCCAGGGCGCGGAATGGCTGCTGGAGCATGCTTCAGAGCTCTGTGGGAGCCTGGACGACGACTCCGACTTCAGACCAGGCGACGGTCTGGTCAGGGCGCTTCACCGCCGCGCCCCGGGCCTCCGCCTGGCTCGCACCCAGGCTGTCTGGGAGGCGACGGCGGCCACCATCCTGGAACAGAGGGTGACAGGTCTCGACGCCTGGCGCAGCTGGCGACTGCTGGTCCGACGCCAGAGCGAGCCAGCCCCCGGGCCCGGGCCCCAGCTCTGGCTGCCACCGGTTCCGGAGCGGGTGGCCCGGCTGCCCCTTCATGAGCTGGCAGGAATCGGGGTCGAGGCCAAGCGGGCCGCCGCCCTCCGCCGGGCAGCCGCTCTGGCCAAGCGCCTCGAGGACGTCTGTGAGCTCGATCCTCCGGCCGCCCGCAGACGGCTGGTCAGCGTCCCCGGCCTGGGCCTGTGGTCGGCCGCGGAGATCGCGCGCGTGGCGCTGGGCGATGCCGATGCGGTGCCGGTGGGCGACTACCACCTGCCCCACCAGGTGGCCTGGGCGCTGGCGGGTGAGCCACGCGGCAGCGACGAGCGGATGCTGGAGCTGCTGGAGCCCTACCGCGGCCACCGGGGCCGAGTCCTGGCGCTTCTGAACCACGCGGGCATCCGAGCTCCTGCCTATGGTCCCCGCCAGCCACTGCGGGACATCTCGAAGCTCTGAGCCGGCGAGGCCGAGGGCTTCCCTGCCAACACCGGCGTGCTAGCCTGAACGGCTCACAAG
>QHBT01000014.1 GCA_003244185.1 Candidatus Dormiibacter spiritus | reverse complement strand
TCTTGTGAGCCGTTCACTCTAGATCGGCGGGTCGACGGTGCTCCAGTAGCGCCCACCGTCAACTGTTCGGTAGAGGTGCACCTGGGATCCGTTCGGGTACGCGCCGGCGGGAGTGCGACCGGCGCACCAGGCTGTGCTGGCGGTCACCGGGGTCACGTCCAGGCAGGAAGCGCCGGGCGGCATGTTCCGCCGGTTCCAGGTGCGGCCCGAGTCGGCTGTTGTGTACATATCAGGGCCCACCGTCAGCCAGGCGTGGCGGGCGTCGCTGAAGCGCGGCGGGTACCAGTTCGCTGCGTCCGGGCTCTGGATCTCCGGCGTCTGCACCGATGGCTGCCACATCCCTCCGCCCCCGGTCGAGGCGGCAACCCAGATCTCGACGCCGTGAGGCACCTGCCCGCTGGGGGTGGCGCCTTCAAAGATCAGCGCCGCCCAGCCGCCCGGCGAGACAACGGCCTGGACGAGAACCACGCTGCCGCCGGCCGGAAGCTCCAGGCTGTCTACCTGCCAGGAGTCTCCGCCATCATGGCTGGCGTAGAGCTGGGCGCCGACCTGGACCCAGCCGTCCTGAGCGCTGGCGAAAACGGGCGGTCGGGAAGCTGGTCCCGGCAGGCCGTTCAACGCTGCATTCGGGAATCGCTGCCAGTGCTGGCCGAGGTCGGCTGTGCGATACAGCTCGAAGGTTGGAACACCGGCCGGGGAGGCCTGCGTCGCCCACTGAGTAAGCCAGGCATGCAGGGCGTCGCTGAACTCGACGCCCGCGTGCTCACCAAGCTGGGCAGAGGGACCGGCCGCCAGGAGCGGCCGCCATCTTCCGTCTGCAGGACGCGTACTCCCCCGGCTTCTCCGTAGATGGGGAGCACACCGCGGCGGCTGTCGAAGAACCTGAGCCCCGCGGCATGGCCATTGGAAACCAGGAAGTTTCTCTGCCAGTGCCGCCCGGCATCTTGCGTGTGGAAGAGAGTGCTCTGGTTCTGACCGTCGTTGTAGACAAGCCAACCTTCAGCGCCCGAGAGCCACTGCATGTCGGCCGGCAGGTTGAAGTGGCCGCCCGGGGTTGGCGCGGGCGTCTCCGCGGGCGCTCTGGCGAAGGGTCGTAAGTACACGATGCCGCCCACCAGCGCCAGCGCTAGACCGATGGCGATCAGGCCGAGTGCGCGGCGGGTGCGTCCCCGAGAGACGCCCTCGAAGTCGTCCACGGCGCCCAAGATGCTAACCCAGGGGCGCGCGACATGGCGCCGTTAGATTCCCGCGAACCCTCGGTGTGCGTCAGCCACTGGAAATGGCTGCCCGGGTGCCCTCGACCAGGCGGCGCCAGTCCAGAGCTTCAAGTGCCTCCATAGTCTTTCCGATCGCGTTGGGATCGATGAAGGTGGCGGTGCCGATCTGCACTGCCTGGCAGCCGGCGTAGAGAAATTCAAGCGCGTCCTCGGCGCCGCCTATGCCGCCGATGCCGATCACCGGAATCGCCACCGACTGCGCCGCTTGGTGGGCGAGGTGCACGGCGATCGGGCGGATGGCCGGGCCCGAGAGGCCGCCGGTGCCGAAGGCCAGGCGCGGCCGGCCGGTGCCGAGGTCGAAGGACATGCCCACCAAGGTGTTGATGGCGCAGAGCGCGTCCGCACCGGCGCTCTCGCAGGCGCGGGCCACCTCCGCGAGATCGGAGACGGCGGGAGTGAGCTTGACCCAGACCGGCAGCCGCGTCGAACGCCGAACAGCCGCGGTGACCGCGGCCGCTTGCGCCGGGTCCTTGCCGAAGAACATGCCTCCCTCGCGCACGTTGGGGCAGCTGATGTTGATCTCCAAGCCGCTCACTCCAGGCACTCCGTCCAGCCGCGCCGCCAGCTCGGCGTACTCGTCGACCGACTCACCGTTGATGTTGACCAGCACCGGGAAATCCCACTCCGCCCAGAGCGGGCAGTAATCGCGGATGAGCGCCTCCACGCCAGGTCCCTGCAGGCCTATCGCGTTCAGCATCCCGCTCGGCGTCTCCACGATCCGCGGCGGTGGGGTCCCCGGCCGCGGCTGCAGGAAGATCCCCTTCGACACCATGCCGCCCAGCCGGGGACGATCGCAGAGCGGAACCTCGGTGCCATAGCCGAACGTGCCGCTCGCCGCCAGCACCGGCGAGCGCAGCTCGACCCCGCCCACCCTGAGTCCGCTCACGCGCCCAAACCGTAGTGCAGGTGCTGCGGGAGCACGTCCCAACGGATGTCGTTCGCTTGGTACACCGGGCCTTCTTTACAGGCGCGATCGTAGACGCCGCTCGTCCGCGGGACGGCGCAGCCCAGGCAGACGCCCGTTCCGCAGCCCATGTAGGTCTCGATCGCAACCTGGGCGCGCGGAAAGCGTGCGGCCAGCGCCGCCAGCATGCGGTTGGGACCGCAGGCCACCACCTGCCCAATCCCTTCGGGTATTGCCGCCAGCACAGAGCCGTGGTAGCCAATGGAGCCGTCGTCTGTGGCCCAGTGCACCCGTCTGCCCTCCCATTCCGAGCAGAGCTCGGCTGCCGTGCGGGCGCCATGAACCCAGTGCACCTGCAGACCTAGGGCGGCCGCTGCCCGAGCGGCCAGCGGCATCGGCGCCACTCCCAGGCCGCCCGAGACAAGCGCCACCGAACCTGCTGCCTGGTCCAGCTGGAAGCCACTACCGAGCGGCCCCAGCAGGGAGACGCTCTCACCCAGGGCCAGGGCGGCCAGCCCGGCGGTCCCCGCCCCCACCGGCTTCAGCAGCACCTCCACCACCCCAGAGGTGGCGCGATAGACGGAGAACGGTCGGCGCAGCAGCGGGCCGGGCCGGAGCAGCAGGTTCACGAACTGGCCGGCACGAGCTGTTGCGGCCACCTCCGGCGCACTGAAGGAGAGCACCCACATACCGCTGGCGACCTCCCGCCGCGCGATCAGCGGCGCCTGCAGCTCGAACATCGCGCCTGAAACGGTCAGGCGGCGCCCGTTCGCCACTCGTCGATCGTCCGCACCTCCAGCTGGCCGGCGGCATGGAGCGAGGACTCCACCAGCGCCACCGCGGTGTCCAGCGAGGTCAGGCAGGGGATCCGGCGCTCGACCGCCGCCCGGCGGATCTCAAAGCCGTCGCGCAGCACCGGCAGGCCCGGCCGCTCCTGCTCGACGACGCCGGTCATGGTGTTGATCACCAGTTCGACTCCTGCCTGGATCGCCTCCACCACGTTCTGGCCGGGATCGCCGAGCTTGCTGACCACCCGGGCCGAAAAACCGGCCGCCTGCAGCGCCGCGGCGGTGCCCGGCGTGGCCAGGATCTCCATGCCGATCCGGGCCAGGCCAGCCGCGATCGCAAACATCTCAGGCTTGTCCTGATCCGCAATGGTCAGCAGCGCGCGGCCGCCCGACTTCAGTGACATGCCGGCGGCCAGGAACGCCTTGCGCAGAGCAGCCGAAAGCGTCCTGTCCACGCCCATCGCCTCACCCGTCGACTTCATCTCGGGGCCGAGGTAGGAGTCCACCGCCGCCAGCTTGGACATCGAGAACACAGGCGCTTTCACTGCCACCAGCGGGGTGGGTGGCACCAGGCCTGTCGTGCAGCCGAGATCGCTGAGCTTCTCACCCAGCATCACGCGCGTCGCCAGCTTCACCATCGGCACGCCAGTCACCTTGGAGAGCATCGGCACGGTCCGCGAGGCGCGCGGGTTGACCTCCAGCACGTAGACGCGGCCCCGGTGAACCACGTACTGGACGTTGACAAGACCGCGCAGGTTGAGCCGTCGCGCGATGCGCACCGTGTAGTCCACCACCTGCGCTCGCGCTTCGGTTTCCAGGCCGGGCGCCGGATAGACGGCGAAGGAGTCGCCAGAGTGGACGCCCGCCCGCTCGACGTGCTCCATCACGCCAGCGATGACCACCGTCTCGCCGTCCGAGATGGCGTCCACCTCGACTTCGCTGCCGATCAGGTATTTGTCCACGAGAACGGTTCCCCGCGGCAGGGCCTGGCGCGCCCACTCCATGTAGCGGCGCAGCTCGACAGGGTCGCGGACGATCTCCATCGCCCGGCCGCCGAGGACGTAGGAAGGCCTGACGAGGACCGGATAGCCGACCCCCTCGGCGATCTCCAGCGCCCGCTCGACATCAGTCGTCGTGTCGCCGATCGGCTGGGGGACTCCTATGGCCTCCAGCTCGGCCGCAAAACGCCGGCGATCCTCGGCCAGGTCGATGGCATCGACGGAGGAGCCGAGCACGCGGATACCTGCCGAGCTGAGCGGTTCTGCCAGGTTGATGGCGGTCTGACCGCCGAACTGGACCATCGCGCCCTCGATGCGCTCGGCCTCGGCGATCGCTCGAGTCGCCTCCAGATCGAGAGGCTCGAAGTAGAGGCGGTGCGAGGTGTCGAAGTCGGTCGACACGGTCTCCGGGTTGGAGTTCGCCATGATCGCTCGCACGCCCGCCTCGCGGAGCGCCCAGGCGGCGTGAACCGACGAGTAGTCGAACTCGATGCCCTGCCCGATCCGGATCGGTCCGGAGCCCAGCACCAGCGCGGCCCGGCCGTTCTCCGCCTCCGCCTCGTTCTCCTCCTCGTGGCAGGAGTAGTAGTAGGGCGTTGCCGCCTCGAACTCGGCAGCGCAGGTGTCGACCAGCTTGTAGGTGACCGGCCGGCCGGCGGGAGCTTCCAGGGCGACCTCGGCCATCCGTTCCACAAACCACAAGTCCATGCCGCTGCGCCGTGCCAGCTCGGCCGGTTCGGCGCCCTGGCGGAGAGCATGCAGGAGCGCGAACAGGCGGCGGTCGTTGGGCAGGTCGATCAGAGCCGGGTCGGCCAGCACTTCGTCAGAAGGCCAGCGCTGCTCCAAGGAGCGGAGCGCCTTGCGCAGTGCGCCGGCAAACGTGCGCTCGATCGCCATGCATTCTCCTGTCGAGGCCATCTGGGTGCCCAGCCGCCGGTCGGCCCCGGGGAACTTGTCGAAGGGCCAGCGCGGCACCTTGATCACAACGTAGTCAAGCGCGGGCTCGAAGGCGGCGTAGGTGCGCCCTGTCACCTGGTTCAGGATCTCGTCCAACCGCCCGCCGACAGCAATCTTGGCGGCGACTCGAGCGATGGGGTAGCCGGTCGCCTTGGAGGCCAGCGCAGAGGAGCGAGAAACGCGGGGGTTGACCTCGATCACGTAGTAGCGGCTGGAGTCCGGGTCCAGCGCGTACTGCACGTTGCAGCCACCCTCCAGGCCCAGCGCGCGAATGATGCGCAGGGAAGCCGAGCGGAGCATCTGGTGGTCGCGATCGGACAGTGTTTGGGCGGGAGCGACGACTATGGAGTCGCCGGTATGGACGCCCATCGGATCCAGGTTCTCCATGTTGCAGATGGTGATACAGGTCCCCGCCGAGTCCCGCATCACCTCGTACTCCAGCTCCTTCCAACCCCAGAGTGACCGCTCGACCAGCACCTGATGGATCGGCGACGCCGCCAATCCACCCTTCACCACCCGCTCGAACTCGCCGGCGGAGGTGACGAAGCCGCCGCCCGTGCCGCCCAGGGTGTAGGCGGGCCGGATCACCAGCGGCAGCCCGATCTCGTCTGCGAAGGCGCGCGCCTGCTCAAAGGTCTCGCAGACGCTTGAAGGAGGGACCGGCTCGCCCAGCTCCAGCAGCATCTGCTTGAACGCCTCCCGGTCCTCAGCGCGGCGGATGACGTCGGCGTCGGCGCCCAGGAAACGCACACCGTAACGGGCCAGTACGCCCGCCTGGTGCAGCTCCATGGCGAGGTTCAAGCCGGTCTGCCCGCCCAGCGTGGGCAGCACAGCGTCCGGCAGCTCCCTGGCGATCACGCGCTCCACCGATTCGACTGTGAGCGGCTCGATGTAGACGCGGTCCGCCACGCCTTCGTCGGTCATGATGGTGGCCGGGTTGGAGTTGACCAGGACTGTCTGGACGCCTTCCTCGCGCAGCGCCTTGCAGGCCTGCGTGCCTGCATAGTCGAACTCGGCCGCTTGGCCGATCACTATGGGACCTGAGCCGATGATGAGCACCTTGCGGGGCTTCGCGGACCGCTCGCGAGGGCCGGCGGCAACGGGTTCCGGTCCGCCCGCCTTGCACATCTGCACGAAGCGATCGAAAAGGTAGTGGTTGTCAGTCGGCCCTGGGCAGCCCTCCGGGTGATACTGCACACTCATCACGGGCAGCGTCGGGTGCGCCAGGCCCTCCACCGAGCCGTCGTTCAGGTTCACGTGGCTGATCCGAAACTTGCCTTCCGGGAGGCTGCCGGCATCCACCTGGAACTCGTGGTTCTGACTTGTGATGTGCACCTCGCCCGTGCGCGTGTCGCGGACCGGATGGTTGGCCCCGTGGTGGCCGAAGGGCAGCCGGGAGGTCGTGGCTCCGATCGCGCGGCCGAGGATCTGGTGGCCGAGGCAGATGCCGAACAGCGGCAGACGCGCCGCCAACGCGTCTCGGCAGAGCTTGACAGGCCCGTCCAGCACCGCTGGATCACCGGGACCGTTGGTCAGCAGCAGGCCGTCAGGCCTGAGCGCTTCGACCTCCTGCCAGGCCGCCGAGTGGGGCAGCACGACCACCCGGCAGCCCCGCTCGCGCAGGCTGCGCAGGATGCCTGACTTGACTCCGTAATCCACGACAGCGATGGTGAGCCCGCGACCGTCCGCGTAGCTCTGCCGGCGCAGCTCGGGCGGAAGCGGCTCGAACCACTCGATCTGAGCCGAGCGGGAGACCTCGGCGACCAGGTCTTGGTCGGCCAGGTGCGTCACCCGGCCGGCCAGCCGGCCGAGCTCCGCGAGGCGCTGGTCGGTGGGCTGCTCGGCCTCGTGGCTCAGGACCGCCCGCAGCGTGCCCTGCCGGCGGAGGTGCCGGGTGAGGGCGCGGGTGTCGATTCCGCAGATGCCGGGGATGCCCTGCGCCTTCAGATAGCTGTCGAGTGACGCGCCAGCCGAGTGGTGGCTGGGCCGGGGGCTCACCCAGCGAGCGATGAAGCCCCGAGCCCACGCTCGCTCTGACTCCTGATCGGCTGGGCGAGTGCCATAGTTGCCCTGCAGCGGGTAGGTCATGCAGAGCATCTGGCCCGCGTAGGAGGGATCGCTCAGAACCTCCTGATAACCGGTCATCGCGGTGTTGAAGACCACTTCGCCCTGGCCCAAGACGTCGGCGCCCAGAGCCCTGCCCGTGAAAGTTCGGCCGTCCTCCAGGACGAGTGCCGCGTATTCAAGTCTCGCCGGCGCCACCACCGGCTCCAGCTCAGCCCGCAAGTATCACCGCCGCATCGACACCCTGGCTCTCGAGCAGGCAGACCTGGACCCGCTCCGAATCCGCTGTGGGAACGTTCTTGCCTACATAGTCGGCGCGGATCGGCAGCTCGCGGTGACCGCGGTCCACCAGCACGGCCAGCTGGACTGCGCTCGGCCGCCCGAACTGGAGCAGTGCGTCCAGCGCCGCCCGCGCTGTGCGGCCGTGATAGAGCACGTCGTCGACGAGGACCACTATCCGGCCGTTCAGGTCGGGCACCTTACTCATTCCCCTTTCGCCGCGGGGCCGGAGATGCAGATCGTCCCGATGCTCGCTCACATCAAGCCGCCCCACCGGCACCCAGGTACCCTCCAGCTCGGCCAGCTTTAGGGCCAGGCGCTGGGCCAGGACGTCGCCCTGGGACAGGATGCCGACCAGCGTCACACCCGCCACCCCCCGGTTGCGCTCGATGATCTCATGGGCGATGCGGGAGAGGCTGCGCCGGATGGCGTCGGCGTCCATGACAGTAGCCTTCACGGCGCTGCGCTGAGTGATCGTCACGAGAGCACCATGTCCAGCAGCGCCATCCGGATGTGCATGCCGTTGCGCGCCTGCCGGAAGTAGGCAGCCCGCGGATCCGAGTCGACCTCCGGGTCCAGCTCGTCCACGCGCGGCAGGGGGTGCATGACCACAGCGTCGGGTCGCAGCCGGCGCATCGTCGCCAGGTCGATCACGTACCTGCCTTTCACAGCCCGATACGACTCCTCGTCGCTGAAGCGCTCCTTCTGGATGCGGGTCTGATAGACGACGTCGACCTGGGGCAGCACCGCGTCCAGGTCCGCCACCTCCCGCCACCGCACTCCGTGACGATCCAGGTGCGCCTTGATGTCGTCGCGCATCGCCACCTGGGGCGGGGCGACGAAGGTCAGCTCCACCTCCCGGTACTTGGCCAGCAGGTAGGCGAGGGAGCGGACCGTGCGGCCGTTGGCCAGGTCGCCCACCATGGCCACCTTCACGCCGTCGAGCCGGCCCACCTCGTCCTTGATCGTGTAGACGTCGAGCAGCGCCTGGGTGGGATGCTGGCCGCGGCCGTCGCCCGCGCTGATGATGGGCACGTCGCTCACCGCTGCCGCTCGCTCCGCGGCGCCTTCGGCGGGGTGCCGCAGGACTATCACGTCGGCGTAGCCGTTGACTATACGAATGGTGTCCTCCAGCGTCTCCCCCTTGGCAGCGCTGGAGAAGGCCAGAGCGTTGTCGGTGCCCATCGTTTGACCGCCCAGTCGCAGCATGGCCGCCTCGAAGGAGAGCCGGGTCCGGGTGGAGGGTTCGTAGAAGAGGGCGGCCATCACCCTGCCCTGCAGGCGACCCGCGGCGCGATGGGGGCTGGCCCGCATCTCATCGGCGCGCTGGAAGATCTCGTCCAGGAGCTGCCGGGAAAGCTGTTGGGACTGCACGAGGTGGCGCAGGCGCGCCCTGGTGCGCAGGCTCACGACCATGAAAAAACCTCCTTACAGGCCTCTCGGGACCAGACTTAAAGGAACTGCAGTCAGTCTAGCAGGAGCAGGTACCTTGGTCGACCAGGTTTGACTGGATAATTCGGAGCATGCACACCAGCGACTTGGTGGTGGAAACGGCTGCCCTTACCAAGCGCTATCGCGGCGGCAAGCTGGCCGTCGACTCACTGGATCTCAAAGTCCGCCGGGGCGAGATCTACGGCCTGGTCGGGCCCAACGGAGCTGGCAAGACCACCACGCTCCGCATGCTGGTGGGCCTGATCCGACCAACCTCCGGCAGTGCGCTTGTCGCCGGCCACAGGCCGGGCGCTCCGGCCGGCCTGCGCAAAATCGGAGCGGTGATCGAAAACCCTGCCTTTTACACTTATCTGTCAGGCCGCGACAACCTGAGGGTGGTCGCCCACTATGGCGACATCGCGGAGCGGGCTGTGGAGACGGCGTTGGAAGAGGTGGACCTGCTGCCCGCCGCCAAAGGTCGTTATGGCTCCTATTCGCTGGGCATGAAGCAGCGCCTCGGCGTGGCCGCCGCGCTGATCAAGGAACCTGAGCTCCTAATCCTGGACGAGCCCACCAACGGACTTGATCCGCAGGGCATGGTCGAGATGCGAGGACTGATCAAGTCGCTGGGCACGGCCGGTCACACGGTGCTCGTCTGCAGCCACCTCCTGAGCGAGATGCAGCTGATCTGCCACCGCTTCGGCGTGATCCAGAACGGCCGTCTCATCGCGGAGGACGACTTGGCGGACGCCCGGCAGGCGGGTCTGCTGATCCGAGGCAACCCCGCTGGAAGGGTGAGGGTGGCCTTGGAGCGAGTGGCAGGCGCCAAGGCGATAGCGGTGCGTGATGGTGCCTTCATGGTCAATGCCGATCACGTCCAAGCGGCCGAGATCCACCGTGCCCTGGTCCGGGCGGGCGTCGAGATCACCGAGCTGCGGCCGGCCGAGCGGTCGCTGGAGGAGGTCTTCCTGGAGATAACCGAGGGCCGCCAGTGATCGGACCGGTCAGGGGAGAGTGGCTGAAGGCGTGGCGCAGCCCCTATCTCTGGACGGTGGGGCTGCTGATGGTGCTGGTGCTGCTGGCCCGCGGTTACGGGCTTGACTGGTTCCTCATGTCGCAATCGCCGGCCACACTCTCCCCTGCGAACATCGCGAGCTACAAGCAGGCCCTGGCGCCTGCCGCCTTCGCGCAGCAGGCGCTGGGCAACCCCGGCGGGGTCATCTGGGCGCTCGAGTTCGTGGTTGGAGTCCTGATCTTTGGGAGCGAGTACGGCTGGCGGACGCTGGCCGCGATGTTGATGGTCGGTCCCAGCCGGGCAACTGTATTCGGGGCCAAGACTGTGGTGCTGGCGGGGATTGTCGTCCTGCTGGTGCTGCTCCGTTTCGTGACGGCCCTCGCCAGCAGCCTCATCTCGGCTGTCACGCTGGATCTTCCCTTCCGCCTTCCGTCAGCCGGGGACGTGGCTACCGCCTTTGCGGCGGCCTGCCTCATCGCCATCACCTACGCGTCCTTCGGAGCGCTCCTGTCACTCATCTTCAGGCGTGCTTCAATCGCCTACGCCGTGGGCCTCACCTACCTCTTCGTTTTCGAGGATCGCGCGTTCGGCGTGATCGCCAAATCGAGCGCGCAGTCGCTGCGCGATCTGCCCACGGGCTTTCCCGGTCCCAACTCGGTGGCGCTGGTCCACAACCTGGGCGGCGGCACCGGTTCGGCGGTGGCGGCCAGCACTGGCAGCGGCCAGGCGGCACTGGTGCTGGCGGTTTACTGCCTGGCGGCGCTCGGCGTCGGCTGCGCCATCCTGGTTAGGCGCGACGAGACCTGATGCCAAGGCGGCCGACGTCCGTCGAGGGCTGGAGGCAGGTTCTGGCTTAGCCGGTGACCGTCCTGTCCTGGTCGGAAAGCGGCGGGACTGACGACTGCGGAAGCGGTCGGTAGTCGCCGCAGATGGGTGCGTCGCTGGCGGTGTGGTAGTTCCAGCGCCGGCACCAGGTGAAGCCGTCGAACTGGCGGCAGGAGCCACAGGTCACCCGGGGATTGGAGCGCTCAAGCTTCCGCATGAGCTGATCCGGCCGCTCGCCCGGAAAGCTCTGGACCAGGTCGCGCCGGGCAGGTTGGCTCAGGGACGTGGATCGCCCGGCGCCACCGGGCCGCGCCCCCCCAGCCGCCCCTGCGCGTCCTGCAGGTCGCGACGAAGGCTCTCGTTCTCGGAACGAAGTTGGGCAAGGCTCGCCTCATGCTCGCTGATCTTGTGGGTGAGGCTGCGCCGGCGGATGCTGTGGCGTGCGTTCGCGTAGAGCATGTAGAGCAGCAGCAGGAGGGCCATGGCGCCTCCGGCGATTACGGGCGGCTGCCAGGCAGGCACGCTCGTGAGCTGGAACGTCAGAAAGCTCACGTTCTCCGTGTTGCCGTTCTGGGCGGCATAGACGACGAGCGCGGCAACCAGGAGCACCAGCAGGACGAGGAAAAGAATCAAGGTGGGCTAAGTCTAGACGCCAGGCGGCGACCTTGTCACTCTCATCCGCCTCTCGCCTCTGGCCGTCGTCGCCTCGTGCCGGCTCACGGCCGTTGTCCGCGTGCTGTCACCTGCATCGAGGCGCGCTAATGCCGGAAGTGGCGTTCCCCGGTGAAGACCATCGCCAGCCCGGCTGCGTCGGCCGCAGCTATCACCTCGCTGTCGCGCTTGGAGCCGCCCGGCTGGATCACGGCCGTCACGCCGGCTTCGATGCCGACCTGAAGGCCGTCGGCGAAGGGAAAGTACGCATCTGACGCAAGCACCGAGCCGCGCGCCCGTTCACCGGCGCGCTGAACGGCCAGCCGGGACGCTTCGACCCGGCTCATCTGACCGGCACCAACACCCACCGCCGCCCGGTCGCGCGCCAGAACTATGGCGTTGGACCTGACATGCTTGACCACCAGCCAGGCGAACTCAAGCTCGGCCCACTCGCCGGCGGTGGGTTGACGCTGCGTCGCCAGCTGACAGGCGTTGCGGTCGAAACCACGCCGATCCCAGTCCTGCACCAGCAATCCGCCGGGCACCGACCTGACCGCAAGGTCGGGCGACCGGCTTGGCTGCACCTCCAGGATGCGCAGGTTCTCCTTGGCCGAGAGCACCGCCAGTGCCTTCGTGTCAACCGAAGGCGCCACCACCACCTCCAGGAAGATGCCCGCCATCTCCCCTGCCGTGCTGCTGTCCAGCTCCCGGTTGACAGCCACCACGCCGCCGTAGGCGGAGGTGGTGTCGCAGTTATAGGCCGCCCGGTAAGCGTCGGCCAGCTGCTCGGCTGCGGCCACGCCGCAAGGATTCGTGTGCTTGATGATGGCGGCGGCCGGCTGCGAGAGGTCTCGGGCGAGCTCGAAGGCCGCCGCGGCGTCCTGAATGTTGTTGTAGCTGAGCTCCGCCCCGTGCAGCTGGCGGACAGAGCCGAGGCCGTCGGTACCTGCGCCCGAGCGATAGAACGCCGCTCTCTGATGCGGGTTCTCGCCGTAGCGCAGCGTCCGGACCAGACTGCCCGAAAAGCTGATCTGCGCAGGAAAGCCGCCCTCACCCTCCTCCAGCCAGGCGGCGATCTGAGCGTCGTAGGCAGCTGTGTGGGAGAACGCCTCCGCCGCCAGCCGGCGGCGCAGCTCGGGGCTCACGCCGTCGGGGCTGGCCAGCGCGCTCAGCACCTCGCTGTAGCGCTCGGGTCGCACAACCACCACCACAGCTGAGTGGTTCTTGGCCGCCGAGCGGATCATGGCCGGGCCGCCGATATCGATCTGTTCCAGAATCTCGTCGAACCCTGCCCCGGGGCGAGCGCGCGTCTCGGCAAACGGATAGAGGTTGACACAGAGCAGGTCGATCGTCTGAAGACCGTGTTGGTTCAGCGTCTCCAGGTGCTGGCTCACGTCACGGCGGGCCAGCAGACCGGCGTGAACAGCCGGGTGGAGGGTCTTCACCCTGCCATCCAGGATCTCGGGGAAATCGGTCAGCTTCGAGACCGATTGGGCGTCGATAGCGGCCTCCTCCAGCATCCGTTGGGTCCCGCCTGTGGAGTAGACGTCGTAGCCGAGCCGAACCAGTCCCCGGGCGAAGGCAGGCAGACCTGACTTGTCGGTGACCGAGAGAAGGGCTCGCTTAGACAACCGTCGTCTCCTTCACCGGCCGGGGTGATCCGCCGAGCCGGGCCCAGAGCAGGTCGATGGCCTGGGGCAGGATCCTGTGCTCCTCTGCCTGAATTCGCTGATGCAGGCGTTGAGCGTCATCGTCAGGCAGCACTGGCACTGCCGCCTGCAGCAGGATCGGCCCGGCGTCCACCGCGTCCGTGACCAGATGAACCGTGCAGCCGGTGACCTTGACGCCATGCTCCAGCGCGCGCTCCACGGCGTCCATGCCGCCACCGAAGCTGGGCAGCAGCGAGGGATGGATGTTGAGCATCCGGCCGGCGAAAGCCTTTGTCATCGGCTCGCCGAGAATGCGGTCGTAGCCGGCGTTGACGACAATGTCCACGCCGACCTCCAGCAGCCAGCCGCTCAGGGCCTCATCGCGGGCCAGCGACGAAGGAAAACGCCTCTGGGAGAACTCGCCGAGTTGAAGACCCTGCTGGCGGGCGAAGGCGGCGGCCCCGCAGCCGGGCCGGTTGGTGGCGACAGCGGTGATCCGATAGCCGCGCGAAAAGAGGTTGCGGAGGTTGGAGCCCTTGCCCGAGCTCAAGACGCCCAGCCTGGGTCCTGTCAAGCCAGGGTCCCCACCAATCTCAGACGCTGCTCGTCGGTCTGCTCGACCACCCGCCCGACCACGGGATAGCCCGGAATCGGGTCGGCGTTCACCAGCACCATGCCGAGACCGAGATTGAAAGTGGACAGCATCTCGGCGGGCGCTATCTGGCCCCGGCGCTGGATGGCTGCAAACAGCGGCGGCCTCTCCCAACTGCTGAGGTCCAGCTCCGCCGCCAGGCCGGCCGGCAGCGCGCGCGGCACATTGTCCAGCAGCCCGCCGCCAGTGATATGGGCAGCTGTCTTCCAGGGCAGCGTCCGCATCTCCTTCAGATAGGAGCGATGCGGCGCCAGCAGCTCCTCGCCCAGAGGCCTCGTGAAGCCGGGCAGAACCGTCTCCAGCGGCAGATCCTGGAAGATGCGGCGGACGAGCGAGAAGCCGTTGGTGTGCAGGCCGCTGGAGGGCAGGCCGACCAGGACGTCGCCCGCTTGGACCTGCTCTCGGGCGCTGCCTTCGCCGACGTGTCCGACTATGAAGCCGGCCAGGTCGTAGTCGCCCAGCGCATAGACGCCTGGCATCTCGGCGGTTTCGCCGCCCAGCAGGGCCAGATCGTTCTCCCGGCAGGCCTGGGTGACGCCGGTCAGCACCTGCTCGAAGACGTCGTCCTCCAGCCGGCCGCTGGCGAAATAGTCCAGGAAGAACAGGGGGGTGGCACCGACTGTGAGGATGTCGTTGACACAGTGGTTGACCAGGTCCTGACCTATGCCCGCGTGGCGGCCGTAGGCAATGGCCACCTTGATCTTGGTCCCTACCCCATCCGCTGAGGCCGCCAGACAGCCACCGCTGGGAAGCTTGTAAAGGCCGGCGAACTGACCCACCCCTGCCACGACGCCTTCGGTTTGGGTGGCGTCGATGAGCGGCTTCATCCGCGCCAGCAGTCGTCCGTAGGCGGCGATGTCCACCCCTGCTTCGGCGTAGGTGCGGGGGAGCGCCTCGAACTCTTGGAGCTCGGGCATCAGCGTCAGCTTGCCGGCTGGGCGGCGAGCGGCGCCTCGAAGGCCATCTTGTCCATCTCCAGCTGCTGTGGCACAGGCACCGGATAAGCGCCGTCGAAGCAGGCTCGGCAGAACTGGTCGAGCGTGCCGGCGCCTACCGCGCGCATGAGACCCGGAATGGAGATGTAGGCCAGGGAGTCGGCGCCGATGAAGCTCCGTATCTCTTCAACCGAGCGGCCGGAGGCGACCAGCTGCTTGGTGGAGCCGATGTCGACGCCCATGAAGCAGGGAAACCGCATGGGCGGGCTGGAGATGCGCAGGTGCACCTCCTTGGCGCCCGCTTTTTTCAGCACCTCGATGATCCGGCGGGAAGTGGTTCCCCGCACTATCGAGTCGTCCACTGCGATGATGCGCTTGCCCCGCAGCGAACGCTTGAGCGGATTGAGCTTCAGGATCACACCCGACTCCCGCAGGGATTGGTCGGGCTCGATGAAGGTGCGGTTGATGTAGCGCGACTTGACCAGCCCCTCCCGGTAGGGGATGCCTGAGGCCTCGGCGTAGCCGATCGCGGCAGGGGTGCCGGAGTCGGGCAGGCCGATGACTATGTCGGCCTCCACGGGTTGAGCCAGCGACAGCTCGCGACCCATGCGAATTCGCGCTTCCTCCAGCTCACAGTTTTTGAGCAGCGAATCGGGCCGGGCGAAGTAGATGAACTCAAACACGCACATCGCATGGCGGCCGGAGGTCTGGAACTGGACTGAGGAGAGGCCGTGGTCGTTCATGATCACCATCTCACCGGGCTGCACTTCGCGCACGAATTTGGCGTTGACAGTGTCGAGCGCGCAGCTCTCGGACGCCACGAGGTGCGCCGGCTGACCGGCGAGTGGAAGATAGCCGAGGCAGAGCGGACGGAAGCCATAGGGGTCGCGCAGCGCGATCACCGAGTCGGAGGTGACCACCGCGCAGGAATAGGCGCCCACGACCCGGCGGAAAGCCTGGCTCAGCACCTGCGCCCAGTCGCTGCCGTGAGTGTGCTCGATGAGCCGCGCCATCACCTCCGTGTCAAGGCCTGTGTCAAAGGTGACGCCCTCCTCCTCGAGCTCGCGCCGGATCGCCTGCGAGTTGATGAGGTTGCCGTTGTGGGCGATCGCACCGGGGCCGAGCGCCGGATGCAGGAAAGGCACAGGGTGCGCGTTTTCCAACCGGCTGGCGCCAGTCGTGGAATAGCGGGTGTGGCCGATGGCAACAGTGCCGCGCAGGCCTGACAGCGTCGCCGAATTGAAGACCTGGGCGACCAGGCCCATGTCCCTGTGCAGCTTCACGCCGTGACCGTCGCCGACAGCTATGCCTGCCGACTCCTGGCCCCTGTGCTGGAGCGAGAAGAGGCCGAAGTAGGTCAGGTTGGCGACATCCACCTGCCGAGAGTGGATGCCGAAGATGCCGCACACCTTGCTCTATTCTCGCGTGCTCTGGAGCGCCTTCTCGAGCCCGCCTGCCCAGGCCTTTCGCAGCTCGCTCAGTGAAACCCTGATCTGGCCCTCGAACTCCAGCTCGGAGCCGCCGGCCAGACCGAGCAGTGTGATCTCGACCCGGTGGCTGCGCGCCAGGGTCTGTAGATTCGGCATCGCCCGGGGCGGAGCGCTGATCAGAAATCGGCTCTGCGACTCGGAGAAGCAGGCCACGTCCAGGCGCAGGCCGCCGTCGCCCACCAGGGCCGGACAGCGCACCCCCAGGTCGCCGAGCAAGCAGCTCTCAGCCAGCGCCACCAGCATGCCGCCCTCGGCCACGTCGTGGGCCGAGTAGAGCAGCTCAGTCTCGTGTGCTTCGCGGATGAATCCCTGGACCGCCTGCTCCCGGGCCAGATCAAGCGCCGGGGGTGACCCGCTGACCTGGCCGAACATGACCTTCATGTACTCGGAACCACCGATGTCCGAGCGCGTCTGCCCGATCAGAAGCACGAAATCACCCGCCTGCCGCAGGCCTGCCGTGAGGCGCCTGCGGTAGTCGGAGATGACGCCCACCATGCCGATCACCGGTGTGGGCTGGATGGCGCCCCCCTGCTCACTCTCGTTGTAGAGGCTGACGTTGCCGCTCACAACCGGCAGCTCGAGGCTGGCGCAGGCCTCGGCGATACCGGCCACCGCCTGCTCCAGCTCCCAGTAGACCTCCGGTCGATCAGGGTTGGCGAAGTTGAGACAGTCGGTCACCCCGATTGGGACGGCGCCTGTGGCGACTATGTTGCGAGCCGCTTCACAGACCGCTATCTGAGCGCCTGTGAAGGGGTCGAGCTGACAGTAGCGGCCGTTGCCATCCAGAGTCAGCGCCAGACCTATCTGGGTGCCGTTGAGGCGCACCATCGCCGCGTCGCCGCCCGGCGGGATGATGGTGGCAGCGCCGTTCATGGTGTCGTAGCGGCGGTGAACCGGCAGCCGGCTGCAGAGGTTGGGACTGCCCAGCAGCTTGACCAGCACGCCGCCCAGATCCTCCGGTTCGCTGAGGAGGCGATCGAGGTTCAAGATCGTTGCCTGCTGGGCCCGCGGCTGCGAGCGGGGGTTGCGCTCGGGCGCTCCTTCAGTGAGGAGCTGCACAGGCAGCCGAGCCACCACCGAGTCGCCCTCGGTCACCGTGAGCTGGCCGTCGTCGGTAACCTCGCCGATCACCGCGGCCTCCAGGTCCCACTTCGCGAAGACCTTGGCCACTCGGGCTTCGCCCCCCGGCCTGACGACGATGAGCATCCTCTCCTGCGATTCGGAGAGCATCACCTCGTAGGGCGACATGCCGGTCTCCCGCCGGGGCACCCTTGTCACGTCGATGCGCGCGCCGGCCTTGGCCCGGCCGGCGCACTCGGCCACCGACGAGGTGAGGCCGGCGGCGCCCAGGTCCTGGACCGCCACCACCTCGCCCAGGCCGCGCAGCTCCTGGCAGGCCTCCAGCAGGCACTTCTCCAGGAAGGGGTTGCCGACCTGGACGGCCGGGCGGCGCTCGTCCGAGTCGCCGTCCAGTTCGAGCGAGGCGAAGGAGGCGCCATGGATGCCGTCCCGACCCGTTCGAGCGCCGACCAGCAGGAGCCGGGAGCCGGTGCCTTCCGCCCGCGCCAGCATCAGCTCCTTCGACCGCACCACGCCCACGCACATGGCGTTGACCAGCGGGTTGCCGGCGTAGCACTCATCGAAGTAGATCTCCCCACCCACCGTGGGGATGCCCATGCAGTTGCCGTAGCCGCCGATGCCTGCCACGACGCCTTCGAAGTGCGGCCGGCTCTCCGGCAGGGGCCCGAAACGGAGCGAATCGAGCAGCGCCAGGGGGCGGGCGCCCATGGCCATGACATCGCGAAGGATGCCGCCCACGCCGGTGGCAGCGCCCTGGTAGGGCTCGATCGCGCTGGGGTGGTTGTGCGACTCGACCTTGAAGACGCAGGCCCAGCCGCCGCCGACGTCGACAGCTCCCGCGTTCTCGCCAGGTCCCTGCAGCACCTGCCGGCCCCGGCCCGGCAGCCGCCGCAGCAGCGGCTTGGACGTCTTGTAGGAACAGTGCTCAGACCAGAGCACGCCCAGCATGCCCAGCTCAAGCTGGTTGGGCTCCTGAGCCAGCCGCTTCAGGATGAGCTCGTACTCGGCCCGGCTGAGCGCCACCTCGCGCAGCTCCCAACTGCTGATGAAGCCGGCTGTGCGGCTCATGCCACCCCTAGAGGCGCGGCCGAAGAGCCGGCCGCGCCTCTCGCACCGGCGGGGGTTCTCAAGATGGCCTCGAAGAGGCGGAGACCGTCCAGTCCGCCCAGGTCCGCGTCGGCGCAGCGCTCCGGGTGGGGCATCATCCCCAGCACATTGCCGCGCTCGTTCACTATGCCGGCGATGTTGTGCTGGCTGCCGTTGGGGTTGGCCTCCGCGTCGACCAGGCCGCCAGAGTCGCAGTAGCGAAAGACCACCTGACGGTTCTGCTCCAGCCGGGAGAGCGTGGCGGGATCGGCGACATAGTTGCCCTCGCCGTGGGAGATCGGCATTCGCAGCACTTGGCCGGTATGGATGCCATGCGTGAAGGGAGTGTCCCCGCGCTCGCAGACCATGTGCTGCCACTGGCAGCGGAACTCCAGATTGGCGTTCCTGACCAGCGCCCCCGGCAGCAGACCGGCTTCGCAGAGTACCTGGAACCCATTGCAGCTGCCCAGGACCAGGCCGCCTTGGGCGGCGAACTCGACGACGCTCTCCAACACAGGGCTGAAGCGAGCGATGGCGCCAGTCCGGAGGTAGTCGCCGTAGCTGAAGCCACCGGGGAGGATGACGCAGTCGGCGCCTTGCAGGTCCCGCTCCTTGTGCCAGAGGGGGATCGCCTCTGCGCCCTCCACCCCGCTCAGAGCCAGCCGCATGTCGCGGTCCGACCAGGTCCCGGGGAAGACGACGACTCCGAATCTCATCCCTCGCCACTCCCGCCCCTGGCACCCTTCGCAGCCTTGGGACCCTTGTCAGCGTTGGCGTCGCCGGCCGCGGCGGCGTCTGCGACGGCCTCACCGGCATCGTCTGCCTCCGCCGCCGGATCGACGTCGAAGCGAAAGTCCTCGATCACCCGGTTGGCGAGGAGCTTGCGGCACATCTGCTCGACCTCGCTGCGGGCTTCGGCGTCTGAGGACGCCTGCAGCTGGATCTCCAGGTACTTGCCGATGCGGACTTCCTCCACGCCGGCGAAGCCCAGGCTGTTCAGCGCCTGTTTGACAGTGGCCCCCTGGGGATCGTTGATGACCGGCTTGGGCGTGACCAGCACCCGGGCGGTTCTCACGAAATGGAGCTGAAGGAGCTGCCTGTCAGGCGCTGGTAGGCGGTCAGATAGCGCCCGCGCGTCTGCTCCACCACCTGCTCGGGCAGCCTGGGTGGCGGCGAGTTCCGATCCCAGCCGGTCTGGGAGGCCAGCCAGTCCCGGAGGAACTGCTTGTCGAAGGACTCGGGCGAAGTGCCCACCTGGTAGCTCTCGGCATCCCAGTACCGCGAGCTGTCGGGCGTCAGCACCTCATCGATCAGGGTCAACCTGCCGTCGATGAGACCGAACTCGAACTTCGTGTCGGCGAGGATCAGGCCCCGAGCCTCCGCGAGGCGCGCACCGGCCTCGTACAGGTTGAGGCTGGCATCTCGCAGTTGGGTGGCAAGGTCGTCACCCAGACTGGTCGCCAACCGGGAGAAGCTGATGTTCTCGTCGTGGCCCGTATCAACCTTGGTGGCGGGCGTGAAGATCGGCTCCGGCAGCCGCTCGCTCTGACGGAGACCGGTCGGCAACGGCTCGCCGACCATGGTGCCGAGCTGGCTGTACTCCGACCAGGCGCTGCCCGCCAGATAGCCTCGGACTACGCACTCGAAGTCGATCCGCTCAGCGCGCCTGACCACCATGCAGCGGCCGGCCAGCTCGGGCGGCAGGCCCTCCAGCTCGGTGCCGAGCAGGTGATTTGGCTGCAGGTCGTGTAAGCGCTCGAACCAGAAGACGGAGAGCTGGGTCAGCACCCGGCCCCGGTCCGGGATGCCGTCGGGCATCACCCAATCGAAGGCCGAGATTCGGTCTGTGGCCACCATGAGCAGCCGGCGAGCATCCAGCGTGTAGGTGTCGCGTACCTTCCCCTTGGCGAAGACGGGGTAGTCGAGGTTGGTGCTGGTGACGGCGCGCAGGACCTCGGCCATCAGCTCTTGCTCGCGGCGGTGGCCAGCAGCCCTGTCCGCTCGAAGGCGAGGTCGACGTGCTCCAGGAAGGCTGCGGGGTCGAAGATCGCGTCCAGGTCAGCTCCCAGGCGCTGCGCCACTTCAGTGTTCTCCGCCAGGTTCTCCCGAAAGCCGCCCTCACCATCGCTGGCGCGGAGAGCGGCGGACTGCACTATTCGATAGGCGGCATCGCGGCTGAGCCCGCTCTCGACCAGCGCCAGCAGCGCCCGCTGCGAATAGACGATGCCGCCATCGGCTGCCAGGTTTCTCG
Source organism: Candidatus Dormiibacter spiritus (assembly GCA_003244185.1). GTDB lineage: Bacteria > Chloroflexota > Dormibacteria > Dormibacterales > Dormibacteraceae > Dormiibacter > Dormiibacter spiritus. The sequence continues at coordinate 24,483 of QHBT01000014.1, read as the reverse complement.
CCATCCGCTCCGGCCGCACTTCCAGCCCGCTCAGAACCTTGGTCAGGTCGATCGCCATGAAGTCGAGCAGGCAGCAGGCGTCAGGAAAGAGCACGCGCTCCGCCGAGCTGTGGCTGATGTCTCGCTCGTGCCAGAGCGCCACGTTCTCAAGCTCGCTGGCGGCGTAGCCGCGGAGGAGGCGCGCCAGCCCGGAGATTCTCTCGCTGACTATCGGGTTGCGCTTGTGCGGCATCGCGGAGCTGCCCTTCTGCTGGGAACTGAACGGCTCCAGCGCTTCGCCGACTTCGCTCCGCTGCAGATGTCGGATCTCCACAGCGATCCGCTCCAGAGAAGCTCCTGCCACTGCCAGGGCGGAGATGAAGGCGGCGTGGCGGTCTCGCGACACCACCTGCGTACTGACGGGATCAACGCGAAGGTCGAGCTGCTGGCAAACATACTGCTCGACCCGAGGATCGAGGCCGGCATGGCTGCCGACAGCCCCGCTCAGCTTGCCCACCGCCAGGTCGTCGGCCGCCCACTTGATGCGCTCCCGCGCGCGATCCAGTTCGGCTACCCAGCCGGCGACCTTGAAGCCGAACGTGATCGGTTCGGCGTGAATCCCGTGTGTGCGCCCGACCATCAGCGTCCTGCGATGGCGCAGCGCCAGCTCTGCCGCGGCCTGGCGCAGCTTCGCCAGGTCGTCCAGGATCACCTCCGCGCTGCGCCGGACCTGCACAGCCAGAGCGGTGTCGATGACGTCTGAGGAGGTGAGCCCGAAATGGATGTAGCGCGCCTCCGGCTGGCCGACCGACTCCCCGATCACTGTCAGGAAGGCGATCACGTCGTGACCCACTTGGGCCTCCACCTCGTTGATGCGCTCCACCTGGAAGGAGGCTGAGCGAATCTTGGCGAGCGCCTCGGCCGGGATCCGGCCCGCCTGCGCCCAGGCCTCACAGGCCAGGATCTCAATCTCCAGCCAGAGTTGAAAACGGCTTCGATCGGACCACAGCTCGCGCATGCGGGCAGGTGCGTAGCGTTCTATCAAGGAGAGGAAACCTCTTGGGCTGGCAAGGGGTGCAGTAAGTATAGAGAGAAACAGATTCGGCAAGATCTGGTATCGGCTACTTGGGGTAGCCACAAAATAGGGGCTGGCGCCCGCTGCAGCAACCTGCTCTGGCTAGGCTAAAGAGGCTCATGCAGCCTCCTTTTGCCCCGCGCCCGGCAACCGCCCGCAGATCGCGGCAGCCTGCCCCTGCCCGGCGCGATCCACTGGACCACCTTCCGGGCCTCGACACTCGTAGTCGTGGACGTAACCGCTTCCGCCGCCCAGTCGTTTGAGCAGGCGGAGAGAGAACGGTCTTTGAGCCTCCCTCCTCGGGATGACGAGAGGGAGCTCGTTGAGCGTGCGAAGTACGAGCCACCGGCCTTCGGTGAGCTCTATGACCGCTATTTTCTCCAGATCTACAAATTCGTGTATTCCAGAGTTCACGACCAAGCGATCGCCGAGGACGTCACGAGTGACGTCTTTCTGAAGGCCCTGCGTGGCATCGGCCGCTATCAGGACACGGGCCGGCCCTTCTCTGCCTGGCTGTATCAGATAGCTGTCAACGCAGTGGCCGATCGCTTCCGCGCCGCCAGGCCGCTGGAGGACATCGACGCCCAGCACGACGTATCGGTGGGTGGACCCGGACTGGAGGAGATGGCCGCGCGGCGGGATCGCATGAGCCGCATCTGGGCCCAGGTCGAGACGCTGCCCCGGCAGCAGCAGGTAGCGCTGGTCCTCAAGTTCCAGGAGGACATGAAGATCGAGGACATCGCTATCGCCATGGGCAAGACGGCTGGGGCCGTCAAGCTGCTCATCCACCGGGGGGTGAGCCGGCTTCGGCTCAACCTGGCGGGTGGCGAGCTGGAGGAGATCGAGGCATGAGCTGGCCGCGAGATCCCGAGCTGGACGAAATCTTCCCCACTCCGGAACACCGCAGCCGGCTCGAGCTGCTGAGCGAGAATCCGCCGCACAGGATCGAGCCGGACCTGATGTATCGGGCCACGCTGCGTCGACGCCTGATGCAGGAAGCCTGGGCCATGGCCGAACCTGGGCTGCCCTGGTGGCGCCGCCTGCTGGCTCCCCCCGGACTTGCCTGGGCTGGCGCCACGATCGGGGTTCTCCTGATCGCCTTCCTCGCCTATACGCTCACCGTGAGCCCGACCACCAGCGGCAAGACAGTTGCTTGGAACAGCCCGCTGCAGGACGCTCATGCCGTCGCGACTGTGCAGCCGATAGTCCTCACCTTCAAGGAGCCGGTCGATCACCATTCGGTCGAAGCGGCAGTCCGAATTGAGCCGGCCACCACTGTGACCTACGAGTGGCAAGGAAATGACCTCAAGGTCACGCCGGTCAACCGCCTGGCGCCCGGCACCCAGTACCAGGTGTCGCTGGCGCCGTCGGCGCGCACCGAGTCGGGACAGCCGGTCCCTGTCCGGCCGGCAGTTGTCTTCGTGACCCAGCCGGCGCCGCCGGCGACCCCTGTCCCCACTCCGACGCCCGCGGCCGGGGTTACGGCAGAGCAGGTGCTCGGCAGCGTCGGGGCCGCCCCCGCCGCCTGGTCTCGGGACGGCTCGACGCTGTACCTGATCACGCCCGACGGCGCGCTCGAGGCCTACACGGTCGCGACCGGCAAGACTGGGGTGGTGGCCAGCGGAGTCACCAGGGTGGCGGTCGGACCTGACGGCACGCCCGCCTACGCGAGCGGCGGCGAGGTGAGCTACGGGCAGCAGAAGCTGACGGCTGATCGGCCGCTGGCGCTTGGCTTCAGGAACGGGAGGCTGCTGGTGCTGGCCGGGCGCTCAGTCCTGACAGTCGCCGAGCAGCCGGCCGCCCAGCCCCCGGCGCCGGAGACCTCAGCCAGCCCGACGGCGACCTCCTCACCGGCCACGCCGTCCCCCAGCGCCAGCCCGTCAGCGACCACGCCGAGCCCAACTCCGGCAGCGCCGACGCAGCTCGCGAGCCTCGGCCAAGACCCCAGCGCCGGAGACTTCTCGCCCAACGGCGACCGCCTCGCTTACCTGACGTCGGGGGGGCTCCATGTGCTGGAGCTGAGCACTGGTAAGGATTCGGTCATCGGCAGCGCCACTGGACTGGGCGATTGGTCGCCGGACTCCTCCCGCTATGCCTACCTCGATGTGGACGGAGCGCACATCAGCGACGGCCACGCAGCTGTGCTGCTGACAGCAGCCACAGGGCTCAGCGGCCTCAGCTGGTCGGGCGGCGATGATCTCCTGCTGGCCGGCTCGTCGGGCATCTCGCTTGTTCACGCAGACGGCTCCGAGCTCCACCTGCTCTCCCCAGGCGCCTATGGCCAGCCAGACTGGGCGCCCGGAGCTGGCGTGTTCGCCTTTCACCGGGCGGGCCAGCTCTTCACAGCCAGGGTGCCGAGCGCCCGGCCTGCGCCTGCCTCGACCCAGGAGGACGTCCTCGACGCCTTCCTCCAAGCCCGCGGCGCGGGTAACGCGGAGGGTGCCAACAGCTATCTCGACGACGCCGGCAAGAAGGCGTTCGCCGGCCTGAAGCTGGTCTACAAGGGCAATGACGGACAGCTGGTGAGCTACAGCGTGCTGTTCTCACAGCCCGGCCGGGCTGTGGTCCGTTTGGTGATTGCGCAGGGACAGGACCGGCGAGTGGTGATGGAGACGCTGACCTTCGCCCGGCAGGGTTCGGCCAAGACCATGGTTCACGGCGTGACCGAGACGGGGGCGCCGCCGCTGGGAAGCGGCCCCAATGTGCTCTCGGTCACTGCGACAGGACATCAGCTCAGGGTCACCTTCGATGCGGATCTCGACCCCGCCACGATAGCTGGCGTGTCGCTGAGCGGCGTCAGGGGCCAGAACTCGTACGACGCTTCCAGTCGCACAGTGATGATCGATATTGGCTCGGCACTCGTCCCCGGCAACACCTACACGCTGGGCGTGACAGCAGACGTCAAGGACGTCAACCACGCTCCTGCCACGCCGTTCAAGCTGGACCTGCTCGGACCTCCGCTGACTTAGGCGCTTCGGCGCCGGGTCAGTACTTGTTCGTAGAGATCCACTGTCTGGTCGGCGATGGCCGGCCAGCTGAACTTTTCCAACACCCGCTGGCGCCCGGCAGCTCCGAACCTTGCGGCGCGGTCTGGATCTTGGAGCAGCTCCTGCAACCGAGCGGCCAGACCGCGCTCAAACTCCTCCGGCCGGCCCTTGTCGTACTCGACCAGGTGGCCGGTCTCGCCCTCCACCACCACCTCCGGGATCCCGCCCACGGCCGAGGCGACCACAGCAGTTTCGCAGGCCATCGCTTCCAAGTTGACCAGGCCGAACGGCTCGTAGATGGAGGGGCAGACGAAAACGGTCGCGCCGGTGAGGAGGGGCAGGATGAGGCTGAGCGGCAGAAACCCCTCCAGGTAAACCAGGTTGAAGTCCCGCTGCCGCAGCTGGTCGGCCAGGGCCTCAACCTCCGCGCCCAGCTCCGGGGTGTCTGCCGCCCCCGCGCAGACGACCAGCTGAGTGCGGGGATCGAGATGGCGGGCGGCGGCCAAGAGATGCTGCAGCCCCTTCTGGCGGGTCACCCGGCCGACGAAGATCGCGTAGGGCTTCACCGGATCGACGCCGTGCTGGCGGAGGGCGGCTGGGTCGGAGACGGGGTGGTAGACCTCGGGATCGATCCCGTTGTGGATGACCCGCACGCGGGCCGGGTCGACGCCGGGATAGCAGTCGAGCACATCCCGCCGCATCCCCTGGGATACGGCTATCACTGCATCGGCGCCCAGAATCCCGGTCTCTTCGCAAAAGCGTGAGAGCGCGTAACCGCCGCCCAGCTGCTCCGCCTTCCAGGGACGCAGCGGTTCCAGGCTGTGAGTGGTGACGATGTGCGGAACTGCCCACGTCAGCTTGGCGAAGTGGCCGGCCAGGTTGACGTACCAGGTGTGACTGTGGACGAGGTCCACCTCCTTCAAAGCGGCCACCATGGCGAGGTCGATCGAGATGGCCTGCAGCGCGCCGGCCTCCGGCTTGGGCTCCGCCAGGGCCGGCCAGGGCTGATAGGCCTTCACGCTCGCCTCCCCGCGCGGCTCCCCCCAGCAGTGCACGCTGAGCTCCAACCTCTGGCGCAGCTCCTTGGCCAGGTACTCGACGTGCACACCGGCGCCGCCGTAGATCTCGGGTGGGTACTCCCGGGTCAGCAACCCGACGCGGGGTCCCCCCCTCATGCCGGCAGGGCGCCCAGGGATTGGCCCTTGCCGATGGCGACGATGCCGCCCGGCGTGACGTGGAGCCGTTCGCGATCCGCCGCCAGGTCGTAGCCGATGGTGGCGCCGGGCGGGATGCGCACCCCTTTGTCGATCACCGCGTTGCGCAGCCTGGCGCCACCGCCGACGTCCACGCCGTCCATCAACACGCAGCCCTCCACCTCGGCGTGGGAGTGAACTACCACGCCCGGTGAGAGGATGGAGCGCCGCACCAGGCCGCCCGAGACGATCACACCCGATGAGACCAGTGAGTTGAGCGCCATGCCGCGACGGCCGTCTTCGTCATGGACGAACTTGGCCGGCGGGACCGGCGGCAGCCAGCTGTAGATGGGCCAGTCCTGGTTGTAGAGATTGAACGGAGGCTCAAGCGCGAGCAGGTCCATGCTTGCCTGGTAATAGGAGTCCAGATCCCCCACATCGCGCCAGTAGCCTGCCTCCTGGCCGCTAACTCCCGGTACCCGATTGGTGTTGAAGTCATAGACGCCCGCTTGGCCCTGATCGACGAGCATGGGCACTATGCTGCCCCCCAGGTCGTGCATCGAGCTGTCATCGGAGGAGTCGCGGCTGACAGCTTCCACCAGCGCCTTGGTGGTGAAGATGTAGATGCCCATTGAGGCATACGCACGGCTGGGGTCGTGCGGAAGCGGCTTGGGCGCGTCGGGCTTCTCCACGAAGCTGCGAACGTGGCCGTCCGCGTCGGCCTCGATGATGCCGAAGCCTGACGCTTCGCCAAGCGGGACCGGGATGCCGGCGAGTGTGATACCCGCCCCGCTCTGAAGGTGGTGGCGGAGCATCCCCATCGCATCCATTCGGTAGATGTGATCGGCGCCGAAAACGCAGATGTGCTCAGGCTTCTCATCGTTGATCAGGTTCAAGTTCTGGAATACGGCGTCAGCGGATCCCAGGAACCAGCGCGGGCCCAACCGCATCTGGGCGGGCACGTTGGCCACGTAGTTGCCAAGCATGGGAGAAAGACGCCACATCTGAGCGATGTGCCGATCCAGGCTGTGGCTCTTGTACTGGGTGAGGACGACTATCTTGCGGAGACCGCTGTTGACGAGGTTGGAGAGCACGAAGTCGATCAGTCGGTAGGTGCCCCCGAAGGGAACCGCCGGCTTGGCGCGATCATGGGTAAGCGGCAGGAGGCGAGTGCCCTGGCCGCCGGCAAGAACCATTGCCATCACATGCAGCTCATCTCTGCCCAAGCCGGCCAGTTGAGTCATCCCCTGTTCAGGTTAGTTGCCTTCATTGATCCAACGCTGGGGCTGAAGCGTAACTCCTGCATCTACCTGCTGAGATCGGAGGGAATGCGTCACATTCCTGTCCCGCGCTGGTGACGCCTCGCGAGCAGTCGATCTGGTTCAGGTGTCAATCACCGCTCTAGACAAAGGAGACTTTTCAAGTGGACTCGGAGTTGTTCGGAGGCCAGGCGGTCATCCACTTCAAGGATGAGACGACCCGCCGGAGCTTCCTCAGAACCGCGGCGCTCGTGGGCGTCGGGGCCACGCTGGCGGGGGGCGCGACTACCGCATTCGCAGCCGGCCCGGAAATGGCCTCACAGTTCGGCGATGGGGACGTCGGCGTCCTCAATTACGCCCTCACGCTGGAATATCTGGAAGCCGACTTCTACGCGCAGGGCACTGCCAAGGATTTCCTTGGTGACAACAAGAAGTACCTGGCACCGATCGCCCAGCACGAGGCGGCACACGTCCAGGCGATCCTCGGCACCCTGCAGAAGCTGGGCGCCACGCCGGCGGCCAAGCCGACCTTCAAGTATCCGGACGGCACGTTCACCGACGCGATGACGTTCCTCAAGACTGCCAACACGTTCGAGGAGACAGGTGTCAAGGCCTATCACGGCCAGGTGCCCCTGATCAAGGACGGCGCCATCCTGGGTGCCGCCGCCTCCATCGCAGGGGTGGAGTCACGCCATGCGTCGGTGCTGAACCTCATCCTGAAGCAGAAGTTCGCACCCGCTCCGGTCGAGGCGCACGCCTCGATGGACGAGGTAGTGGCTGCTGTCAAGCCGTTCCTGGGAGCCTAGATAATGACCAATTCATCAATCAACCGCCGCAGCTTTCTGAAGCGGGGCGCGCTCGGCGCCGGAGCCGTGGTCTCCGGCGAGGCGGCCATTCAGCTGCTCAGCACCGGACGGGCCTGGGCCGCGTTCGGCAGCGACGCCGACGTGCTCAACTATGCGCTGACTCTCGAATATCTGGAGTCGACGTTCTACGAGATGGGCAACGCCGCCAACGTGATCACCGACGCCACCGAGAAGGACGTTCTAGCCACCATCCAGCAGGACGAGGAAGCTCACGTTCAGGCGATCAGCGACACCATCAAGAAGATCGGCGGCACTCCGGTTGCCAAGCCGAGCGTGACGTTCCCGGACGGCACTTTCACCTCCCGCGACTCCTACCTCAAACTGGCCAAGACCTTCGAGGAGACGGGCGTGGGAGCCTACCTGGGCGCTGCCGGCAGCATCCAGAACAAGGACATCCTGCAGGCCGCGGCAGGCATCTTCGGGGTGGAGGCACGACACGCCGCCGCCATCGGCTACATCACAGGCGCCGCGCCTGAGGGTGGCATCTACATGGGGGCCACCGAGACCGCTAAGCAGCCAGCCGACGTGCTGGCGGCCGTGATGCCCTTCTTGGGCGGAATGCCGAGTGCCGGTTTCCCCCCCCGAAACGGAAACCCTGACTTCCTGGCCGCCGGGGCCGGGGCCGGCCTGCTGGCCGGGGCGGGGTTGCTCGTCGCCGGTCTGCGCCGCCGAGCGGCCGCAGCCGAGACTGAGTAAATCTTGGGCGTGATCGCACGCCTTCGTGGCTGGACCGGTTCCCGCCGGGCACTCGTGCTCGGCGGGGCGGTCCTGCTCAGCCTATCGACGGCCATCGGAGCCGTCGATCTGCACTCACAACAGGCAAGCCGGCATCAGGCGCTGGCGCCGCACAGGCCGGCGGCGACCATCCCGGTCGTACCGCCGGCACCTGACCAATACAACCCCGAGCCGGCGCGCGTGGCGGGCCAGACCCCGCAGCGACTGCGGATTGCGTCAATCGGAGTGGATGCGGGAGTGGAGTCAGTCGGCGTTACACCCGCACTGCTGCTGAAGACCCCCAATGACACAGCCAACGTCGGCTGGTACGAGCTGGGCAGCAGCCCCGGCCAGAACGGTGACACGGTTCTCACCGGCCACCTCGACACCCAGACTGGAGCTCCGGCCGTCTTCGCCCGACTGGGTGCGATCAACCCAGGCGACACGATCACCGTGGTGGCTGGCGACGGGCGAACCGTCAACTATCGGGCCGATTCCGTGGGCCTGGTGCCCAACGACCGGACGCCGGCCGATCTCTACGCCACCGACGGGCCGCCGCGGCTCACGCTCATCACCTGCGCCGGAACGTGGGACGCCAATCGTCAGCTGTACAGCGAGCGCCTATTGATCCGGGCAACGCAGAGCTGACGTATCTATCTCAGGAGACAAGCAGTGAAACTCACCAGATCAAGCATGAGACTCGGTCGAATCGGGCTCCTGGCGGCCGCTTTTCTGAGCCTGGCCGCCTGCGGAGCCGGTGGTGGCGGCTCATCCTCGCAAGCTACGGCTTCGCCGACCGACCACGCACACATGTCGATGTCCCCGACCGCGGCCCCGACGGCCGCCCCCAGCCCGAGCGCATCTCAGGCGCCTGCCCCCGCAGCGGCGATGGTGGAGGAAGTCAACGCGACCAACAAGGGCGGTGATTTCAAGCCTGCCAGCACGAACATCAAGGTCGGTGAGACGGTGGTGTGGATCAACCACAGCGGCAACATCCACAACGTCACCTTTGACGACAAATCGCTTGGCAACTCGTCCACCATGAGCGCGAACGAGAGCTTCAGCAAGAAGTTCGACAAGCCGGGGACTTACCACTACGTCTGCACTTTCCATCCTGGAATGGAAGGGACGATAGTAGTCACGTAAATGGGTGGCGAGCGGCTGCTCAGGGACCGAGGTCCCAGAGCAGCCGGTAGTACGCCGTGACGGGGTCCAGCTCCACCCCATATGCCTCCAGCAGGCGCGCTTCCCAGCCAGGGCCGTCGTTCCAGCCTGCCGACCAGATGGCGATGGCGAGGTCGGCCCAGCGGTCCCCCACCCCGAGTAAGCCCAGATCCACATGTCCAGTCACAGCCCCTTCGGCATCCAGCAGCGTGTTGGGGGCGCAGGCGTCACCGTGGCAGACCACCAGCTGGCGGACGGGCGGCGGGGCCGACACCAGCTGCAGGGCTTCGGCGATGCTCAGGTGGCGATGGCTGGAGTGCCAGAGTTCAACGTTCACCTGCCCCCCAGAGGCGCGCCGGCGAGCGTCGGCCACTCTGTCGCCCGCCGCCCAGGTGAACGGGCACTCCGCCACCGGCAGGGAATCGTGGAGCCGGCGAAGACCCTGTCCCAGGCTCCTGACGGCTGTGGCCGGGTCAGCCTGCCAGCGTGGGCTGACAGCGTTCTCCCCGGCAGCGCTGCAGTGACCAGCCAGGCGCCCGTCTGTTCGCCGCCCTGATCGAGCAGCCGAGGCACGCCAAATCCAACGGAGAATCCGCCGGCGCCCACTTCACAAACCGTCGTTGGGCGCCGCCGCCCACCTCGAAGGTGAGGCCGCCGGCCTCGTTCTGCCAGACCGCCAGCACAGGCTCCTCCCCAGCCAGCCGCAGCACGGCCGCCGGTATGGCTGTCCCTGCGTGGGGAACCTCAGACAGCCTCAGATCCTGCGCCTGAAAGTCGTCGCGGCGGACTTCGCTCATCAGACACGAACCTAGCTAGGCCCGCGTACGCCTTCGGCGAGAGCTTCGGCGGGAGCCGAGAATTCCGGTGCTCAGCTCGACGCGGCCGCGCGTTGCGCGAGTCCGTCAACGAACAGGTCGAGTAGCAACTCGAAGCGGGCGTCGGGGTCGGCGAACGCGAAGTGATCGGCGAGGTCGACGAGATTGGGGAACCGCTGAGGCGGGAGGGAGGTGAGGTAATCGCGCGCCATGTTCGCCGCATCTTGAGATGCGGGTTGCACGTCTTCGGACTGGACCTCGACGGTCTCGTCGAGAGTGAATCCGTTGACGACGGCCATCAGTAGGTGCTGGCCGAGCACGGCGAGCTGATCGGGGACTCCGCCGGCTCGGAGGATCGCGAGGAGTCGCTCGCTGTAGCGCAGCGCGTTGGGACCCATCGCATGCGCGCCACGATCCTCCGCCACCGGGACATCGTCCGGATCTCGCTCGGGCGAATCCCGTCACGCGGCCAGCGGGAATCGCCGTGTGCCTCCACGTCGGTCGGGGCGCGCACGACCTTCAGCTAGACCAGCAGCGCTTCGTGGCCGTCGGCAGCGAACTCCTGCTCGACACCCCCGGAGCCGCTGACGCGACCGGCCGCTATGAGATCGAGATCGCCGGCGGCGCCAACCACCTCACGATCCATGCCCCCCGATGACGTCGTGCTCCAAACAGGTCTTACCTCACAAGGTAATCGACTCCCAGAAGGACCGGCCTACCGTGAAATCGGCGGCCGCTCGTGATTTACGTCGACCGCCCTCTCGAGCCTGTGAAGGACTTCGTCGACACCATCGACGCGCACTGGGACGACGTGGTGCGCTGGTTCCAAAAGACGCGGACTCGCTGGTGGTCGGCTCGACGTTGCCGTCACCGATGAGGACAGACGGATCGCCTCCGTCTATGGGTTTCTCGACAAGGTTCCCAGCTGACCCGAGCAAAGTCGGTTGGATCAGCGTCAATTGGCGACATTCTTAGCCTTCAGCGTCTCGGTCAGCTGATATCGGCATTTACGCGATCACTTGGCCACAGCGGCCTCCACCAACAGACAAGGAGTTGGCGATGCAGATGAACATGGTGCAGCAAGACGCTCCAGCGAGGAGGATCTTCTCGTTCATGGTCGCGACCCTGGATGGGTATTACGAAGGTCCAAACCGGGATTTCGACTGGCCGGTTGTCGACGAGGAGTTCAACGAGTTCGCTCTCCAGCAGCTCAACGAGGTCGACACCATCCTGTTCGGGCGGGTCACCTACAGCCTGATGGCCCAGTGGTGGCCGACGGATGCAGCCAAGGAAGCCGACCCTGTCGTTGCTTCCAAGATGAACGGCCTGCCCAAGATCGTCGTCTCACGGACGCTCGAACAGGCCGATTGGGCCAACACGCGGCTCGTCAAGGACGACGTGGCCGACGAGCTGGCACGCCTGAAGCGGCAGCCTGGCAAGGACATGGTGATCATGGGCAGCTCGAACCTTACTGTGAGCCTGCTGGGCATGGGGATCGTCGACGAGCTCCGAGTCATGGTCAACCCGGTAATCCTCGGTGGCGGCCAGTCGCTGTTCAGAACCGCAACCGAAAGGATCGGCGTGAAGTTGCGGAAGGCCAGGTCCTTCCGCTCCGGCAACGTCCTTCTCCACTATCAGCCCATGAGAAAGGAGGCCTGACATGATCGGCAGCGATGGTAGACCCCGAGTCACCGAGGCCCATTCGCTCGACGGGGACGGCGCCCGCCTCTTCGAGGGCGCGGACCACGGTGGCGTCGCGCTCTCATTCTTCCTGACCGACACGCCGCCCGGCGGCGGACCTCGCCTCCACGTTCATCCCTACCCGGAGGTCTTCGTGGTGCAGCAGGGCACCGCCGCTTTTCGGGTCGGGGAGGCGACCATCGAGGCCAGCGAAGGCCAGATAGTGGTCGCCCCCCCTGGCCAGGCCCACACGTTCACGAATGCCGGCCACAGGCCGCTGCGTATGGTGACCCTCCACCCCAGTGACCGTGTGGTCACTGACTGGCTGACCGAGTAGCCAGATGATTGGAGGGGTGTAGGTGCGCAGACTTGAAGCTGGGGAGTTCGAGCCTTGGCGCCAGCTTCGGCTGACCGCTCGCCAGGAAGCGCCCCTGGCCTTTGGATGGACCTGTGCGCGCGAGCGGCAGCATCCGGTCTCAGTCGGAAGGGAGCGGACCGCAGCCTTTGCCACCGGCGATCAGCGGGTCATGTTCGTGGCCGTCGCGGCCACCGGCTGCTCGACGCCGGCGCCGGCGGCGCTCCCTGGCCTCGCTCTCGCCGCTGCTCATGGAGGGCTTCCGGCGGGCCGTCCTGAACTCGTCGGTCCCGGCCGGGGACATCCCGGGCGAGGCTTCCGGCCCAGTGGTGCTGACGAGCAGGGCAACGTCTGGACTGATCGCTGCGACAAGCCTGTTTATCGCGGGTGGATGGACGCTCCTAAGAGTACGGCCCGGCGCTCGCGGCTGACCCCGCGGAGCGGCTTCGGAATGAGCTGACGGCCCACAGAAATGGGTCGCCCATATTGGAGGAGAAGAAGATGAAGAGAGCTTCGAATCGTTGGATGGTCGCGGGCCTCCTGGCCCAGCTTGGTGGCGTTGCGTCTGAAGCCGCATGGGCCGTGCTCCCCCAGTCAACCCGTTCGGGCACCGGTACCAATTGGGGTTTCCTCGTGGATCATGTAGTGTCGAACGCAGGCGTTGTTGCGGTCCTGGTCGGAGCGGCGCTGACCCTCCGTGATCGTCGCTCCTTGTCTCGCGCTGTCGTCGGGAGCGCCACTCTCGGCGCAACCCTAGAAACGATTGGCGCAGCTGCCGACATGGCGAGACACGTGTCAGGGCAGCGCGGTGGGGAAGCCATCATCTACCCGACGCTTGCGGCCGGGGCAGCACTCGCGATCGGTTCTCTGGTGCTTGGAAGACCGGCATCCAGGGCGGTCCGGTCCTAACAGCCGGAGCAAACGATGTCCACCTGAGCATTTCCTAGCCGTCATCTCGGTGGCCGACCTCAGTGCCGCACACGGGTGGTACGAGCATCTCGCAGCCCAGCCGACAACCCTCGGATGGAAGGATCACCCACAGAATGGGCCCCCGCTTCTATATCCGGACCGTCCGGGAAGCGTCTACAGATCTCCGGAGCTGTTCAGACTATCCAGCAGTTGCCGGCTGCCGCCGGGATTGCCAGGCGGCCGCCAGTCGTCAGAGCAGCCCGACGTGGCGGCCGGCCCGGCACAGGGCGGCGACGCTGGTGGCGTGCTCGATTGTCCCGTCGAAGGCGGCCGCCAGGGCCTGCCGAAGCGGCAGCCTGCGGACGATCATGTCAGCCTCCGCCACCTCCGGACTTCGGCCGACTGAGGTCAGGTTCTGGGCCAGGTAGAGATATTGGACCCCTGTCAGTGCCGCTGAGCCCCGCGTGCGGCCGAGCGAAAGCCAGTCCTCGGCGGTGAGCCCGGCCTCCTCCGCCAGCTCCCGCTGCGCGGCCGGCAGGGGCTCCTCACCGGGCTCCAGCGTTCCCGCCGGCACCTCCCAAGAGCTGCGGTTCCAGGGGTGCCGCCACTGGCGCACCAGCACCGTGTCGCCCGATTCGAACACTGGCACCATCCAGACTGCGCTCGGCGTCTCGACGACGCGGTGATCTGACTCCCCGCCCTCGGGCCAGCGCACTGTGTCCAGCCGCAGACCGATGTCGCGGACACGTGCCACTTGGCGCGAGGCAACGACTTGGAACGGCCGTTCAGCAGCGGGCTCGAGGAGCCAGTCGGGTCCGCTCACGCGCCCTGGGCATCGGCTGTCAGCGCTGCCACCGCCGCAGCGGCGGCGGCGATGTGGCGAGGATCGGGGCCATAGTCGAAGGGGGAGACCTCGCCCAGGTGCTCCTTGGCACGATTGAGCAGGTCGGGATGGTCGTCGATGAACCGGGTGGAAAGCTTGCCAGCCAGGAAGTCCTGGCTCTCCAGGATCGCCTGGTGATAGGGGATGGTGGTGGCCGGACCGACCAGCACGAACTCGCGCAGCGCTCGCTTGCCGCGAGCGATGGCCTCGGCCCGGTCGGCGCCGTGAACAATCAATTTGGCGACGAGCGAGTCGTAGTTGGGCGGCACCTCTGAGCCAGGACCGAAACCCGAGTCCACCCGCACGCCGGGACCGGCCGGCTGGACCCAGCGGGTGATCCGCTTGGGGTTGGGCATGAACCTGCGCGCCGGATCCTCAGCATTGATGCGCATCTCGATCGCGTGGCCCGTCCAGGAGATGTCCGACTGCGTGAAGGAGAGCGGCTGCCCCGCCGCCACCCGCAGCTGCTCCTTGACCAGGTCGATTCCCGTCACCTCTTCGGTGATCGGGTGTTCCACCTGCAGGCGAGCGTTGACCTCCAGGAAGTAGAACTGGCCTTCACTGAAGATGAACTCGACAGTCCCGGCGTTGATGTAACCCGCTGCGCGCACCGCCCGGACGGCGGCCTCGCCCATCTCGGCCCGCTTCTCGGCAGTCAAGGCAGGCGAAGGCGTCTCCTCCATGATCTTCTGGTGCCGCCGCTGGATCGAGCACTCCCGCTCGCCCAGGTGGACCACATTGCCCTCGTCGTCAGCGATGATCTGGAACTCGATGTGGCGGGGGTTGTGGACGTACTTCTCAACGTAGACGGTGGGGTCCCCGAAGGCTGCGGCGGCAGCGTTCTTACAGCTCTCGATGGCAGCTATCAGGTCGGCATCCCTTTCCACCACCGTCATGCCGATGCCGCCCCCACCACCGGAAGGCTTGACGATCACCGGGAAGCCGATGTCGCGGGCGATCTGAGCCGCCAGCTTGACGTCCTCGATCGCCTCGCTGCCCGGCGTCACCGGGACACCGTTCTCTCCGGCCAGGCGCTTCGCCTCAAGCTTGGATCCCATCGCCCGCATCGCGCCCGCGGGCGGCCCGACATACGCGATGCCGGCGGCCGCGCAGGCTTCGGGGAACTCGGGCCGCTCGGAGAGAAAGCCGTAGCCGGGATGGATCGCCTCCGCACCCACGTCGGCGGCCAGCTTGACTATCCTCTCCAGCTGCAGGTAGGACTGCGTCGGCGGCGCGGCCCCGATGTGATGCGACTCGTCAGCGTAGCGGCGATGAATGGCGTTCGCGTCAGCGTCCGAAAAGATGGCAGCTGTCTCGATCCCCAGCTCGCGGCAGGCGCGCATGACGCGGACGGCGATCTCCCCCCGGTTGGCGACCAGGACCTTGTTGAACGGCTTCCTCTTCATCTCTATGCGATGGCTACAAGTGGTTGGTTGGGCGTCACCACTTCGCCCTCCTTGACGTAGACGTCAGTCACCCTGCCCGGCTTGCTGGCGACTATGTCGTTCTGCATCTTCATGGCCTCCAGCACAGCCACCACCTCGCCGATCTTCACCTCGTCGCCCTGCTTCACCGGCAGCTTGACGATCAGCCCCTGCATGGGCGCGGTGATGGCGTCCTTGGCTGGCGCCTTGGGCGTCGGCACAGGTGCGGTGGTCCCGCCGGGACCGGCGGCTGAGCCGCCCGCTGGCAGAACTGCCAGGCCGGCTCCCGTAACCCGAACCTTGAAAGTCTCGCCCTCCACCTCGACGTCGAACTCCGCGCTCTGGGCTTGCGCCGCTGCCTGGGCGGCGGGCGCTTCAGCGGCGGCCTCGTCCCCGTCCCCCTGAGCCGCAGCCTGCGCCTGGTCGCCTTCGGCGGCGACTGCCTCCGCTTCCTCGCCGCTCTCTCGACCATCGCCGGACTGCTTCTCCTTCGGCTTGGCCATAAGCTCCAGGGCCAGCTGAGGGAACAGCAGATAGGTCAGGACGTGATCGTCTCCGCCCGGCAGCTTGCGCTTCTTGAGCTGGCTGCGAGCTGCCTCAACCTGGGGTTCCAGAAGATCTGCCGGACGGACGGTGATGGGCTCCTCACGGCCCAGGACCAGACGCCTGATCTCCGCCTCCGCCGGCCTCGGCGGACGCCCGTAGAGACCCTGCAGGTAATCCTTCAGCTCCTGCGTGACAGTCGCGTAGCGCTCCCCGCCGAGAATGTTGTAGACGGCCTGGGCGGCGATCAGCTGCCGGATGGGCGCCACCAGAGGCGGATAACCGAGCTCCTTTCGAACCCGGGGCACCTCAGCCATCACCTCGCGCGTGCGGTCGACCGCCGAGTGCTCCTCCAGCTGGCGGCTGATGTCCTCCAGCATGAAGCCGGGCATCTGGTAGCGAAGGATGTCAGCGTCAACTCTGTCCACCCAGGGCGAGAAGTCACCGACGTGATCTCGCTTCGCCTGCTCCAGTTCCAGTTTGACCTCGATCAGCTTCTCCAGGTCGAGCCCCGTGTCGTAGTCCCCGCCGGCCAGGGCCGCCACCACGCTTTCCGTGGCGGGCTGGCTGGCGCCCCAGGCCAGCGGTGAGAGCGCTGTGTCCACCACGGCCGCACCCGCCTCGATGCCCGCCATGTAGGACATCGGCGCCATGCCGCTGGAGCAGTGGGAGTGGACGATCACAGGCAGACCTGTCATCTCCTTCAGCGCCGTGACGAGCTCCCAGGCGACCTGTGGGGTCAGCAGGCCCGAGGTGTCCTTGATCACCAGGTCCTGCACGTCGAACGCTGCCAGGCCCTTCGCCAGTGAGCACCAGAAGTCGTGATCGTGGACGGGGCTGATGGCATAGCTCAGGGCGCCCTGGACGCGAGCTCCCGCCTTCTTCGCCGAGCGGATCGCCACCTCCATGTTCCGCAGGTCGTTCAGCGGGTCGAAGACCCGGAAGACCTCAACTCCCAGGTTGGCCGCCGTCTTGACGAACAGCTCGACCGCGTCGTCGGCATAGTTGCGATGGCCAACGAGGTTCTGGCCCCTGATCAGAGCCTGGATGGGTGTGTTGGGCGTGACCTTCGCGAGCTCGCGGAGGTACTGCCAGGGATCGTCACCGAGCCTGAGAGACGTCTCGAAGGTGGCGCCCCCGAAAGCCTCCAGGGCGAAGAATCCGATGCCGTCGAGCTTCTTCGCCAGGGGCAGGATCTCCCGCGGCCGCAAGCGGCCCCCCAGGAGCGACTGGTTGGCGTCCCGAAAGGTAGTGTCGGTCAGCCGCAGCCGCGGCTTCGGTACCTGGCCAGGCATCTTAGCCGGCGAGCGCCTGCCGCTTCTCCAGGTGGCTGGCGGCCACCTGCTCGTCCCGCACGCCGAGAATCCGCGCGGCGAACCAGGCGGCGTTCTTGGCGCCGGCGCGGCCGATGGCCATCGTCGCGACAGGGATTCCGGCAGGCATCTGGACTATCGAGTAGAGCGAATCGATGCCGCCCAGGTGCTCGGTGGGCACGGGCACGCCGATCACCGGGAGGTCCGTCCAAGCCGCCACCACGCCCGGCAGGTGCGCGGCGCCGCCGGCGGCCGCGATCACCACCTCGAGCCCGCGCTCACGGGCGCTTGCCGCCCAGTCCTTGACCCCTGCCGGGTCGCGGTGGGCAGAGCAGATCTTGAGCTCAGCTTCGATTCCAAAGGCCTCCAACTGCTTCAGACAGTCCTCCATCAATGGAAGATCCGATTTCGAGCCGAGAATGACGCCTACGCGTGCGATTTTGCTGACCCCCTTCCGGTGAGATTCAGTGCCCTACCTCAGACACTAGGTTGCTTCGGCCGCTATATCGTGGCGGTAGAAAGCCTCCTGAAAGCGTACTCGGGCGGCCGCCCCGCCCGCCCTCTCGCGCGCGTCGCGCACTGTCCGGCCCCGGCCCACCACCGTCAGAACGCGACCCCCGGCTGTGATCAGCTTTTGGCCCGCCAGCTTCGTGCCGGCGTGGAAGACGAGGACTTCGCCTGGCAGCTCGTCCAGGCCCGAGATCTCATGGCCTGTCAGGTAGCTGTCTGGGTAACCGCCGGAGGCTATCACCACCCCCACCGCCGCATCCGGCGACCAGCGCAGGGCCGGCGCCGAACTCAAATCGCCTCTGGCGCAGGCCAGCATGACCTCGACCAGGTCGGATTCCAGCCGGGGCAGCAACACCTGCGCCTCGGGATCCCCGAACCGCGCATTGAATTCGATCACCTGGGCGCCACTGGGGGTCAGCATCAGACCCGCGTAGAGCACGCCCCGGTACTCGCTGCCCCGCTTCCGGAGGGCGTCGACGGCCGGCTGGAGGACCACCTTGTGAACCTGCTGGATGAGGCTTTCGCCCATCCCGGCGGGCGGCGAGTAGGCGCCCATCCCGCCGGTGTTCGGTCCGCGGTCGCCAGCCAGGGCGCGTTTGTAGTCGCGGGCAGGTTCCAGCGGCAGCACCCGGCGCCCGTCGCTGAAGCCGAACACCGAGAGTTCCTGCCCGGACAGCCTTTCCTCGATGACCACCGTGCTGCCGGCCGCACCGAGCGCGCTGCGTTCGAGCAGTGCCTCGATGGCTGCGTCGGACTCGGCGATCGAGCCGCAGACGAAGACGCCCTTGCCGAGCGCCAGCCCATCCGCCTTGACCGCCACCTGACCGCCGCGTTCGGCGGCGAAGGCGCGCGCCGGCTCGGCGTCGCTGAAGGCGCGGTGGGTGGCCGTAGGGATGCCGGCTTCCAGCATCAGCTCTTTGGCGAACGCCTTGCTGCTCTCGATCCGACCGGCCGCGCGGTCCGGCCCGAACACCGGCACTCCCCCAGCACGCAGCACATCGCCCACGCCGGCGTCGACGGCAGACTCCGGACCCAGCACAGCGAGATCAACTTTTTCCGCCCTTGCCAGCTCCAGCAGCGCAGTCGAGTCATCGGGCTTCACCGGGATGTTGCGCGCGAGAGCGGCGGTGCCGGCGTTGCCGGGCGCCACCAGGAGCTCGCCGCAGAGCGGCGACTGGCGGCACTTCCAGGCCAGCGCGTGCTCTCGCGCCCCAGCTCCAACGATGAGGAGCCTCACGGTCCCTCAGCCGTGGCCAGGCAGGCGCCGGGCGTTAGCGTGGAGACAGGGAGGGGTTGCGCCCTCCCTTCCCGCTACTCCCACTCGATGGTGCCGGGCGGCTTGCTCGTGATGTCGAAAACAACGCGGTTGACGCCCGGCACCTCGTTGACTATCCGGTTCGAGATCCGAGCCAGCACCTCGTGCGGGAGCCGTGCCCAATCGGCTGTCATGGCGTCCTCCGACGTGACCACGCGCACTGCCACGACGTTGGCGTACGTGCGATAGTCCCCCATCACGCCGACTGTCTGCAGCGGCGTCAGCACAGCAAACGACTGCCAGACCTTGCGGTAGAGGCCGTTGTGCTTGATCTCGTCCACCACCACCCAGTCAGCGTTGCGCAGGATTTGGAGGCGCTCGGCAGTGACCTCACCAAGGCAGCGTATGGCCAGGCCCGGCCCGGGGAACGGCTGCCTGTGCACCATGTCCTCGGGCAGTCCCAACTCCAACCCCACCCCGCGAACCTCATCCTTGAACAGGTAGCGGAGGGGCTCGATCAGGCGGAAGCGAAGACTGGGCGGCAGGCCGCCAACGTTGTGATGCGTCTTGATTTTCACCGCGCTCTGACCCGTGTCGGCAGCCGTCGACTCGATGACGTCGGGGTAGAGGGTGCCCTGGCTCAAGAAGTCGATCTCGCCCAAAGTCTTCGCCTCGGCCTCGAACACGTTGATGAACTCGCGTCCAACTATGCGACGCTTCTCCTCCGGCTCGACCACGCCGGCGAGAGCACCGAGGAAGCGGTCGGTGGCGTCAACGAAGCGGATGTTCATGTCCAGATGGCCGTGCAGGACGTCCAGCACTCGATCGGCTTCGCCATGGCGGAGCAGCCCGTTATTGACGAAGACACAGGTCAGCTGGTCTCCGATCGCCCGGTGCACCAGCGTGGCCGCCACAGCGCTGTCCACCCCGCCCGAGAGTGCGAGGATGACCCGTCCGCTACCGACGGTCTCCCGGATCGACTGGGTGGCGTCGGCGATGAAGGAGCCGGCAGTCCAGGTGCCAGTGCAGCCGCAGACGTTGTAGAGGAAGTTGCGGATGATCTCCTTTCCCTGCGGCGTGTGCTGCACCTCGGGATGAAACTGGATGCCCAGCGTGCCGGCGCCGTCGCTGAAGGCTGCCACCGGCGCGTTGCCGCTCGAGGCCACCGCGCGGAAGCCGGGCGGAAGCTCCAGCACATGATCGCCATGGCTCATCCAGACCGGCAGCTCCGCCGGCAGACCCGCAAAGAGCCGATCGGAGCGGCTGACACTGAGCAGAGCCGGTCCATACTCCCGCTTGCTGGCCGGTTCCACGGTGCCGCCGCGATGGTGGGCGATCAGCTGCATGCCGTAGCAGATGCCCAGCACCGGGACCCCCGATTGAAGAGCTGCCGGATCGATCTGAGGCGCGTTCTCCGCGTAGACGCTGGCGGGGCCGCCGCTCAGGATCAGGCCCACCGGATTGCGGGCCGCCAGCTCCGACCAAGGGGTCGTACCGGGGAGCAGCTCGCAGTACACGTTGGCCTCGCGAACCCGGCGCGTGATCAGCTGCGAGTACTGCGAACCGAAGTCGAGGACGATGATCAGCTCGCGCTGAGAATCCGCCGCGGCGGCCCGGGCCGGGGCGGCGGCCGGAGCCGCAGGCGTCAGCGCCGGCTCCCCATGCCGACCCCCTGAGCCGCCTGGTGCAGCTTCCCCTCGCTCCCAATCGCTGGCGCGATCACCATGTCGACCTTCTGGAATTCCCGGATGTCGGGCGCGCCGCAGACGCCCAGACAGGACCGCAGGGCACCTGCGAAGTTCTGGGTGCCGTCGTCCACAGCTGCCGGTCCTGTCAGGATCGCCTGGAGGCTGGCTTTGACGCCCACCTCGATGCGAGTGCCGCGCGGCAGGTTGGGATCGGGGGTCGCCATGCCCCAATTGAAGCCACGGGAAGCCGACTCGACAGCCCCGGCCAGCGGTGAACCGATCATGACCGCGTCAGCACCGGCGGCAAACGCCTTGCAAACATCGGCGCCTATCCGCATGCCGCCGTCAGTGATGACAGCCACCCGGCGGCCCCATCTAGCCTGGAACTCCTCTCGCGCCGCCGCCACGTCGGCGGTGGCGGTGACCTGCGGAACGCCCACACCCAGCACGCCGCGGGTCGTGCAGGCGGCGCCCGGACCCACTCCGACCAGGATGCCGGCGACGCCTGTCTCCATCAGCTCCAGGGCGGTGTCGTACTGGACGCAGTTGCCGGCCAGCACCGGAATGGAGATGGACTGGCACAGCTCTTGGAAGGAGAGCTGGTGGTAGCTGCGGCTGCGGTGGCGGGCGGTCAGCACAGTTCCCTGGACCACCAGCACGTCAGCCCCGGCCGCCTCGATCGGCCCAGCCCGCTCCTCGGCGCGGGCCGGAATGGTCGAGACCGCACAGGGGACCCCCGCATCCTTGATCTGGCGGATCCGCCTCTCGATCAAGTCGCGCCTGACTGGTGCTCGATAGGCGTCCTTCAGGACCTGGTTGACCTCGGCCTTGGCAGCGGCTGCGATCCTCTCGATCACAGGGCCCGGATCCTCGTAGCGAGTGTGCACTCCGTCCAGGTT
Source organism: Candidatus Dormiibacter spiritus (assembly GCA_003244185.1). Lineage (GTDB taxonomy): Bacteria > Chloroflexota > Dormibacteria > Dormibacterales > Dormibacteraceae > Dormiibacter > Dormiibacter spiritus. Next base: position 2,972 of record QHBT01000014.1, on the reverse strand, counting down.
CAAAACAGCCAGGCCGCCCAGCTTTCCCATCGCGATGGCGAATGCCACATCGACGACTCCGTCCATGGCGGAGCCCCAGAATGGGATGGAAAGCGTGACCCCAGGCAGCGCGAAACTGATGTCCACCTCGTCGGGATTGAGGGTGACCTGGCCTGGGACCAGCGCCACCTCATCGAAGCCGTAGGCGCGGCGCGCCCGCCGACCTATACCAATTTCAAGCGAGCTCTCCGCGGGCCTTGCGATCGTTTCGATGGGTATGCGTACTCCTTTGAAGGGGCGGGTGCCCTTGATTATAGCCCCCAGCTGGTGGCCACTATCCTTATGGCGGGATGGCCATGAAGACGTTGGAATACCTGCCTGGCATCTCCCCCGACGACTGCCGCAGGCTGCGAACGCGGGGCTACCAGCACTCCAACCAGCTCCTCCATGCGGTGACGCTCCAGATCGATCGCGAACGGCTTTCACGGAAAGTGGGCATCTCGCCCGACCGCTTGCTCGAGTTCGGTCGTCAGTGCGCCCTGCTCGAGATCTCGGGCATGGATCGCTACCTGCCCATTGTTCGCCGGCTGGGCATCGGCGGTCTCAAGGACCTGAAGGTCGCCCAGCCGGAGGCCTTGCATGCCCAGGTGATGGACGCGCTGGGCATGACCGGCGCGCCCAGCCTGCAGATGGTCCAGTACTGGATCAGTCAGGCGCGCACCTGCGACACCTTGGAAGAGCCTCACCACCTGCCGGCCCAGGTCGAGAGCCCCAACCTCCTCTAACAGGCGGCGCTCGCCATCCCTCAGCTGCCCGGCGCCGGCCGCCGCTCCCGCTTCACCGCGCTGGGGCTGACCGCCGCCCTGGGGCTGCTGGCAGCGCTGGCATACAACTACTCTCGGCCGCCCTCCTCACTCCTGCCGGCGCAGACAGTTCAGGGACCGCCCCCAAGCCCAGCCCAGCCCCTGCCCTGGCGGGGAAGCGCGCAGTCAGCGCTCGGTCTGGAGGGGGCCGGCCTGCTGGCTGCCACGCCCAACGCCCACCCGCAGCCGATTGCCAGCGTGGCCAAGGTGATGACCGCCCTGGTGGTCCTGCAGCTGAAGCCGCTGGCGGCCGGCGAAGTAGGTCCGCTGCTGCAGATCGGCGACCAGGAGGTGCGCGAATACGCCGCAGCGAAAGCCAACGGCGAGTCGGTGGTGGCCGTCAAGCAGGGCGAGCAGCTGACCGAGAGGCAGGCCTTGGAGGGGCTGCTGCTGCCATCCGGGAACAACCTGGCGGTTCTCCTGGCACGTTGGGTTGCCGGCTCGCCCGAAGCGTTCCAGGCGAACATGAACTCGACAGCGGCCGCTCTGGGCCTTCGCGAATCCAAGTTTGCCGATGTGAGCGGACTCGACCCCGGCACCGTCAGCACGCCGAGTGATCTGGTCAAGCTCGGGCTGGCAGCTATGAAGAACCCTGCGTTCGCCGACGTGGTAGCCCAGCCGCAGGCTGATCTGCCGGTCGCGGGCACTGTCTACAACGTGAACTACGCCATCGGCCAGGACGGTATCACCGGCATCAAGACGGGCACCACACCCCAGGCCGGCGCCGTTTACCTGTTCTCAGGCACGACTGAGCTGGAGGGGCACAACTTGGTGGTGGTGGGCGTGGTGCAGGGCCAATCGGCGCTGCCTGACGCTCTCACCGCAGGCCGCAATGTGTTGAAAGCGGCCAAGGCCGCCATCACAATCCAAACCGTCGTCAGTCAGGACCAGGTGATCGGGCATTACCACGTCCCCTGGCAGGGAGACGTCGATGTGGTCGCCAAGCAGGAGATGCGGCTGCCGCTGCTGAGTGGTTCCCCAGTGCGCTACCGCTTGAAGGGCAGCCGGCTGACCGGTGCGGCGCCGGCCGGCAGCGATGCCGGCAGCCTCGAGGTGACGGTGGCCGATGCGCCCGGCCTGGTGGCCGTGCGGCAGCAGGTCCCGCTGGCCACCGCTGGGGACGTCACTGAGCCGTCACCCTATTGGCGTCTGACGCGAACGAGCTGACCGTGGGGGCGGCGACAGCCGCTGCCTGGGAATGGCTCAGTTGGTCTCAGTCACCTTTCGGAGCCCGCGGGGATGATCCGGATCAAGGCCCAGCGAAAGGGCTCGATGAAGCGCCAGCAGCTGCCCGGCCACCGCGTAGGGCAGCGGCGTGAGACTCTCCGGCAGGCCGGTCTTGATCACCAGCGGCCTGCCACTTCGGCCGGGGTGATCGGTGAAAGCCAGGACGTGGGCGCCCTTACGGCGCAGAGCGGCGCCCAGTTCCCGCATCTGCCGCAGGGTGGGGCCTTCCGCCTCCAGCAGCAGGACCGGGAAGCCCTGCTCGACCATGGCCACAGGGCCGTGCATGAAGTCGGCGACTGACTGCCCGTCCGCTACCGAATAGCTGGTCTCGGTGATCTTGAGCGCCAGCTCTTCGGCGGTGGCCAGGTGATAGCCGCGCCCGATGACTGCCAAACGCTTGCCGCCCAGCTGTTCGGCCGCCTGCTGGAGCGGATGGGTGAGCGCGATGGTCTGCCTCAGCGCTTCGGGCACGCGTTCCAGCGCCTGAGCGAAGTCCGCCTCCGGCCGCATGGCCTGTGACAGCATGGCAAAGGCGAGGAGGCTTGTCGTGTAGGTCTTGGAGGCCGGCACGCTGCGCTCCTTGCCCGCGTGCATCTCCAGCACCAGCTCGGCCGCTGACCCCAGGCGAGATTTCGGCTCGTTGGTGAGCGCGATGGTCAGGCTGCCCTGCTCGCGGGCGGCCTCGATGACGCTGCACACGTCAGGGGAGGCGCCGGATTGGGAGACGGCCAGGACGCAAAAGCCGGCCAGGTTGGGCCTGCCCTGGTAAAGCCCGAAGACCGACGGGGCGGCGAGAGCGACTGGCAGTGAGTTTCGAATCTCGAGGAGGTACTTGGCGTAGGTGGCAGCCTAATGCGTTTGTCAAGAGGCCAGGGGCAGTTACGGCTTCTGGAAAGGCTCCCG
>QHBT01000035.1 GCA_003244185.1 Candidatus Dormiibacter spiritus | reverse complement strand
CTGTCGAGCGTGCGGCTGAAGACCACCTTCGGGATGGCGCACCAGACGTCGGCGAACGCGGCCCCGAGCTCGTTGTCGCGCATCGACGGATCCGTCTCCCACGGCAGCATGGTCTCGTAAAGCCTGCGGCCGCACAGATAGCCGCCGAGCTCGTGTGTCTGCGCGATGTGGAAACGAAACTGCTCCTCGTCAGGGGTCGTCCACCCGAACGCGCCCTCGCGGTCGGCGATAAAGCCGTCCACCGAGACGCCCATCGAGTAGATCAGCATGGCTTCAAGCTCATCTCACCGGAGCGACGGACGATGATCGCGGTGAAGTTCACCATTGAGTTGAACATTGGGCTCTCCTTCCTCCTGCAAGGCTGCTCTGCCACAGCCAGTGACCGATCGCGAGACGAAAACTCATCGCGTGGGCAGTCCAAGCGATCGACAAAAAAGGGAGCCCCGGCGAGGGCTCCCTTCTTGACTGGTTGAATCAAGGCGCTCGAACTGATTGCGTTACTTGGCGTACTCGGTGGCGCGCGTCTCGCGCACCACTGTCACCCGAATCTGGCCCGGATAGCTGAGCTCGCTCTCGATGCGCTTGGCGATGTCGCGGGCCATGTGCTGGGCGTTCGCGTCGTCGATCTGCTCCGGCCTGACGATGATTCGCACCTCGCGGCCGGCCTGAATGGCGAACGACTGCTGCACTCCGCGAAAGGAGTTGGCGATCTCCTCCAGCTTCTCCAGCCGCTTCACGTAAGCGTCGAGGGTTTCTCGGCGCGCCCCCGGCCGGGCGGCAGATATTGCATCCGCCGCGATCAGCAGCTGGGCCTCCAGGCTGTGAGGCTCCTCGTCGTAGTGGTGGGCCCTGACGGCATGTACAACCGCCGCCGGGACCCCGTGCCGCTGAATCAGGTCGGCCCCGATCACAGCATGCGAGCCCTCGATCTCGTGATCGATGGCCTTGCCGATGTCGTGGAGCAAGCCCGCCATCTTGGCCAGCTTGACGTCGGCACCGATCTCCGCCGCCATCATGGCGGCAAGGTGGGCGACCTCCTTGGAGTGGTTCAGAACCTGCTGCCCGTAGCTGGTTCGAAAGCGGAGCATGCCCAGGTGTCTCACGATCTCGGGGTGCAGACCCTGCATCCCGATCTCCAGCACGGCCGCCTCGCCTTCCTCCTTCACCCGCTGATCGACCTCGACCTTGGCTTTGGCCACCACCTCTTCGATTCGGGCCGGGTGGATCCGGCCGTCCACGATGAGCTTGTTGAGAGCCGTCCGCGCCACCTCGCGGCGGATCGGATTGAAGCCGCTCAACACTATGGCTTCAGGCGTGTCGTCGATGATGAAGTCGATTCCTGTCGCTTGTTGAAGAGCACGGATGTTGCGCCCTTCGCGGCCGATGATGCGGCCCTTGATCTCTTCGTTCGGCAGCGGCAGCACCGAAACCGACGACTCCGCCGTCTGGTCCGCCGCTATCCGCTGGATCGCTTCGGTCACAACCACTCTTGCGCGCCGATCAGAATCGTCGCGAGCGGCCAATTCGGCGTCCCGCACGCGCCGTGCTGTCTCATTGCGCAGCTCCTGCTCGACGCGGTCGAGCACTACTGCCTGCGCTTCCTGCCGGGAAAGGCCAGCCACCCGCTCCAGCTCCACCAGCTGCTGCCTGGTAGCCGCTTCCAGTTCCGCCCTCGCGTCGTCAAGGGCGTGCTCCTTATCGGAGATCCTCTGCTCCCTTCGCTCCACCTCATCGAGGCGGCGCTCCAGGTTCTCCTCCTTCTGATGCAGGCGGCGCTGCTCCTGCTGGGCCTGAGCCCTGATCTCGCGCGCCTCCTGCTCCGAGGCGGTTCGGATCCGCACGGCCTCTTCCTTGGCTTCGAGCAAACGCGCCTTGACGTCGTTCTCCGCCTCGGCCTGCCTCTGCTGAAGTGCCTTCGTGCGCGCCTCGTAGTCGACGAGGTCCGCCTGCTCCTTCGTCCTGAAGCCTGCCCGCTGGAGGAGGTACACGATGCCTCCCGCCAGGACCGCTGTGATCACCACCGCCAAGAACAAAACGATGTAGGTAGACATTGGCTTGGTTCACCTCTTGGTTTATTCGGTTGTAAAGGTGCTGATCCCCCAGCGGGGCGAAGCCCTGGGGTCAGAACAGATACAGAACTCACATCCAGATGTCTGGATGTCTAAACCAAATATTCTAAGCGGCGCGCGGCCAACCGGCGGCGCGCAAGCGCTGAAGGACCGGCGGCTGGGCCCGCTTCAGGCGCCGGCGTTCTCGTCCGTTGAGCGCTCGGCCAGGAGTCGGCGAACCTGCCAGGGGGCGAAACCCCGCCTCTGGAGCCGCCCGGCGAGGCGCCGCTGCTGCAAGCCCGGCTCCGACTCGATCAGATGACGCGCGGCGGCCGCCTCGACTTGCTCACTCAACTCGGCCAGCGCTTGCGCCGTCACCTCGCGCGAGATGCCCAGCGAGATCAGCTCCTGCGCGATGAGAGCGCGACCGCGGGCCTGCGAGCGGCGGCGGACCAAGCTTCGAGCCACCTCCAGGTCATCCAGGTACCCTGACCCCCGAAGCTGAGCCAGAGCGGCTTCCACGTCCTCCGCCACGCACCCGCGCCGCAACAACTTGCGGCGCAGTTCCTCCTCCCCGTGCGCTCTCAAGGCCAGCAGCCGGACGGCCACCTCCTGGGGATCAGGCGCTGGGGGCGAGGCCCGGGACGCCCCGCGTGAAGGCCTAGGCTGGGGCGACTGTCGCCTCCGCTGTCCGGATGGCGGCCGAGGTCCGCAGCGGCGCTGAGACCTGAGTGGCCGCCTTCTCCCGCACCTTCGCGTCCATCTCACTGGAGAGCGTGGGGTTCTCGCGCAAATAGTTGCGCACGTTCTCGCGGCCCTGGCCCAAGCGGGCCTCGCCGTAGGACATCCAGGTGCCGCTCTTCTCGATGATCCCGTACTCGACTGCCGCGTCGATGAGGGCGCCTTCCCGCGAGATGCCTTCGTTGAAGAGGATGTCGAACTCGGCCAGCCGGAAAGGCGGGGCGACCTTGTTCTTGACCACCTTGACCTTGACCCGGTTGCCAATGCTGTCCAGACCGCTCTTGATCGACTCCACCCGGCGGATGTCCAGCCGGATCGAGGAGTAGAACTTCAGCGCCCGGCCGCCCGGCTGGGTCTCCGGGTTGCCGAACATGATGCCTACCTTTTCCCGCAGCTGGTTCAGGAAGATGACAGTGCAGTTCGACTTCGAGATGGCGGCTGTCAGCTTGCGCAGCGCCTGCGACATGAGCCGCGCCTGCAGGCCGACATGGCTGTCACCCATCTCGCCCTCGATCTCAGCTTTGGGCACCAGGGCTGCCACTGAGTCGATGACTATCACGTCGACAGCTCCGCTCCTGACCAGCACCTCGACGATCTCCAAGGCTTGCTCACCGGTGTCGGGCTGACTGATCAGCAGCTCGTCGATGTTGACCCCGATGCGCGAGGCGTAGAGCGGGTCAAGCGCATGCTCGGCATCGACGAAGGCGGCTGTGCCCCCCTGCTTCTGCGCCTCTGCCACAACATGGAGTGCGACTGTGGTCTTGCCGGCCGATTCCGGGCCGTAGATCTCCACCACCCGGCCTCGAGGCATGCCGCCGACGCCGAGCGCCAGATCCAGGGGAAGGGCGCCAGTGGGGATGACCGAGACGTCACGCCCTTCGTGGACCTCGCCCAGCTTCATGATGGCGCCCTTGCCATAGCTGCGCTCGATCTGCTGGATGGCTGTGCCGAGGGCTTTTTCCTTTTCCATGCTGGGGCGGTCCTCCTGTGCTGATGTTGGGTTCATTGTCGGTGGCTGCGAAAAGTTCGGGGTGAAGTCTGGGTTGCCGCCGCGCCCGCGTCAAAGATCTTTACAGGTGGCTGATGATCGTTCATGATACGAACAGGCGTTCGGAAATTGCAAGGGCACCTCTATGTGCTGGCAGTGCTCGGCCCCTCCTGGAGCCGGCGGAGCAGGAGTTCCAAAGCCTCCGACACCGCCTGCCGGCGATTCCGCCAGCGGTCCCCCGCGAATTGGAAAGACCGCCCTTCCCCGCCGCGTTGGTCGGCCAGCCAGATGTAGGTGAGCCCAACCGGCTTGCCCGTGCCGTCCGACTCGGGCCCGGCGAGACCTGTGATGGCGACGCCCAGATCGGCTGCCAGCTGCCGCCGCACGCTTTCCGCCATCGCCTGAGCAACCTCTGCGCTGACCGGACCAGGATCCTCCAGCAGCCTGCCGGGCACCTGCAGCAGATGCTCTTTGACCTCATTGGTGTAGGAGACGATGCCTCCTTTGAAAAAGTCGCTGCTGCCTGGGGAGTCAGTGAAGGTGGCTGCCAGCAGACCACCTGTGCAGGACTCGGCGACCGCCAGCTTCCAGTCCTGCTTGGCGAGCAGCTCATGAATGGTGACGACCCGGGGGTCGACCTGCTGCCCTGCGCTGGGAGCGCCGCCGCCGGGAACGGCTTCTGGTCGCGCCCGGAAATGCGGCCGCAGGACCACGTGCCGGAAGCGCCAGAGGTAGTCCATTCCACTCGCCACTGTGAAGACGACCGCGAAGGCGACGGCCGCCAGCGCCAGCCAGCGCAGCTGCGGGTAGGGCCGCTGCAGGATCAGCAGCAGCACTGCCAGGACCTGCGAGATTGTCTTCGTCTTTCCGAACGGCGTGGCCGAAATGACATGCCCCTGGCTGGCTGAGAGGGAGCGCAGGACGGTGATCAAGAGCTCACGGCTGAAGATCACCATCACCACCCAAACGCTCAGCTCGCCTTCTTGAACCAGGACTATCAGAACGGAGAGAATGAACAGCTTGTCCGCCAGCGGGTCGAGAAACTTGCCCAGTTCGGTGACCTGATTGCGGCTGCGCGCGAGATTCCCGTCCAGCGTGTCTGTGAGCGAAGCGAGTACGAACAGCGCGGCGGCAGCCTGATCGTGATACGGAAAGCGCAGCATGAGCAGCGCCATGAGCAGCGGGATTGTCGCCAGGCGCGCCAGGGTGAGCAGGTTAGGCAGGTTCACCGATTCCGACTCTAGTCGACAGCAACCGCCAAACGCAGAGCCTCGGGCCGCCCGCGCGGGCGGGGCGCCCTCGAGCGGCTGACGCCGGGCCTGACCGGCCGCCGGCAGCGGTCGCGACCGGCCGCCGGCTCAGCCCTCCAGACCAATGCGTTCCAGCAGTTCGTCCACATCGGGCAGGTTCATCAGAACCTCGCGCGACTTGCTCCCCTGATAGGCCCCGATCACGCGGTGCTCGGCCAGCTGATCGACTATCCGGCCGGCCCGCGAATAGCCGACGTTGAATTTGCGCTGAACCAGGGAGACGGAGGCTCCACCCTCGGCGGCGACCGCCCGGGCCGCCCGCGCGAACAGCGGGTCAAGACGCCGGCCGGACTCGCCCTCGCCTGGAAGAGGTGGCGCCGCTCCCCCCTCCAGGACCTCCTCGATGAATCGGGGCTCACCCTGGGCCTGCCAGAAGCCGATGACGCTCTCCAGCTCCTGATCGGAGAGGAAGGCGCCCTGGATCCGCGTCGGCTTGCCGGCGTCAACAGGCTGGTAGAGCATGTCCCCGCGGCCGAGCAGCTTTTCGGCGCCGACCGAGTCCAGGATGACCCTGCTGTCCACCTGCGAGCTCACCGCAAAGGCGATCCTCGAGGGCACGTTGGCCTTGATCAGGCCGGTGATGATGTCGGTGGAGGGGCGCTGCGTGGCGATGATTAGGTGGATGCCGACCGCCCGGGCCAGCTGAGCGATCCGGCAGATCAGCTCCTCGATCTCTCCCGCCGCCACCATCATGAGGTCGGCCAGCTCGTCGATGACTATCACCACGTAGGGAAGCGGGCGGGCATGCTGCTGCGCTGCCCTGTCGTTATAGGCGCCGATGTTGCGCATGCCCTGGGCGGAGAGCAGCTTGTAGCGGCGGTCCATCTCGGCCACCGCCCAGCGCAGGGCAGCGGCGGCCTGGTGCGATTCGACGATGACCGGCACCGCCAGATGAGGCAGCCCGTTGTAACCGGAGAGCTCAACCCGCTTGGGATCAATCATCACGAGCCGTAGGCGCTCGGGCGTGCAGCGCAGCAGGAGGCTGGTGATCAAAACATTGATGCAGACGCTCTTTCCCTGGCCGGTGGCGCCCGCGATGAGCAGGTGGGGCAATCGGGTCAGGTCGCCGGTGATCGGCTGGCCGGAGACGTCGTTGCCCAGGGCCAGGGCCATCTGGTGGGAGCCGGCCGCGAAAGCGGGCGACTCGACCACCTCCCGGAGGGAGACCAGCGAAGCGGAGCGGTTGGGCACTTCCAGTCCGACTGCGGATTTGCCAGGGATCGGCGCCTCGATCCGGAGAGGGGCTGCCGCCAACGCCAGTGAGAGGTCGTTCTGGAGAGCGACTATGCGCTTTACCGCGACGCCGGCGGCCGGCTGCAGCTCGTACTGGGTGACCGCAGGGCCGGAGTTCACTCCTATCACGCGCGCCTGGACGCCGAAGGTGGCCAGTGTGCCCTCGATCAGGCGGACGTTCCGCTTGATCTCTTCCTGCATGCGTTCCTTGCGCGCCACGAGAGTGTCCAAGAGCGTGAGCGGTGGCAATTTCCAATCAATCTCCGGCAGCTCGTCCTCCGGTTCGGCCACCACGCGCAAGGCCAGCGGTTCGCCGGCCCTTTCCTGTCCGGGCTGAACGAATGGTGGGCCTGGCAAAGTGGCGGCCGCGCCGGTGGCAGCGGGGCGCCAGTCTGCCTCCGGCAGAGGCCGGAGAATCTCCTCGAGGTTCGGCTCGGCCGCCGTCACCAGCGCTGGCGTCGTAGCCTTCTTGGGCGCCCGTTTGGCAGCGGCTTGGGACCGGGCGACCAGCTCTTCCAGCCGCCTGCGCTCGGCGTAGGCGCGCCGGCCGCCACGAGCCGCCGCGAGCATGATGTTGCCGGGGCTGAGGCGAAAGGCGAGGACCAAGCCGAGCAGAAGCGCCAGCAGCAGCAGCAGAAGAGCGCCCGGACCGCCTCCAAGGCTGCTCAGCGGCCGCTCGATCAGCCGGCCCGCCGCTCCCCCGGCCGGTGCCGAAGCAAGGCTGAGTAGACCCAGGCAGGCCAGGGCCGCCGCCCCGGCTGCCAGCGGCGGCAGCGGCCCGACCGGCGGTGGGTGAGGCCAGATCAGGTAGACGCTCAAGGCGAGCAAGCCCACTGTGGGCAGGAGCCAGCCGTAACCGAAGCCGGCGAAGAGCAGGTGGCGCAGGTTGGTGAGCACAGGGCCGCCCGCATAGACCATGGCGAGCAGGCTCAACAGGCCCAAAAAGAGGAGGAGGATGCCGCTGCCTTCGCGAATCTGCGCAGGCGTGAGCTGGGGCATTCGCCGCGCGCCGAAGCCACCGCGGGGACGGGCCGAGCGGTTGGTCCTCGAACCAAGGCGTGGGCGTGAAGTACGAGCTGTGCTGCGACGCATGGAGAAACCTGGAGGATCTGCCCTCAGCGCGGATTATAGGCTTCGCTCGCCCCCCCTGGGGCTCAGGCTTGGCTAGACCTCGGTGACCAGCGGCACGACCATGGGCCGGCGCCCTGTCTTTTTCCAGAGCAGCTGCGAGACGGCGTCATGGACCGCCTCCTGCAGCAACGAGCGGTCAGGCCGCCGCCCGGCCCGCGCGACGGCGGCCGCCACCGCCCGAGTTGCCTCCTCCTGCAGGTCGGCTTCAGCGCCACTGGCGATGAAGCCGCGCGAGGTTACCTCGGGGCCCAGCCGGATGGCACCGGTGTCTCGGTCGACTCCCACAGTGGCCACGACCAGGCCGTCGGCGGCCAGGTGCTGGCGGTCGCGGAGGACCGCCTGGCCGACATCGCCGATGCCCAGGCCGTCCACGTAAACCAAACCCGACACGTTGTCGGCTGTCTTCTTCAACCCTTCCGGGGTGACCTCGATGACATTCCCGTCCTCGGCCAGGAAGACTCGCTCCTTGGGGATGCCTGCGGCAACCGCCAGCTCCGCGTGGTGGTGGAGCTGGCGATACTCACCGTGGACCGGCACGAAGAACCGCGGCCGAACCAGCTCGATCAGTTGGCGCAGCTCGTCGCGATAGGCATGACCGGAGACGTGAACGTGGCCCAGCTCGGAGTAGAAGACGCGCTCGGCGCCGTTGCGGTACAGGTTGTTGATCGTCCGGTTGACCAGTCGCTCGTTGCCGGGTATGGGCCGCGCCGACAGGATCACCCAGTCGCCGGCCCTGACGTTGACGACTGGGTGCTTCTGCGCTGCGAAACGCGCCAGAGCGGAAAGGGGCTCGCCCTGGCTGCCGGCGGTGAGCAGTACGAGTCGCGGATCGTCGCCGGCCTTCTCCAGCTTGACAGTCAGGTTCTCCGGCACCTCGAGATAGCCGAGCTCTCGCGCCACCTGGAAGGCGTTGCGCAGACTGCGGCCGGCCACCGCCACCCGCCGGCCGTGCTCGGCCGCCAGCCGGACAGCCAGCTGGATCCGATGGATGTTGGAGGCGAAGGAGGCGACCACAATCCGGCCGGGGGCTTCAGTGAAGATCCGCTCGAACTCGGGCACCAGATCCCGCTCGGAGCCGCTGTGGCCCTCTCGCTCGGCGTTGGTGGAGTCGCTGAGCATCAGCAGCACGCCCTGCTCGCCCAAGCGGCGGAACCGCTCCAGGTCTGTGGCTCGGCCGTAGGGCGGGTCCGCCTCCAGCTTGAAGTCGCTCGTGTAGAGCAGCCGGCCGATGGGGGTCTCGATGATCAGGGCCGCGGCGTCCGGGATGCTGTGGCTGACGGCCACCGTCTCGATGCTGAAGGGGCCGAGCCGGACCCGATCTCCGAGCCGGACTTCGCGGAGGTCGCTCTCGCGGAGAATGCGGTGCTCGCGGAGCCGCGATCTGGCCAGTCCCAACGTAAGCGGCGTGCCGAAGACGGGCACGTTGAGCCGCTTCAGGAGGAAGGGCAGACCGCCTATGTGGTCCTCGTGACCGTGGCTCAGGAAGATGCCGTGGACCTTCCGGCCGGCCTGCAGCAGGTAGCTCGGGTCGGGCAGGACCAGGTCCACGCCGGGCATCTCGTCCTGCCCGAACATGAGGCCGGCGTCGATGACTACCAGCTCCCTCTCCCACTCCAGCGCCCACATGTTGAGCCCTACCTCGCCCAGGCCGCCCAGCGGCACGTACTTCAAAGCAGGCAAGACAGGTCCTTAGAGCAGCCGCAGCTGAGCCGGTTCAGGGGAGCCGGCCGGCCGGGGCAACGGCGCTCCGCTGGCCAGCGGGGGAGGGTCCGAGGGCGCCGACTCCGGGTTCTCCCCAGCGCGACTCGCGAGGCTGTCAAGATGTGCGCGGACCCGCTCGAAGTCTCGCTCCAGATCCACCAGCAGCGAGCCGTTGTGGAGGGCCGCCGCCGGGTGGTAGCAGGGCATGAAACCGACCCCCGAGCGCTCGAAGAACTGACCGTGCACTCGCGAGATAGAGCCGACGCCGGGCAGCATCTGCTGCAGCGCGTGCCGGCCGAGGATCAGAACCGCCTTGGGCCTCACCAGTTTGAACTGGCGACGCAGGTAGGGCAGGCAGGTCTCAGCCTCCAGGGGCAGGGGGTCGCGGTTCTGGGGCGGCCGGCACTTGACGACGTTGGTGATGAAGACCTGCGAGCGGTCCAGGCCGATTCGAGCCAGCAGCTTGTCCAACAGCTGTCCCGCGGCGCCGACGAAGGGCTTGCCCTGCAGGTCCTCGTTGAAGCCCGGCCCTTCCCCCACCACCATGATCTCGGCCGGCGCCGGCCCCGTTCCGGGGACAGCGTTGGTCCGCGTACTGTGCAGCTGGCAGAGCGTGCAGACCCGAATCTGGGCATGGAGCGCCTCCAGCCCTTCGGCTGCGATCAGCTGCTCAGCCCCGATGCGGTGGCGATCAGATCGCCGGCCCGCGCCACCGCCTCGCTCAGTCGGGCAGCGGCCGCGGCGTCCAGCGGGGTCAGAGGCAGCCGGAAGGGGCCGGCGGGAAAGCCCAGCTGGTTCATGGCTGTCTTGAGCGGGATGGGGTTGGCGGCGATGGTCATGAGGGCGTTGATGAGTGGCTGGAGCCGCTGAGCAAGCCCCGCCGCCTCAGCCGGACGCCCGCCGACATAGGCCTGGATCATTCGCTGGAAGGCTCGGCCGGCCAAATGCCCGCTGACCGAGATGACGCCGTAGCCGCCCACTGCCAGGAGCGGGAGTGTGAACCCGTCGTCGCCCGACCAGACCCGAAAGCTGTCCGAGGCTCCGGCACAGACCATCGTCATCTGCTCGATGTTCCCGCTCGCCTCTTTGACGCCGATGACGCCTGCCAGGGAGCCGCAGCGAAGCGTCGTCTCGGCTGTCATGTTGACCGCCGTCCGACCCTGGATGTTGTACATGATGACCGGCCCCACCTGGGCGATCGCCCGGAAGTGCTGGAACATGCCTTCCTGAGTCGGCTTGTTGTAGTAGGGCACGACTGCCAGCAGGGCGTCTGCCCCGGCCCCCATCGCCTGCTCGGACAGGTGGATCGAATGCCGCGTGTCGTTGGTCCCGGTCCCGGCCACGATCTGGGCAGCAGGGACCGCCTCCTTCACAGCTCGAACCAGCTGCAGCTTCTCAGCATCGCTGAGCGTCGGCGCCTCGCCTGTCGTCCCGGCCAGCACGAGGCCGTCGGACCCATCCCCGACGACGAGCCGGGCCAGGTCCTGAGCGGCTTCATAGTTGACTTCGCCGTCTTCGTGGAACGGCGTGAGCATGGCCGTCAGCAGCCTTCCGATCTCAGCCATGTCTCAGATAACTCCCAGCTCGCGGCCGCACTCGGCGACCTGGATCGCGTTCAGAGCGGCGCCCTTGCGCAAGTTGTCAGAGACCACCCAGAGCGCCAATCCGCGGCTGCCGGAGAGGTCGTTGCGGATGCGACCGACGTAGACCTCGTCCTTGCCGGCGACGCTGGCCGGGGTCGGATAGAGCTTGGCCGCGGGGTCGTCCTCAACTATCACGCCGGGCGCCGTGCCCAGCAGGGTTCGGGCCTCCTCAGCCGTCAGCATGCGCTCCGTATCCACGAAGACCGATTCAGCGTGCCCGATCGGAACCGGGACCCTGACGCAGGTGGCGGCGAGTGGAAGGTTGGGCTCGTGCAGGATTTTGCGGGTCTCGTGCGCCAGCTTCATCTCCTCCTCGTTGTACCCCTCGGGCTCGATCGGCCAGCCGCCCGGCACTACGTTGTAGGCCAGCTGCTGTGGATAGACGGTGGCAGCGGGCTGGCGACCCTCCGCGATAGCTCGCGTTTGGTCCTCCAACTCCATTACCAGCGCCCTGCCGGCGCCAGAAGCTGACTGATAGGTGGAAACGTGGACCCGAGCCAGGCCAGCTTCCCGCCGCAGCGGCTCCAGCACAACTGCCAGCGGTATGGCGCAGCAGTTCGGGTTGGCGACTATGCCCTCGGTCTGCCTCAAGTCCTCCGGGTTGACCTCGGGCACCACCAACGGCACGTTCTCCCTCAGCCGCCAAGCCGAGCTGTTGTCGACCACCAGTGCACCGGACTCGACGGCTGTCGGCGCGTAGATGAGCGAGATGTCGGAACCCGCGCTGAACAGCGCCAGGTCCACGCCCCTGAAGGAATCTTCTGCCAGGGGTTCGACCGGGACCTGGTGATCGCCGCAGCGCACTTCCAGCCCGGCCGAGCGCTCGCTGGCCAGAGCCTTGAGCCTGCTGATCGGAAAGCGGCGCTGGTCCAGAACCTTGAACATCTCCTGGCCGACTACACCTGTGGCGCCAACGACGGCGACAGTGAGCGCACGCGACGCTGCCATGAGCGCTAGAGTCTACAGCCGGTCCCGGAAGGGCGACCCAACCTTCGGAGCCGGTCTGGCGCTGTCACCGCTTCCGTCAGGCCCCCGAGGTTAGTGCCGCCGGTCTGAGAGGCCCAGAAGTTGCTCCAAGCCGCGGTAGAAGCGCTGTTCGGCAGCTATTTGGCGGACGGCGAGCAGCACTCCGGGACCATACGCATCGCGGCTGTAGACGCGGTGCCCGATGGTGAGGGTCTGGCCGGCCAGCCCGAAGAGGACCTCCTGCTCGGCCATCACTCCCGGCAGGCGTAGCGAGTGAACCCCCACTCCCCCCAACTCCCCTCCGCGCGCCTCCGGGAGCGCCACCTTCTCCGGTCGCCGGTAGCTGAACGAACCGGCCGCCGCCAGGCGCTTGGCAGTGGCCAGCGCAGTGCCCGAAGGAGCGTCGAGCTTGCGAGAGTCGTGGGTCTCCACCAGCTCGGCCGCTTCAAAGAAAGCAGCTGCTTGTTCGGCCAGCCACATCATCACCACTGCGCCCACCGCGAAGTTGGGGATGACGCCTCCACCCACGCGGGCTTCAGCGCAGCCAGCCTCCAGCTCCGCCACAGCGGCGTCGGAGAGACCGCTCGTTCCGATGAGAGGAGCCGCCCCCGCAGCCAGCGCTGCCTTGCCGTTGGCCAGGGCTGCGCCGGGCAGGCTGAAGTCGACCATCACCTCCGGTCGCCGCTCAGCCAGCCGTTCGGCCAGATCGTCCTCCCGGCCGCAGCCCCCGACATAGTCGACGTCAGCCGCCGCGTTGAGCGCGGACGCCACGGCGCTGCCGGCGCGGCCCCTGTGGCCGCTCAGCAGCACCTTGATCATGCCCTGCTCAGACCGGTCTTAGCGGCGCCGGTCGCCGCCCCGGCCGCCCCGGAAGCCGCCGCTGCGCTCCCTGGGTTCGTAGGTCTCCGCCGGACGGGCGAGAGCCTCGGCCATCCGCTCGCGGTCGATCTTCTCATCGATCGGCAGCCCCTCCCGGGTCAGCTCCTCGATGGCGGCCTGCCGGCTCAGGTTCAGCCGGCCCTGGCTGTCGATCTCGGACGCCTTGACCATGATCTCATCGCCCAGGTTTGCGACCTCCTCCACCCGCTCAACGCGGTGGTCGGTGAGCTTGGAGACGTGCACCAGCCCATCCTGGTTGGGCAGCACCTCGACAAAGGCGCCGAAGGGCATGATGCGAACCACCTTGCCCCGGTAGATCTTGCCCACCTCGACCTCGTCCGTCAGACCTTTGATCCAGTCGATCGCGCGCCGGGCTCCGTCCTGATCCGAGGAGGCGATGAAGACCCTGCCGTCGTCCTCGACGTCGATCTGGACGCCGGTCTCTTCGACAATCTTCCGGATCACCTTGCCGCCGGGACCGATGATGTCCCGGATCTTGTCAGGGTTGATCTGCAGCGTTGTGATTCGAGGTGAGTACTCGCTCATCTCCTTGCGCGGCTCGGGGATCACGTCAAGCATCTTCTGCAGCACGTGCAGCCGGGCGGCGCGGGCCTGCTCCAGGGCCTCGGCCATCATCTGCCGGGAAAGCCCTTTGATCTTGATGTCCATCTGCAGAGCGGTGATGCCGTCCTTGGTCCCCGCCACCTTGAAGTCCATATCACCCAGCGCGTCCTCGACCCCCTGGATGTCGGTCAGGATGGCGTAGCGACCCTCGCGGGTGACGAGGCCCATCGCGATGCCCGCCACCGGCGCCGTGAGGGGAACGCCGGCGTCCATGAGAGCCAGGGTGGAGCCACAGACCGATGCCATGGAGGTCGAGCCGTTGGAGGAAAGGATCTCCGAGACCAGCCGCATGGTGTAAGGCCAGTCATCCAGCGACGGAAGCACAGGCAGCAGCGCCCGCTCCGCCAGGGCGCCATGGCCGATCTCGCGCCGGCCAGGGCTGCGCAGCGGTTTCGCTTCGCCGACCGAATAGGGCGGCATGTTGTAGTGATGCATGTAGCGCTTGGAGACCTCGAGCCCCAGGCCGTCGATCTTCTGGGCGTCGCCCATGGTGCCCAGGGTCAGGATCGTCAGCGCCTGCGTCTGGCCGCGCCTGAACATGCCCGAACCATGAGTGCGAGGCAGGACCCCGACCTGGACGGTTATGTCGCGAACGTCCTTGGTGCCGCGGCCGTCCACCCGCACGCCTTCTTCGATCACCCGCTGGCGCACCCGGTCCTTCACCTTCTTCTCGAAGATCGCGTCCAGCTGGCCTGAGTCGTCAGGCCAGCGCTCGGCCAGCGCGGCCTTCGTGTCGGCCTTGAGAGTGGCCAGCTGCAGCTCCCGGTCGGCCTTGTCCGGGTTGTAACAGGCCTGGTCCAAGCGAGCCGCGATGAAGTCGCCGACCGCTTCCACCTGGGTCTGATCGAAGCTCGGCGAGGTGAACTCCCGCTTCGGCTTACCCACCTCAGCACGCAGCTCCTCGATCGCCTGGCAGATGACGCCGATGGCCTGGTGGGCCATCTCCAGCGCGTCGACAACTATCTGCTCGCTGACGCCCTTGGCGCCGGCCTCCACCATCAGGATGGCGTCCTTCGTGCCGGCCACGACCAGATCGAGCTCTGACCGATCCATATCGGTGAGCTTGGGATTGACCACCACCTGGCCGTCCAGGTAGCCCATGCGAACCGCTCCCACCGGACCCAGGAAGGGGATGTCGGAGATGGTCAGGGCGGCGGACGCGCCGTTGATCGCCAGCGTCGCGGGATCGTTCACCTGGTCGGTGGACAGAACGGTCGACATGACCTGCACGTCATGCCGGAAGCCGTCAGGAAACAGCGGCCGCAGCGGCCGGTCGGTCAGCCGTGAGTTGAGGATGGCCTGCTCGCTCGGTCGCCCCTCGCGGCGCATGAACGCCCCCGGGATCCGGCCGACCGCGTAGTGCTTCTCCTCGTAGTCACAGGTGAGCGGGAAGAAATCGATCCCCGGCCGCGGCTCTCGCGACATTGTCGCAGTGCTGAGGATGACTGTGTCGCCGTCCTTGATCAGGACCGCGCCGTTGGCCTGCTCGGCCATGGTGCCGGAGCTCAGGCTGAGCTTGCGCCCGGCCAGTTCAAATGATTTCGTGACTTCAGCCACGTTGTACCTCCATAGGGAGGTCAGGGACCTTGCAACCGGCTGCGACTTTTCGAGGAAACCCGCTGTCGCGGCAGGGTGCCAGGGGCCTGACCCCCAACAAATATTGGGGGCGGGTTCTTCCCGCCCGTTCTCCTATCGCCTGATACCCAACTTCGAGATCAGAGCGCGGTAGCGCTCGACGTCGTTATGGCTCAGGTAGTTGAGCAGGCGACGCCGCTTGCCGACCAGGAGAAGAAGCCCGCGCCGGGAGTGATGGTCCTTCTGATTGACCTTCAGGTGCTCAGTGAGCTGCTTGATGCGCTCTGAGAAGATGGCAACCTGAACCTCTGGCGAGCCTGTGTCTGAATCGTGGAGCTGATGCTCTCCGACAAGCCTTTCCTTAACTGCGCTATCTACTGCCAAACCGAAAGATCAGTCTACCGAATGGTTGGGGAGGTCTACGCCTTGCCTGACGCCTGCCGGCCGTGCCGGGCGACGCCGTCGATGGTCACCGCCGCGAGCAGAACTGCACCCGTGATGACGAACTTGATCGACGCCGGCAGTCCCAGCAGGTCCATCCCGTTCGAGATCGAGATGATCACCAACGCGCCGGTGACAGCCGACCAGACGGAGCCCCGGCCGCCGAACAGCGAGGTACCTCCTATCACGGCGGCTGCGATGACGTTCAGCAGCAGGTCCGAGCCGCCGGATGACTGATTGACCGCCAGCAGCCGGGAAGCGGCCAGAACCCCGCCGCACGCCGCCATGACGCCGGCCAGCGCGAAGACGGCGACGCGGATGCCGTTCACGGAGATGCCGGCGCGGCGTGCCGCCTCGGGGCTGCCGCCGACCGCCATGATGTAGCGCCCGAAGCGCGTGCGCCGAACCAGAAAGTCGAAGCCGGCGGCGAATCCGAGCAGGATGAGGAGGGCCAGGGGCACGCCGAGGTAGCCGTTCAGCACCAAAAGAGCCGCGGCGACCAGGATTACGAGAACTATCAGGCCCGCCAGCCAGGCGCCGATGGGACCGACGTCCAAGTCGGCGGCGCGGCGCCGGCGCCGGGTCAAGAGCCCGCTGCCGGCGAACGCCAGAATCACAATCACGCCCACCGCCCACCCGGCCCAATCGGGCAGATAGGTGCCCGCCAGCGCGTCGACGGTGTTATCTGTGAGGTTGAGCGTCCCGGTCGAGCCCAGGACCAGCAGCAGGGCGCCTTGCCACGCCAGCAGTCCCGCCAGCGTGACCACGAATGAGGGGATGCGCAGCCGGCTGAACCAGAAGCCCTGGACGAGTCCGATGGCGCCGCCCGCCGCAACGGCGCTCGCGATCGCGAGCCACGCCGGCACGCCATGCTTCACGTTCAGCACCGCCATGATGCCGGCGCAGAGCCCGCTGACCTGCCCCACCGAGAGATCGATCTCCCCCAGCAGGAGGACGAGAACTATGCCTACCGAGATGGTCCCGGTCGCCGCTGTCTGGGTCGCCAGGTTGGTGAGGTTGCGTGGCGTCAGGAAGTTGGGGTTCAGGAACCAGAAGACCGCCCAGATCAGGATGAGGCCGACGATCACCGGCAGGGAGCCGACGTCTCCTTCCCGTAGGCGGCGCACGCGGCTGGAGAGCCAGCCGCCAACGCCAGTCGGGGCCTCGGCGCCTGCAGGTTGGGGCTGAACTGCGGTGCTCAGGCCAGGTCCTCCGCGGGCGCGTCGCTCGCTCGCAGCTTGCCGAACTCGGCGCCCGTGATGGCGCCCACCACCTCCTCCCGGCTGGCCGCCTTGACATCGAACGTCGCCACTCGCCGGCCGAGGCGCATCACCACTATGCGATCGCACACCTCAAACACGTCGGCCATGTTATGGCTGATCACCACCACCCCCAGGCCCCGCTCGCGAAGGCGCAGGATCAGGTCCAGGACCTGGCGCGTCTGAGCGACGCCGAGGGCCGCGGTGGGCTCGTCGAGCAGAACTACCTTGGCGTCCCACATGACCGATCTGGCGACTGCCACCGACTGACGCTGGCCACCCGACAGCTCCGCCACAGGTGTGCGAACATGCGGGATCTTGACCGACAATCCGCGGAGCACGTCCCGCGCCCGCTTCTCCATCGGCTCTTCTTTGAGCACCGGCAGCCCGCCGCTATCCTCCCGGCCCAAGTAGAGGTTGTTGACGACGTCGAGGTTGTCGCAGAGCGCCAGGTCCTGGTAGACGGTCGACACACCAAGCTTGGTCACGTCGTTCGGCCCGTGCACATGCACAGCCTTGCCCTGGAAGCTGTAGGTGCCCTGGTCGGCCACGTTGATGCCGGCGATCGTCTTGACCAGGGTCGACTTGCCAGCGCCGTTGTCGCCGACCAAGCCCACTACCTCCTCCGCGTAGACCTCGAAGTCGACATCGGCCAGGGCCTGCACAGCGCCGAAGCGCTTGCTGATCCCCGCCAGCTGCAGGATGGGCGTACGGGTTGCCACCCCCATCGGGTGGCCCGTTTAGAAGTCGGGCGTGGGCGGCCTCGCGGCCGCCCACCCGGCTATCGTCGTCATCAGGCGCAAATGCCTATAGTCCGGCCGCTTTACAGGCGTCGGCGTACTGCGCCGTGCAAATTTGATCCTTCGGCCAGAACCCGTCCTTCACCACCGTGTCGTTGACGTTCTGCTTGGTGACGGCAACCGGCGTCAGCAGTTCTGATGGCACATCGGTGGTGCCGTTGTTCTGCTTGCTCTTCGCCATGCCTGAGGGCAGACCCTTGCCCTGAGCCAGGCTGACCGCCAGTTCGGCAGCACCCTCGGCCTCCGGCTTGATCGCCTTGTAGACGGTCATGTACTGCTCACCGGCCACCACCCGCTGAATGCCTGCCAGCTCGGCGTCCTGACCGGTAACGGGCGGGAAAGGAGCCTTGATGCCAGCTGCCTTCATCGCCGCAATCGCCCCGCCGGCGGTACCGTCGTTGGCCGCATAGATGCCGTCGACCTTGTTGCCCAGCGCCGTCAGCGCCTGCTGCGCCTCGTTCTGAGCTTGGTCGGGGCTCCAATCAGGCGTGTCGTATTCCTTGGCGATCTTGACCTTGCCGTCCAGCACGCTGTGGGCCCCGGCCTTGAACTGCGCGGCGTTGGCATCGGTCGGCGAGCCGTTGATCATCACGACCGTCGGGTCCGGCTTGCTGGCCAGGGCCTGGAGCAGCGCCTGGCCCTGGAGCTGACCCACCTTGTGATTGTCGAACGAGATGTACACGTCGACGCCGCTGGTGTTCTGAATCAGCCGGTCGTAGGAGACGACGGGGACCTTCTGCTGCTTCGCCTTCTGGGCGATCGCCGCCGCAGCCTTACCGTCGACGGCGTCCAGCACGAGAACGTTGGCCCCGTTGGTCAGGGCAGCATCCGCCTGGGACTGCTGCGCGGCAGCATCCTGGTTGGCGTTGCTGTAGAGGACCTGACAGTCGCTGCAGAGCGACTTGACCTTGGCCTCGAACAGCGGGCGATCCTTGCTTTCGTAACGGGCAGTCTTGGATTCAGGCAGCAGGAGCGCTATTTTCTTGGCGCCGCCGCCGCTCGAGCTGCCGCTGGAACTGCTGCTGCCACCGCAGGCGGAAGCGGTTATCGCCGCCACCACCGCCAGCACCGTGGCGATCCGACCAAATCTCATCGATTCCTCCTCCAGAAACCTGACATATCAGGGGTCGGACGATACTACACAGCTTTTGTCGCCCGCCGGGGGCAGCGTACCGAACCCAGGATCGGCTCCGGGCCGAAAGGCCGGCCAACCCGGAGGGCAGCTTCTTCCTAAACCTCGACCACCGAGCCGTCGGCACGAGGATCGGCGCCGCCCTGCCAGCCGCTGTCGGCGCCCCGGACCAGGGCCTGGGCGTGCCCGAGCTGGCTGGACCGGGGCGGCAGCACCTGCACGCCGGCAGCACCTGAGCGCAGCAGCTGCCGGGCGGCCGGATGGTCAGCTTCCAGCCAGAGCTGCTGGCCGCCGGGCGCGACCCTCACTCGCGGCCTCGCCACAGCTTCCTGGGCTGACAGGCCGTGATCAGCCAGGTTGTGCCAGACCTGAGCCTGGATCTGGGGCTGGCCGTCGGCGCCCATGGTGCCGAAGGCTGCCCAACAGCTGCCCTCGCGGCCGGCCAGCGCCGGAATCAACGTGTGCATGGTCCGCTTCCGCGGCTCCAGCCGATTGACGTGGGAGGGCTCAAGGCTGAAGTAGGATCCCCGGTTCTGCAGCAGCACGCCTGTGCCCTCGGCGACGATGCCGGAGCCGAAAGTGCCGGCCAGGGATTGGATCAGGCTGACCACGTTGCCGTGCTCATCAGCGGTGCAGAGGTAGATGGTGTCGCCCTCTAAGAGCTCCTCGCCCGGTCCCCAGCCCCGCGCCTCGAGGTCGAGAAACGGCGCTTCCGGGGTCGGGCTGAAGTCGGGGTCGGTGATGTAGCTGTCCCGCAGTGGATAGACAGCGTCGCGGGCCCTCTGCAAGGCCTGGACGTAGACGAGCGGCGGTGCTTGAGCTGCCGCCTCCAAGCGTCGGATCAGGCCTACCGCGGCCAGGCCCTGGGTTGGCGGGGGCATCTCGTAGACGACCAGGTCGCGATAGCGGAAGGCGACCGGCCGCACCCAGGCCGAGCGATGCTGGGCGAGATCCTCGGCGGTGAGCACGCCGCCTCTGCGCTCCAGTGCGCCGACTATGCGGCCGGCGATCGCGCCCCTGTAGAAATCGTTGAAGCCAGAACGGCCGATCGCAGCAAGGCTTTCCGCCAAGTCCTGGTTCCGGAGCAGCATGCCCGAGCGAAGCGGTGGCAGCAGGCGGGCCGATTCGGCATCTCCGCCCAGCAGAAGCGAGCTTTCGACCAGCGCCTGAGCCAGGCCCGGAGTCACGAGGAAACCGTCCCGGGCGACGCTCGCCGCGGGTGCCAGCAGTGGCGCAAAGCCCAGGCTGCCAAAGCGCTCCAGCAGCCGGCCCCAGGCCTCGACGGTACCCGGCACAGTGACAGTCAGAGAGCCAGCCTCGGGCATCCGGCTCAAGCCTCGGTTGCGGAGCGCCTGCCAGGAGGCCAGCGAACCTGACCGCCCGGCGCCCGCGAGGCCTATAGGTTCTTGGGCGCCGGCCGGCCAGATGAGAGCGAAGAGATCGCCGCCAATGGCTGTCATGTGCGGGTAGACGACGCAGAGCACAGCGTTGGCGGCGATCGCCGCATCTATCGCGTTGCCGCCCGAGCGCAGGATGTCGGCCGCCGCCTCGCTGGCCAGGTGGTGGGGTGTGGCGGCGATGCCGTGAGTCAGGGGACCACCAGGTCCAACGCGTGCGGCAGCACGTCGAACTTCGCTGGCAGCTGACCCGGGAGTTCACCATCCACGTCCAAGCGCACAGTTTCCGGGGCGCTCAGCTGAATCTCCTCCGCCAGGACGCGCCAGATCTTCGCTCCGCCGCGCTCCAGGTGCGTGCCGCGCCGGAACTGGCGGACAGCTCGGGCAGCCTCCAGAACTGTGAGATCGCCTATGAAGATCACGTCCAGCCGACCGTCATCCGGGCGGGCCCCAGGAGCAATCAACATGCCGCCGCCGTAGTACCTGCAGTTGGCGACCACCACCTGCTGGGCCACCAGCGCATGTTCGCGGCCGTCCACGATGGCACGCATTGCCTTGTTCCGCCAGCGTAGGCCGGTTGCCACCGACGCCATCAGAAACGTTGCCTCGCCGCCGGCGAGCCGGCCGGATCGTTCCACCCTCTCCACCACCTCCGCGCCGATCCCTGCGTCGGCGATGTTGACGAACGCGCGGCTGACCGGCAGGCCCGCGGCTGTCGTGCAGCGCACCCGGCCGACGTCGATCGGCCGGCAGCGCCCCCGCTTCAGCATCGCGGCGGCCGCTTCCGGATCGGTTGGAAAGCCGAAGCTGCGCCGAAAGTCACCGCCGGTTCCCATGGGCAGGACGCCCAGGCAGGTGCGGCCGCCGACCGGCTCGGTGCCTTCGAAGAAACCGTTGGCCACCTCGTTGATGGTGCCGTCGCCCCCCGCCGCCACGACCACGCGCCTGCCCTCCCGGACAGCCCCCCGGGCGATCTCGGTAGCGTGCCCGCGGCGGTCGGTCAGGGCCACGTCGAAGTCGACGCCTGCGGCCCTCAGCCGGGCGGCGCGCTCAGGCCAGCTCCGCCCGCTCCGGCCGCCGGCGGCGGCCGGATTCATGACGATCATGATCTCCTTCATGCGCGGGGACGCCGACCGATCCCCCCGACGGCGGCCGGGTTCAGCCGACCCTGCGGGTCCAGGGCGTCCTGCACAGCCGTCCAGATCTTGCTCCAGCCGCCCATCTCGGCCGCCACGTAGGGCGCCTTCAGCCGCCCGACACCGTGGTGGTGGCTCAGCACCGCGCCCTGGGCCAGCGCCGCCCTGAGCGCGCCGTGCCAGCTCCCGCGGTAGAGCTTCTCCGCATCTTCTTCCGCTCCGGCTGAGCCGGCAAAGGTGAAGTACGCGCAGCAGCACTGCTCCGAAGCGTGACTGAAGTGGCAGAGGACCAGCTGGGCAGTCTCCGCCAGGCGCGCCCGAACCTCGCGATAGAGCTCGGGCATGCCCGTCCACTTCTGGGCCAGCTCGATGGTGTCGAGGTAGGAACCAGCTCCCGCCAGCAGTTCCTGGAGGCGCTCGGCGGAGAGATCGTAGCGGTGCTCCAGCCAGCGCCGCCAGAGGGCGTCGCCGAGCGGGCGCAAACCCGTCAGCTCCGTTTCCATCAGCTCCAGCTCGAGCTGGGCGCGCCTCAAGGGCCCAGCGCTCGAGATGAGCAGCAGGCAGCCGTCAGCCTGGCCCTGGAGGACTGAATCCGCCTCGTCATAGAGCCGGCCCACGTAAAGGTTGAGGCCTGCCTGGGTCAGCTGTTGAAGCGCCGCCAGGCCCTGCTCGACGCTATCTGCCGCGTAAGCCGTGCCGAGCACCGCCTCCGGCAGCCGGTGGAGCTTGAGGCTCGCCTCGACGATGACTCCCAGCCCGCCCTCGGCGCCGCAAAAGAGCTGCTGCAGCGCCGGACCGCTGGCGGACCGAATGGGCGCCCGGGCGGCGACCAGCCGGCCGTCGGCCAGCACGGCGCTCAGGCCGAGCAGCATGTCCTCGATGGAGCCGTAGAAACTGGAGGCCTGGCCCGAGGAACGGGTCGAGATGAGACCGCCCACCGTCGCCACGGGCTGGGAGGCGGGATGGTGACCGAGCGTCAGGCCAAGCCCGTTCAGCTGCTCTTCCAACTTGCCCAGCACGACGCCCGCCTGGGCCCGCACGCAGAGGTTGTCCTCGTCGACCTCGATCTCGCTCAGCCCTGTCAGATCGAGCAGCAGATCTCCTGAGCTCGGACTCACTGCGCCGCAGACGCCGCTGCCGCCGCCGCGCGGGACGATCGCGCCCGAGCGCGCTGAGCTCATGATCTCCTGCAGCTCGGCGATGGAACCTGGCCGCCGAGCGTCCACCGCCGGGCCCAGGTGGCCGGCGCGGCGCCGCATCAGCCCCAGCGGCCAGAGATCAGACTCGGAGATCGGCATGTGAGCAATCATCGCCGCAGGCCGATGTTCGCGTCCTTCTAGCCGACCCCTCGACGCCCTGAGCTTCCAGACATGGCCCGTTCGGCTGGTACTAGCTCAGGGGATGAGCGTCAGTGAGCCGGCGGGTCTCCGTGACGTCCCTGGCGATCTGGCTGCTGAGCCTCCCCGAGTCAGGGAACTTCGCCTCCGCCCGGATCCAGGCGGCAAAGCGCAGCTCGACCCGGCGTTGGTACAGGTCGCCCTCGAAGTCAAGCAGGTAGGCCTCGACGCGCAGCTCGGTCTTGTCGAAGGTCGGGCGGTAGCCGATGCTGATCGCGGCCCGAAAGTCGCCCAGCGGGGTGCGAGCCCAGCCGGCGTAGATGCCGCGCGCCGGGACCAGCTTTCCGGGCGGCACAGCCAGGTTGACAGTGGGCCAGCCCATCTCCCGGCCGATCTTGTCGCCCGGCTCGACCAACCCGCTGAGACTGAACTGCCGCCCGAGCATCCCATTGGCCGCCTCCAACTCGCCCAGCGTCAAGAGCCGGCGCACCGCCGAGGAGTGGACGGTCTCGCCGTCCAGCTGCAGTGGCGGAACCACCTCCACCTCATAGCCGTGAGAACTGCCATGCTCACGGAGCCAGCCGACATTGCCTGTCCGAGCCCTGCCCAGGGCGAAGTCGTAGCCGACCACCAGGCAGCGCAGGTCCACCGCGGCGAGTACGCGCGCCATGAACTCATCAGCCGGCAGTCCGGCCAGCGCCCTGTCGAACGCGACCACTATCGCTTCGTCCACCCCCAACTCCCTGACCAACTGCAGCCGCTCGTCCAAGCTGGTGATCTGGGCCGGACAGTTGGCTGGGTCCAAGACGCAGCGAGGATGGGGATCGAAAGTGATCCAGGCTCGGCCCAGGTCCCGCCGAGCGGCCTGGCGGTTCAGCGCCCGCAGCACAGCCTGGTGGCCGAGGTGAATGCCGTCGAAGCTGCCTACCGCCAGCGCCACTCGGCCTAGCCGCGCCTCCGGCAGGCCGAAATGCGCTCTCAAGCCAGGACTTTGTCAGGCACGAACGTGCGCCGAAGCAGGTCGGTATGGCCGAGAGCCACCAGGCGGCCGCTTTCGTCGTGGGCGCTGAGCAGACCGGGGCCGGGCTCTGGCAAAACACGGACCGCCCGGCCTTGGCGCACCTGGGCCTCCTGCTCGACAGTGAGGCGGACCGGCGGCATCTCCGGCAGCAGCACCTCCGAAGGTAGCAGCCTGGCCTCCAGCGCCGCTCTGTCCAAGAGCTGCTCGGGCTGCACTGCGTCCGCGACCTTGAGCGGGCCATAGGCCGAGCGGACCAGCTCGCCAAGGTAGCCGCCGCAGCCCAATTTCTCGCCCAGATCGCGCGCCAGCGAGCGGAGATAGACCCCACTGGCGCAGACGACCCGAATCACCGCCACTGCCGGCGGCCCGGGCCGAAAGTCCAGCAGCTCAGCGGAGTGGATCTGCACCTGGCGCGCCGGCGGGCGCTCGGGCTTTCCCTCGCGCGCCCTGCGGTAGGCGCGTCGGCCCTCGACCTTGACGGCAGAGAAGGCAGGTGGTTCCTGCTGGATGGCGCCCACGAACTGACGAAGGGCCTGCGCGATGTGTTCCCGGTTCAAGCCAGCGGTGCTGCCGCCCAGCTCGAGCTCAGCTTCCGCGTCGTCGGTGGCGCTGCGAAAACCGAGGTGAACTGCCGCGTCATAGGTCTTGGGCAGTTGGTGGGCCAGATCTGAGAGGCGGGTGGCGGATTCGAAGAGGATGGGCAGGACTCCGCTTGCCAGCGGGTCGAGCGTGCCGGCGTGGCCGACCCGCCGGGCGCCAGTCAGCTCGCGAAGCCGGCGCACCACTGCGAACGAACTGACCCCAACTGGCTTGTCGACGTTCAGAACGCCGGCCTTCACACCCCGGCCCCGGCCCCGGCTGCGGTCGGTCCGGCACCGGGCATCTCGTCTAGCTCCCCGATCGTGTGCCGGACCACTCGGACCACTCGCTTCACAGCTTCCTCCAGCGGCAGCCGGATCTCTGCTCCCGCCGCCCGCACGTGACCACCACCTCCGAAGTTGGCGCAGAGGGCGGCGGCGTCGACTGGCTCCCGGCTGCGCAGGCTGATCTTGGTGAGCCGGTCGGACACCTCCTTGAACATGATCGCGACGAGCTCGCCTTCGATGCTGTTGAGGGTGTCTATGATGCCCTCCGACTCGGCCATCACGGCCCCCGCCCTGTGCAGCATCTGCCTGGTCACGCAGGCGTGGACCAACCTGCCCTTCATCTCCACTCGCATGGTGGCCAGCGAAAGCGCCGAGAGCTTCAGGGTCGACAGCGGCCGCGACTTGTAGACAAAAGTGGCGCACTGGCTGGGATTGGCACCCAGGGCGACCAGCCGGGCCCCGTCCTCCAGCGCGCGAGCGTTGGTGTTCTCGTGCCGAAAGCCGCCTGTGTCAGTCATCAGGGCCGTGTAGAGGTTGGTCGCCATGCTGGCGGTGATCGCCCAGCCGTACACGCTGAACATCTCGAGACACATCTGGCCCACGGCCGCCGCGTCCGGGTCGATCCAATTGAGGTCGCCGTAGAGCGTGTTCGACGGGTGGTGGTCGATGTTGACTATCTGGACCTCGGGAGGCAGGTTCTGCGCGACAACTCCGCTGCGCTCTCGGCTGGCGGCGTCCAGAAAGATCGCCAGATCGGGGGTCGCACCGGGAGGCAGCCGAGAGCCGGCCTGGTCGAAGCCTGGCAGCCACGAGTACTGAGCCGGCAATGGCTCTGTCAACACTATGTGTGGAGTCTTGCCCAGCTGTCGCAGAGCCTCGGCGAAGGCGAGCACACAGCCCAGCGCGTCCCCGTCGGCATCCTTGTGGCTCAAGATCACAGGCTCCTGGCTGCCGTCGATCAGGCGCTTCAGCTGGCGCAGCTGTCGGGCCACTTCTTGGGGACTCAAGCCCGCCTCTTGCTGAGATCGTCTGGCGCCGCCGGCTCTGTCGATTCTGCGGCGGTCTGGGGCAGTATCTCGCGGAGGCGCTCGGCGATGTGAGCCGAGTATTCGATGGAGGGATCCAGCTCAAAGCGCAGCTCAGGCGCCACCTTGAGATTTACCAAACGCCGGCCGAGCTCGTGGCGGATCACGCCGACCGCGCTGCGCAGTCCGGCCAGAGAGGAGCGCTGCTGCTCGGCGTCGCCCAGCACACTGACCCGAACCCGCGCTGAGCGGAGGTCTGCCGACATCCTCACCTGCGTGATGCTGACGAATCCGATGCGTGGGTCCTTGAGATCGCGACGGATGATCGCCATGATCTCCTCCTGAAGCTGACCGCCGACCTGCTCGGCGCGATGACTCACCACGTCACTGGCCCCGGCCCGGCCGGCCTTCTCGGAGACTGGCGTTTGCGTCCGGGCAACCGGACACGGCCACTAGATCTCTTCCAGTTCGAGCCGATAGGTCTCCAGCACGTCCCCAGCTTGGAAAGCGTCGAAGCCCACGAGGCCTACACCGCACTCCTGGCCCTCAGCCATCTCCCTCACGTCGTCCTTGTAGTGCTTGAGCGAATTGATTTTTCCTTCCCAGACCTGCTCGCGGCCGCGCAGCACCTTGGCGAGGCCGTCTCGAGAAACCTTGCCCTCGGCCACGCGGCAGCCGGCGATGAGTCCGAGCCGAGGGATCCTGATCGGCATGACCACCTCCAACCTGCCCTCGCGAACCTGTCGGTAGGTGGGCTCGCGCAGGCCCTTGGCCGCCCGCTCCACGTCCTCGGTCAGTTGGTAGATCACGTCGTAGTAGCGGATCTCGACCTTTTCGCGCTCCGCCGCCCGCTCGGACGCGGGGGTGCTCTTGATGTTGAAGCCCAGGATGATGGCGCTGGATACCCCTGCCAGCAGCACGTCGGGCTCGCTTACGGGACCGACACCCTGGCCGACCACCTTGATGTTGACGACCGGGTCCGCGATCTTCTGCAGTGCGCTGAGGACCGCTTCCAGGGTGCCATGCGCATCGGCCTTGACCACCAGGTTGAGATCCCTGACCTCGCCTTCCTTGGCCCTACGCGCCAGCTCTTCCAGCGTGATCCGGGGCGTGCCGCTGACGGCCGCCTCCTGGGCGCGCTTGTCCTGCAGCTTGGCGAGAGCGATCTGGCGCACTGTCTTCTCGGAACCCGCCACCTGGAAAATGTCGCCGGCGCTGGGTACCTCGGAGAGTCCGCTCACCAGCACAGGCGTGGCCGGCCCGGCCTCGATCACGGATTCCCCGCGGTCGTTGCTCAGCGCGCGGACGCGGCCGTAGATGTGGCCGCAAACGAAGGGATCGCCGATCTTCAAGGTGCCGTTCTGGACCAGGATGGTGGCCACGGGGCCGCGGCCCCGCTCCAGGTTGGCGTCCACGACAGTTCCCAAGGCCGGTCGATCGGGATTGGCCTTCAGGTCCAGGATCTCGCTGGAGAGCAGGATGGTGGTGAGGAGGTCGGCCAGTCCCTCCCCCGTGCGGGCCGAAACGTGCACGCATTCGTGCTCGCCACCGTAGTGGCGGGTGACCAGGCCCTGCTCGGCCAGCTCGGCGTGAACTCGATCCACATTGGCGTTGTCCTTGTCGATCTTGTTGATGGCCACCACGATGGGCACGTCCGCAGCGCGGGCGTGCTGAATGGCCTCGACTGTCTGCGGCATCACTCCATCGTCGGCGGCGACCACCAGCACCGCCACGTCGGTGACAGAGGCGCCCCGCGCCCGCATGGCTGTAAAGGCTTCATGACCTGGAGTGTCGATGAAGACCACCTTCCCGCCCTCGGCCGTCTGCACCTTGTAGGCGCCTATCCGCTGGGTGATGCCGCCCGCCTCGCCGCCGGCCACGTCGGTCTTGCGAATGGCGTCGAGGATTGAGGTCTTGCCGTGGTCGACGTGCCCCAGCACGGTGACTATCGGTGACCTCTCGCGCAGCTTCGCGGGGTCCTCGTGCTCGACCGAGAACAATTCTTCCCGGGTGGTGGTGACCTCGCCGCCGCCGCCCTCGGCCTCGGTCTGGACCAGGTCCTCGGAGGCGATCGGCTCGACCTTGTAGCCGAAGTCGTCGGCCACGATCTCGGCGGTGCCGTAGTCCAGCGCCTGGTTCAACGTCGCCATGACGCCGCTCTGAAGCAGCTTCTTGATGATCTCAGGCGGCGCCACTGCCAGCTTGTCGGCGAGATCCTTCACCGTGATCGCGGGTGGCAGCACAATGGTGCGTTCGCCGTTGACAGGAACCGGCCGCGAAGCCGTGCTGGTGGTGCGGAACTGGCCCCGGGCGGCGTCGATCGCCTTCGGCATCAGCGGAGCCGACGGGTTGCGCGTCAGCCGGCGCTGCTGGAGGAAGTTGAGCAGCTCCTTGTGGCTGATGTTCAGTTCGCGCGCGAGTTCGTGTGCTTTCATCTAGTGTCCTGTCTCAGAGGTTCGGCGAGCAGATTGTGGCAGGCAGCCGGAGGCTGCCGGTCCAGGCGAGGAGGCGCAGGAAGGGGTGGAACTAGGAGGAACGCATCTTAGATGCGTGACGACGACGGTACGGGCCCCATGACGCACGCATCGTCGTCTGGAGCCGCAGGATGCCGACGAATTTTTGAGACAGGACACTGAGAACAGTTGATTATGCCCGACCAAGGGCCCTGCCAATCTCGGCCCGCCCAGGCTCAGCGCCGGCGAAGCAGTGGCAGCACCTCTTCGGCCACGCGCTGGATGATCTCCCCCTCGTAGGCGTTGGGCATCGAGACCAGGAGGTAGTCGACGCCCGCATCGAGCAGGCCTGACAGATGCTCGGCGACCTGCTCGGCAGTGCCCTGGCAGGGGAAGTTGTTGCGCATGGTCGCATCGTCAGCCCCCGTCTGCCGGGCAGTCTGCTCCCAGACTCGGCGCACCTCCGCCTCATCGCCCAGGATCACCGGCGAGTGGCTGGACTTGATGATCTCGTCGTAGTTCCGGCCGACTGTTTCGCAGTGCCGGCGCAGGACGTCCAGCTTGTGGCGGACCACCTCCGGCGTCGTCCCGATGTTGCAGGCCTCGCCGTACTGAGCTACCAGCTTCAGGGTGACCTTCTCGCCGCCCCCGCCGATCCAGAGCGGAGGATGCGGCTTCTGGACAGGCTTCGGTTGGTTGATGGCTCCCCTGACTTGATAGAAGCGGCCTTCGAAGCTGACCCTGGGCTCGGTCCACATCGCATGCAGGACCTGGACCGACTCGCGCAGCATCCGGAGCCGGTTGGGCATCTCGCCGAACTGATAGCCATAGGCGTTGTACTCGTGCTCATACCAGCCGGCGCCGATGCCGACGATGAGCCGGCCGTGGCTCATCACATCGATGCAGCTGGACATCTTGGCCAGCAGTGAGGGCGGTCGGTAGCTGTTGCAGGTGACCATCTGGCCCAGCCTGATGGTCTTGGTGTCCCTCGCCAGGCCCGCCATGCTGGTCCAGCACTCAAAGGTGGACTCCAACTCCGGGGTCGGCACTGTGTGGAAGTGGTCGAAGAGCCAGAGCGAGTCGTAACCAGCTCGCTCGGCTTCCTGAGCGCAGCGAACCATTGTCTCGTACTGCTCGATGGGGTCCTTCAGGTCGACGAACTCCAGCTTCCAGCCCTGGGGCACGAAGACGCCATACTTCACCTCTCGGCTCACTTCACTCCTCCACCTTCAGCTACCTGGCTGACGACTGCCAAAGTCTGCCAGAGGACCTCGTCCACTCTGGCCTTGAGCGCTCGCTCCAAGGCCCGGCGCTTGCGGGCTTGGGCTAGGCAATCCTGCTCCGGGTGCAGGTAGGCGCCCCGGCCCGGGGCCCGACCGCCGGCGTCATACCCGGCGGTGCCGTCCGGTAGGCGCACCAGCCGGATGAGACCCCGCTTTCCGGCCTCCTGGCGGCAGGCCACACAGGTTCTCTGCGGCTCTCTCCGCTTCATGCCTGGATGTCGATCCGCCAGCCTGTCAGGCGCGCCGCGAGGCGGGCGTTCTGGCCGTCCTTGCCGATGGCCAGGGAGAGCTCGCCCTTGGCCACCCGCACGTGCGCTGTCCGGCCGTCCGGGTCGAGCTGGACCTCCAGGACGGCTGCCGGCCGGAGTGCGGAAGCCACGAAGCGCTCGGGCTCCGCATGCCAGGTCACTATGTCGACGTGTTCGCCACCCAACTCCTGGAGTAGCGAGCGATGCCTGACCGCCTTGGGCCCCACGCAAGCGCCGACCGGGTCGATGCCGGCCTCGGCGCTGGCCACCGCCACCTTGGTCCGCAGCCCGGCGTCCCTCGCGATCGACTTGATCTCGACCACTCCAACCGCTATCTCCGGCACCTCCGCCTCCATCAGCCGGGCGACGAACATTCGGCTGGCCCGGGAGACCAGGACCTGCGCGTGCTTTGGCGAGGGCAGCGAGTCGAGAACCAGAACTGTCAGCGGCCGGCCGATCGACAGCTGCTCGCCCGGGATCTGCTCCTCCGGCGGCAGAAAGCCCTCCACCTTGCCCAAATCCACGAAGACGTTCCCGCCGGTCAGGCGATCGACGAAGCCGCTGGCCAGCCGGCCCCGATTCCGGCTCATGTCCGAGAGAGCGCGATCGCGCTCCAGGTCGCGCAGGTTTCTCAGGACAGCCGTCCGCGCCGTCTGGGCGGCGAGACGCTTGAAGTCGGCCACCGGAAGCTCGCGCTCGGCCACCTCGCCGGCTGCGTCGACGAAGCGCTCGGAGACTGACAGCTCAGCCGTCTCCGGATTGAGTCGGACGGTGACGGCGCCCTCTGGCGTGAAAGCGCGCTGATATGCCATCGCCAGGGCGCCCTCCACAGTCCTCTGCAGCTCGGTCAGAGGCACGCCCACGTCCCCGCTCAGCTGTTCCAGCGCGTTGAGCAGGTTCTCTGGTGCTGTGCTCACGAGCGTTTGAGGGAGGCTACAAGGCGAGTACCGATGACGTCCGACCAGGGCAGCCGCAGCGGCTCGCGCTTGGGCACAGCGATCTCGATGCCCGCGTCGTCCACCGTCGCCAGCAGACCCTCGATCACGGCTTCGCTGTCGCCCAGCCGGTAGCGGGAGTTGACGGTTCGCCCGGCATGGCGTTCATACTCGGCGCGATCTCGCAGCTCACGCTCGGCGCCGGGTGAGGACACCTCCAGCAGGTAGCGCTCTGCTATCAGGTCCGCCTGGTCGAGGAGTGGTCCGGCCACCCGGCTCACCGCCTCGCAATCATCGATGCCGACAAAGCCTTCCTGCTTGTCGATGGCTATCCGCAAGGTACGGCCGCCTTGGCCGGTGCGCTGCAGGCTGTAGATGCTGTAGCCCATGTGCTTCAGGGTTGGGGCGAGCAGGCTTTCGATCCTATCCAGCGGCCACGTGGTCATACGGCAAGTCTGCGCTCCGGCAGCCGATGAGCTTGTTGTGCCCCCTACCTGACCGGCTGGAGCTTCCGCCAAACGACTAGCAGTTGCGAGGCGTTGAAGATCGAGCTGTAGGTACCCGACAGGATGCCTATCAGGAGCGCGAGGACGAAGCCCTGCAGCGTCTGCCCACCGAATAAGAGCAGCGCGGCGAGCACGAGCACGACAGTGAAGCTGGTGATGATGGAGCGGGCCGCCGTCTGCAGGATGCTCAGATTCACAACCTGCTCGAAGGTCAACCGGCTGGCCCCGAGCCGGTCGGAGAGGACAAGGTTCTCGCGAATCCTGTCGAACACGACTATTGTGTCGTGAACCGAGAAACCCACGACTGTCAAGGCCGCGGTCAGGAAGAGGCTGTCGATCTCCCCTATGCGCAGGTTCAGCACCTTGCCCAGGATCGAGAAGATGCCGGTCAGGAGAAAGACATCGTGCAGGAGCGCCAGCAGGGCGCTGCCGCCGAACTGAAAGCCCGCCCGCCAGCCGCCCCTCACCCGGCGGAAGCGGAAGGCGAGATAGAGCAGGATCAGGATGGCGGCGGCGAGAACCGCCAGCAGGGCGGAGGTGACTATCTCGCGAGCGACTGAGGGTCCCACCTGGTTGGCCTGGATCTGGTTGCGGTCGACCGGCGCCACCTTGCTGTCCAGGTCGTCGACTATCTTCTTCTGCTGGGCCGGGTCGAGCGCACGAGTGCGCACTATGTAGGTGCCGTTGGCGCCCTTCTGAACAGTGCCGTTGACATTCTCGGAAGCGACGACCGCCTCCACCTGGGCTTGGTTCGCGGGCTGGCTGAACTTGAGGAACAGCTCGGTGCCGCCTTGGAAATCAATGCCCAGCAGGAAGCCCCGCGTGAGCATGGAATAGATGCCGGGGACGATGATGAGTAGGGAGAGGGCGAAGAACACGTTCCGGCGGCCGACTATGTCGAGCCGGCGGCTCGGCGTGGCTACCGGCTCCCCGGTTGCTTCTTCGCCGCTCAGCGGCCGGCGGGCGGCTCCGGGCCGGCTAAGCTCGGCCACGGCGGAGGGGGAGCGTGACGCCCATCAGGAAGCTGCGTTCGGCGTTGTGGTTCTCGACCACCAGGGCCATCAGGTTGTGGGTCACGATGATGGAGGAGAACATGCTGACCAGCACGCCCAGGAACAGGGTGATGGCAAAGCCCTTGACAGGTCCGTTGCCGGCCAGATAGAGCAAACCGGTCGTGATCAACGTGGCTGTGTTCGAGTCCCGGATCGCCGGCCAGGCCCGGCCCACCGCTGTCTCGACGGCGGCCCCCACTGAAACGCCTGAGCGGACCTCCTCCTTGAAGCGCTCAAAGATGAGCACGTTGGCGTCCACAGCCATGCCCACGCTCAGGATGAAACCGGCCAGGCCGGCCAGTGTCAGCGTGACGGGGATCATCTTGAACACCGCCAACGTCAGGCCGGCGTAGAAGAGTAGAGCCACGCTGGCGACGAGCCCCGGCAGGCGATAGAAGAAGATCATGAACACGATGACTATCAGCAGGCCGAGCACCCCGGCCGCGAGGCTGCGCTTGATCGAGTCGGCGCCGAGGGTGGCCCCCACCTCGGTCGACTGAATCACCTGGAGATTGCCCGGGAGGGCGCCAGAGTTGAGCAGGATGGCGAGATTCTTGGCGCTGTCAGCAGTGAAGTTGCCGGTGATCTGCGACTGTCCGCCGGTGATCGGCTGCAGGATGCGCGCGTCGACCAGCAGCTTGCCGCCCTGGTCGAAGGGCCGGTAGAGGTCAGCCGCCCGCTGGTCCCAGTGGGCGACGTCGTCAGCGGTCAAATTCAGCCAATTGGTGATCGAGTGCTGAGGGCAGTCGGTCGCGCCGTTGGGGCAGGTGGCGTTGAAGGCTTCAGTCGAGAGCTGGCTGAAGATAGCTGCGCCCTGAGAGTTGTAGGTGACGTTGATCACCCACTGGTTGCCGTTCTGAGCATCGAGCGAGGCGTCGGCCCCGGTCAGCATCTCCGAGGTGAGCGCCGTGATCTGGGGCCGGTTGCCGGGAAAGGGGCCGCCCTTGACGTTCGCATCGGCCACCCACTTGGTCGTGACCAGCCGGGCGGTGTTGCCGATGGTGGCCTGGGCCTTGGCGGCGGAGACGCCCGCCAGCTGAACCTCGATTCGATCCCTGCCGACGGGGTTGATGACGGGCTCGCTCACGCCGAGTTTGTTGATGCGCTTGGAGATGACGTCGATGGTGTCGCGCTGCACCTGGCTCATGTCGCGGCCGGGCGGAACGTCGGTGATCTGCAGCAGCAGGTCCGTGCCGCCCTGCAAATCCAGCCCGCGATGGATGTAGACCTGGTTGCCGAAGAGCTGGGGCGGCATTCCGCTCACCTGGCCGGTCAGCGGCTGGTGGTTCAGGACGCGCTGGATGTAACCGGCGCCGTCCACGGCTATCGAGAGGATGAGCAGGCCGACCACAAGGAGGCGGACCGGCCAGGAGAGGAGGTAGTGCAAACCTGTAGCAGTTTATCGACGCATATCCCTCCTATGCCGGATGAGGTAGCCTAGCCCGGCGCAGCTTGGCGTCGCTTGTCGATGGAAGCGCCTCCTGCGGCCGAGCGTACCCCTCTCGCCGCACGTGTGCGAGCAAGCGCTTCGATGATCCTGCACCCGTCTCCGCCGAACTCGACCTGTCCCTGGTCTTGTACGGGCGGCCGAGCAGGGGGCGGTCCAGAATAACGACTCACTTGAGCAAGATGTCGCTCGTGCTCTCGGCTGAGATGGGCTCGCGACCCCTCTGGCTGCGATCTATGGTCCGACCGGCCCTGGGAGTCATGACGGTTGCATCGAACCCCGTTCTTGCCCTCTATGAACTCTCACTCGTCCGTCCTCCATCAGTAGCACGCGGTCGGCGATTGAGCAGGCGCTGTTGTCGTGCGTGGCCAGGAGAACGCCGGTTCCCGCGTCCGCTGCTTGGCGAATAACTTCCAGCACCCCGCGCCCGGTATCGGTATCTAGTTGGGATGTTGGCTCGTCTGCAAGTAGGAGAGAAGGACCCTTCACAAGCGCCCGCACCAAGGCAACTCGCTGTTGCTCACCTCCTGATAGTTCATGCGCTCGGTGAGCCGATCGTTCTGCTAGGCCAACCGCTGCAAGAGCGGCATGCGCCTGCTTTAGGGACTCGGCCACCGGAATACCTCGGAGACGCAGCGAAAGGCTTACGTTCTCAACGGCAGAATACAACGGCAACAAACCGGCGGTCTGGAAGATCCATCCGACCTGGTTGCGAAGACGTTCAGGCGGCACCGACTCCTCGCCCGGAACAATCTTCTCTCCTCCGACCTCGACTTGACCACGATCCGGTCGATCGAGGCCACCGCACAGTGCTAACAACGTCGACTTGCCGGATCCAGAACGACCCACCAGCACGACCACTTCCCCTTCCCATACCGAGAGAGTGACTGCGACAACTGCCTTCACACTCGCGCCCCCAACCTGGAAGGATCGATAAAGCCCGTCCGCCCGGAGGACTTCACTCCCGGCCACGTCGCCCCCGGGCCGGAGAGATTCGCAGACCATCGCCATCGCGCTGTATCCGCACCAAGCTGTCCAAACCGAGCTCTTCCAGAAGGTGAAGGGGTATCTGCAGTCGCCCAAAGCGATCCACGATAGTCAGCTCGTCGGCAACTAAGCCCCGATCTCGTTCGATGTAGCGAGTCTCGGTCGATGTCCTGCCATCGCGGATTTGAACGACCCGATCGACGTGGCGTCCTAATGCCGGGTCGTGGGTGACCATTATAGTGCCCACCCTCAGGTCCATGAGCAGTGCGGCCACATCTCGCATCAAGTCCTCCGAAGACTCCGTGTCCAACTCCGAAGTAGGTTCATCCACGAGCAGTAGCCGGGGCTGATTTGCGAGAGCAACCGCCAGCGCCAAGCGCTGCCGCTCTCCTCCTGAAAGCTGGACTGGGCGATGCTTCAAACGGTGTCCAAGGCCCAGAGCATCGAGCAGACCTCGAGCCCTCTCTTCTCGGGAAGGTTCGGC
The DNA here is from genome assembly GCA_003244185.1 of Candidatus Dormiibacter spiritus. Taxonomy (GTDB): domain Bacteria; phylum Chloroflexota; class Dormibacteria; order Dormibacterales; family Dormibacteraceae; genus Dormiibacter; species Dormiibacter spiritus. The sequence goes on along the minus strand of QHBT01000035.1, from coordinate 117,026 downwards.
GGCAGTTGCAAGCATCGGCACTTGCACGTTCTCCAGGGAATTTAGGGGCGGCCACAGATTGCGTTGACTGTGCTGCCACATGTAACCGACCGTATCCCGACGGTAGGCCTCCCTTTCTGACGGGATTAGCCGAGTCAAGTCACGCCCAGCCACCATCAACCGGCCGGCACTTGGTGCCTCGAGAGCCGCTAGGACGTTTAGCAACGTGGTTTTCCCACTGCCGCTGCGTCCCACCACGGCGATCAACTCGCCCTCTTCTAATCTGAGGTCGAGCCCCTGCAGAGCAACTACCTCCAGATCATCCTTCTTGTAGATGTGGACGAGTCCATCAGCCTCGACCAAGGCTGCGACGCGGCCCGGGTGCGCCATCATGCCACCAGGCGAAGTTCCTGGAGCAGGTCGAATCGGAGCGCGGTGCGCTGGGTCCAGCGGCCCGCGGCCAGGCTCAGAGCCAGAAGCACCGTAAGTCCGCCCGCAACGATCAGTGGCTGAATGGTGATAGTGGTGGCAGGAATGGTGTCCACGGGATCCGAGCCAAGATGGAGTGTCGGCAGCAGAACGACTGCACAAGCCAGGCCGAGCATGGTACCGACGAACATCCCGTAGATTAAAACCACAACACGTTCGATGGCGAGACTCCGGCGGATCTCTTTCTGTGACAGGCCATTCGCCTGCATGACTGCGTATTCGCCTAACCGTTCGCGGATCAGAGCCATCACGTTCACTCCAAAGCCAAGCACCATGATCACCATCATCGAGCCAAATCCGAGCGCCAGCCCTACTTCGAGTGCGCGGCGGTTGGGATCGGTTAGTGTGCTCTGCTCCAACGCTCGACGGTCGTAAAGTGCCGAAACAGGGCCAAGACTTCGCAGCGCTTCCTCCAGATGGGGGGGTAAGCCAGCGGTCTTTAACCAGAGTTCGGTGGGCCATGCGGTCGTGCCGCCTTCGCCCAGACGCTGGATCAAAGAATCTCGCGGAGCGATCATAATGTACTCACGCGTTGGATAGGTCGACGGGAAGGCGCTGATCGTTCCCACAACTGAGACTCTGAGAGTCTGCTGAGCCACGACTGCCTCCAGCTCCTGACCGACTTTCAGTCCGAGATCATCCAGGAGGCCTGGGCTCACCAGCACCGGCAGTGGTCGCCGGCCTCCAGCGGGCCAGATTGATACATCACTACCGCCATCAACTGGAATTGATAGAGTCTCTCGGCCTTCACGGGTCTGTTGAGCATCTGGCACCCGGCCGAGCGGACGTGAGGACGCAACGGTCGTTCGGGAATACCATGGACCGTCAGCTGCAGTGAACGACTGGACGACGTGACCATCGACCGCCAGATCACTCAGGGCAATCTGGCCCACGGCTGGCTGTTGGCTCAACGTGAGTTCCCGGAGCTTCAAAGGGAATACCGGTGCTCCTGTTGTGGGCTGTAGCGAGGCTTGGAGCAGCCGCCAACCCGGTGGGTGGAGCTGACCAAGGGGGACCGACCAGAGGCGGCCAGCATCATCTTCGACTAGCGCCGCCAGGCTGCCGGAGAGTCCGCTGGCGAACGTCCATACGGACAACTCGGATGGGCGGCCCGGCAGCCGGAGCCCATCGACGTCTTGTACCACCAGAGGCCGCAGTAGCCGCCGTAGCGGTTGAGCATAGGCGTCCGATCGCGCCCAAGCGACGTCGGCGAGGCTGGCTGGGTCGACCCCGAGCACCGTCATGGAAGTGGCCGATGTCGCGGGCGAGCCGAGGGCCCGATAGACCCAACTGCTTCCAGCCACGCCGGGAAGGTTTCGAACGGCGGCCAGGCGTGGCGGGCCTGCGGCCGTCTGATACGCCGTCCGCACGTCCGCTCCAACCGCGTAATCGGCTCGGTCAATCGCATTCTGACGATCAGTGGCAAGACATATGCCGTTGAAGACCGCCAGGGCGACGCTGATCGTCAGCAGGAGCGCTAAGGGCAGATACCGACCGGGTCGCCTGACCAGTTGAACGCTCGCCAGGCTTGCCGGCAAATCGTGCAGGAGCCGCTCTACCAAGCCGGCGATGGGCCCCAGCAGTCTGAGACCAACGACCGCCAATAGGCCCAGCGCCAGGGCAGGAAAGGTAACGACCAGTGGATCGTCGCCTCCCTGTTGGAAGCCCCGCACACGAGCCTCTTGAAGGAGCCCAAGGGCCAGTACGCCAAGACCAAGATCGAAATAGTGTCGTCGCCACCAGGGTTGTGAGCTCGGACGGGAGGCGTCCCTTCGTACCTCCAGCACCTCGGCTCCGGCTGCTCGCCAAGTCTGCGAGACTAGGATCAGCGTCTCGCAGAGCAGGCAGACCAAGACGGTAGGGGCAGCTGCACGCAGTAGATCCCCGGCAGCCCCGATCAAGTCTGCGCCTAGCCCAAAGGTGGTCAGCGCTAGAACGCCGCAGAGCAAGCTGGCAAAGATTAGGCCCAGTGCACTGGCTGGCAAAACCAGGACGAGTAGCTGCATTAATGCCACGAGCCAAATGCGCCTTCTGGGCCAACCGCGAGCTCTCAGCACACTAAGATCCGCGGACTGACCGCCGAGGAAGCCAGCGACCAAGAATCCTGTGGCATAGAGAGCCGCCACAAGCATGGCGACCGTCACTAGCTCGATCGTGTACGCGGCACTTTGCCGACGTATATCGAAGTTCCGCAGCTCACCGTCGAGTTGGGTCGAGAAGGACCCGCCGCGCTCTACGACGAAATATCCACGCAGTTGATGTAGTTGTGCAACAACAGCCGGCACCTCGGCTGCGTGAAGACTCTTGAGATCGGCCACATAAAAGTGCATGACTTGAATGTCAGGAGTGTCCCCAGCTTGGAGGCCGAACAGTGCTTCCTTGCCCATGGTAACCACGGTCTCAGGCGGACGACCACCCCAGAACGCCTCATTAGCATCTCGAGCCGACCATACCCCAGCTACGCGAAGACAGAAAGGTGCCCGGGAATTACTCGTGAAGCGCAAACAGAAGTGGTTGCCGAGGCGCAAACCAAATGTAGCAGCAGCCCTCTGGGGCAGACTGACAGGCGTTACGGCTGAGGACTGGCTTCCCTCAGCAGGAATGTCACCCGACACCATTTCCACGTGCCGAGCTAGATCGCGGACGTACATCAACGTCGGCGCGGCCTGTCCGTGCTCGGAGGCGGTGGATTGTCCATCGATGGACGCGAGTTGCAGCCCCGACAGTGATGCGACAGCAGCTCCCGCTTGAACGTAGCCTCCGACATTGCGGGCAATCTGCTTTTCTACGTCTGCTTGGAATGCGTCGAAGCCGCTGGGACTTCCGACCCCGCCGCTTGGGGCCCCGATCAGGATGACCTTGCCCTCCTGGCTGCCGCCAACCACTGTGTGGACGCCCGCTTCTGCGGCGGTCGCCTGTACTAACGGAACGGCCGCGGCCAAGCCCAGAGTCGCGCTCAGAGCGATCAGCACCGCCAAAGTTACATGACCCTCGTAGCCAAGGCGGCGCCACGCCAGCCGCCCAACTGTCAGCTGCACCGCGGTGCCGAGGAATCGTGGTACTCAGGCATGCTTTAGCGGGGCGGCGCGCAGCATTGGCTCTTCTGGAGCAACCACCAAGTTAAGTGGGCTGCCGGCGACACATGTCCCCGGTAGCCCATGGACCAAGGGCACGATTGTGCCCTGATTACCCAAGTATCAGGCGGCAGCGGTTCTTCTTGTTGGCACGGCTTCTAGCAACAATTATCGTAGCAGTAGTGACCACAACAATTATCATAACAGATGTAGCCACACGCCGGGTTCCTCGGATTGCACAATGACCATGAACAATCATAACAGCACGAAATACAGGCGATAGGTGACTCGCCTCGGGAGCCGGCCAATCGACCGGCAGGTTCCCCAAAGGTGATCCCGATCGCCCGCAGCCAATGATGAAGCCTCTGCGTCCCCTTGTCAGGCGTCGATGTTCGATCTCTGACTTCCAACACCTCTTCTAAATTGACCATCTGTTCCTCCAACTCATACTTGAGATACGAGCGAACTGCTTCCAAGTGCTAAGTCATACGGCGTCACCTCCCGATTGTGCTCGATGCAGGCCAAAGTTGCGCAACTGTTTTGCGTCATGGAATTGTGCAGCCGCAACTACCTTACAGGACTGAATTTTTAGCACCGCTGGACGCCAGCGAACGGCCAAGTGCTGCAGTGCTGTGCTTCTCGGTCCAACGAGTACAAGGGCCACAGTCGGCAGCCTGGTGGCCCTTATGAATCGCTCCGCTGCCAATGCAGTGCCAGCCAGCAGCACGACATATCGGTCGTCCGTTACTTGCACTTCAGCGTCTCTCAAGCCCTCTGCTATGAACCAACTAGATTCATCGATTGGATCTAAGACCACAACCAGACCGGACAGGTCTGGTAGATACTCCCTCCAGTCGACCGGCACAAGTCGGTCAGCTGCGACTCCATCGAGCGGTGGTAGAGCCTTGCCGATGGTATCTGTTGTAGCGGGAAGAGGACCCTGCAAGACCAACACTTGTCGGCGAATCATCGCAATTCGACGATGCTGCTCAACAATCGCACTACCCTGAAGTGCGACCAAGACAAGGGTCGCGACGAGTGCAGCAGCGATCAAGTCTGGCATAGTAGTCATTCCTCATCGCCATCCGAGAGGCTTTGACAGCTGCCGCCAGTCCAGAAGCCACTTAGTCGTCAGCAATACCGCAATCATGGTCAACGTACCCCCGCCACTAGGATGACCTCCCGCAGTCGAACACAATGTAAGCACCGCTGCCAGGAGGGCCAGGGTGCCGGCTCGCATAGCGGTCTGGATCCCAAGCGTCATACGGCCACCTGCGAAGCAAGCACATGGAATGGGTCGTTTTAACCAGGCTGCGTAAAGGCCTACGAGAACATAGGCGGTCAAGAGGGCAGCAGTTGCAAGGCCGGCAGCCGCGGGATACGAGGCCGTCGCAAGCGCTGCGGCTAGCCCCGCCTCAAGGACGAGTACCGTGACTGCCGTAGTCGGGGCCATGCGGGCAGGGACTCCCAACTGTCCAAGAGTGACGATCGAAAATGTGTTGAAATTCCGCAACTTGCCAACCACGGAGAGTAGTAGCACGCCACCCAGAGCCGCAGCGAGCACTGTGGCTGTAAGGACGAGCGCCGCTTCCATCTTCTTTGTCAGGCTCCCATTCCGGCCGGGTTGTGTGGAGCCCTCTAATGATCGGCTTATCTGCCCAATCTGTCAAGCATGGGCAGCAATTGGGTTGCGTCCCCCAGGCGCTGTAAAAGTGAAACGACGTAGTCTGCCGCGGAAGGTCTGACCAACCATCGCAAGGAGGACTACGCCGTGAAGAAGAGAGTAGCGCCGGGCCGCTCTCGCTGAGGATCTGCCGGCGCTCGGCGCCCATCTCGGCTACCCACTCCGACTCCGCAAGCGGCTGCGCTCGACGAACCTGCTCGAACGCTCGTTGGGCGAGGTCAAACGTCGGACGAAGGTCATCGGCCGCTTCCCCGGCGAGACCAGCTGCCTCAGCCTCGGTTGGGCGGTCATGGACCTGGTGATCGCGGCCGGCCGCGGCCTCGCGCTCATCGATTTCGAGCGCCAGCAACTCGCTCAGATGCGCGCCGCCAAGCCCGCCCAATCAGACGTCGAGATGACCGCTTAAGATGCACACGCCGGGCGGAGAAACGTCTCCGCTTTTACAGCAGGCTGGGGAAGCGACCGGCGACTAGGTATTCAGTCGGATTGCCCGCCTCAGATCGGACCCTGCTGTGGGTTGGTGGACGAGCAGCCGGTCATCGAGACCTACAACGCATCCCTTCTGGCGCCCACTGGTCGTTCCGCAGTCAGCAAGCTCGGTGGATGGCAAGCGCCGACAAGCGCGCCCTTGTTGTGGTGGCTGTCGGAGGGTCACGACAGATCGCTCGTCGCCTACCCACCACTCGCTCGGCGGAGACGAGCCGCCACCCACGAACAGCACCTCCGCGCGCGACGGCATTTGCTCCGGTGTCAGGCTCGCCGTCCGGCTGAAAGCCGGGCCCTCTTCCTCTTCTTAGAGCAGCGTCTGCTGGGCCGGGTTGGCGGCGGGTGGCGTGAGCCCGAGATGCTGGTAGGCGAGCTCGGTGACGACGCGCCCCCGAGCCGTGCGGGCGAGCAGCCCGCACTGGATGAGGAACGGCTCGTGCACGTCCTCGATGGTCTCCGGTTCCTCGGCCAGAGACGTGGCTATGGTGTCCAGGCCGACGGGGCCGCCGCGAAAGTTGTGGATCACGGTTTCCAGCAAGCGCCTGTCGAGCGCTTCCAGGCCCAGTTCGTCGACTTTGAGCATCTCGAGCGTCTTGATCGTCACCGCCTGGGTTGCCACCCCCTCCGCGCGCACCTGCGCATAATCGCGCACGCGGCGGAGCAGGCGGTTGGCGATGCGCGGCGTTCCTCTTGAGCGGCGGGCCAGCTCGCCCGCTGCCGAGGGCTCGATTTCGAGCTCGAGCAGGCGGGCCGAACGGCGCACTATTCGCTCCAGCTCCGGCTCGCTGTAGAACTCGAGCCGAAACGCTGCGCCGAAGCGGTCGCGCATAGGTCCGCTCAGGAGGCCCTGCCGCGTCGTGGCGCCGACGCATGTGAATTGTGCCAGCGGCAGCCGGGCCGAGGTGGCGCCCGCCCCCTTGCCCAACACGATGTCGAAGGTGAAGTCCTCCATGGCGGGATAGAGCGCTTCCTCGACCACCTTGTTCAGCCGGTGGATCTCGTCCAGGAAGAGGACGTCGCGATCGTTCAGGTTCGTGAGTATCGAAGCCAGGGCGCCCGCGTGATCGATGGCAGGCCCGGAAGAGGTCTTGATGCTGACGCCCAGCTCGTTGGCGATGATGTTCGCGAGCGTCGTCTTGCCGAGTCCGGGGGGCCCCGACAGGAGCACGTGCTCCACCGGTTCGCCCCGGCGTCGCGCCGCCTCGATCAGGATGCTGAGATTGGCCCTGACCTGCTCCTGGCCTATGTAGTCCTGCAGGGTGCGCGGGCGGAGCGTGCGGTCGAGCTGCTCTTCCTCGCTCTGCACATTCGGGTCGACCAAGTTCTCAGACTCGCTCACCTGCCCAGAGCCTTCAGAGCGGCCGCCAGTGCTGCCTGGGCGGCGGGTTCTGCCTTCCAGTCGACCGCGTCCAGGCCCTGCTTGGCCTGTTGGGCGCTGAAGCCTAGGGAGCGGAGCGCGCTCTCGACCTGGGTCTGCGCCTCTCCATCCGAAGCCCCGTGGGGCGTGCTCGGCAGAGCCAGCAGCGCAGCCTCGGCCTGCAGCCTGGGCTTCAGATCGATGATCACCTTCTGGGCTGTGCGAGCGCCCACGCCGCTCGCCCTCCTGATTGGGGCCACATCATCGGCAAGGATCGCGCGCTTCAGGACGTCCCGGCTGGCCACGCTGAGAATGGCCAGTGCCACCTTGGGCCCCACCCCATCCACCTGGATCAGCATCTGGAAGAGCTCCAGATCCTCAGCGCTGGCAAATCCGTAAAGAGCCAGCTGGTCCTCACGCACAACCGTGTGGATGTGAAGCGCCGCCTCCTCCCTCGCTCCCACTGCCGGAACTGATTCGCGGGCCGAGGCGGGCAGGGAAACCAGATAGCCGACCCCGCCCACGTCCAGCACCACCTGGTCTTGGGCCGCCCGGATGACCCGGCCCCGCAGGTGGCCGATCAACCGGGTTGCCGACCGACCGCGCCGGGTACGCCTTCGGCCACCCGCCGGGTCCGGGCGTGGCAGACGGCGATCGCCACCGCATCGGCCGCGTGGTGGTCACCGGTGCTGCCGGCCAGCTGGAGGCCCAGCATGCGGCCCATCTGGGTCTTGCCGGCCAATCCGTATCCGGTGATGACCGATTTGACATGGCTTGGCTTGTACTCGTGCACGGTTACGCCCGCCTCGCCCAGGGCGGCCAGCACGGCGCCCCTCGCCTGAGCGACGCCGATGGCGCTGCTCGCATTGCGGCCGAGGAAGAGCTCCTCCAGCGCCGCCTCCTGAAGCTGGTAGCTGGCCAGCACCTGACGCAGCTCGGTGACCAGGAGCACCAGCCGGGGAGCCGGCGGTCCGGGCTTGGTCCTGATGGTGCCGCTGGCCACCACCTGCTGGCGTCCATCAACCACCGCCCAGCCCGTATTGGCCAGCCCGGGGTCGATCCCCAGGAGAAGCGGCGGCTCCGGGAGAGCCATCGGCAGCTAGTCGACCACTAAACGCCGGCTGAGACGCGTTCGAGAACTTCCGCGGGGACGTCGAAGTTGGCGTAGACCGCCTGGACGTCGTCGTCCTCTTCCAGTGCCTCCAGCAGCCGCAGCACCTGGGGCACCTGCTCTTCGGGCACGGGGACCGTCTGACCGGGCTGCATGGTGATCTCGGCCTCCTCGATCCTGACTCCCAGCGCTTCGACGGCCGACTTCACAGGTTCCAGAGAGTTCGGCTCGGTGGTGATCTCGACGCTGTTGCCCTCCACCTTGATGTCCTCGGCGCCTGCCTCGATCGCCGCCAGGCCCACCTCCTCCGGGTCGAGCCTGCCGGCATCCAGGCTCAGCACTCCCTTGCGGCTGAACATCCAGCCCACGGAGTTGGCCTCGGCCAGATTGCCGCCGTTCTTGGCGAAGATGTGCCGCATCGACGGTGCCGTGCGGTTGCGGTTGTCGGTGACCGCGTCGACCATCACCGCCACCCCAGCTGGGCCGTAGCCCTCGTAGCGAACCTCTTCCAGGGCGTCCCCCTTGCCAGCGCCGGCACCACGGTCGATGGCGCCCGAGATCTTGTCGGCGGGCATGTTCGCCTCCCGCGCCTTCTGCACTGCCAGGCGAAGCCGGAAGTTGCTGGTCGGATCAGGCCCACCCTCGCGCGCGGCGATGGTTACCTCCCTGGTCACCCGGGTGAAAGTCTGGCTCCGCTTGGCGTCAACTATCGCCTTCTTGTGCTTGATTCCCGCCCACTTGGAGTGACCTGACATTTCAGACCCCAGCTCCAGACTGGTGCAATGCTGCGAACATGCTTTCGGGCATTTTAGCCAACGCTCAGACGAAAGAAGTTTCGCTTGCCGGCTTTGACCATCCCCCCGTCCTCGACCGGGTGATCGGAGGCCACCTTCTCACCGTTCAGCGAAAGGCCGCCCTGCTCAGCCAGCCGCCGGACCTGGCTCAGGCTGCCATAGAGACCGGCCGCAACCAGCGCCGCCGCCACTGTGGTCCCGGCCCGGACCTGGAGCAGAGGAATCTCGGTTTCGTCCAGATTGCGGCTCCTGAACTTTGCCTCGAAGTCGCGCTCCGCGGCCGCCGCCGCCTCCGGATTCGCCAACCGGGTCACCACCGCGCGGGCCAGCGCCGCCTTGGCCTCTCGCGCCGGCAGCTGCAGCGCAGCCGCGATCTCGGCGGGGCCCAGACCTGATACCAGGCGCAGATACGGCTCGATCAGCGAGTCGGGAAGGGACATGACCTTGCCGTAGATCTCCGGCGCAGGAGCCGCAACGCCTATGTAGTTGCCGAGCGACTTGCTCATCCGCCGTCGATCGGGGCCGACCAGGAGAGGGAAAACCATCACGTCCTGTGGCGCCTGGCCGTAGGCGCGCTGAACCTCGCGGCCGAAGAGCAGGTTGAAGAGCTGGTCGGTACCGCCGATCTCCACGTCGGCTCGGACTGCAACCGAGTCATAGCCCTGGCTGAAGGGATAGAGAATCTCGTGAGCGCCGATGGCTGCACCCGACTGCAAGCGGTGGCTGAAGTCCTCTCGCTGCAGCACCGACTGCAGCGTCTGGCTGCCGAGCAGACGGAGCACGTCGGCGGCCGTCATGCGGCCCAGCCACTCGGCGTTGCGATGGACCTCGGCGCGCTCCAGATCGAGAATGCGGCCCGCTTGCGCGAAGTACGTCTGGGCGTTCACCTCTACCTGTTCAGCGGTCAGCATCGGCCTGGTCTCGGAGCGTCCGCTGGGGTCGCCGATCTGGGCTGTGTAGTCGCCCACTATCAGTACCGCGGTGTGACCCGCGTCCTGGAAGGCGCGCAATACCCCCAGCTGGATCGTGTGGCCGAGGTGGAGATCGGGCGCCGTCGGGTCCAGCCCCAGCTTGACCCGGAGCCTGTCTCCGCGCGAGAGCCGGGCCTGCAGGTGCTCAGCGCTGTGGATCTCGACAGCTATGTGCTGCAGCCTGGCCCAGAGCCGCTCCGCGGCTCCCGTCTTAGTCACGGAAGCTCGCCTCAAAGCGCTTGCTGAGCGTGGCCCGAATCTGCTCCAACCGGCTGTCCACCTCCTCATCCGTCAGCGTGCGCTCGGGGCTGCGGAACGTCAGCGCGAAGGCGACGCTCTTGCGACCCTCGGTCACCTGGCTGCCGCGGTAGTCGTCGAAAGCCGCTGCGTCGGTCAGGAGCTCGCCACCCTTCGAGCGAATCGCCCCGGCGAGAGTGGCAGCCTCCAAGTCCAGGGGCACCACCACAGCCAGGTCGCGCGTTACCGCTGGGTAACGCGGCAGGGCCTTGACCTTTCGGGTCGAATCCAGTTCAAGCAGGGGCGCGATCTCCAGCTGAGCGGCTACCGCTCGCCCCGGCAGGCCAAATGCTTGAGAGGTGGTGGGGTGCAGTTCGCCGATGCAGCCGATGGCCTCCCGGCCGGACAGAATGCGCGCGGTCCGGCCAGGGTGATAGAGCCGGTCTTCGGCCCGCTCGAAGCGCAACCTCGCGGGCGCCAGGGCGTTCACCGCCCGCTCCAGACCACCCTTGAGCTCATAGAAAGCCTTCCGAGCGGCGTCTGCTCCCTCGTGACCGGTGCTGAGGACGCCGAGTAGCTGCGGTTCGTCGGGCTGCTCCTCCGGCTCTTCTGAGTCTCCCCGACTCCGCAGATAGGCCCGGCCGATCTCGAAGAGCCGGCTGGCCTGGCGACCGTGCTTCTGCTGCAGCTGCGCCACCTTGAGGAGTGAGGGGAGCAGAGATGTCCGCAGCGTGTCCTGGTCGTCACTGAGCGGGTTGACCATTCGCAGCGCTCGCCCGTCAAGGCCCAACCGGCGCAACATCTCGGCCGCCACCAACGCCGGCGTCACCACCTCGTCGAAGCCGGCGCCGGCGAGCGCCTGCCGGCAGGGGTCCAGCCGCCGCTCCACGCTCGGCGTGGCGGCGCGCCAGGAGCTGCGCCGCCGGCCGGGCAGCGTGGCCGGCACGTTGTCGTAGCCGTAGATGCGGCCCACCTCTTCGGCGACGTCCTGCACGCTTGTCACGTCAAGCCGGAACACCGGCGGCAGCACGTACCACTCGCCCTCTGTCTCGACGCGGACCTGGAAGCCCAGGCGATCGAGGATCGCCTCCATCTCCTCCAGCGGCACGTGCAAGCCCAGGATCGCGTCGATCCGCTCCGGCCGGAAGCGCACAGGGACGGGTTCCTGCGGCCGCGGATAGGCTTCGGCCCAGCTCGTATGGACCTTGGCGCCGCAGACCTCCTGCAGCAGCCCGGCCGCCCGCCGCGCGCCGGCCAGCGCCAGCTCCGGCGAGATGTTCTTCTCGAGCCTGACCGACGCCTCCGTGCGCAGCTTCAACCGCCGCGACATGCCGCGAACCGCGATGCCCTCGAAATTGGCGGCTTCCAGCAATATCTGGGTGGTGCCGACCTGCACAGCCGTTTCCGCGCCGCCGATGAGACCGGCCAGCGCAACCGGTTGGTCGCCGTCGGTGATCACGAAGCTGTCGGGCCCGAGCTGCCGGTCCTGACCGTCCAGGCAGAGCAGATGCTCGCCTTCCCGGGCCTCGCGCACACCAATCCTGCGCGCACCCAACCGGTCCAGGTCGAAGGCGTGGAGGGGCTGGCCGTACTCCAGCGCCACGTAGTTGGTGATGTCGACCACGTTGCTGATCGGCCTCACCCCCACCGCCCTGAGCCGCCGCTGCAACCACTGGGGTGAGGGACCCACTCGGATGTCACTCACGACAGCGCCTATATAGCGCCGGCAGAACCGGGGGTCTTCGATCGCGATGCTGACGAGATCCGTGCCCGGCGGCTCAATGCCGCCGGTGAAGAGCGGCATGAAATCGTGCTTCAGGCGCCGCCCGCGGGCGGCTGCCAGCTCCCTGGCCAGACCCAGGTGGCAGAGGCAGTCAGGCCGGTTGGGAGTGACCTCAACCTCCAGGATGGCGTCGCTCGGCACTATCGCACTGAGCGGCTGACCCGGCTCCCCCGAATCCAGCAGCATGATGCCGTCGTGTTCGTCGGAGAGCTCGAGCTCAGCCTGCGAGCAGAGCATGCCACGGGCTTCGAAACCGGCGATGTTAGCGTCGCGGACCTTGACTCCGCTCGGCACAGTGGTGCCCGGCAGAGCGACCGGGACCAGTGAGCCGACGACAGCGTTGGCAGCGCCCGCGACGATCTGTCTCTGCTCGTCACCCAGATCGACCATGTGCACCCAGAGCGGCTTCTTGGAAGCGGGATGCGGCTCCTGCGAGATGATCCGGCCCACCCTGATCTGGGACAGGTCGATCAATCTCAGTTCTTCCACGGTCCAGCCGGCCATCGTCAGCGTCTGGGCGGCCTCCTGGGGAGTCAGATCCTCGATCCCGGCCAGCTCAGACAGCCACTGGAACGAAACCCTCACTCAGCCCCCCGAGCCCTCAGATGCTGCGCCCTTTCGACCGGTACAGGCACCTAGAACTGCTCCAAGAAGCGGTGGTCGTTCTCGTAGAACAGGCGCAGGTCCTCCACCCCGTATTTCAGCATCGCGATCCGCTCGATGCCGAAACCCCAGGCGAAGCCGCTGTAACGCTCGGGATCGATGTTCCCGTTCCGGAGGACTGCCGGATGGACCATGCCGCAGCCGCCGGCCTCCAGCCAGCCGTCGCCGCCGCAGCTGCGGCAGCCCCGGCCGCCGCAGACCAAGCAGGAGACGTCGAACTCAAAGCTGGGCTCCGTGTAGGGAAAGTAGCTGGGCCTGAAACGCACCCTCCGCTCCTCGTCCCAGAGCGACTGTGAGAAGTACTGCACAGTTCCCTTCAAATCACCCACAGTGATGCCGACATCCACTGCCAGCGCCTCCACCTGCATGAACTGAGCCAGGTGGCTGGCATCGGTCGCCTCCTGCCTGTAGACCCGGCCGGGCATCGCCGCATAGATTGGCGGCTCGCCATGCTTCAGCATGGTCCGGATCTGCATGGGCGAGGTGTGCGTGCGCAGCACCAGCGTCTCCGAGCGGTTGAGGAAGAAGGTCTCCTGCATGTCGCGGGAGGCATGACCGCGGGGCAGGTTCAGCGCCTCGAAGTTGTACCAGTCAGTCTCGACCTCGGGGCCGATCTCCACCTGGTACCCCATCCTTTCCATGATCGTCTCGATCTCTCGCTGGACAACTGTCAGCACATGCAGCCGGCCCAGCCGAGGCGGTTGGCCGGGCAGTGTGACGTCGATCCTCTCGCTGTCGGCCAAGTCGGCCAGCCGCCGACGCCGCAGCTCATCCAGGCGCCCCGCCAGGGACTCCTGGAGCGAACGCTTGGCCAGGTTGTAGGCTCTGCCGGCCGCCTGCCTCTCGTCCGGCGCCAGCTGCGAGAAGTCCGGTGGCACCAGCACTCCGCGTGCGCCGAGGTAATGGATGCGCAGGCGCTCCAGCTCAGCGGCATGAGGAGCCTGGGCGATCAGGCTGCGCGCTTCCGCCGCCGTCTGCTCGAAATCGCTCATGCGAGCCGCCTTCGCAGCTCGAACAGCAGCACAGCGGCCGCCGCCGCCACGTTGAGCGATTCTGCCCCCGGCTGCATGGGGATGGTCACCGGTTCAAGTCGCGGGTTGCTGAGCCCGTGCGCCTCGCTGCCCAGCGCGAGAACCTCCACTCCGCGAAGGTCCAGGCGGCGGATGTCACCGCCACCGCGGGGAGTGGCGCCCAATCCCCTCGCACCGGCGAGCTCAGCCCAGGTACCCCGAGCTACGCCCAGACCGAACACGGCCCCCGCCGAAGCCCTCACCGCCTTCGCGGAGAAGGGGTCGGCGCCGCCGAGCACCGCGATCGCCGGGGCGCCCGCCGCCACCGCGCTGCGGCAGATGGTCCCCACGTTGCCGGGGTCCTGCACGCCGTCCAGGACCACCAGCGGCCAGCCGGCTGTCCGCGCCGCCGCCAGGGCTTCGGGGACGCTCAACTCCCTGACGGCCCCTATTGCCAGGACGCCCTGTGGGCTGACCGTCTGACTCACCGCGCTGAACACCTGGGGAGCGAGCTCGATCACACGCTCGGCGGGGATGCTTGACTCGCTGCCCTTCCGCAGCGCGAGCAGTTCCAAGCGCACGCCCCGCGCCGCGGCCTCCGCGACCACGCGTGGACCCTCGATCAAAGCCAGGCCAGGTTCCCGCCTCTTGGCCAGCTGGCGCAGCCGCTTGACAGCCCGGTTCTCGGGCGAGAGAACAGCTTCCGGCGCGGCCGGAGCGGCCCTACTGGCTCTGCTTGGCAACCTCGACCAGCCGAGCGAAGGAGCCGCTGTCGGCGACAGCCAGGTCGGCCAGCACCTTGCGGTCGATCTCCACTCCGGCCTGGCGGAGTCCGTGCATGAAGCGGTTGTAGGGCATGCCGCTCTGGCGGGCGGCAGCGTTGATGCGGGCGATCCAGAGCCGGCGGAAGTCGCGCTTGCGCTGACGCCGGTCCCGGAAGGCATAGGCGAGCGAATGCAGGACCGCCTCGTTAGCGGACCGGAAGAGCAGCTTCTTGGAGTAGCGGAAACCCTTGGCCCGCTCCAGGATTGCCTTGTGCCGTCGATGGGCGCTGACGCCTCGCTTGACTCTGGCCATGTAACTTCCTAAATCCCCAGCGCCTGACGAACCTGGCGCACGTCCGAGGGATGAATCAACGGCGAGCTTCGGTACCCGCGCTTGCGCTTGGCCGACTTGTGCTCCAGCAGATGGCTCTTCCAGGCGTGCCGGCGGACCAACTTGCCGTTTCTGGTCACCCGCACGCGCTTGGCCACGTCTTTACGGGTCTTCAGCTTGGGCATCAAACTCCTTCCTTGACCTGTACTGGCGCGGACGGCTGAGGGTGCGGACGGTGATTGGGCGCCAGGATCATGAAGAGGTTCCGCCCCTCCATGATGGGCGCGCGCTCGACAGTGGCGATCTCCTTCGCCGCGTCGGCCACTCGGTCCAGCAGGCGCCGGCCGATGTCCTGATGGACCATCTCCCGACCCCTGAACATAATCGTCACCTTGACTTTCTCACCTTGCTCGATGAACTGGCGAACACCCTTGAATTTGGTCTGGAAATCGTGGTCGGCCACCTTCGGTCGGAGCTTCATCTCCTTCAGCTTGGTGGTGTTCTGCTTCCGCCGCTGGTCCTTCTCCCGCTTGATGGTCTCGAACTTGTAGCGCCCGTAATCAAGCAGCTTGCAGACTGGCGGACTTGCCTGAGGAGCCACCTCGACCAAGTCGAGGCCCTTCTCCCCCGCTATGCGGAGCGCCGCCGCAGTGCTGAGGACGCCGAGCTGGTTGTTCTGGTCGTCGATCAGGCGCACTTCCTGGGAGCGGATCTGATCGTTGATACGAAGCTCTCTAAACGGGATGAGACGATCCCTTGGTCAAATTCAGTGTCGCTTTATTCTCCTAACAAAAAAACGGACGGCACAGGTGCCATCCGCCAGCGCCGAACCTCTTAAGAGCCATGCGGCCCGCGAGGTGAGGGGCGGATACCCCTGCTTCAAAGACGTCCTGCATGTTACCAGGTCGGTCCTCCGAACGCTTCAGAGCCGTTTCTGGCGGACTTCGCTCGCGACTCGCTCGACAAAAGCCTCCAGCTCCTCGCTGCTCTGCTCTCCGGCCCGATCGCGGATCTGGACGCTGCCCGATTCAGCCTCTCGTTCACCGACCACCGCCAGGTAGGGCAGGCGCCGGTTCCGGCCCTCGGCAATCTTCTTGCCCACCCTCTCCGGCCGGGCGTCGACCTCCACCCGCAGGCGCTCCCTTCGCAGCCGCTCAGCCACCTGCTGCGCGTACGGAACGTGGGCGTCGGTTATGGGCAGGACCCCTACCTGGACCGGCGCCAACCAGGTTGGGAAAGCGCCCGCGTAGTGCTCGATCAGATAGGCGGTGAAGCGCTCGAGAGCGCCCAGGGCCCCCCGATGGACCATGATGGGAGTCTGCCGCGAGCCATCAGGGGCGATGTACTCCAGGCCGAATCGAAGCGGCAGCTGGAAATCCACCTGGACCGTGTTGTTGGTGAACTCCCGCCGCTGCGCATCGAGGATCTGGAAGTCGAGCTTCGGCCCGTAGAACGCGGCCTCGCCGCGGCCCACCTCGTAGCGCTCGCCGCTGGCGTCCAAGGCTTCCGCCAGCGCCGACTCGGCGTGGCGCCACTGTTCGTCAGCGCCCACCCACTTCGCCGCCTGGTCGTCGCGGATTGAAAGCCTGTAGCGATGGATCTGGACGCCCAGCGTTCGCATGAAGTACTGGGCGAGCTCGATGGCGCCACGGAGCTCCTCCTGCAGCTGGTCGGGGGTGCAGAAGATGTGAGCGTCGTTCAGGGCGATCGAGCGGACCCGGATCATGCCCATCAGTTCGCCCGACTTCTCCCAGCGGTACATGTTGCCGATCTCGGCGATCCGCAGCGGCAGGTCGCGGTAGCTGCGGGGCTCAGCCTCATAGACGAGAATGTGATGAGGACAGTTCATCGGCCGCAGCTCCAGCTCCTCGCCCTCGGGGGTCCGCATGGGCGGAAACATGGTTTCCTGGAACTTCTGATAGTGGCCACTCTGGCGGAAGAGGTCGAGCTTCGCGACGACAGGAGTGACGACGTGCTGGTAGCTACGGGCCAGCTCCTCGTCCACTATCCAGCGTTCCAGTTCCCGCCGAACTGTCGCGCCGTGAGGCAGCCAGATAACCATGCCCTGACCGGTCCGTTCGTCGAGCCGGAACAGCTTCAGCTGGGGGCCGAGCCGTTTGTGATCCCGTTTCTCGGCCTCGGCCAGCGCCCTTAGGTAGTCGTCAAGCGACTCCCGGTCGGGCCAGGCGGTGCCGTAGATGCGAGTCAGCTGGGCGTTCTTCTCCTCACCTCGCCAATAAGCTCCCGAGACCTTGGTCAGCTTGAAATTGGCCAGGCGTCGCGTCGAATCGACGTGGGGTCCCCGGCAGAGGTCGAAGAACTCTCCCGTCGCATAGCAGCTGATCTCCTGCTCGGCCGCCGCCTCCCCCGCCAGGATCTCGAGCTTGAAATCCTGGCCGAGCGCCCGGAATCGCTCGATCGCCTGCTTGCGGCTGAGCACCACCTGCTCATAGGGCAGGTTGCGCCGGACCAGCTCCTCCATCTTCTTCTCGATCCGGCGGAGGTCCGCCTCGCCGACCGGCTCCGGAAGCAGGAAGTCGTAGTAGAAGCCGTTCTCGACCGGAGGACCTATTGCGTACTTGGTGCCCGGCCAGAGCTGGGTGACTGCAGCCGCGAGCAGATGCGCTGTCGAGTGCCGCAGCACGTAGAGCGGCTCCGAGCGGAGTTCGTCGGCGGCACTGGCCAATTGGTCTCCGAGGATAAGGAACGTGGCCCCCGCGATAGTTATGGGACCCTTCAAACGGCTCCCGGGTTTTCAGGCCGGGGGGATCTGGCGGTGTTGTTGCCCTGGTGCAGGCGGTCGCGGCGCGGCGAAGACGCGCCGCGCGTAGCCGGCGCTGAGCACTCCGGCCGCCGCCAGCAGCACGCCGAGTGAGCCGATCACCCGATCCGGGCCCAACACGTCCGAGAGCACTGCGCCCAGCAGCACAGGGATGGCGCTGACGCCGTTCACGACCATGAAGAGAAGTGCGAAGACCCGGCCCCGGACACTCTCGGCGGTCCCCTCCATGAGTGCGCTGAGCGCAGGGATCATGAGCGCTCCGAACTCCAATCCGAGCAGGAGGCTGGCAGCGGCGCCAAAGGCGCGGGTGAGCGGCTGCAGCTCGACGAAGTTGCGCAGGACGGCCGGCAAGACCGCCAGGGCCAGCAGGGTGACCCCGGTGGCGATCAGCGCCGCCATCAGGAGCCGAGCTCGGTTCCAGCGGCGGCCGAGCTGGCCCAGGGTGGCCGCGCTAAGCAAAGTCCCGATGGTGGCCGGCACCACTATCAGGTAGGTGTCCTGCTCGGCCACTCCCAGCACGCGGGTCACGTAGCCCGGCGCCAGCGTGAACATCATGAACATCACGAGGACCGCCAGAGCCAGCTCGGCGAAGGCGAGCAGCAGCACAGGCGAGCTGGTCAGCACCCCCATCCCCTCACGCAGCTCCAGGGCCAGCTGCTTGAAGGGGTGGCGCTCGCCTGTGTGCTGGGTCCGTTCGGGATTGGGGATGCGCGCCAATGCGATCAGGCCAGCCGCCGCCAGGAAGAGCCCGGTCGCTATCCAGTAGGGGGCATAGATCTCAACCCGGGAGACGATCGGAGCCAGCGGCGCGCCCAGCACCAGGGTGATGACCATGGTTCCCAGGACCATGGAGTTGGCGGTGATGAGCGCCTCCTTGGAGATGACTGTGGGGATCGCAGCGGCCTCGGCGGGGCTGAAGAGCTGGCCGACGGCGGAAAAGGCAAACGTCAGCACCAGCAGATGCACGTACTCGCCGCGGAGAGCCGGAACGAGGCTGGCCGCCGGGATGAGCGCAATCAGAACTGCCCTGACCAGATTGGTCCAGACCATCAAGCCCTTGCGGTTGTGGCGGTCGGCGAAGACCCCGGCCAGCGGCGCGATCGCCACCGCCGGCAGCGTGTAGGCGAGAAGCGTGATGGCCACCCCTGTGTTGGCACCGGACACCCTGTAAGCAAGGATGATGAGCGAGAACATCAGGAACTTGTCGGCCAGCTGGGCGGCTATCTGGGCGAACCAGATCAGGCGAAAGTTGCGCTGGCCGAGTACGTAGCGAAAGCCAGTGCGAGCGCTCGGCGGCAGCGGGGAATCCGTCAACTTGGCTGAAGCTTAGTGCTCCGGGCTGGAGCACTTGGGTGCCCCGAAGGCTGTGTGCAGAGCCTCCCACTCTGCCAGCCGGAGCGTTTCGGGCCGCCGGGCGGGATCGATTTGCAGAGATCGCAGCCGCTCGGCCACAGCCGCCGCGGGCAGTCCACTCAGCCTGGCCAGGCTGCCCTGCAGCTGCTTTCGGCGAAACTGAAACAGCGAAGCGGAGAATTTGAAGAACTGCGCCGGATCCGGCACCCGGAGGGCCGGCCGAGGCAGCACCTCCAACACCACCAAGGCTGAGTGAACCTTGGGCGCCGGCCGAAAGGCCGCCGGCGGCAGCGTGAAGGCGAGCCGGGGCTGGCTGAAGGCATGCACCACCACTGTGGCGAGACTCCAGCCGTCCTCACCGCACCAGCGCTGAGCCACCTCGCGCTGCACCACGAGGCTCAGGCGCTTCGGCCGCGGCTCAGGCTCCAGCAGGCGGCGGAGGAGCGCACCGCTCAGGTAGTAGGGGATGTTGCCCACCACCACTTCCCCTCCCAAAGGAAAGAGCCTGCCAAGATCAAGCTCGAGGATGTCAGCGGCGAGGACCTCGGCCCCCGGGGCGGCCGCCCTGAGGCGGAATATAAGGCGTTGATCGACCTCCACGGCCACCACCCGGCGCGCGAGCCGCACCAGATAGGCGGTCAGCGTGCCAGGGCCGGCTCCGATCTCCAGGACCTCATCCTCGTGCTGAATGCCAGCCGCTTCGATCACCCTCCGCAGCAGGTCGGGATCGACCAGCCAGTTCTGGCCCAGGCTCTTCCTTGCCCGCGGCTCGAACGTGTTGCTCAGCGGGCGACCGCCGGTCTTGCCGCCTTCAGCTTGGGAAAGAGCGCCTGCGCGTTGGCCCGTTCCAGCCGGGCGAGCTCGGCCAGCTCCAGACCGCGCAGCCCTGCCAACACCAGTGCGGTGTCCAGCAGCCAGGCGGGCTGCATGGAGCCGCTGCGGCCGCGGGGCGTTCCCCAGGGCGCGTCAGTCTCTAGCAGGATGCGATCGCCGGGGACGCTCGCCGCCACCTGACGAAGATCCGCCTGGCTGGCGCGGGTCAGGACCCCCGCGAAAGAGATGTAGAGACCCAGCTCCAGGAAGAGCTCGGCCCAGCCTCGATCGAGCGTCCAGTAGTGCATGACGCCGGTGATGCCGGCATGCTCCCGCAGCACTTCATAAACCGCCTGCTCGCAGCCACGGGTGTGAACCGAGACGGGCAGACCCAGCTCCAGCGCCAGCCGGCACGCGGCGCGAAACCACTTGACCTGCTCACCGTGAGGCCCCCGGTGCTCATCCACGTGGTCCAGGCCCACTTCGCCGATCGCGACAGTGCGCGGGTGGACGGCCAGCTCGCGCAGAAGGCCCAGGTCCGGCCCCTGCTGGTTCAACGGATGATGCCCGACAGCGGCCCAAACGCCCTCGCCCGCGGAGGCCATGGCCAGCGCCTGGCGGCTGGTCTCGCCGTCGACCCCCATGGCTATGAAGTCGCTGACACCCGCCAGGCGGGCTTCGCGCAGCGCCTGACCAGGCTCGTTCAGGCTCTCGAGGTGGAGGTGGGTATCGACCAAGCCCGGTTCAATCACCGCCGGCCAGCCTGGCCAGCTCAGCCGCCACGATGGTGGGTTCGAGTTTCTTGAACAGCGGCTCGGGCACAGGCAGGCGCCGGCCTGACTCAATCCGGCTGGGCTGCCAGCGATCCTGTTCCTCATATCCGGCCCCGCCGCCCAGCACCAGGTGGCTCCGGCCGCACTGCTCCAGCTGCTCTGAGAGCTGGGGCTGAGGCGCCAGCACGTCTCCGTACCCGAGCAGTTCGTGGAGGTGCTGGCAGGTGAAGGGCAGGAAGGGGGTGAGGAGCGTCTTCAGGCTGTCGACGCAGTGGACCGCCACAAAGAGAGTGGTCGCTGCTCGGCGCCGATCCGTTTTGATCGCATGCCAGGGCTGTTCCTCACCCAGATATTGGTTGACCAGGGCAGCCAGCCGCAGTGCCTCAGCCAAGGCCGCCTTGAAGTGGGCGGCCTCCAGGAGCTCAGCCACCGAATCAAAGCCTGCCTCAACCTGGTCCAGCACCCTCTGATCGCGCTCGCTCAGTTCACCGGGTTCAGGTACGCCGCCAAAGTTCCGCTGCGCGTTGACAAGCGTCCTGTGCACCAGATTGCCCCAGGTGCCCACCAGCTCGTCGTTGTTGCGACGCAGGAACTCCGCCCACGTGAAATCGCTGTCCGAGGTCTCCGGACCGGCGCTGATCAGGTAGTAGCGAAGCGGGTCGGGATCGTAGCGGGAGAGGAAGTCGCTCACCTCTATGACGTGGCCGCGAGAGGTGGAGAACTGCTTGCCCTCGAGTGTCAGGAACTCGGTCGCGACGACGTCGTAGGGCAGGTTCAGCTCGCCGACGCCCAGGAGGATGGCCGGCCACATGACGGTGTGAAAGGTGATGTTGTCCTTGCCCATGAAGTAGTAGCCGCGCGAGTTGGGGTTGCGCCACCACTCCTGCCAAGCCTCGGGCGTGCCGCGGTTGTGGGCCCACTCGATGGAGGCCGAGAGATAGCCCATCACCGCGTCGAACCAGACATAGATGCGCTTGTCAGGGCGTTCCTGCCAGCCCGGCAGCGGGATGGGTACCCCCCAGTCGAGATCCCGGGTGATCGGTCTTGGCTTCAGATCCTCCAACAGCCGCAGAGTGAAGTTGCGAACGTTCGGCCGCCAGTGCTTCTGGCGTCGGACCCAGCGCTCCAGTTCCGCCGCGAAGGCGGGCAGCTCAAAGTAAAAGTGTTCGGCCTGCTTGAACTCCGGCACCTCGCCATTCAGCCGGCTGCGGGGGTTGATCAGGTCGGTGGCATCGAGCTGGTTGCCGCAGTTGTCGCACTGATCGCCGCGTGCTTCGGGGAAGCCGCAGATCGGACAGGTGCCTTCGACGTAGCGGTCGGGCAGCGTGCGCCCGGTACTGGGCGAGAACGCGCCGAGCACGGTTTGCGGCTCGATGAAGCCGGCTTCGTAGAGCCGGCGGAATAGGTCCTGCACCACACGCTCGTGGTTGCAGGTGGTGGTCCGGGTGAAGATGTCGTACGCGAGTCCGAGCGCCTGCAGCTCCTTGACGATGATCTCGTTGTTGCGATCGGCGAACTCCTGGGCCGAGACACCCTCGCTGTCGGCGCCGTAGGTGATGGGAGCGCCATGCTCGTCGGTGCCGCTGACCATGAGCACTCGGTTGCCGCGGAGCCGGTGATAGCGGGCAAACACGTCCGAGGGGACTCCGAATCCGGCGACGTGCCCCAGATGGCGCGGCCCGTTCGCGTAGGGCCAGGCGACGGCTACCAGAATGTGGTCGGGCACGTCTGGACTGTAGCAATCGGCCAGGGCTAACCTGGTTTGCCGCTCCCTCTCAGGATTCGCTGCCGCTGATGACGAGAGTGAACTCACCTCGGGCCCGGCCGCCGAGCTCCTCCAGCACCTGGGTCGCGGTCCCGCGCCGCAGCTCCTCGTGCAGCTTGGTCAGCTCCCGGGCGAGCAGCAGGGGTCGCTCGGGCAGCGTCTCGGCCAGGACGGCAAGTGATTTGAGCACACGGTGGGGCGATTCGAAGGCGACTGTCGGCTGGCGTGTCTCGGCCAGGCCGGCGAAGAAGCGCCGCAGCTCACCCGGCTTGCGCGGCAGGTAGCCGACAAAGCTGAAGCCGGCCCCAGGAAAGCCCGCCGCCGAGAGCGCGGTGGTGACCGCGCTGGGACCGGGCAGCGGCACGACCGTATGCCCCTCGCGCCAGCTGGCCGCCACCAGCTGCTGGCCGGGGTCGCTGACCGCCGGCGTGCCGGCATCACTGACCAGCGCCACATCGCCGGCTGCCAGCGCGGCGAGAACGCGCGGCAAGCCCCTCCGCTCGACCGGCGCGCGGTAGCTGAGCAGCGGCTTGCGCAGCCCATGACGCGAGAGCAGCCTGCCGGTCAGCCGCGTGTCCTCAGCGGCCACCGCGCTCACCTCGGCCAGGATCCGCAGCGCGCGCTGAGACAGGTCCTCGAGGTTCCCGATCGGAGTCGCCAGGACATACAGCGTGCTCATGGGGTGGTGGCCGCGCGGGCGAGCCAGGCCTCCACTCTCTCCCCCACCTCGGAGGCGGGGCCGATGAACCGCTCTGCGGGCGGCAGCGCGGCCAAGAATGCCCGGCCGTATTCGCGCGTGACCATCCGGCTGTCCAGGATCACGGCTGCGCCGCGGTCGGCGCGGCGCCTGATCAAGCGGCCGAAGCCCTGCTTCAAGCGCAGGGCCGCCAGCGGAAGCGCCGCCTGCAAGAAGGGGTCTCGCAAACGCTCAGCTCGGGCTGCGTAGAGGGGATCGGTTGGCACCGGGAAGGGCAGGCGCACCACCACCACACAGCTGAGCCGGTCGCCAGGGACGTCGATGCCCTCCCAGAAGCTGGCGGTCCCCAGCAGCAGCGCTCTCTCGCTGCCTTCGAACGCCTGGAGGACGTGGCGCCGGCTGCCGTCCAAGCCCTGGCCCAAGATCAGCACTTGATCCAGATCCCGCCGCTGTTTCAAGGCCGCGTAGACGTCCCGCAGCTGGGTATGGGAAGTGAAGAGGGCCAGCGTGCGGCCGCCCAAGCGCCGGGCCAGCTCGGCCACCAGTTCGACCACCGCCAGCTCAAAGCTGGACTCCTGCGGCTCCGGCAGGTCCGCCGCCAGACAGACCAGCGACTGCTCGAGATAGTCGAACGGCGAAGCCAGCAGCAGTGTCTCGGCGGCCGGGCTGACGCCGCAGCGGGCCAGGAAGTAGTCGAAGCTGCCGGCCACTGCCAAGCTGGCCGAGGTGAGCACCACGCTCGTCAGTGGCGCGAAGAGGCTGTCCGCCAGCAGCTCGGCCACCTCCAGCGGGGCGGAGTGCAGGGTTGGCCCGCCTTCGCGGAGGGTCAGCCACTTCACGCTTCCCGGCGAACCGCCGGCGAACGCCGCCTGGAGGAGGGTTGCCGCCGCCCAGAGCTCGCCGCGGATGGTCTCCAGCTCGCGGATCCCCGCGTCCGGCTGCTCGCCGCTCAGATCCTCTCGGCTCAACGCAAGGCTGCGACGGATTTCGCCGTCGAGCGCGAACAGCGCTGTGGCGGCATCCTCGGCCAGTCTTGACAGCTGCTCGAAACCCGGTTCTGCCCTGACGTTGTCGGTGAGCCGCACCTTCGTCTCTCGCTGGCCTTCCTGCTCCGCGCGGTGGTGGCTCCATTCGAGCAGGGCCGCCCAGAGCTGTTCGAGCCTGAGCCGGCCCTGCAGCGCAGCCGATCTCGCGGCCTCGAAGTCGGCGCCCCCGCCTCCTAGCCGGGGCGCAGCGGCGAGCTCGACCAGCAGCCCGGAATCAGTGTCTGCGCCGCCAACCAGGCGGGAAAGAAGGGCGGCAGTCGCAGCAGCGGCGAAAGTCTCAGTGCCCTCCTCAGTAGCCGCGTCCTCCAGGTGGTGTGCCTCGTCCACCACCAGGTGGGCATAGCCCGGTAACACCTGACCCTGCAGCGCCACGTCGGCGAGCAGCAGGGCGTGATTGACTATGACCAGATCGGCCGCCTCGGCCTGGGCGCGAGCCCCGTGAACGAAGCAGTCGGAAGGGTTGACCGAGAGACCGTCCGTCGCCGGCGTGCAGCGCCAGCCCAGGCAGTCGAGGCGGTCAGAGGCAATCCGGGCCCAGAGCAGGTGCTCCGCGTCTTGCAGTTTCAGCTCCGCCCGATCGCCGCTGGCGGTGGTGGCGAGCCAGACGGTCAGCTTGAGCCGGAAGGCGAGTTCAGCCTGGTCGGGGCAGGTCTCGGTCAGATAGCGGCGCCACCGGCGCAGTGAGATGTAGCTGGAACGCCCTTTCAGCTGGTGGACGCTGAAGCTCCAGGGCAGCCAGCTCTGCAGGGCTGGGATGTCGCGCCGTATGAGCTGCTCCTGCAGGCTGTGGGTGTGGGTGGCGATCACCACCCGTTCGCGCCACAAAACTGAGCGGGCGGCGGCCGGGATCAGATAGGCCAGGCTTTTTCCGGTCCCCGTTCCCGCCTCCACCACCAGGGTGGAGCCCCGCCGCATAGTCTGCGCCACCGCCAGCAGCATCTGGACCTGCGCCTCTCGCGGCTCATAGCCCTCCAGGTGCGCGGCCAGCGGGCCATCAGGCGCCAGCAGGGCGGCCAGCGCTGTGGGGTCGTCAGGCGGCTTGGGCTGCTGCGCGGCAGCCGCCGGGCGAGCGGGCAGACCCTTTGCGGTCGACCTGGCGCCCGGTGGTTCGGCCAGTGGTGAGGTCGCGAGCGCCTCAGCGAAGAACCTGGCGAGCGGCCAGCCGTAGGGCTGACAGAGATCAAGCAATGCCGACTTCACTGCCGGCGGCAGGGTTCGGGCCTGCTCTCGGAGCCTGAGCAGCAGCTGGCGGGTCGCATCAGCGTCGTCAAGAGCACGGTGCGGCCGGGGTTGGTCAAGACCGAGCTCCGCGGCGAGCCGGGGAAGACTGTGGCTGGCCGCCGCAGGCAGCAGGATGCGGCCGACATCCAGCGTGTCGAGAACCTCCTGCTCATCGGGCCAGGCTCCGTTCTGGCGGAGAAAGCTCAGGTCGAAACCACCTCCGTGGGCGACGGGGATGCGGCCGGCGAGAAAGCTGCGCAGCCTCTCCAGGGCAAGCCCCGGCTCGGTGCCCAGGGCCAACGCAGCGGGGTCGATGCCGGTCAAGGCCAGGACCTCCGATGGGACCTGACGGCCCGGCCTGACCAGCTCCTCGTACCGCTCCTGCACGCCGTCTCCGTCGAAGCTGACGGCGCCTATCTCGATCACCTGGTCGAGTGCCGGATCCAGCCCCGTCGTCTCCAAGTCGAAGGCGGCGTACTGCACAGGCCGGCCGATGCTAAGCGCTGATCCCAGGCGCGGCCTGGATGACGCCTGCCAGCTCGGCTCGGAGCCGATCCAGATCTGAGTAATCGCCGCGCAGCTCCGCCGGCAGCAGCTCCGCGATGGCCAGCATGATCGCATCCGCTGCCTCCTGGTACTGGACCGGCCTGCCGTCGGGCCGCCGCGAATGGACGTGGAAGGGAGGTCCGAAGCGGACTTCGACCCGAACCCGGCGCGGCCAATGAGCCCCTGTCGGGAAGCATTCGCGGGTCCCGATCAGCCCCACCGGCTGGACGGCCACCCCTGTCGAGCGGGCAAAGAAGCCAGCTCCCGGCTCGGCCCGAATCATGCCCCCTTCCCGAACGCGCGTCCCCTCCGGATAGACCACCAACGCCTCCCCCGCCCGCAGCAGGTCGAGCACCTGCCGCACGGCGCGACGGTCGGCCCTGTGCCGCGCGACAGGGATGGCCCCATAGCTGCGGAACACCCAGGCGGTGAAGCGAGAACTCTGGAAGTACTCGACCTTCGCCAGGCTCCAGGCTCGTGGCCGCGGCAGATAAGCGGGCACCAGCGGCGGATCAATCGTCGAGCGGTGGTTGGCGCAGACCAGAAGACCGCCCTCCGCCGGAACCAGGTTCTGGCCGGAGACAACAAATCGCCGGCCCAGGTAGACGCTGACAGCAAGCCTCATCATCGCCCGCAGCAGCCGGTACATGTTCAGCTGCTGCGAACTGTGTTGAGGATGGAGTTCACCACTTGATCGAGATCCAGCCGGTCAGTGTTCAGGGTCTTCGCGTCTTGGGCCACCTTGAGCGGTGAGGCACTTCGCTCCCGATCGCGACGATCGCGCTCCTCGATCTCCCTCCGCAGCGCCGCCGCGTCTGGCGTCAGCCCCCGGCCGTGCTGCTGGAGCTGCCGGCGCCGCACCCGCTCTTCGACACTGGCATTGAGGAAGAACTTGTGCCGGGCCTGGGGGAGCACTACTGTGCCGATGTCACGGCCGGCCATCACCGCCCCAAAGCGGGCCAGCCGACGCAGCTGGGGAAGCAGCGCAGCCCTCACCTGGGGCAGCTCGGCCACGCGTGACGCCGCCTCGCTGACGTCTGGCGCGTAAAGCGCCTGCCCGACCTCCAGGCCATCGATCGCCAGCCTGTCTGGCAGCAGCTCCAGGCGCAACCTCACCGCCACTCCGGCCAGACAGTCGGCGCTGGCCGCCGACGTGTCAGTCTCCCTCTGCAGCGCCGCCAGGGCAACTGCGCGATAGAGGATGCCGCTGTCGATGAAAGGCAGGCCAAGCTCCGCCGCCACCCGGCGGCCGACCGCTGACTTGCCAGAACCGGCCGGACCATCGATGGCCACCTGCTGCGGTTGGAGCAGGCTAGCCAACCGTTAGGCCGGCTGCTTCGCGCAGCGCCTTCAGCTCCGGGGGACGCAGCCGGCGCCAACCGCCCGGATGGAGCCGGCCGAGCCTGATGGGGCCGAACGCCTCCCGGGTCAGGCCCTCGACCGGGTGCCCCACAGCCGCAAACATGCGCCTGATCTGGCGGTTGCGGCCCTCTCTCAGAGTGACTCGCAGCTGGCTGTACTGACCGCGGCTGGTCAAGAGCTGGACCTCCGCCGGTTGGGTCACACCGTCGGAAAGCTCGACGCCCTGCCGAAGCCGGCGCAGATCCGCTTCTCCCGGCACCCCCCGAACCGTGGCCAGGTATTCCTTGGCCACCTTGTGCTTGGGGTGCTGGACGCGATTGGCAAGCTCGCCGTCGTCGGTGACCAACAGCAGGCCTGTCGTCTCGGCGTCGAGCCGGCCCACCGGGAATAGACGGCTGGTCTGATGCTCCGGCGGCAGCAGATCCAAGACGGTCGTGCGACCCTGCGGATCGCGAGTCGTGACCACCACCCCGGCCGGCTTGTGGAAGGCCAGCCAGCGCCGCTCGGTGATCCGCTCAACGGGTCTGCCCTCGACTTCAACCCTGTCCAGCTCGGGATCTATCAGACGCCCGTCAGCCGGCGCCATGCGGCCGTTCACCTTGACGAAGCCGCCGGCTATGAGTCGATCGGCCTCGCGCCGGGAGGCGATGCCCGAGCGGGCCAGGAAGCGGTTCAGGCGTTCCGTGATGCCGTTCGCTCCCGACCTGACAAGAGCAGCGCCCGCTGCTCAGCGACCTCGACCGGGCTGACTGGAGAAGTGTCAAGCTCGGCGCCCACCGAAGCTGGAACCGGCAGTTCCTGGAGCGATTCCAGGCCCAGCAGCTGGAGAAAGCGCATGGTGGTGCCGTACAGCTTGGGCAGGCCCGGCGCCTGCGCCCTGCCGACTTCGCTGATCAGCGCCCTCAGCTCCAGGTTGGCCAGGACGCCTTCACAGCTGACGCCCCTGACCTCCTCGATTCGCGCCCTGGTCACCGGCTGCTGGTAAGCGACTATCGCAAGCGTCTCGTAGGCGGCGGGCGAGAGCCTGCCCGCCACCTCGGGCCGAAGCGCGCGGCGCACTTCTGCGGCCACCTCCGGGCGCGTGACCAGTTGGACCTGGTCTTGCTGGCGCTGCAGCATGAGACCTCGCGTCTCCAGGGATTCTCGCAGCTGGCCGAGGGCCTCCTCCAGGTCCGGCCGCGCGGCTTCGGTCGCCCGCTGCAGCTCGCGCAGCTCGAGCGGCCGAGTGGAGGAGAAGAGGATCGCCTCAACCGCTGCCGAGAGTCGCTGCCGTTCGCTCACGCCGGCTCCACCCAGATCCGCTCAAACTTCTCCCGCTGCCGCACGCGGATCTCGCCCCGGCGCAGCAGCTCCAGGATGGCGACGAAGGTGACAACAGCCTCCAGGCGATCCAGTGATTCCAGGATCAGCTCAGTCAAATCAAAGCCGCCCTGCGCCAGCCGGGAGCGCAGAGCCTTCAGTTTGTCCTCCAGCGTCCAGGTGTGCCCAGTGAAGACCAGTGATCGGGGCGGCACGCGCGCCAGCGCACTCTGGAAGGCCACGACCAGTGCGTCCACCCGCAAGGGCACCTCCTGGCCCTCGGTCTCGATCTCCCTGACGGGCGGTGGGAAGCTGGTTTCGTCGCGCTCGGCCCGGCGGCTGAGCTCGTGCGCCATCTCTTTGTAGGCCCTGTACTCCAGCAGCCTGAGGCGGACCTCCTCCTCCCAGTCCAGCAGTTCGGTCTCCTCAGGTTCGGGTTCCTCGCCGGGCAGCAGTCGGATCGACTTCAGGAGCAGCAGCCGAGAGGCGAGCCAGAGGAACTCAGCCATCTCGTCGACGTCTTTCGTCTCCAGCTCCGCCACCTGCGCCAGATAGGCATCGGTCAAATCGGCCAGCTGGAGTTGAAAGATGTCGATCTCGCTCCGCTCGACGAGGGCCAGCAGGAGCTCCAGCGGTCCCTCGAAAAGGGGGGACTTGACGCGGAGCTGCGGGGCCACCTCGACCGCGCGGGCCTCGTCGTGCATCGGCTGGCAATGTTAACCGGCAAACGGGCGAGCGGCAGCGCGTGCGCGCCGCCAACCGGCAAGCCAGGTACAGCGGAGCAGGGTCACTGGCACACCAGATCGAGCCAAGTAGGCCGCCAGCAGCCCGCCCACTCCTGCGGCACCGAGGATCGCATGTCTCAGGCCGGTTGGGCCTCCTGGATCAGCTCCCGGGCTCGCGCCAGCGCCTTCTCGGTCACGCCGCCCGACATCATGCGCGCCAACTCTGCCGCTCGCTCCGCATCACTCTTGAGCTCGCGCACCTGCACAACGTTGCGGCCTGAGCCGCGCAGCGTCTTCTCCACCACCAGATGGTGATCGGCGTAGCAGGCGATCTGGGCCAGGTGCGTCACCACCAGCACCTGATGCCCCCGGCCGAGGCGCTGGAGGCGCAGACCTACCTGACGCGCCGCCTCTCCGCCAATGCCGGCGTCCACCTCGTCGAAGACCAGCGTCGGCAGCCGGTCCGCCTCGGCGGCCGCAGTCCGGAGGGCCAGCATCACGCGCGACAGCTCACCGCCCGAGGCGACCCGAGCCAGCGGCGCCAGCGGTTCGCCCGGATTGGCGGCAAACAGCATCTCAGCCTGCTCCGCGCCGTCCACGGCCACGTCGGGCCTTCGCGCCAAGCGGATCTCGAAGCGAGCGCCCTCCAGGCGCAATCCCTCCAGCTCTGCCGCCACCGCCTGGGCCAGCCGATCTGCGGCCTCGGCTCGGGCGTCGGTCAGCACCGAGGCAGCAGCTTCGAGCTCCCCACGACTGGCGTCGACCGCGGCGCGCGCCTGGCTCAGCGCCGATCCCAAATCACCTGTCGCCGCCAGCTGGGTCTCGAGCCGAGCACGCTCGTCAATCGCCACCTCAAGGCTGCCGCCGTAGCGACGCTTCAGCTGTTCCAGCTCCGCCAGCCGGTCCTCGATCTCGGCCAGGCGCCGAGGATCGCTGTTGAGCGAGTCCAGGTAGTGGCGGAGCTCGCTGCCGACCTCAACCACCTCCTCCGCCAGGAGCGCCAGCCGCTCGGGCAGGGCGGCCAGGCGTGAGTCCAGCGCGGCCGCCGAGCGCAGAGCGGCAACGGCCGCGGCCAGGGTACCGTCGCCGCGTAGATTCTGGCCTGCGTCAGCCACGAGTTGAGCCAGCCTGACGGCGTGCCGGGCGGCAGCCCGCTCGGCACTCAGCTCCTCATCCTCGCCCATGCGGGGGTCGACGCTGCGGAGCTGGTCGAGCTGCCAGCGCAGGTAATCCTCGTCCCGCCGGCTCCGAGTGGCGGTCGTCTCCAGCTCCTGCAGGGCGCTAAGCGCCTGCAGCCACGCAGCGAAGGCTGCAGCCACGGCGATTCGCGGCACCTGGCTGCCGGCGAACTCGTCCAGCAGCTGCGTTTGCGTTTGCGGCTCCAGAAGGAGCCGCTGATCATGCTGGCCATGCACGCCAACGAGCCGGCTGCCGAGCTCGCGCAGCTGGGCAGGGTTCGAGGGCCGGCCGTCGAGCCGCGCCGCGGCCCGCCTGCCCACCTCTCGACTGAGCGTCAGCCGCCCCTCCGGACGAACGAAGTGCGCTGTCACAGCCGCTCGCTCGGCGCCTTGACGGACCTGGTCCTGGCCGGCTCTGGCGCCCAGCGCCAACCCCAGTGCGTCAACCAGCAGCGACTTTCCGCTGCCCGTCTCGCCGGTGAGCAGGTTCAAGCCCTGACCGAACTGAACAGTGGCCCGTTCGATGAGCGCCAGCTCCTGCACCTCCAGCTGAGCCAGCACAGCCGGCTTCAGGGGGTCGGCACGAGCGGCAGGCCCCAGCCGAGCTTCTGCTGCAGCAGTCCGTAGAACCGATCGGCCTGGCTCAAGCGCACCATCTGAAGACGGCGGGGATGGGCCGCCACCTCGATCCTGTCGCCTTCGGCCAGCCGACGAGCCTTCTGGCCGTCAACTGCCAGCAGGCCGGCGGCGCGGCTCAGCTGCAGGCTCAACTGGTGGCGGCCCGGGAAGACTATGGGCCGCACCGTGAGGGCGAAGGGGTTGATGGGCACCAGAAGAAGGTTCTCGACGCTCGGCTCCAGGATCGGACCCCCGGCCGCCAGAGCGTAGGCGGTTGAGCCGGTGGCGGTGGCCACGAGGAGGCCGTCCGCGTCGATCACGCCCACCTGTTCGGAATCCACCCCGATATGGAGCCGGAGAAGGCCGCCGTCGGCGCCGCGCTGAATGACCACTTCGTTGACGCCCACCTGGCGGCGCGTGGCCCCGGTCTGCGTGGTCACCGACACCTGCAAAACCGTGCGCTCCTCGAGTCGGAAGCGTCCAGCCAGGAAGGCCTGCAGACCGCGCTTCAGCCCGGCCAGCTCCAGCTCGGTGAGAAAGCCGAGCCGGCCCAGGTTGACGCCGAGCAGCGGCACCCCCGCCGGTGCCGCCAGCCGAGCTCCGGAAAGGAGAGTGCCATCCCCGCCCAGTGTCAGCAGGAGGCGGGTGCGCGGCCTCAACACGCGGCGGCTGCCGCCGCGCGGCGCCTCCCAGCACTCAAAGCCTTCTCCGACCAGCAGCCGGCGCGCCTCCTCGATGGCCGGCAGCTTCCGGTCAACACCTGGGTGGAAGAGGATGCCGACTGCTTCTTTCACAGGCCCATCCTAATCTTTCTGGACACTCGCCGGACGCGATTCGGCAGGGGTCGCCCGCCGCCCGGGCGCACGCAGATGGAGGAGTCTTTCTACATTTCCCTCAGCGCCAGGGAGGCTGGACACGACTTCGCCCAGGACGGCTATGCCCTGTTCCTGGCACCAGGCGCGGAAGCGAACGAGAGCGGCGGCGATGGCAGCTTCGTCGCGGACAACGCCGCCCTTTCCCACCTCGCGCCGACCTACCTGAAACTGGGGTTTGAAGAGCACCACCAGCTCTGCGCCCGGGGCAGAGCGACAGAGTGCTGGGAGGACCAGCTCCAGCCCGATGAAGGAGACGTCCACGACGACCAGCTGCGGCTGCTCGGGGAGTTGCTCCAACGTTCGGGCGTTGACGCGCTCCAGCAGCACCACGCGGGGGTCCTGCCGCAGCCGCCAATGCAGCAGTCCCCTGCCCACGTCGATGGCGTAAACGCGGGCGGCTCCGCGCTGGAGCAGAACGTCGGTGAAACCACCTGTCGAAGCGCCGACATCTGCACAGATGCGGCCGGCGACCGCCACTCCGAAGGCTGTCAACGCTCCGGCCAGCTTGGCGCCTGCTCGGCTCACGAACGCCGGGGGCGCCACCACGTGGAGCGGTTCGGCTGCCACCAGCCGATCGGACCTGCGCACTGTCTCCTCCCCGACCTTGACCTTGCCCGCCAGGATGAGAGCCTGGGCCTGGCTGCGCGACTCGGCCATTCCCGCTTTGACGAGAGCCAGATCCAGCCGCTGTCGCGACGGAGCCACCACTAAAACGGCAGCAGGCCGATCCCGATGCCCAGCGCCGCGCCCACGAGTACCTGAACCGGCGTGTGGCCCACCAACTCCCGCAGCCGGTCCTCGCGGATGCCCCGCTGAGCCATCAGGTCATCCATCAAACGGTTCAGCACGGAAGCCTGCAGGCCGGCCGCCCGCCGCACACCCTGCGCGTCGTACATGACGACTATCGACAGCACCAACGCGACAGCGAACACCGACGAGTTGACGCCGTTGACGCGGCCCAGGGCGGCAGTCAGAGCCATGACCAGCGCCGAATGGGAGCTCGGCATTCCGCCCATCTCGGCCAGAATGCGCAGGTCCAGCCGCCGGCGCCTGGCGCTGTAGAGGCCCAGCTTGAGGCCTTGGGCGATGAGCCACGCCACGGCTGCCGGCAACAGGTACCGCTGCACGACTCTAGGCGCCTGACCGACCCTGACCGAGCGCGGTCCGAGCCTGCTCCAGCCTGTCTTCCGCGTCCCTGAGCAGGCGCTCCGCCAGCTCGTAATCGGCCACAATTTGCTGCACGGGCGCTCGGGGGTCGTTCAGGCGCTGCAGTGCCGCCTCCAGCCGATCGAGCAACCCATCCACCGGCTCAGGCCCGGGGGCGGCCTCAGCTGGGGACCTCACGCGCGGCCCCCGCCACGATCCGGCCCAGCACTCCGTTGACGAAACGGCCCGACTCCTCGCCCGCGAATGTCTTCGCCAGGTCGATCGATTCGTTGAGCGCTGCGCGCAGCGGCACCTCCCCGCCAAAGCGGATCTCGTAGACGGCGATCCGAAGGACCGTGCGATCCACCCTGCCCATCTGCTCAGGACTCCAGTTGGTGGAGGCTGCCCGGATCAGCCCGTCGATCTCCTCACCATGTTCGAGCACCCCCGCCACGATCCGCCCAGCGAATTCCCGCTCGGTTGGCTCGGCCGCCTCCTCTCCGGCCAAGTACTCGACAGCGGCCAGGGGGCCTTCCGGGCTGCCCTCGAGTTGAAAGAGAGCCTTCAGCGCCAGCTCTCGAGCACGGTGGCGAGAACCAGCCATGACCAGCAATCAGAGGGGTCGCGGGGAACCTGGCGGCCCCTTCACGAACCGGATCTGGCGCCTGCTTACGGCTGTGGCGGATGACATCAGAAGGCGACGCTGGACACGAAGACGCTGACCTCGGCGACCTCCAGGCCCAGCATGCGTTCCACGGCTTCGACCACATTGGCCTGCACACGCGCAGCGACTTCCTGCAGCGCCGCGGTTGAAACCACTGTCAGAAAGACGTCGAGATGGATCTTGCGCTCGCCGTCCAGCGCGACGCGCACGCCACTGTGAACAGTCTGCCGCTTCAGCCAGTCCATCAGCTGCCGGGCGCTGGGCTGATCCACGTCCTGCACGCCCTCCACCTCTCGGGCAGCCAGGGCGGCAATGCTGGCGATGACCTCGTTGGCCACCCGCACGCTGCCGGAAGTCGCCTGCGCCATCGCCCCGATGCTACCTGAGGGGACCGCCCACGGCTGCCCGCCCCAGGCCGGCATTTTTCACCTGGCCGGCAGCCGCCGGGAAGCCGGGTAAGGGAAGATGTCAATGATCTCGGCGCTGCGGACCAAAGCCTGAGTGGACTGCCAGAAGGTGACGTCGTAAAGATCGCGGTGGAGCACCTCCAGGGCCTTTCGCTGATCGGGCGTGAAGCCCAGGAAGCGTCCGAATTCCTCCGGGAAGAGGTCTCTCGGACCGATCCCGAACCATGCCTCGTCGGCGAGGTCATCCTGGTCGTCGACGGCGGCGGGCAGGGTCCGGAAAGTGAACTCTGAAAGCAGACCGAGCTCGTCATAGTCGTAGCAGACCACGCGTGCGTGACGGGTCAGCCCGAAGTTCTTGGGCAGCAGCTCGCCGGGAAAGATGCCGCTGGCCGCGAGTTCCTTGACTGCCTGACCGAAATCGCTGACCGCGGCGGCCGCCGCCGCCGGGTCGGCCTGGCGCAGGTACCAGTCGAGGGGGGTCACCCGCCGCTCGAGGTAGGCGTGGTGGACGACCACGCGATCCGCTGCCAACTCGACGGTGCGCTCGGCGTCGCGCCGGAACTCCTCCAGCAGCTCGGGGGCGAACCTGGCGCTGTCGAACTGCAGATGCTCGAACTCCTGGGCCTCGACCAGGCGGCCGGCGCGGTCGTGGTGGAAGACCAGCCTGTACTTGTCGCGAATTTGCTGCGGCGTCACCGGCTTGACCACCGGAAAGCGATCGCGGATCACCTTGAAGACCACGTCATAGCCCTCCATCGCGAAGACCAGCATCACGGTGCCGGGTGTCCCCGGAGCCGGCTCGAACCGGCGATCAGAGGTAGCCAGATGGCGCAGCAGGTCCCTGTACAGCTCGGTCTTGCCGTGCTTGTGATGACCCAGGGCGATGTAGAGCTCAGCGACTGGCTTCTTCGGCATCAGCTCCTTCAGGAGCGTGACCAGCTGATGCGGCGGCCCCAGGTCGATGAAGAAGTGTGAGCGGGTGAAGCTGAAGACGATGCTGATGTCGTCCTCGCCGGTCAGGACGGCGTCCAAGGTGACGCCGGCCGCTGAGTTGAGAAAGGCGAGGCCGAACGGCAGGCGGCGATCGCCGAGGATGAGCCGACCGATCAGATAGGCGCCCTTGCGGCGGAAGAAGGGCGCCCTGATCACCTCCGCCCGTCGCACCGGATCCTCAAAGCCGGCCGACCGAACTTGCTCGAGCAGCAGGGCGCCACCACGACTGGCGTCGCCCTCTGGCTCGGCAAGCGCGCAGTTGAACCAGGGGTCCCTGAGCACGGAACGCAAAATCGCCGCGCATTCATCACCCTCGTAGGTCTTCCAAAGTTCTCCCGCGGGCGCCTCGTCGGGGACTGCAAAGTCGGAGTCGACGAACTCGATGTTGGCGTCCACGCCCTCGGTGGCGAAGATTCGCCTGGTCACCGAGTTAAAGA
Source organism: Candidatus Dormiibacter spiritus (assembly GCA_003244185.1). Lineage (GTDB taxonomy): Bacteria > Chloroflexota > Dormibacteria > Dormibacterales > Dormibacteraceae > Dormiibacter > Dormiibacter spiritus. Next base: position 81,593 of record QHBT01000035.1, on the reverse strand, counting down.
AGGTTTCGGCCAGCTCCCAATCCGGCCGGCCCGCAATGAGACCTGAGTAGACGGCCTTCAGCCCTGCCCAGATCAGGCGTTCAGCCGACCGCGCGGCAAGCATGGTCTCCACCTGCGTCTGGGCTCGGTCGACCACTCCCGTGTAGAGATCGAGCCGCTCGGATGCGTCGGCAGCGGCGCCCGGCCAGTCCCGCTTGACGAACCTGTCCTGGGCGCGGCGGGTGATCTGCTCGAAGGCGCCAGCGTAATCGACGAACGCGCTGAAGACGGCGTGGGCGACGATATTGGCCAGCCGGCTGGCGGAGAAAGTGATGCCCGGCTCCGCCATGTCCGGCAGGTTAGGCCTTTTCAGCCTGCCGGCAGCCTCGACAACGCAAGGTCAGCCCTAGCAGGGTGATGAAAAAACTGTCGTCGAGTGATTTGGCGATCCAGGTGGTCCAGATTCGGGTGCCTTTTCGAGCACCGGAGTAAGCGCATCTGAACTATGCGTGAACGAGGAGCACAGAAAGTAGGCGCGAAGATGGGCCGCATGGGCGCCAAGGCGCCGACGAGACCGCAGGCCGAAGCCCCTTCTCATCGGCCTAGGCGCGTTCGATGTAGTGGCCGGTGCGCGTGTCCACGCGGATTCGGTCGCCACGGTTGACGAACAGCGGGACGCTCAGCTGCGCGCCAGTCTCGAGAGTTGCCGGCTTGCTGGTGCCGGATACAGTGTCCCCACGCACGCCGGGCTCCGTCTCCGCCACGATCAGCTCCAGCGTGATCGGCAGCTCAACTCCTATCACCTCATCCTCATAGCGCAGGAGGCTGACCGAGTTGCCCTCCTTCAGGAACGGCAGGACGTCCGCCAGCCTGTCCGTGGCCAGGGCCAACTGCTCGTAGTTCTGGGCGTCCATGAAGTGGTGGTTGTCACCGTCCCCGTAGAGGTAGGTGGCTGCCAACTTCTCGATCCGGACAGTCCTGTACTTGTCCCCACTGCGGAAGCTCTGCTCGTAGATGGAGCCGTCGCGGATGTTTTTCAGCTTGGCTTTGATCACCGCGCCGGCTCGAGCCATCTTGATGTGTTCCACGCTGACCACTGTCAGCAGCTTGCCGTCCATCTCGAAGGCTGTGCCATTTCGGAAGTTATTCGTCTCGATCAATCAGGTACTCCATGGCGTAGATATAGCCGCTCGCACCCAGCCCCGTCACCACGCCCAGGGCCGCTGCCGCCGTGACGCTGCGAGATCGAAACTCCTCTCGAGCGTGGATGTTGGAGAGGTGGACCTCAACTGTGGGGAGGGCGAGCGCCTTGAGGCAATCGTAGAGGGCCACCGAGCTGTGGGTCAGGGCGCCGGGATTGAGAACCAGGCCCTGGGCGGCGGCGGCCTCCGACTGTATGAAGTCAAGGATGGCGGCCTCCGAGTTGGACTGGAAACAGCGGAGCTCGCAGTCTCTGGCGCGTGCCCTCTGCTGCAGCCGGGCCTCGATTTGGGCGAGCGTCAGGGAGCCGTAGATCTCCGGCTCTCGGGTGCCCAGCAGGTTCAGATTGGGACCGTTGACCACGAGGAGGCGCTTCATGAAAGGACCTCGTGAACCACGCGCTCGACGGCCGTCGCAGGCACGCTCACGCCGACCTGAACCTTGCCCAGCTCCCGGGGCAGGACCCAGCGGAGCCGGCCCTCGCGGGCCTTCTTGTCTCGCGGCAGCGCCGCCAGCACTTCAGACTCCCGCACAGGCGGCAGGTCACCGGGCAGGCCGAAGGCCGCCAGCAGCTCGTCCTGGACCTCTACCACTGATTGGGGACAGCCACAGCACTCGACACCCAGGCGAGCAGCCGCCCGCAGGCCCACGGCGACGGCGCGGCCGTGGGGGATGGCAAAGTCGGAAGCGATCTCCAGCGCATGCCCGACAGTGTGGCCGTAATTGAGGACCTCGCGGGGGCCGGCCTCTCTCTCGTCGGCCGCGACCACCTGGGCTTTCAGCTCGATGCCGCGGGTCACCACCGACTCCAGAGCTGTCAGGTCTCGCTCTCGGAGCGCCGGCGCCTGCAGTCTCAGGGTTTCCGCCAGGTCCCGATCCAGGCTCACCGCGTACTTCACGATCTCGCCGAAGGCGGCGAGATATTCGGCTTCCGGCAGGGTGCGCAGTGTGGTCAGGTCGGAGAAGACCGCGAGCGGCTGCCAGACGGCGCCTATCGAGTTCTTGCTCCGCTTGCTGTTGACCCCTGTCTTGCCGCCCACGCTGGCGTCGACCATCGCGAGCAGCGTGGTGGGCACCTGGACATAGCGAACGCCCCGCTGCCAGACGGCGGCGGCGAACCCGGCCAGATCGCCCACGGTGCCCCCGCCAAGAGCCACGACGACGCCCCAGCGATCCAGCCCGAAGAGCTCCATGAAGTCGAGGACTCCGCTCAGCTCGGAGAGGGATTTCGCCTGTTCGCCAGGTCGTACAACGTGGAGCTGGGAGCGGATGCCGACCCCCGTCAATCCCGCCACCACAGCTTCTCCCCACTCGCCGGCGACATTGCTGTCACTCACCACAGCTGCGCTCGACGCGGCCTTCTCGCGCAGCCGGCGAGGTAACTCCTGGAGGGCGCCGGAACCGATGAGCACCGGGTAGGCGCGCTCGGCCAGCTGGACACTCACGAGTCCCAGAGCGCCAGCACCTCCCGCGCCACCTCTTCGACCGGCCGCGCGGCATCGACGCGCCCGTGAGCCGCCTCGTAGCGCGGCAGCCGGGCGCGCCACAGCTGCTCCAGCTCCTGCGTGCTCCGCCCCCAGAGAAGGGGTCGGCTGGCCTGGCTTCCAGCTCGGGCGAGCAACACCCCCAGTGGGGCCGCCAGGTAAACGGTCCTGGCTCGCTCCTGGAGCAGGCGCCAGTTGGCTTCGGGCACAGGCGTGCCACCCCCCAGCGAGGTGACGGCTCCTGGCTGCAGCACCTCGGGCAGCAGCCGTGCTTCGAGCGCCCGGAATGCCGCCTCGCCGTGGCGGGCGAAGTACGTCCCTAGGGCCAGGCCGCTGGACTCTTCGAGCATCTGGTCCAGGTCAAAATACGGCGCCGCGGCCATCTCGGCGACGCGGCGGCCGACAGTCGATTTGCCGCAGCCCATGAAGCCGATCAGGGCCAGGGGCGGCCGCCGGTTCAGGTCCGGCCCGCGCGCCGGCTCGCGCCCGACTGCACGAAGACCTCATCGCGCAGGCGCTCAGGGCCCGGCACATAAGGCACGAGCTCCGTGCCACTGGCGCCCATGGCGTCGATCTGCACGGTCCCGTAGCCGAAGAGCCGGCCCCAGGGAGACTGGCGGGTGGCGACGTCCTGCACGCGGTCCAAGGCGATGACCTTGCTGGCGCGGCCGATCACTCCGCTCTCCAAGATCACGCGCTGATCGGTCAGAGTCAGGCTCACTGCCGTCCAGCGCAGCCACGCGACTATCGTCCAAAAGCCGAGGGCCGCCAGCGCCAGCAGGAGCAGGAACAGCTTTACATCACCTGGCAGACGATTGCCGGCCACATAAAGGGCTGCGCAGAAGAGCGCCACCAAGGCCACTGGAAGTCCCAGCCAGCGGCCGAGCAGAATCCAATGCCTGTGCAGCCGCAGGACGAGATCCTCACCTTCGAGCAGTTGGCGCGGCATCGCGAGGATTCTAGGTCCGGCCCGGGGGCAGCAGGAACAGGGCAAGTAAAGAGCCACCGGCCAAGAACGGCCCATAGGCGAAGTGATCGCGGCGCCCAGCCAGGCCCGTGACCAGCAGCACGGCGGCGGCCACGCCCCCGGCCAGCACCCCCGCGATCACCGCCCAGACCACCCCGGGGAAACCGAGGCAGAGCCCCATGAAGGCGCTCAGCTTGACGTCACCCAGGCCCAGCGCGTCCGCCTTGAAAAGTGCCCGGCCGGCTCTGGCGACGGCGAGAAAGGCCAGACCTGTGAGTGCGCCGGTGAGCAGCGACTCGCGCCAGCTGAGGGCCGGCCCGAGCCAGCTCAAGAGTGCCGCCAGCACGCCTGCCGGCAGCAGCACCCGATCCAAGATCAGCCCGTGGCGAAGATCGAAGACGAATATCTGAATTAGGATCAAGGCCCACAGGCTCCGGCTCAGAAGAGACCAGCCGGCACCCAAACGCCAGGCCAGCGAGGCGAGAACCAGGGCTGAGAGCAGCGGCGTGGCGATCCGCTCCCAACGCGGAGCGCGCTCCGCCAAGCCTTGGCTCCCGGCGAGGTGGGCCGAAACTATCATCAGTCCGGCTCCCGCCAGGCCTCCGACCAGAACGGCGAGCGGGACCAGCACCGTGGCCGGGACGCTCAACGCAGGTCGGGCTTGCCGGCCGCCTCGATCGCTCCCGGCGGCAGGGCCGCCCGCATTGCGGCCAGCGGCGCCTCGCGGCCGGTCCAGGCCTGGAAGGCAGCCGCACCCTGGGCGAGCAGAATGCTCCAGCCATCGACGCAGCGCAGGCCCAGCCGGCGCGACCTGCGGACCAGCGGCGTGCCCCCCGCCACGTAGACAAGGTCGATCACCGCTCCCGACAGGGGCAGACCGCCGGGCCGGATCGGCATCTCTCCCCGGCGGCCGAGCTGTGTGGCGTTGATCAGCACGTCCGCCCGCCGGGCCAGCGCCTGCCAGGTGGGGTCGCCCCAACTCAGCACCGTCCCGGGTAGCCCGACTGCGTGTGAGGGATTCCGCGCGACGAAGGTCACGGCCGCTCCGCTCAGGGCCAGCCCACAGGCTCGTGCTGCCCCACCGGCGCCCAGCACCACGGCCGTGGCGCCGGTGACCTCCACACCCGCAGCCCCCAACGCGGCCCTGAGCCCGGTGACGTCGGTGTTGGAGCCGATCAGCCGGCGACCCTCGCGGCGGATGGTGTTGACGGCTCGAGCTCCGCGCGCGTCCGCCTCCAGAGCGTTCAGCATCGGCATCACAGCCACCTTGTGCGGGATCGTGACGTTGGCGCCCTGGTAGGGATCCTGCCGGAGGTGTTCGACAGCAGCGGCAAGCTCAGAGGGCGCCACGTCCACCAGCTCGTAGTGCCAATCCAGGTTGGTCGCTGCAAACGCCGCCGCCTGGAGCGCTGGGCTGGCGGAGTAGGAGATGCCCTGCCCGAGCAAGGCCACTATCCCGGTGGCCACTCAGCCGCCGGCGACGCCGAACTGCCGCTTCAGACGCTCGAATTCGTCGCCAGTCGTGGCGTAGTGGGTAACTCCACTGGGATCGGAGAAATAGAACAGGTAGCTGGAGGGCTGCGGTTCGGCGCAGGCTTTGAGCGCAGCCTCACCCGGGTTGGCGATCGGTCCTGGCGGCAGGCCCTGGTGCAGGTAGCTGTTGTAGGGCGTGTCCTGGGCCAGGTCAGCCTGTGTGAGCTGCCCGCCAAAGCGGCCCAGGCCGTAGAGCACAGTGGCGTCGATCTGGAGTGGCATTCCCTGCTGCAGCCGGTTGAAGATGATGCCGCAGACTATCCGCCGATCCGGGTCGCGGTTCACCTCGCGCTCAACGATGGAGGCGGCGCTGACCAGTTGGTAGAGGCTCAGCTGGGGCCGGCCGGCGGCGGGCGCCTGGATCTCCTGGCTCAGGCCGGCGCCCACTATGCGTCCGAAGCGGTCGAGCTGCAGCTGAACCAAGGCCGGCGCCCCAGCGCTGGGGGCAAGTTGGTAGGTGTCGGGAAAGAGGAAGCCCTCCAGCGTTGGCGGGGCCCCCTGGGGTCGACCTTGCAGGAAGCTCTCTTGGTGGCCGGCAAGCTGAGCGGCGTTGGTGTACTGCTGCGCGCTGGCCAAGCCGGAGGCCTGGACCGCTTCCGCCATCTTGGCCAGGGTCAGCCCCTCGGCCAGTCTGATCTGGAGAGTGTTGGGAGTCCCTGAGGTTAGACGCTCCACGATGGCGGCCATCGACATGCTCGGGCTGAGCTGGAAGTCACCGGCCTGAATGTTGGCGCCGTTGCCCCGCGAACGAAGGTAGAAGAGGAACACGTCTCGATTGCGCACCAGGCCCTTGGCCACCAGGTCTGCGGCCAGGGCGTCTGCCGGCTCGCCGCTTGCAATGTGGACGGCGACAGGCCGGGTGTCTCCGCCGACCGGGTCGTTGATCTGGCTCTGGTACCAGCCATACCCCTGGCTGCCGGCGTAGCCGACGGCGACGAGGAGCACCAGCACTACCAGCAGCTTCCTCACTCGCTGTACTGGGAATCATCGTTTTCGAGGAACGCCAGCAGGCTTTGGAGCTCATCTGGATCTACTGTCTCAAGGGTGCCGTTGGACTCCTTCAGAAACATGACCTGCTCAGGATCATCTGCGGCTTCCACCAGGTAGTACGAGCGGCCCTCCAGGTCGAATGCGTCGTGGACGCGGAAGGAGCGCTGCCTCCCCGCCTCATCGATCAGCACCACTGGCTGTTCGTGGCCAGGCTGGTTCACTCCTGCTTTCGCCTGGAGTCGAGGTGTCCCTGCAGGATCACGGCGGCCGCCACCGGATCGGAGAGCTCCTTGCGCCGATCGCGCCTGCGTCCGTTGGCCAGCAGGGCCCGCTCAGCGATGACGCTGGTCAGCCGCTCATCCACGAGCTTGACCGGCAGCCCGCTCTGCGCCCGCAGCTCAGACGCCAGCCGGCTGGCCGCCTGAGCCTCGGGTCCTGAGCTACCGTCCAGTCGGCGCGGCAGGCCCACCACCAGCTCGACCGCCTGGTGACTGGCGGCCACTGCCAGCAGTCGGTCGACAAGGGTGGCGCCGGGTTCGGCGGGAAGGGTCAGCAGCGGCGTCGCCAGCACACCGCCGGGGTCGCTCAGCGCCACCCCAACTCGCTTGCTGCCAGGATCGATGGCCAGGACGCGGCCTGCCGGCGCCATCACTTCGGCGTTTGGGCGGCCGGCGCCACCGTCACGTCGTACTCCACCTCGATGCGGGAAGAAGAGAGCGGCATGAACGGCAGCCGGAAAGGATGCTGTTCGATCACCACTGACTGGACTGGCAAGTGCTTCAGGTTCTGCTGGGCCTGCGCGACTGACTTGCCTGTCACCAGGGCGTTCACTGCGCTGCGATCGATCTTGGGCGCGGAGAAGCCTGACGCCTTTCCGTTGAAGGTCAGCTGACCACCCGCGGTCGCTGTGGCCTGGTAGCTGGCGGTCGACTGACCGGCGAGTTGGCGACCCGCGGGCACCTTCTGGGCCAGCAGGCCGACAAAAGCCGCAGTCACCTCATCTGGCCGGTAGTAATCCCCCTCAGCCTGCAGATCCATCGTCGCATTGAAGCTGCGCACCTCATCCCCCACCTTGTGGTCGGTGCTCAGCTGGGCATCCCTGAACTGGATTTCGTCATTGATCTTCTCTCCCCTCTGCACGCCGGTGCGGAGGTCATTGCTGAGCTGGGCCTGGAGCTGGGCGTTGAGCTGGCTGCGCGCGTTGTCGACGTCCGACTGACCCACCACTGTCTTCTTCACCTCGTCCTGACCGCCGCTGGTGGGACCGCCACGCGCCACCAGGCAGCCGCCCGTGTTCCCGGCGTTCTCGAACGCGAACACCGTGTCGGCCGGCAGGTTGCCGTTCTGACCTGGCGAGGTGGCAATGATAGTGGTGGTGGCCGCGGTGTCGGGCCGGATTGTCACGTCGCCGCCGTTGGTCGCGAACTGGACGCCGGTGGAGGAGCGCAGCCGGGTTCCGTTGGGCACCCGTATCTCGCTCCCTTCGGACAGGTTGCAGCCGCTTCCATCGAAAGCGATGCCGCCTGTAGCGGGCTGGCCGGGCGTCGTCTTCACACCTGTCGCCTTGAAGCTCTGAGTAGCTTTCTTGCCGGCTGTGGCCGTCCGCACGTGGATCGGAGCGCCGCTGGGTGCGGCGGTGACAGCCAGGTCGGCCGAGAAAGGCTGCGCCTGCGCCACCACTATGACCTTGGCCGAAGGCACGAAAACCAGGAGGCCGACGAGGATAACCCCCAAGACGAGGGCCACACCACCATAGAGGAGCGCCCGCGACGGCCGCGGCTGGCTGCGACCGGCGGTCGTCGGTGGCGCCGCCCGGATCCGCGGACCAACCGCCACGCTGCTCGACTGCGGGAGCACAGGCGGGGTTGGGGTCTCAACAACAGCCGGTGAGGCGGCGGGGTCCAGGAACGCCGGCTCTGGCTGTGGCAAGGCGGCTTGGTAGGCAAGCGCCGGCGCCGGCTCCGGAACCACTCCCGTACCGAGACTGTCCAGCGAACCTGCCGAGCGGAACCCTGCCTCCTGCGCCATCTGCTGCACGGCGAGATCAGGCGAGACGACGCTCAGCCGCTTGCCCGTCTGGCGGGCGTACCTGCTCAGAAGCTGGAATGAGAACCTGCTCCGGCCCACCCGGGAATGGCCGGACAGGACAAGGGGCACCTCTTCGCTCCCGACCTGCTTCAGTCGCTCGATCACTGCCGGGAGTTCCTCTTCGCCATCGACGAAGATCGGTTCTAGTCCCATCACCCTACTCCCCGGCTTCCGGCGGCCCCGGGCCGCTGTGAAAACCTCAAGTCCGCCTAGAGGCTACCACGGGCCCTGCGCCGGAACTCCAGGGGTTCGGCCGGGCTTGCCGGCCGCACCTCTGGGTCTGGACGAGCAGGCGAAAGCCGCCTGCTGCCTAAAGCCGCAGGCCCTTCACCGCACCCTCCATGACCGAGTTCATCAGCTCGTCCTGCTCCGACCCCTGGTGAAGGAAGTGGTTGGCGAGCGAGAGCGGCGTGACGTCCTGCGGACTCTGCAGCAGCCCTGTCGCGTCGGTCACGTTGCGCACGTCCGCCGGACCGAGCCGGCGCACGTCGGGTTCCCGGATAAAGCTCAGGCCCTCCCGCCAGGCAGGCTTGAGCAGCTCCCGCCCCATCTCCGGCAGCAGGCTGGCCCCGCCGCTGATGTAGAGGTTGGCGGGGAGAAGCTCATCGCGGGCCAGCTCCACCAGGCTCAGGTGCAGCCCCTGCAGCATGACCTCCACGTCGCCTGTCAAGAGCCGCGAGATCCGCTGCCTTTCAGCAGGGCTCAGTACCCCCTCCGAATGTCTGAGCTTACGCGCCTCCGCATCCTGGACCGAGAGACCGAACTCGCCCGCAATCCGGCGGGTGAGTGCCTGACCGCCGAGATTGAACATGCGCGTGCCCTCGACAGCACCCTCGCGCAGCAGCGCCACGTTGGTGGTCGCGCCACCCATGTCGATGAAGATCCCGCCCTCCTCCCAGGCGTCGTCGCCGGCGCAGGCCCGGGCGACGGCATAGGGCTGGGAGACCATGCTGACCAGATCCAGGTCCAGATCCTTGGCGACTGTCTCCACGGCTCCGACCTGCATGACCGGGGCAAAGGTGTTGAAGACTGTCAGGTCCATGTGCCGTCCCTCGTAGCCGATCGGGTTGGCCACCGGGTAGCCGTCTATCCGCACCCTTGTGATGTTGGACTGAATCAGCCTGGCCTCCAGGTTGCCGTAGGCGCGCTCCAGCTCCAGCAGATGCTCGGCCTCGTGCAGCGCCCGCCGCTGGACGAGCTGCAGCATGTTTCGCAGCTCGGATTCCTTCACCCGTGAATCAGGCCTCTCACGGGGATAGGCAACTGACGAGGAAAAGCCCTTGACCAGCTCGCCGGCCAGGCCGACTGTCGCCAGGCCGGGGATTACGCCCGCCATGTCCTCGGCTGTCTCCAGTGCGCGGTTGGCAGCTTCGATCACCCTGTCCAATTCGATGATCGCACCGTTCTCGATCGAGGCTGGGGCCTGTGGCTCCTTGGCCACTCCGAGCACCATCGCGTCGGACCCCTGGCGAGTGAGGATCAGGACTTTGACGAACTCGCTGCCTATGTCCAGGACGGTGAAGTGCTGGTAGTAGTCAGGCTTGTGCTTCTGGCGGAAGAGCGGGCTCATTGAAGCCGTGCCGCCAGGGCCGCGAAGGCTTTTCCCACGTCCCCGGCCAGGCGCCCCTGGGCCAGCTGGGGCTGACCGCCGCCGCGTCCAAGCACCTGGGCGAGCTCGTTGGCGGGGTTCTCCTGGGCAAGGTCTCGGGAGACCTTGATCACGAAGCTGGTGCCGTCGGCTACCGCCACCACGCCGCTGCCTCCCAGCTGCTCCAGGTACCGATCAGCCCAACCGCGCAGGTCCTCCATCCCCTCTGCGCTCACCTGCTCCATGACCAGCGGCAGCCGGGCTTGGCGCCGGCTCGGACCACTGGCGCCGGCGCCCCGGATGCTGACGGTTCGCAGCTCGTCCCGCAGCCGAGCCATCTCCCGCTCCAGCCGGCGCTGCTCACGTCGCAGCTGCTCCGCTTTGCTGGCGACGTCACCGGGGGCCACGCCGAGGACTCGGCCTGCCTGCTGCAGCTGGCCCAGCCTGAGCCGCACGAGTTCTTCGGCTGACTCGCCGACGGTGAGATCGATGCGGCGCAGCCCCTGGCCCACGCTGGACTCGCCGGTCACTATCGCCATCCCCACCTCCGCCGAGCTGCTGCAGTGGGTGCCGCCGCAGAACTCGCAGCTCCACTCCCCGAAGCAGACAACGCGCACCAGGTCGCCGTACTTCTCATCGAAGAGGTGGGTGGCGCCGGTCGCCACAGCTTCGGCGTATGGCAGCACCCGGGCCGTCATGGGCAGGGCGGCGCGGACCTGGGCGTTGATTCGCCGTTCCAGCGAGCCCAGCTCGTCGGCGCTCAGTGAGCGGTCGAGCGGGAAGTCGAAGGTGGTGTGGTCAGGTCCCACCCAGGAGCCTCGCTGCAGGTTCGGTCGCTGGAGCGCTTCCTCCAAGGCGCGGTTCAACAGGTGAGTGGCTGAGTGGTGGCGCATGATGCGCCGCCGTCGCTCGGCGTCCACGACCCCCCGCACCTGATCGCCGGTGCTGAGGCGACCGACCAGCACCTGGCCCAGATGGGCTGTGACTCCGGCGCGCGGTCGGCGGGTGTCCTCCACCAGCACCTCGCCGCCAGGACCCTGGATGCGGCCTGTGTCACCGACCTGGCCGCCGCTCTCCGCGAAGAAGGGGCTGCGGTCCAAGTAGACCTCCACCTCCTCGCCCTCCGTGGCCGCCGCCACGTCCTGGCCATCCCGGCGCAACGCCAGCACCCGGGCACTCTCCTCCAGGCGCTGGTAGCCGGTGAACTCGGTGTCGGGCAGAGTCTGGAGTTCGCTCCAACGATGGCTCAGAGCGCGCCGCGACCGCTCGCGCTGACCGGTCATGGCGGCGCGGAAACCTGCCAGGTCGACAGTCCTGCCCCGTTCCTGGGCGAGCTCCAGCGTGAGCTCGAGAGGGAAGCCGAAGGTGTCGTGGAGCCGGAACGCCTCGTCCCCGCTCAGCTCCAAGCCAGGTTGCTCGACGAGGCGCTCGAAGAGTTCCATACCGCGCTCCAGCGTCCGGTTGAAGCTCTCCTCTTCGGCTCGGACGGCCTGCTCGATCTCAGCCTGGCGCTGAGCCAGCAGTGGATAGGCCTCCGCAAAAGTCTCCAGCACCGCCGGCACGCCCGCCACCAGACCGTCTCGCAGGCCGAGCCGCCGGCCGTGCAGGGCGGCCCGACGGATCACGCGGCGGAGCACGTAGCCGCGACCCTCCTTGGCCGGGAGGACCCCGTCGCCGATGAGAAACGTCATCGCGCGCAGGTGGTCGGCCACCACTCGCTCTGAAACCGTGGCGGAGACGCTGGACGACTGGCGGATGTGGTCCTGGATGAGAGCAAACAGATCGGTCTCGAAGACTGTCTCGACGTCTTGCAGAATGCTGCTGATCCGATCCAGGCCCATGCCCGTGTCGATGGCGCCGCCGCTGGGCAGTTCGGGCAAGCTGCCGTCAGGCTGCTTGTCGAACTGCGGGAAGACGAGGTTCCAGAACTCCACAAAGCGCTCGCAGTGGTCGGGATAGCAGTCGTCCCGGCCGCAGCCAACCGCCCGGCCGCGGTCCCACCAGAGCTCCGAGTCATAGCCGCAGGGCCCCAGCTCCTGGCCCCACCAGTTCTCCTGGTTGTCGTAGACGAAGTCCGCTCGGAGATCGGTTTCCCGGCGCCAGATCTCGCGCGCCATGTCGTCCTCGGGATGGGTGGTGACGCGGATCCGCTCTCTGTCCAGCCCCAATCCGACGCGCTGATCGACAGCAAATTCCCACGCCCAGGGGATGGCGCTCTCCTTGAAGTAGTCGCCGGTCGGGGCGAAGTTGCCCAGCATCTCGAAGAACGTGCAGTGTCTGTCGCTGCGGCCCACGTCATCGAGGTCCACTACCCGAAAGCACTTCTGGCAGCCCACCAAGCGGCCATGCGGAGGCTGCCGCAGGCCCCTGTAATAGGGTTGAAGCGGCTGCATCCCAGCCGAGTTGAAGAGCGTGGTCGGGTCGTCTACGGGGACGAGCGAGGCGCTCTCGATGATCAGGTGATCGCGGCTCTGGAAGTAGCGAAGGAAGCGGGCGCGGATCTCGGCTCCGGTCACGGAACTGGCTGAGTCTACCTGCCGAGCTGGTGTTGCGCCCAACCCAACTCCAGCTTCAGGCGAGCGGTACAACCGGCCTGGCGAGGAGAGGCAGCGCCGTGATGGTTGATCGTCTCTTGCCCCTCGTTAGGTTGCCAGGCGGGGTTTATCCCCGCCGGTACACGACGTCCGTATCGACGACAGAAGATGGATTCAAAAACCATCGGGCGGCTCCGAGACCAGCTTGCCTCCCGCGCTGACCGGGAAGGGTTTTGGCAAAGGAGGCCTGCCTCCCCTTGCCCGTCACCCCAGGCTCTCGGTCGGCAGCAGTTGCTTCAGCTGTTCGGTGGCGGCGCGCTGGAGCCGGGAGACGTGCATCTGGCTGATACCCAGCTTCTTGGCCACCTCCGACTGCGACAGCTCGTCGACGAAGCGCAGGATCAGAATGCGGCGTTCCCGCTCAGTCAGATGCTGCATGGCTCGCTCCAGGGCCTCCCGCATCTCGACCCGCGCGAGGTTTGCGTCTCTGGCCCCTACCGCCTCGCCGAGCTGGCGCCCACCCTCTTGGGATTCGCCCCCGATGGTGGCGTCGAAGGACGTGGGCGCCATGGCGCTTGACATCTCCATCGCCTCCAGCACTTCCTCCGGCTGCAGGCCCAACCGAGCGGCCACCTCGGCCACGGTGGGCTGCCGCCCCAGCTCCTGACGCAGCGCCTCATTGGCGCGCACCACTTGCTGGTAGGTCTCCTGCAAGCGACGGGGAAAGCGGATCGCCCAGCCCTTGTCCCGAAAATAGCGCTGGATCTCGCCCTTGATGTAGGGCGTGCCGAACGTGGTGAATTCGTTGCCGAGGTCGGGATCGAAGCGATCGATCGCCTTGATCAAACCCACGTAGCCGACCTGGAGGACGTCGTCCAACGGCTCACCGCGGTTGGCGAACTGCCGCGCTAGGAAATGAACCAACCCATCGTAGCCGGGCACCAGCCGGGACCGAATCCGTTCACGCTCTGCTTCGGAGGTCGCCTGGCTGTACTCACGGTGCAGCTGCCGCAGCTCCTCGCGCGCCTGGCTCGGAGTCGAGCTCAACTGATCAGGTACTTGACCATCCGGTAATGAGCTTCGCGCCGGCCTTGGTTGACATGCTCGCGAAAGTCGTCGACAAAGACTCTGATCATTGCCTTGGCGAGCAGTCTCTGGTCGGCTGCCGCGTCAGTGGCAGCAACCAGCTCCTCTCGCTCCCGGGCGTCGCTGGGCGGTAGCGCCAGGGCCCGGGGCGAATCCGGCGGCAGCACGTCGACGTCCACGCGGATGCCGATCTCAGTGGTCATGAAGCTGAGCTGCAGAGTCGCGCCCTCGCCCCAGAAGTCCTGCGCGTCGGAGATGGAGTTGGCGCACGCCTGGGCGACAGCTATGTTGAGCTCATCGATCTCGTCCAGGCTGAAGCCCAGCTGTCCGCCCAGGGAGCTGGCCACCCGCTTGGCCAGCCCTATGAACTCATCTCGAGCCGGGATCTTCAGCTCAACTGGCGTTCCCGGCAGCAGCTCAGGCATCGCTGACGGTTCCCTGGATGTCCCCGCCCAGCTCCCGCTGACCAGCAGTTTCGGTCGAACCCTTGGCGGTAGCCGCCGCCTGCTCCAGCTCTTGCCGCCGGCGACGAGCAGCCGCCACGCCGTCGGCGATCGCCCGCCGGACAGGACTCTCGGGATCAACCGCTGCCTCCCGAGCGGTCCCACTCAGCTCGATGGTGCGCTGGCGCAGCTCAGTCACCTGCTCCCGAGCGGGACCTGTGGCCAGGTAGATGGCCCCACCTGCCCCGACCACGAGGCCGAGGAGGAAGCCGAAGCTGAAACCACCGCCGGAATTGCTTTCACTCATGTCTTTCTCCTTGTTCCAACTGTTCAGCCGAACTCTGGTGAGTTGCGCGGACGAGGCTGTCGGTGCCAACGCGCAGGCCGTGCAGCATGGCTGCCGCGCCGCGGGCCGAGCGAGCAGTCACCTGACCCACCTCGCCGCCCATCCTGTCGGCCTGCGTCCCGGCCACATGGAGGGCCACGTTGACGCCGCCGGTGATGGCACTCACATTGCCGAGGCTGGCCCGCACCTCTGGCACGACCTCCTGGAGAGCCTGGTCCGCGCTGATCAGCGTCAACTCAAGCACCGCCAGCGTGCGGTTCAGCCGCAGCAGCACGAGCACGAGCGCCAGCGCCACGAGTAGGGCCGCGACGCCAAGCGCAATCCATAAGAATCCCTGTGCCATATGTTCCTTTGCTTCGCCCCGGCCAAACAACCGGCGCGATTCAGATCTTAGGCTTTGGCCCTCCGGCCAGGCCGGCAGGGAGGCGCAAGGGCAGCCGTCCTCCCAGTGGCTGCAGCGCGGCGGCGAAGAGCAGACCGGGCACGAGGTCCAGCTCGCCCAGGTGGAGAGAGGGGAGCTCCAGCCAGGACCAGCCCTGGCCGAGAAGCACGCCCACCGCCGTCAGCAGCAGCACCTGGATGAAGACCCGCCGGGCATAGGGCCAGAGGCTGTAGAAGAGCCCGGTCAGCAGCAGTGTGAAGAGCAGACCGGTGATGACAACCGGCGGCACAGCCATCAAGGAAGGCATCCCGCCGGAGCAAGAGCGGTGGATTGTCCTGAGTTACTCAGGTGGGTCCCCTGCCGGGTGCTTTCCACTTCCCGTCTCAGCGGGCTTGTGGTCCACACCCGTGACTCCGGGGTCCCTATGTGATCTGTATTGGGCAACGCGCACGTATGCCCTCGCTCCGACCGGGACTTTTTTGATACTACCGGCCGCTCTGGCGGCTTGTTCCGGGGGGCGGCGCGAACCTGAGACCGAGCTCCTCCATGAGCTCAGGATCCGGCGCGCTGGGCGCCTCCATCATGAGATCAGTCATCGACTGCGTCTTGGGAAAGGCGATCACGTCCCGAATGTTCTCAGTGCCCGCCAGCATCATCACCACCCGGTCCACGCCCCAGGCGATGCCGCCGTGCGGTGGGACACCGTAGTTGAAGGCCTCCAGCAGGTAGCCGAAGCGCTCGCGGATGGTGGATTCCGGCATGCCGAGCAGCTTGAAGACGCGCTCCTGCATGGCGGGATCGTAGATTCGCAGGCTCCCGCCACCCAGCTCGTAACCGTTGCAGACGATGTCGTAAGCGTGGGCGCGAACATCGTAGGGGCGCTCCTCCACAAACTCCAGGTCCTCCGCCACGGGCCGCACAAAGGGGTGGTGGGCGTATGTGAGCCGGCCCTCGTCGTCCTCGTCGAAGAGGTAGGTGGGGTTGATCCAGAGGAAGCGCCACTCGTCGCGGCGGATCAGATCCCGGCGCCGGGCGACTTCCGAGCGGACCAGGCCCATGACCGTTTCGGCTCGCCGGCGGCGATCGGCGGCGATCAACACCAGGTCGCCTTCGGCCGCGCCTGTCGCCTGTTGGATGCCGGCGATCTCGGCCGCTGTGAGGAACTTATCGAGCGGCCCGCCGGGCAGCCACGCCAGGCCCTGGCCACCGGCCCCCCTGGCAATGACCGCCAGCTCGTCCAGTTCCCGCCGGCTCAGGTCACTGCCGCCAGGCACTGCCAGGCCGCGCACGACACCGCCGGTATCCAGCGCATTCCGGAAGACCTTGGCCTCCGTCTCGACCAGCACCGGCCCGAGCTCCGCGATCTCCAGTTCATAACGCAGATCAGGCTTGTCGGTGCCGTAGCGCAGGAGGGCGTCGCGGATGTTGAGCCGCGGAAAGGGCAGCGGCAGCTCCACGCCTATCGTCTCCCGCCAGAGCCGGACGAAGAGGCCCTCGACCAGGCTGAACACGTCCTCCTCGTCGCCGAAGCTCATCTCGATGTCGAGCTGTGTGAATTCAGGTTGGCGGTCTGCCCGCAGGTTCTCGTCCCGGAAGCAGCGGGCTATCTGGTAGTAGCGCTGGACGCCGGCGACCATGAGCAGCTGCTTTTGCACCTGCGGCGCCTGGGGCAGGGCATAGACCTGGCCCCGGTGGAGCCGGCTGGGGACGAGGAAGTCACGAGCGCCCGAGGGCGACGTCTTGCTCAGAATCGGCGTCTCCACCTCGATGAACTCGTTCTCGTCCATGTGGGTGTGGATGATCTTGTTGACACGATGCCGCAGCTCCAAGATCCTCAGCATCTCGGGCCTGCGCAGATCCAGATACCTGTAGCTGAGGCGCGTTTTCTCGTCGGTGTCGGCGGAGGTGGCGTCCTCGAGCTGGAATGGCGGGGTCAGGCTTTCACTCAGCACCTGGAGGCGCTCGGCGGCCACCTCCACCTCCCCTGTGGCAAGCTGCGGGTTGCGCATCCCTTCCGGCCGAAGTCGCACCTCGCCAGTGACCTTGATGACGAATTCCGCCCGCAGCGCGGCTGCGGCGGCGTGCGCGGCGGGCGCCAGCTCGGGGTTGAAAACCACCTGCACGGTGCCCCAGCGGTCACGCAGGTCCACGAACGTCAGACCACCATGGTCGCGGCGTCGACCCACCCAGCCGTAGAGCTCGACCGAGCGGCCGCTGTCACCGGCGCGCAGCGCACCACAGTGCGGAGCGCCGAACCCGCTCACGAAGAAAGGCTGCCGGCCATCACCACCGCCAGCTGATCCCAGGGCACCTCGCGCTGGTCGCCGCTGCGCATGTCGCGCAGCTGCACTGCCTGGCGCTGAGCTTCGTCGGCGGCCATGATCGCCACCCAGCGGCTGCCCGCGCGACCGGCAGCGCGCATCTTGGCACTGAGGCTGCGGCGGCTGAAGTCAACCACTGCGGGGATCTCAGCGCGGCAGAGCCGGCCGACGCGGGCGGCCTCGGCTTCCAGCCCCGGCTCCGCCGGCAGCACCCAGACCTGTGCCGGCTTTACCGGCTCGCTCAACGGCGACGCCAGCACCACGCGATCGATGCCGCCGGCAAAACCGACGGCGGGCGTATCCGGATAGCCCAAGGCCGCTGCGAGGCCGTCATAGCGGCCGCCGCCGCCCAGGGCGTTCTGGGCTCCGCCGAGCGCTGCGTGCTCGAACTCGAACACCGTCCGTGTGTAGTAGTCGAGGCCACGGACCAAATGGGCGTCCAACCGGTACTCGATCGCCGCCCCGTCCAGCAGCGAGCGGACCTCGGCAAAGGCCTCGGCACAGGGCTGACAGAGATGATCAGTGATCCGCGGCGCCGCGGCCTTGAAGGGCTGGCACTGCTCCTCCTTGCAGTCCAACAGCCGAAGCGGATTCTCCTCCAGCCGGCGCTGGCAGTCGGGATGCAGCCGGGTCTTGAGCGGTCGGTAGTACTCCTTCAGCCTCTGCAGGTAGGGCGGGCGGCAGCGGCCGTCACCGATGCTGTTGAGGACCAAGCTCACCCCTGCCAAGCCGAGGCTGCTCAACCATTGGCGGCTGACCTCGATCACCTCGGCGTCGTAGGCCGGGGAGGGGTCGCCGATCACCTCCAGGTCGAATTGGTAGAACTGGCGGTAACGGCCAGCCTGCGGGCGATCGTGCCGGAACATGGGTCCACTGGTCGTCAGGCGGACAGGTTGCGACAGCTGATTCAGGCCGCCCTGGAAGTAGGCCCGCACCACTCCGGCTGTGGCTTCCGGACGCAGCGCCAGGTGACCCTCCCGCTCCCCCGACGCATCACCGTGGCTCTGAATCCTGTAGATCTCCTTGCGCACCACGTCCGTATCGCCGCCCACCCGCTCGATGAGCGCCACCGGCTCGATGATGGGAACCTCGATCTCCTGGTAACCGTAGCTGCGTGCCGCCGCCTCGCCGGCCATCTCCACCCCCCGCCAGAGTGCCACCTGCTCCGGCAGGATGTCACGCATGCCCCGGGCGGCGCGGATCGGCTGGCTTCGGCTCACGGCCCCCAAGTCTAAGTAGCTGTGCCCGGGCGATCCTGGTCGACTAGAGAAAGGGGTTGTAGCGGCGCTCCTGGCCGATCGTCGTGACCGGACCGTGCCCGCTGAAGACCAGGAAATCGTCGGGCTGGGAGAGGAGCTCGCGCCTGATCCCTGCCAGCAGCGCCTCGCCATCGGAGTTGCTGAAGTCGGAGCGACCGATGGACCCGGCGAAGAGGGCATCCCCTGTGAAGAGCGCGTTGCCGATCCGCAGCGTGACGCCGCCCGGGCTGTGGCCTGGGGTGTGGAGCACGTCGAATACGAGTGAGCCCACCGCGTATGGCGTGCCGGGAATGAGCTCTCTTATGTTCTCCAACGTACCCAGGCCGAGGTCCCAGTTGCGCCGGAGCGGCACGCCATCGGTGAGCGTGGCCAGCTCGGTGCCGTGGACCGCGATCGGAACTTCACCGAAGGCCTCCCGATAGCGCGGCAGGCCTGCGATGTGATCGCCGTCCGTGTGGGTGAGCAAAATCCCGCGCACATTCGCTCCGTTGTTCTGGACCAGCTCCACCATCAACTCCGGCTCCAGGTTGGCGTCGATCACAGCGGCATCGCGCGTCGCCTCGTCCAGAACCAGGTAGGAATTGGTGGCGAAACTCCCGTCCGCCGTCGACAGCACCTTGAAGTTTGGCGACTTGTCCAACTCCGCCTCTCAGGTTGCCTCTCGAGCCACCGTATGGACGTCGCGGACCGACTCGAGCCGCTCCATCAGCCGCGAAAGCTGAGCCAAGGAGTCGATCTCCACAGTGGTGGAGACCACAGCCGTCTTGTCGTCGTAGACGTGCACAGCTGCCGCTGACATGTTGACCCGCTGCTCGGCCACGACTGTGGCGATGTCACGCAGCAGCCCTGTCCTGTCAAAGGCCTCGATCTTGATCCCCACCGGGTAGATGCTGGTCGCCTCGACGTCCCAGTCGACTGGCACGACACGCTCAGGGTCCTGCGCATTGACTGCGTTGACGCAGTCCCGGCGATGGACTGTGACGCCTCTGCCTCGGGTGGTGAAGCCGACGATGGCGTCGCCCGGCACCGGCTGACAGCAGGGCGCCATGCGGCTCAGGATGTCCTTCTCGCCCCGCACCAGAACTCTCGGGGTCGGCACGGTCTGGGGGATGAGCGGGATGGCGGTCAGCTCGTCGCCATCGGTGCCCCTCGTCAGCGCCATGCGCATCACCACCGCGTGCGGCGAGACATCGCCATAGCCGATCGCGGCCAGGAAATCGTCAGCGCTCGAGTACTTGTAGTGCTGCGCCATCTCCTCCAGCTTTCCGTCCGGCAGCTGAACCAGAGGGATGCGGTGCATGCGGTGGAGCTCCTTCTCCAGGAGATCGCGGCCCTTGGCCACGTTCTCCTCCCGCCGCTGGGACTTGAACCAGCGCCGGATCCGATCCCGGGCGGAGGCGCTCTTCACGAAGTTCAGCCAATCGCGGCTGGGGCCGTGCGGCGCCTTGGCGGTCAGGATCTCCACTATCTCGCCGTTCTTGAGCTCGTAGTCCAGCGGCACCATGCGGCCGTTGACCTTGCCCCCCACGCAGCGGTGGCCGACCTCAGTGTGAATGCGGTAGGCGAAGTCGACAGGCGTCGAGCCTGCCGGAAGGTTGAGTACGTCGCCCTTGGGCGAGAAGACGAAGACCTCGTCCTGAAAGAGATCGATCTTGACGGCGTCGACGAAGGACTCGGCGTCCACCACTTCCTTCTGCCATTCCATCAGCACTCGCAGCCAGCCCAATTTGGCATCGAGCCGGGGATCCGCGCCCCTCTCCTTGTAGGCCCAATGTGCTGCGACCCCGTAGTCGGCGATCTGATGCATCTCGTGGGTGCGGATCTGGATCTCGATCGGCTCGCCGCCATGAGAGATCACACTGGTGTGCAGGGACTGGTAGCCGTTTGACTTCGGCATCGCTATGTAGTCCTTGAACCGGCCCGGCAGCGGCTTCCAGAGCGAGTGCACAACGCCCAGCACGCCGTAGCAGTCCTTGACCGAATCAACTTGAACCCGCAGCGCCAGCAAGTCATAGATCTGGCTGAAGTCCTTGACGTCCCTCGTCATCTTCTGCCAGATGGAGTAGATGTGCTTCGGCCGGCCCGAGAGCGTGGCGGTGATGCCGATCTTGGCCAGCTCTCCCTCCAGTATCTCGGCTAGATCGGCCACCAGCTGCTCGCGGTCCTGGCGCTTGCTGTTGAGCTGGCCGACGACAGCCTGGAACGACTCCGGCTCGAGGGTTCGGAAGGCGAGATCCTCCAGCTCCCACTTGATATGGCCGATGCCAAGTCGGTGGGCCAGCGGAGCGTAGATGTCGAGTGTCTCCCGGGCGATCCGCCGGCGCTTGACTTCCGGCAGTGAATCCAGAGTCCGCATATTGTGCAGCCGATCGGCCAGCTTGATGAGCACCACGCGGATGTCCTCCGCCATGGCGATCAGCATCTTGCGCAGGTTCTCGGCATGGCGCTGCTGGTCGGAGCGAAAAGAGATCCGAGAGAGCTTCGTCACTCCCCCGACCAGCTGGGCGACATCAGGACCGAACTCCCGGCCGACCTCCTCCAGCCCCAAATGCGTGTCCTCGACAGTGTCGTGGAGGAGGGCTGCCGCGAGGGTGGTGGCGTCGAGCTTCAGGTCCGCCAGGATGGCGGCCACTTGGACCGGATGCTCGACGTAGTCTTCGCCCGAGAGCCGGTGCTGGCCGGCATGGGCGTCCACGGCACGCTCGTAAGCCCGCTCGACCACCTCCCGGTCGGCGGGCGGTAGGTGCTCGGTCAGGCGCAGCAGCTCCGAGATGCTCACGGTAGTTGGTTCATACCAAACGGCCGCAAACTTTCCTCGCGAGTTTGAGTGTCACGCGAGGAAAACGCCATGGGAAGCGCTAGCGCGTGGTGGAGGAGCGGCCGGGCCGTCGCGGCTGCCAGCGCCCGCGCCGGGCGTTATGGCCGGTGGGCCGCTGGATGCGATTCTCGCTCACGGCCGGCTCCGGTCGCCCTTCGTGGTAGCGCCAGCCGCCCTCGTCCAGCAGATGATCGACATCCAGCACCGGCAGCTTGGGCGCGCCCAGATGCTGCAGCTTCCGCCAGCGGGGATGGTCCTCGGGCGAGAGGAACGTGACCGCCCAGCCCTTCTCGCCCATCCGAGCAGTGCGCCCGATGCGGTGGGTCAGCCACTGCGGCGTGTCAGGCAGCTCGAAGTTGACAACCAGCGTCACAGCGCTCACATCCAGGCCCCGCGCGGCGACGTTGGTCGCAACGAGCACAGGCGTGCGCTTGTCGCGGAACGCGGCCATTGCCCTGTCGCGAGCGTTCTGGGACAGGTTGCCCTGCAGCTCCGCGCAGTCGATGCCCATGCGGCGCAGGTCGCGGGCCAGGTCGTGGACGCCGTGCTTGGTGCGCCCGAAGACTATGGCAGTTCCCTGCAGCTGCTGCAGGAGCTGGCCCAGCACTCGCAACCGGTTGGCCCGTTCCACCTGGACCAAGCCGTGCTCCAGGGTGTTGTCCTCAGCTGTGGCCGCCACCTTGACCCTGACCGGGTCCTGGAGGTGCTTTGAGATCAGCCTCTCCACCCACTCAGGCATCGTGGCGGAGGCGAGGACCGTCTGCGGGTTGTAGGTCATGCCGATGATCCGCTCGACATCTGGCGCGAAGCCCGCGTCCAGCATCTCATCCGCCTCGTCCAGCACCAGGTACTCGACCCGGCTCAAGCTGAGGAGCTTCTTGCCGATCATGTCCAGGAGTCGTCCAGGCGTGCCGATGACCACATCCACGCCCTTCTTCAAGGCGTTGGTCTGGGTCGCGTAGCCGACGCCTCCGTACAGCGTGGCCAGCCTGACTCCATGGTCAAGCGTTTCCAGCACTTCGGCGATCTGGAGCGCCAGCTCTCGGGTGGGTGACACGATGAGCGCCCGCGGACCTGTCCGCTGAGCGCCGATGCCCTCCACCAGCGGGAGCAGGTAGGCGAGCGTTTTGCCCGACCCGGTGGGCGCTTCGATGACGCAGTCCTCGCCGCGCAGGATGGCGGGCAAGGCCTCGACTTGGACGGGGACGGGAATCTCGATTTCCTGAGCGCTGAGCGCTGTCAGGGTGCGGGTCGATAGACCCGCTTCGGCGAATGTCTGCAAAACGTGCTCCTGGGGTTGTCCCTCTCTCTTTGGGGGGTTCTTTGGCGAGACCAGGACTACCGTTCAGCGACGGGGAGAGAGGACCCAGAATGCGCGCTACGACCACCGTGTGATCGAACTGATTTCAAGCTTACCCGATTTCCGCTGTTCCGAATCCGCGCGGGGTCAATAGGAACGGGCGAAGTTGATCTGATACCTGCCGGGGCGGCCGCAGACCAGGCATTCACCTTCGGCCTTGCGGTCCGGGTCATAGTTGCTGCTCTTCACACCTCCCGTGGCCTCCCTGACCTTCGCCTCGCAGTCTGCTTCCCCGCACCACGGCGCACTGACGTAGCCCGCCCGGGTCCTGAAATGCTCGACCAGCTCAGCCAGGCTTTTCACCACCGCAGTGTTCGCCTGCCGAAACTCCAGCGCCCGCTGGTAGAGCGCCGCCTGAAAGGCGCTAAGCTCCGCGGAGAGCTGCTCGCCCAGAGCGTTGACACCGAGCTGCCGCTTCTCTCGGGTCAGCCGGTCGACGACCCTCACCTCTCCCGCCGCCACCTCGCGCGACCCAACCTCCAGCCGTAGCGGCACGCCCTTCAGCTCCCATTGGTTGTATTTGGCGCCGGGCCTTTCATCGCTCCAGTCGACCTTGAGGCGGATGCCGGCGGCTCGAACCTCCGGCTCCCAGCCGGCGATGAAGTCAGCCACCTCACGGTGCGCCTCGTCGGTCCGGTAGATGGGGACCACGACAACCTGAACCGGCGCCAGCTTCGGCGGCAGGATGAGCCCGAAGTCGTCGCCGTGGGCCATTACCAGCCCTCCGATCAACCGGGTCGTGGCGCCCCAGGAAGTCGTGTAGCAGAACTCGCGCACATTCTCCCGGTTGGCGAAGGAGACGTCGTAGGCGCGGCTGAAGTTCTGCCCGAAGTAGTGCGAGGTCGCCGCCTGCAGCGTCAGACCGTCTCGCATCAGTGCTTCGATGCTCTTGGTGTGCACCGCGCCGGGAAACTTCTCGGTGGCCGTCTTCCAGCCGGCGAACACCGGCATGGCGCACCAGTCCTCCGCCAGGACGCGGTAGTACTCCAGGATGCGATCGACCTCTTCGATCGCTTCCGCGGCGTTGGCATGAAACGTGTGGCCCTCCTGCCAGAGGAACTCGGCGGTGCGCAGGAAGAGACGGGTGCGCAGCTCCCAGCGGACGACGTTGCACCACTGGTTGGTCAGCTTGGGCAGGTCCCGGTGGGATTGGACGTAGCGCCGCATGAGCGTGCCGATGATCGTCTCGCTGGTTGGCCTGATGGCCAGCCGCTGATCCAGCTTGCCGTGGCTGCCAGCCTCGGTCACCCACGCCACCTCCGGGGTGAAGCCCTCCACGTGCTCCGCTTCCTTCATGAAGAGCTCCTCGGGGATGAGCAGCGGAAAGTACCAGTTCTCGTGGCCGCTGGACTTGATCATGTCGTCGAAAGCGCGCTGGATGCCCTCCCAGAGCGCATAGCCGTAGGGCCGGATGACCATGCAGCCGCGGACTGGGGTGTAGTCGGCCAGCTCTGCCTTGCGGACGACATCCGTGTACCAGCGGTCGAAGTCGTCGGACATCCGGGTGAGCTCTTTAACGAAGGAGTCGTCGTAGGTTTCGGTCATGGTTGGTCCTGCCAGGTGAGTGAGAGAGCCGTGCCAACGGCACGGAGGGCCGGTTGAGGGAGCCGCTCAGCGCGGCTCGGTAGGGGCCGGGGCCTCCCGGCCGCCTCTGCTGGCGCTCCTCACTTCAATCATGGGAAGGTTCAATTATTCATGATGCCCACGCTTCTCCGGCCAACGCGCGCTGCACTCGCCCTGCGCGGCCTGGTCGGGCTGGCCGGGATTGCGCTGCTGGCGCTCGGCTTCGAGCAGGGTCTGGGCGGCCAGGCGGTGATCGGGCTGATCACAGTCGCGGCCGGCGCCTACGCCGTGATGGAGGTCGTGCGGACACCCTTCTCGATCGGGCTGGAAGGTGGCTTCATTCATCTGCGCGGCATCTTCAGCCGGCGCTGCCGGTTGAAGGAGCTGAAGCTGGTGGTCCTGCAGCCGAAGGGACGCCTGCTCCTGCCCACCTACCGCTTCCTGAAGGCTGACGACAAGCTTGCCTTCGAGACCGACGCCACGCTCTGGGACCGCGCCCAGCTCGAGCGCCTACTGGCCGGCGTGAAGCTCCAGGTCGTGCGCCGCCGCTAAGCGGGTAAGGGGCGGCGGGGTCTTCCGCCGTGCGACTGGCGCCTCATGAACCGGTTACGCCGGCTCGGGGATCGGTTCCAGCGCCGCGCGCTCAGCGGCCAGTGCGTCGATCTCAGCCAGCAGCACGGAGAGCAGCTCAGCCTGCGGCACCGTCTTCCAAAGCACTCCCTTTTTGAAGATGACGCCCTTGCCCCGGCCGCCGGTTACGCCGATGTCGGCGTGGCGGGCTTCCGCCGGCCCGTTCACCACGCAGCCCATGACCGCGACAGTGATGGGAACCTTGATCTTCGCCATGTGCGCCTCGACCGCCTTGACGGTGGGCACCATGTCGTACTCCAGCCGGCCGCAGGTCGGACAGGCGATGAGCGTGGCGCTCTGGGTACGAAAGCTGAGCGCCTTCAGCACCTCGTAGCCGACCCGGATCTCCTCGGTCGGATCGGCCGTGGCCAGCGAGACGCGGATGGTATCGCCTATGCCTTCGCTGAGCAGGATGCCGAGGCCGACCGCGCTGCGGATGCTGCCGGCCTCGACTGGTCCCGACTCGGTCACACCGAGGTGGATGGGATAGGGGCGCTTTTCGGCGAATAGCCGGTTGGCCATCACATTCGTCCAGACGTCAGTCGCCTTGAGAGAGACCTTGATGTGACCGGGGCCGTAGTCGAGCGCCTCCAGGATCTCGCAGTGGCCGAGGGCGACCTCCACCATGCGCTCAGCCGTCCTGACTCGATCGTCCCTGTCGATTGCGTGCGCCTCTCGCAGATTGCGGTGCACCTCCTCCGGCAAGGAGCCGGCGTTGACTCCGATCCGGAAGGGGATGTCCCGCTCCTTGGCTGCCAGCACAACCTTCCGGACCTTGTCTGGGTCGACTATGTTGCCCGGGTTGAGACGCAGTCCATGCACACCAGCGGCGATCGCCATCAGGGCCAATTCGTGGTTGTAGTGAATGTCGGCGATGATGGGCAGCGACGAGCGGGGCACTATCTCACGCAGCGCTTCGGCGGCGTGATGGTCGATAACCGCCGGCCGGACGATCTCGCAGCCGGCCTCCTTGAGCTGGGCGATCTGGTTCAGAGTCGCCCGCACATCCCGGGTGTCGGTCTTGGTCATCGTCTGGACAGCTATGGGCGCTGCGCCACCGACCACAACGTCACCCACCCGGACGGGGATCGACCGCCGCCTGGTTGCCAGCCCCTGCTGAGCGGCGAGAGTCATCGAATCGTCAGCTGGCCCAGCAGCAACCTCTGCAGGTCCAGGTAGACGACCACCAAACCGAGGGCTAGCAGCGCGAGCAGGCCCGCCCTCTGCACCGCCGCCTCCCGGGCCCGATCGAATGGCTTGCGCCGGAGCGCCTCGGCGATCGCCACTGTCATGTGGCCGCCGTCCAAGGCTGGCAGCGGCAGCAGGTTGGCGATGCCCAGCGCCACTGAGAAGTAGGCCGCGACCGCCAGGTAGTTGAGCAGCGACTGATTGGCCGCCTGGTAGGTGATGGCGCCGATGCCCACGGCTCCCGTGACGCCGTTGGGGCCGGAGACGCCACCGGCGATCTGGCCATTGAACAGCTCGGCGAAGTGCTGGAACGTGAGAGCCACTATGCGCACCGGAAAGCTGACCCCGGCTCCCACCGCGTCGGTGACCGAGACCACAGGTCGCGGCGAAACACCTATCAACCAGCGGCCGCGCTGGCTGTCGTAGGCAGGCTGAACAGTGAGCGAGGCGCGGGTGCCGTTCTGACGCACGACATCGAGGGTCAGTGGCTGGCCCGGCCGATCGTTCTCGATCCTGAGCAGGTCGTCGCTGCGCTGGAGCGGCTGGCCGTCGGCAGCGCGGATCCTGTCGCCCGGTTGCAAACCCGCCTGCTGGGCGGCGCCGGCAACAGTGACTGCATCGACCAAGCCGGGATCACTGTTGATCTGCGTCAGGTAGATCCCCGTCATCAGGGCGGCGGCGACCAGGAAGTTGACCACCGCCCCGGCGACCAGGATGAGGAGCTTCTTCCAAACCGGGACGCTGTAGAAACCCCGCGGGTCTTCGTATTCCCCCGACTGCATTCCCGCCAGGCGAACGTAGCCGCCGATGGGCAGAGCGCGGAGGGCGTACAGCGTCTCGCCCCGCCGGAACGAGAAAAGCTGGGGTCCCATCCCGACGGAATACTCGTGGATCCTCACGTTGACCAGCTTGGCGAGGCTGAAGTGACCGAGCTCGTGCGGGATGACCAGGATCAGGAAGACGCCGACGATGGCGACCACGCCAATCAAGAGCGAAACTGCGCTCACCGGCCAGCCCTCAACATCTGGGTCATGTGCTCACCTTAACGAGCCGCTCTCGGAAGTGATTCCGCGCGAACGTGTCAGCCGCCAGGACGGCCGCCAGGTCCTCCCCACCACCACCCGGCCAGGCGGCCAGGGCCGACTCCACGGCAGCCAGGATGCCCGTGAACGCGATGCGGCCGGCGAGAAACGCTGCCACCGCCTCCTCGTTGCTCGCGTTGAGGACTGCAGGATAACCGCGGGCGCGGCGTGCCGCCTCTCGGCAGAGCTCGACAGCTGGGAAGCGCTGGCTGTCCAGGGCTTCGAACGCCAGACTCTCGAGGCTGTCCAGCCGGGTCGGCTCGACCACGCCCGGCAGCCGCTCTGGGTAGGCGAGGGCAAGGCCGATCGGCAGCCGCATGTCAGGATTTCCCAGCTGCGCCTTGAGGGAACCGTCCACGAACTCGACCAGCGAATGCACGACGCTCTGCGGGTGGATGACCACGTCTATCCCTGCCAGACCCACCTGAAATAGGTGATGGGCCTCGATCAACTCCAGCCCCTTGTTCATCAGCGTGGCGGAGTCGACGGTCACCTTGGGTCCCATCGACCAGCGCGGGTGCTTCAACGCCTCTGCCACAGTTACCTGCTCGAGCTCGAGCTCGGGCCGGCTCCAGAACGGGCCTCCGCTGGCGGTGAGCAGCAGGCGGGAGACGCTGGCGGGGCTCTCACCCCAGAGGCACTGCCAGAGCGCTGAGTGTTCGGAATCCACCGGGCGCAGCTGATCCGGCCGTCCCACGGCCGCCATGACCGCCTGACCAGCCATCACCAGGACCTCCTTGCTCGCGATCGCGACTGTCTTGCCGGCCGCCAGGGCGGCCAGGGTGGGCCTCAGTGAAACGGCGCCCGGGATCGCCACCAGCACTATGTCGCAGCGAGAATCGGTCACCAGCGCTTCGAGGCGGGCGTCGAAATCAGGCTCGCCGCCCGCAATGATGACCTCCGCCGGCCGCGGCGCCGGCCGCCGGCCGCACACGAGGCCCAGCAGCTGGAAACGGTCGGGATAGCGGTCGATAACCTGAAGGGCCTGGCTGCCGACGGAGCCGGTCGCGCCCAGGATGGCTATGCGCTGCACCCGCCCGGTCACAGCAGCCCCTGCGCCTGCAGGTAGAGGTAGACCACAATCGGGGGGAAGAAGATCGAATCCAATCGGTCGAGCAAGCCGCCATGCCCGGGAATCAGCTGCGAGGAGTCCTTGACCCCTGCCAGCCGCTTGAGCTGCGACTCGACCAGATCGCCGAACTCGGCGCTCAGCCCGACCAGCAGGCCGAGCGCGATGCCGTGCCAGGGGCCGATGTGCAGCAGTAGCGCCCCAGCCAGGCCCATGACGGGGGCGCAGAAGACGACTCCCGCGATGGCACCCTCCCAGGTCTTCTTGGGACTGATCGCAGGGAAGAAAGGATGTCGGCCGAGGGCTCGGCCGATCAGGTAGGCGGCGCTGTCGCTGACGACCACCGTCGAGATGACGGCCACCAGCCAGAGCTGGCCGACGAATCCCGCGTGCGCCTCATAGAGCTGCAGGTAGTAGTTGAAGGGTAGGCCCACGTAGAGGGCGCCCGCCAAGGCGAACGCCCAGCGGCCGAGGCCGTCCCGGCGCGGTGGCAGGAAGAGCAGAGCTGTCAGGCCCGCGACCAGGGCGCCCGCCAGCACCGCAAGCACCGGCACCGGCTTCAGGACGGTCCCGCTCAGAGCGAAGTAGGCCGCCAGCGGGTAGAGCAGCCAGAGCGGCGCCTGGTGTCCGATCAGGCCGGAGAGGCGGCGGAACTCCCAGATCGAGATACCGCCCAGCACCGCCGCCAACAGCCAGAGGCCCGGCCTCCCGACGGCCACCAGCACCACCACGATCGCCAAAATGAGGAGGCCGCTCAAGGTTCGAATCAGAAGCTGGCTGCGCGGGCGCCGGCTCGCCCCCGATCCGCCCGGGGCAGCCGTGGTGGTCATCCCTCCGCCGCCGCCCTATCC
Source organism: Candidatus Dormiibacter spiritus (assembly GCA_003244185.1). Classification (GTDB taxonomy): domain Bacteria; phylum Chloroflexota; class Dormibacteria; order Dormibacterales; family Dormibacteraceae; genus Dormiibacter; species Dormiibacter spiritus. The sequence goes on along the minus strand of QHBT01000035.1, from coordinate 52,832 downwards.
GGCCGGCCACCGAACCGCCTGACCCGGGTCGAGAAGTCGGCCACCGCGCGGGCCAGATCCTCTTCGTCGAAGTCCGGCCAGAGCGTGTCAGTGAAGTACATCTCGGCATAAGCTGCCTGCCAGAGCAGAAAGTTGCTGATACGGCGCTCCCCCGCAGTCCTGATGATGAGGTCGGGTTCGGGCAGCTCCGGGTGATAGAGGTGCCCTGCTATGGCGTTCTCGTCGATGTCGGAGGCGGCGATACCCTCCGCCGCCAGCGCCCGCATGGAGTCCACCAGCTCCGCCCGGCCGCCATAGTTCAGGCAGACGTTGAGGACGCCCTGCCGGTTGCCAGCGGTACGCAGCTCGGCGTCATCTATGCGTTCCTGCATGCGCTGCGAGAGCTCTAGGCGCCGGCCGCTGACAACTATCCTGATGCCGCGCTGATTCAGCTCCTCGAACTCGCGCTGGATGGCCTCGTGGAAGAGGCGCATGAGCGCTCGCACCTCGGCCCGCGGCCGCGCCCAGTTCTCAGTCGAGAAGACGTAGATGCTGAGGATCTCGATCCCCATCGATTCGCAGGCATACATCACCTTCTTGATGGCCCGCACGCCAGCTCGATGGCCGAACGTGTGGGGGCGGTTGTGGCGCCGTGCCCAGCGCCCGTTGCCGTCCATGATGATCCCCACGTGGCGCGGCACTCCGTCCGCCGCCCGCTCCGTCACAGTGGCCGCTTCAGCGCCGCGGTCGGCTGTGCTAGTGGACTGCCTTTCCTCTCCCTCGAGCCAGGCTGGCTTGGTCGCGCGTCAGGTCGACAGGCCGGGTTCATCCCGGCCGGATCCCAGCGTCCGCGACGATCAGAGACAAGCTGTCGATTGGGGAGCACGCGGCCCGGCCCGGGCAACCAGCCGACATCCAGGCCCGGCTGGGAGGGGTTCTGGAAGGGGAGGCCTGCCTCCCCTTGCTCCATCTCTCCCTCGAGCCATGCTGGCCTGGTCGCGCGTCAGGTCGACAGGCCGGGTTCATCCCGGCCGGATCCCAGCGTCGGCGTCGATCAGAACAAACTGTCGAGTGGGGTACACGCGGCCTGGACAACCAGCCGACATCCATGCGCGGCCGGGAGGGGTTCTGGAAGGGGAGGCCTGCCTCCCCTTGCTCCAACTCTTCAGACCTCCATTACCTCGGCTTCCTTGCGCTGGGCGATACCCTCGATCTTCGCCACGTACGTGTCGGTGAGCTTCTGCAGACGCTCGCCGGCGCGGCGCGCCTGATCCTCGGCGATCTCCCCCGCCTTTTCCTCCGCCTGGACCCTGTGCAGTTCCTCGCGGCGGATGTTTCGCACAGCCACCCGCGCTTCCTCCGCCCGCTGTTTGGCCATCTTGACGTACTCCCGGCGGCGCTCCTCAGTGAGCGGCGGGATGGGCACCCGGATGAGCTGACCGTCGTTGGCGGGGTTCAGACCGAGGCCCGACTCGCGAATGGCCTTCTCGGTCACTCCCAGCTGGCCGCGGTCGTAGACCTGGACCACCAGCAGGCGCGCTTCCGGGCTGGAGATCTGGGCGAGCTGGTTCAACGGCGTGAGGGTGCCGTAATAGGGAACCTGGACCCTGTCCAGCAGAGCAGGGTTCGCCCGCCCGGTCCTGATCGTCAGCAGCTCATGTTCCAGGTGCTCGAGCGAGCGGCCCATCTTGGCCTCGGCGTCTTTCAGGATGCCGTCTACGGCCATGGCTCAATGTCCTCCCGTGGTCGCTGCCGTCGATGGTTCTACTCGCGACCCCGGCGCTCCGACGAAGGTGCCGATGTTTTCGCCCCGAATCACGCGCTCCAGGTTCCCGGCCTGAAGCAGATCGAAGACAATGATGGGCACGCCGTTGTCCATACAGAGGGTCAGAGCCGTGTTGTCCATCACCTCGATCCCTCGGTTCAGAACCTCCAGGTAATCGAGTCGCTGAAATCTCTCGGCGCTGGGCTCCCGCAGAGGATCGGCTGAGTAGATGCCGTCCACCTTGGTTGCCTTCAGCACCACCTCCGCCTCCAACTCGACAGCTCGGAGGGCGGCAGTAGTGTCAGTCGTGAAGTAGGGATTGCCGCTGCCGCCGGCCAGGATGATCACCCGACCTTTTTCGAGATGCCGGATACCTCGGCGCCGGATGTAGGGCTCGGCCACCTGCGGCATCTGGATGGCGGTCATGGTCCGCGCATGCAGGCCCACCTTCTCAAGGCCCTCCTGCAGGGCGAGGGCGTTGATCACCGTGGCCAGCATTCCCATGTAGTCGCCGGTCGCGCGGTCGAAGCCTCCCTCCTCCGCGTGGCGCCCGCGAAAGATGTTGCCGCCGCCGACCACCAGGGCCACTTCGACCCCAAGCTGGTGCACGCGGGCGACCTGCTCTGCGATGACGCTGACCACCTGGAAGTCGAAGCCGTACTCCTTCCGACCGCCGAGCGCTTCACCACTGAGCTTCAGCAGCACGCGCCGCCAACGCGGTGTCCCTGAGGTCAAGCTAGCCCTCTTTGATGCTGAACCGCTGGAAGCGGCGCACCGTTATGTTCTCCTGCAGCTTGGCCACGGCCGAGGCCACCAGCTCTCTCACAGGAGTGGCGGGGTCGCGCATGTAGGGCTGGTCCAGCAGGCAGGAGTCCTTGTAGAACGCCTCCAGCTGGCCCGCGACGATTTTCGGGATGGCTTGGGCGGGCTTGCCGTCCTGCTCGGCTCTCAGCTGATAGAGCGTCCGCTCCTGCTCGACCAGCTCGCTAGGCACCTCGTCCCGGCTCACCCAGCGGGGCGCGGCCGCCGCCACGTGCATCGCGAGCTCCCGGGCGAGAGTGCGGAAATCCGTGCCCTTGGCGACGAAGTCGCTCTCACAGTTCAGTTCGATCAGCGCGCCGATCTGGGGCGGGTAGTCCTCACTTGTTCGATGCAGGTAGGCCTCGACCACGCCGTTGGAGGTGACGCGATCCGCGCGCTTGGCTGCCTTGGCGATGCCGCGCTCGCGCAAGATCACCACCGCCCTGTCAAGGTCGCCCTGGGCATCCTCAAGCGCTTTCTTGCAGTCCATCATGCCGGCGCCTGTCATGTCTCGCAGCTGCTTCACGCGCTCCAGCGAGATGTCGATCATGCGCGCACCTCCTCGCCGGTGCTCACGAACTCGTCCTCGCTCACGTCGGGGAGATACTCCTCCTCGTCGTCCATGTACTCCTCGAGCAGCTCGTAGCGAGTCGGCTCCAGGAACTCCCGCTCCTCCATCGGGGGCAGGTCGGCGCCGCGCTCGATGGCCAGCTGGCGGCCCTCCAAGCAGGCGTCAGCCATCTTGCTCGTGAGCAGCTTCACAGCCCGGATCGCGTCGTCGTTGCCGGGGATCACCTTGTCGATCAGGTCCGGGTCGCAGTTGGAGTCGGTGATCGCCACCACCGGGATCTTGAGCCGGTTGGACTCCAGCACGGCTATGTGCTCCTTGCGCGGGTCCACCACGAAGACCGCGCCCGGCAGCCTCTTCATGTCAGCTATGCCGTCAAAGTGATACATCAGGCGATCCAGCTCGTCCTGCAGTTTCTTGGCCTCCTTCTTGTTGAGGCTTTCGAACTGGCCTGACTGCTGCATCTTGCGCAGCTGCTGCAGCCTGTCGATCCGCTTCTTGACAGTGCTGAAGTTGGTGAGCATGCCACCCATCCAGCGGCGGTTGACGAAGAACATGCCGCAGCGAGCCGCTTCCGTCTGGATGGTCTCCTGCGCTTGCTTCTTCGTGCCTACAAACAGGACCGGGCGGCCGGACGCAGCCACGCTCTTCACGAAGTCGAGCGCCACGTCGAGCAGCTTCACAGTCTGCTGCAGGTCGATGATGTGAAGTCCGTTGCGGGCAGTGAAGATGTACTGCCGCATCTTGGGATTCCAGCGGCTGGTCTGGTGGCCGAAGTGCACGCCAGCCTCCAGCAGCTGTTTCAAAGAGACCTGAGACATCGACAAGACCTCCTGTTGCCTCCGCCCGCCCACCGTCCGGATCGCACCGGCAGGGGTCTGAAAGGGACGTGCGTGTGTTACTCGGCCGGCCCGAGGGCCGCACCGGCTCTGCCGATTCTACGCAACCCTGCAACACCATCCGCGGCTGCGGCGCTTTCAGCCTCTGGCCCAGCAGCGGCGGCCGGAAAGGCAGCGGACTGCCTTCCCTACTCCGTCAGACCTTGACCTTCTCGCGGCGCAGCCGGGGGCCGGCTGCCTTCTGCGGCCCTTTGCAGCGGGGATAGTCGCTGCACGACTTGAAGGGACCGAAGCGACCCTGCCGCTCCGCCATCGGCTTGCCGCAGAGGGGGCAGGTCTCGCTCAGCAGTTTGGGCTCGGAGGCCGTCTTGGCGCCTGCCGCCCGGGCCGCGTTCCGCCTGTACTTGCAGTCCGGGTAGCGGCTGCAGGAGAGGAACTGGCCGAAACGGCCCTTGCGCTCGATCAGCTCGCCCTCGCCGCACTCGGGACACTTCTCCCCGGTCGGCTTGTTCTGGCTGGGATCAGTGTCGCGCCGGATGTACTTGCACTCGGGGTAGCCGGAGCAGCCAACGAACTCGCCGTAGCGCCCCGTCCGCAGCTGCAGCGGCCGGCCGCACTCCGGGCAGGCCTCCGCCAGCAGCTTGGGCTGAGGGGCTTCGCCGCCAGGCAAGGTCGCCTGCCGGTACTTGCACTTGGGGTATCGGGAGCAGCCCTTGAACGGACCGAACCGGCTTGCCCGCAGGACGAGCTGGCCCTCGTGGCACTCAGGACACTCCTCACCTGTCGCACTGGGCATGGCCTCCGAGGCCTTGCCCAACATCCGTTCCAGCGGGCCAAAGAAGTCACCCACGACTGGCACCCATTCCCGGCGGCCGGCCTCGACCTCGTCCAGGCGCTCCTCCATGGCGGCCGTGTAGCGGTCGTCCACGATCTCGGCGAAGTGCTCGACCATTATCCGGTTCACGCCTTCACCCAGCGCTGTCGGGTGGAGCCTTCGCTCCTTCTGCTCCACATATGTGTGGTCCTGGATGGTGGCCACGATGCTGGCGTATGTCGAAGGACGGCCGATTCCGCGCTTCTCCAGCTCGTTGATGAGCGTGGCCTCCGTGTAGCGCGGGGGCGGCTGCGTGAAGTGCTGCTCGGGCAGCAGCTGGTGGAAGTCCAGCCGCTCGCCCTGCTTCAGGTCAGGCAGCTGTCCGTCCTCATCATCCTCGCCGCGCTGCCAGACGCGGTAGAAGCCATCGAAAGTGAGGACCGAGCCGCTCGCCCGCAGTCCGAACGCGCCTGCCTCGACCTCCGCCGTGGTGAGGGCGTACTGGGCAGGCGCCATCCGGCTTGCGATGAAGCGACGCCAGATGAGGTCATAGACGCGGTACTGGTCTCCACTCAGGTGCTGGCGCACGTCCTCCGGGCGCCGGCCTGGATCGGTCGGACGGATCGCCTCATGGGCGTCCTGAGCGCCCGGCCGGCTCTTCTCCTGGCGGGGCTTGCCCAGGTACTTCTCGCCCGCATTGGCCCTGATCCAGGTTTTCGCCTTCTTCTCGGCTTCCTCGGAAACGCGAGTGGAGTCGGTCCGCATGTAGGTGATCAGGCCCGTAGCGCCCTCGGCGCCCAGATCGACGCCCTCATACAGTTCTTGGGCGAGCCGCATGGTGCGCTTGGGCGCGAAGCGAAGGCGGCTGGAGGCCTCCTGCTGCAGCGTGGAAGTGATGTAGGGCGCCGGCGCGCTCTTGGCGCGCTGCCGGCGCTCCACCCCCGCGACCCGGTACTCCGCCCCCGCCAGCTCAGCGGCGGCCGCCAGCGCCTCGGCCTCCGTCTTGAGCTCGAGCTTGACCTCGGGCTCAGCCAGCCGCCGGTGCAGGCGGGCTTTGAAACGCTGCTCGGAGCCTGCCTGGCTCAAAAGCGCGTCAACCGTCCACGACTCTTCTGCCACGAAGCGGCGGATGTCGTTCTCTCTGTCCACCACCAGGCGGAGTGCCACCGACTGAACACGCCCGGCGCCTATGCCCTTCTGGACCCGCCGCCAGAGGAAGGGGCTGAGCCGGTAGCCGACCAGGCGGTCTACCACCCGCCGGGCTTGCTGGGCGTTGACCAGCCGCATGTCGATCTCTCGCGGGTGCGCCAACGCGTTGTTGACGGCGGCGTCGGTGATCTCGTGGAACTCGATCCGCCGCGGGGAGCGGAGCTTGAGCACCTCACACAGATGCCAGGCAATGGCCTCGCCCTCGCGGTCAGGATCGGAGGCCAGGATCACATCGCTGCGCTTGCCGGCGGCCTTCTTCAGCTCGCTCAGCACCTGCTTGCGGCTGTCCACCACCTCGTAGCGGGGCCGAAAGTTATCCTCGATGTCGACCGCCAGGTCCTTACCCGGCAGGTCTCGGACGTGGCCCATGGAAGCAAGCACGTCGAAGCGATCGCCCAGAAAACGCTTGAGCGTCCTGGCCTTCGCGGGAGACTCGACGATGATCAGACCTGGTGCCACAGCTTCCTATCTACAATGCCGCCGGGCGGTTTGTTCCGCTTCCGGACAGTAGCTCATGACTGCCCATCGCCGCTCGGGCTTCCCCTTCGCAGACGCGCTGGCGGCCCTTCCCGGCAGCGGCTAGCGACGGACGGCTGGCCGGCCCCCACCGCGGGGCAGCCTGACATAGCCGCCCCCCCAGCGGCGGACCGCTCCCTCCAGTTCGAGCCGGCTGAGCCGCGCCATCACATCGGGCAGCGGCAGCTGAAGCCGCGCGGCCAGCTGCCCTACTTCGGCCGGCAGGCTGTCGGAGAGATGCGGCAGCAAGGGATCGCGGCCAAGCTCGCTCTGTCGTTCCAGGCCGAGACCGGCGGGCGGCTGCAGGGGATCGTCCAGCACCGCCAGGTCGCCGCCCAGCTCGGCGACGACGTCGCGGGCGTTCTGAACCAGCCCGGCCCCGTCGCGAAGCAGCTGGTGGCAACCAACGCTCAGCGGCGAGAAAACACTGCCGGGCACTGCCAGCACGGGCTTGCCCAAGCCCAGCGCCGCTTCGGCGGTGATCAGCGCTCCGGAGCCGAGACCGGCCTCCACCACCACGACTACGTCGCCCAGGGCCGCGATGGTGCCGTTGCGGCGAGGGAAGTTCGCTCGCTGCGGCGGCGTCCCATCAGGGAACTGGCTGATGAGGCAACCACCCTGGGCCAGGATCTGCTCTGCCAAACCGGAATGGGAGCGGGGATAGATCACGTCCAGGCCCGTCCCCAGCACAGCGGCTGTGCAGCCGCCAGCCGCCAGCGCACCTCTGTGCGCCGCGCCATCGATGCCCAGGGCCAGCCCGCTCAGCACTACAGCCCCCAACTGGGCCAAGTCTCCGGCCAGCCGTTCCGCCACCGCCTCGCCATAGGGCGTCGGCCGGCGGGCGCCCACCACCGCCACGCGGTGGCCGGGCGGCAGCGGCCAGCGGCCCCTGACCCGGAGGCTCTCCGGCTCAGGCAGCGATCTCATCCAGGCGGTAACCAAGGGCTTCCAGGATGTGGCCGGAGCGGATACGGCCGTCCCCCGCAAGGTCCGCGAGCGTGCGGGCCACCCGCCAGGCACGGTGAAAGCCCCGGGCCGACAGGGTGCGCTCCTCCGACCAGCGCTGGAGCAGGTTTCTGCTGCCCGCCTCGAGTTCAGCCCAGCGCCGCAGACTGGCGCCCGTCAGCTCGCTGTTCAGGCATCCCTGGCGGTCCAGCTGGAGCTGGCGAGCGGCGAGCACGCGCTCGCGCACAAGCACTGATGGCTCCGCCTCGGCCGGACGGCCGAGCAGATGCGGGGGTGTCCGATGCACTGAGACCTGCAGATCGATGCGGTCGAGCAGAGGTCCCGAGAGGGAACGCTGGTAGCTCTGGATGGCGCCAGGGCCGCATCGGCAAGCTCGGCCGGAATCCCCCAGATAGCCGCAGGGGCAGGGATTGGTGGCGGCCACCAGCTGGAACCTGGCCGGATAGGTAACAGCCCCGGCGGACCGGATGAGCGTTACGCGGCCATCTTCCAGAGGCTGGCGCAACGACTGCAGGGAGGCGGCCGGGAACTCGGCCAGCTCGTCCAAAAACAGGACTCCATGGTGGGCGCGAGAGATCTCCCCCGGCCGCGGCAACCCTGTGCCACCGCCCAGCAGACCGGCTGTCGAGATGCTGTGGTGAGGGGCTCGGAAGGGACGCTCCCAGGTGAGAGGCGAAGTGCCCTCCAGCTCGCCCAAAACGCTCCTGACGCGCGCCACCTCCAGTGCGTCGGGCAGATCCAAAGGTGGTAGAAGGCCGGGGAGACAGCGGGCCAGCATGGTCTTTCCGGCACCGGGCGGCCCCGTCATCAGCAGATGGTGGCCGCCGGCCGCAGCCACTTCGACAGCTCGGCGCGCAGCCTCCTGGCCCTGCACCTCGCTCAGATCCCAGGGGCTCTCGATTGTTCCGGCCACCGCCGGCGGCCGGCCCTGGTAGGGGCGGATGGCCTCCCCGCCCAGCAGGTGGTCCAAGACCTGCCTCAAAGTGCGGCACGGATAGATCTCGAGACCTTCGATCAGCGCTGCTTCGGCGGCGTCGACCTCGGCCACGAAGAGCTTCTCCAGCCCCGCTCGGCGCAGCCCCTCAGCCAGGACGAGCACGCCGTCGACGTGGCGCAGACTGCCCTCCAGGGCCAACTCGCCGATGAAGGCCAGCCCGGGTTGGGATGGCTTACCCAGCGCTGCCAGGCAGATGGCAACCGCGATGGCCAGATCGAGGCCGGCGCCGTCCTTGCGCAGTTCCGCCGGCGCCAAGTTGACGGTCAGGCGGCGCTGGGGAAAGGGCAGCCCGCTGTTGCGGATGGCGGAGCGGACGCGCTCCTTCGCCTCCCTGAGAGAGCCGCTGGCCAGGCCCACCAAGAAGAACGCCACGGCGCCAGTGCTCATGTCCACCTGCACCTCAACCGGCCGCCCGGCCAAGCCCTGAACCTGCGCCGCAAACGCCCGTGCCAGCACGACGGGCAGCCTAGCCAGCGGCTGCCGCCGGCGGCAAGGGCGCCTGTGAAGAAGGACGCAATTCGCACACCGGTCCCGACTTCGCTCAGGTAGCTGCGGCGCCGGTGGTGCGGCTCAGCCTTCGAGCCTATCCTCAGGGCTCCAATTGCCCGCCGCGTCGACGTAGCCAGCGGGCTCGTCCGGCTCGTGAGCAAGCACCAGGAGCCAGCGATGCTCGGCAGCCTCGCGCAGGAGCCGCGCCTTCTCTTCCAGACTGCGAAGGACGTCCAGGTCCGCGGCCGGGATCCAGGGCACCCGCAGGTGCGGCCGCAGACCCACCAGGTCGCCGGTCATCGCGCAGGAAAGCTCGTCGGACGCCCGGAACACGACGAGCTGGTGGCCGGGTGTGTGGCCGCCGGTCTGGCGCAGAACCAGGCCCGGCAGGACCTCTGCCTCCCCGCTGACGAACTCCAGGAGACCGGCGTCCGCCACCGGCAGGATGTCCTCGTCGTAGTAGCCGGCCCGCGAGCGGGGGTCGGGCGACAGCGCGAAGTCGAACTCCGCCCGCTGCACGAAGTGCTTTGCCCGCGGAAAGGTGAGCTCCACCTCGCCGCTCGGCGATCGGCGGGTAAAGCCACCTGCGTGATCCCAGTGCAGGTGGGTGCTCGTCACCACATCCACTTCGTCGGGCCGTACGCCGAGCTTCCGCAGTGCAGTCAGCAGCCCCTCCGGCTGCCAGACACCCATCTGCCTGGCTCGCTTCTCGCTCAGCTTGGTGCCGATGCCAGTCTCGCAGACGATCACCCGGCCTCTGTGCCGCACTACCACGCCTATGCAGTCGGTGCGGATCAGGTTCTGCTCGTCGGCCGGCTTCTGCCTCGCCCAGAGAACCTTCGGCACCACTCCGAACGTCGCCCCGCCGTCGCTCCGCCAGCCACCCGCGCGGAGCAGATGGATCTCGAAGTCGCCCAGCCTCATCACTGCAACGTTAGTTTCCTGGACCCTGAGGCCTGGCAGCATCAGGTCCCGGCTGCCGACCGATCATCTCGCGCGCCCGGCTACGTTGAGTAGCCGCAAGCCCTGCTAAAGCAGTAATATCCACCCGCAATGCCTCGCTCCATGTGGAAAGGAACTATCAGCTTCGGGATGGTGAGCATCCCCATTCGCCTCTATGTCGCCACTGAGTCGCACTCCGCGTCGTTCCGCCAGCTCTGCGGCGAGCACATGTCGCCAGTGCGCTACAAGCGCTGGTGTGAGCGGGGCGAGCACGAAGTGCAGTACAGCGAGATCGTCAAGGGCTACCAGGTCGGCGGCGATGACTACGTGGTAATCGAAGACCAGGATCTGGAGAACCTGCCGCTGCCGACGGCGCACACCATCGAGATCGCTGAGTTTGTGCCCGGGACCGACATCCAGGATGGGCTTTACGTCAAGTCCGCCTACTACGTGGAGCCCGAAGACGCGGGTCGCAAGCCCTACCACCTCCTCCGGGAGGCGCTGTCTGCGACGGAGATGACGGCAGTCGCCAAAGTGGCCTTCAGGGATCGAGAGCACCTCTGCAGCCTGCAGCCGCACGAGGAGATGCTGATCATGAACACTCTCCACTGGCCGGATGAGATCCGGTCCACAGAAGGCTTGAAGGGGCTCGCCGAGGACGCCGTGAAGATCAGCCCCAAGGAGCTGCAGATGGCCAAGAGCTTGGTTCAGAGCCTGGCCGAGGAGTCCTTCGATCCCAAGCGCTACACGGACGAGTACCACGAGGCGCTGATGACCATCGTCAACGCCAAGGTGGAGGGCGCCCAGGTCGTGGAAGCACCGGAGCCGTCGGCTGCGCCTAAGGTTATGGACCTGATGGAAGCACTGAAGGCCTCGGTCGATGCAGCCAAGAAGCAGCGCGCCGACAAGTCGCCGCCGGCCGCCAAGCCCGCCGCTCGCAAGAAGGCCTCATAGCCGGCTCAGCCGTCGTGGCTGACCAGCTCAGCATCGAGCTGGACGGCTTCCCGGAGCAGATCCGGCCCATGCAGGCCGTCTCCGCAGAAGCGCCCTTCCGCTCCCCCGACTATCTCTTCGAGGTGAAGTGGGACGGCTTGCGCTGCATCCTCTTCGTCGATCCGGAAGGCGCCGTGCGCGTTCAGGACCGGGCCCTGACCGATCTCACAGCTGTTCTGCCCGAGCTGGCCCAGCTCGGCCGGCAGGTGAAGCAGCCGGCGATCATCGACGGCGAGCTGGTCGCCACCGATGAGGAGGGGCGCCCGGATTACGGCCGCCTGCGCCGGCGCCTCGCCGCCGGGCGCCCCGAGGCGGAGCAGATTTCACTGGGCTTTCTCGCCTTCGACCTGCTGTTCGCTCAGGGCCGCTCGCTCCTCCGCCAGCCGCTCGTCCGGCGCCGGGCGAGGCTCAAGAAGACTGTCACGACGGGCGGCCACCTGTTCGTCCCCGACCATATTGAGGGCGAGGGAGCTGAACTCTTTGAGGCCTGCCTCGAGCGTGGCTTGGAAGGGATAGTGGCCAAACACCGCAGCAGTCCCTACGTGCCAGGCCAGCGCAGCCCTTTCTGGCTGAAGATCAAGGCTGTGAAGAGCGATGACTTCGTGGTTGTGGCCTCGACTCCCGGCGCAGGCGGCGAGCCGTTCGGCGCGCTTCTGGTCGCCTACCACGAGCAGGGCCGCCTCCTGCCCTGCGGGGCGGTGGTGGGCGGTTACGACGACGCCGCCGCCTCTCTTCTCGCCAAGGAGCTCGCTCGGCTCGCGACCGATGAGTGCCCGCTGCTGCCGCCTCCGGTCGTAGCGGGCGCGGTGCGCTGGTGCCGCCCCGAATTGGCGATCAGCGTGCGCTACTCAGAGTGGGCGCCCGACGGCACGCTGCGCTTCCCCATCTTCAACGGCCTGCGCCCAGAGGTCCATCCCGCCGAGTGCGTGCGCCACCGACCGCGGGTGGTGCTTCCCGGCCGGGCGGCCGCCGACACACCTGCCCACCAGTTGACGAGGTTTCCCTTCTAGCCTGTCCGGTCCCCGAGATCTTAAGAAGCCGCGCAGGCATTTTGCGTCCTCCCCCCGCGGCGCGGGGGAGGCTCGGAGGGGGCGTCAGCGGCCCGCCTTGCCCGACGCCCTTCGGTGAGACCTTGCGTCCAAGGTCCGTCCAACCCCTCTCGGGCGGCCAGGAGCTGCGGCGAGATGCCCAGGACCGAAATGGCGGCTGGTCCAGGCTGCAATCCAAGGCCCCGCACCTGCCGTCCCCCGGGGCGGGGGGGAGGACGACCTCAACCAAGAGCGTCTCAGCTACTCGCGGACCGGACCTTCTAGACGACTAGCCGAAGGTGGTTTCGATCAACTGCGGCTGGCTGCCCGGTTGGACGGCGACGACCGCGAAGTCGATGCGGCCGCGCCAGCCGGACAGCGCCCGGTACTCGGCCAAGGCGGCCAGCAGCGCCCGGCGCTTGCGCACGCCGACTGCCTCCAGTGGACTGCCGTAAGCCGAGCTGCTGCGGGTCTTCACCTCGACGACAAGCAGCCTGTCTCCGCGCCGGCAGAGGAGATCGATCTCGCCCCGCCGGGCGAGGAAGCCGCGGCCCAGGATGCTGTAGCCATGGGCCTGCAACAGCGCAGCCGCCGCCTCTTCACCCCAGCGGCCCAGGGCTCGCGCCCGTTCGGCCCGGGCAACGCTGACGGGCTCAGCTTCAGGCCTGGCCATCGGCCCTGCGGAGCGCCAACGCCGAGCGGATCGGCGCCCAGGACATGCGGTGGATGGGACTCGGTCCCAGCCGCCGCAGAGCCTGGCGATGAAAGGCGGTGGCGTACCCCTTGTGGACTGCGAAACCGTAGCCGGGGTACTCGCGGTCGTACTCGACCATGGCTCGATCCCTGTGCACCTTGGCCACTATGCTGGCCGCCATGATCGAGGCGGAGGTCGCATCGCCCTTGATGACGCACATCTGCGGCAGCGGCAGGTCGGGTGCGTCCCAGGCGTCGATCAGGAGGTAGTCGGCGGGGAGGGCAAGCGCCCGCACAGCGCCCTCCATGGCTCGCTGCCGAGCCCGGGTGAGCCCGAACCGATCGATGTCCGCCGGCGGCACTTCGAAGACCGCCCAGCTCACAGCGCGGCGCCGGATCACCCTGTCCAAGCGTTCTCGCTCTAAAGGCGTGAGCTTCTTGGAGTCGTCGAGACCGCTCAGACGGTCGCCGAGACGGAGCACCACCGCCCCTGCCACCGCGGGCCCGGCCAGCGGCCCCAGGCCCACCTCATCGATGCCAGCCACGCATTGGTAGCCCATCTCCCGGGCCATGCGCTCTGAGGCCCACAGCTCGGGACGGCGGCGTCGTTTCACGGTCACCCAAGTCTGCCTCAGCCCTGGCGGGGAGACAACGCCATCTGTGAAGACCAAGCCGTGTCGTGAGGAAGATCGGACACGGAACGTTCGGTCGGGTCAGTGAGGAATGAACCCCAAGTACCTCACCGGCCCATTGAACCCCGAAGCCAAGGCGGTCGGGGTGGCTAGCTGATCGTCGGAGAGGAGTTGAACCGGCATGCTCGCACAACGGACGCGACGCCGGCTAGTGGCACGGGCTCACTGAAGGGTGAAGCGCGCGGCATAGCGTCGTTGCCACGGTGTCTCGACGGCGCGGGCGTCGTAGTTCCGACGCACGAAGGCCACCACCTGATCGGCTGGGACTCCGTCGATGACGGCGAGACAGGCCAAGGCCGTACCGGTTCTCCCACGACCGTCACCGCATGCGATTTCGACGCGCTCGGCCGAGGCTCGGTGCCAGGCCTCCGCGAGGAGGTCCCTCGCCTGCGACCGGTCGCTGGGCAGCCAGAAGTCAGACCAGCGCAACCACTGGCTCTCCCATGGGGTGCCAGGCGGTGACTTGCCCAGGAGGTAGACGGCGAACGTGGGGTCTGATCCCGGCGGCAGCGCCCAACGCAGGCCACGGCCCCGCACGAGGCGACCGGATGGCAGGCGAAGAACGCCGACGTCTGACGGGTTCCAGAGTTCAGCCAATAGGCCACCGTTAGCGTTGGGCTGACTCAAGGCGCCGAGGGTTCAGCCTTCGACCTACTCGGCGTCCTCTTCCGGGAGCCATTGGCGGTACCTGGTCGGCTTGAAGGCTACCGGGCAACGCCCCCCGTGGCCTACTCGGCGTCCTCTTCGGGGGCTGCGCTCGTCGCCGCCAAAGAAACCGCTTGGCGCCGATTCGTGCGGCTTCGCTGGGCTTCGGCCTTGCTGCCCGTGCCGCCCTCGCGGCGCTCCTTGATCCGCGCGTCCTTGCCGATCTTGCTGCGCAGGTAGTAGAGCCGCGCCTGCCTGACCTGACCGTGCCGCATCACCTCCACCTTGTCGATGCGGGGTGAGTGCAAGAGGAAGGTGCGCTCGACGCCAACACCGTTGGCCACACGCCGGACAGTGAAGTTGCGCTTCAGGCCACCCCCGGTGACCCGGATGACGAGTCCTTCCAGCACCTGGATGCGCTCTCGCGTGCCCTCCACCACCTTGGCGTGGACGCGAACTGTGTCACCGGGCCGGAGCTCCGGGACATCCTCTTTCAACTGCTCAGCTTCGAGCTGATCGATGACGCTCATCTCAACCTCTCAAGTCTTCTCGTTCATCAGGGATTCTCTGTAGACGGTACAGGGCGGCGGGCGTGCTGGCGCCGCCAGCGCGCGATGGCGGCGTGATCGCCGGACAGAAGCACCTCGGGCACCCGGAGGCCCCTGTACTCCGCCGGACGGGTGAACTGCGGCCAGCCGCCCGGTTCGGGCGCGAAGGTGTCCTGATTCAGGGACTCCTCAGCCCCCACCACCCTCGGCCGCAGCCGCGCCACAGCATCGATCAGGACCATCGCCGGCAGCTCGGCGCCGCTCAGGACATAATCGCCGATCGAGACCTCGCGCGCCCCCAGGGCCTGCCGGACCCGGTCGTCGATCCCCTCATAGCGACCGCAGACGATGATCAGACCCGGCGACTCGCTCAACTGAGCGGCCAACCGCTGATCCAGCCGCTCACCCCAGGGCTCGAGGAGGACCACCGGGCCCGAGTTCTCGGTTCGGATCGACTCCACTGCGCTGACGATCGGTTCGGGTTTCAGCACCATCCCGGCCCCACCTCCAAAGGGGGCGTCATCGACCTGCCGGTGCCTGTCCTGAGTGTGGTCGCGCAGGTCGTGGGTTCGCAGCTCCAAGAGCCCGCAGCGAAGCGCCCTGCCCACCACGCCGAAGCCGGCCACCACCCGGATCAGCTCGGGGAAGATACTCAGCACGTCGATACGAAAAGCGGCTGAGGCGGAAGCCGGCTTCAGCACGAGTCCTCAGTCTCCAGCAGCCAGTCGGCGACAGTGACGCCCTTGCCGCTGAGGTCGACTCGCAGGACGGCGCCGGAGGTCGCCGGCACGAGGTGCTCGGCGCGCCCATCCCTCACGACCCAGACGTCGTTGGCAGGCAGCATCTGGACTTCGCTCAGCACCCCCAGGGGCCTGCCCGATTCGGTGCTGACCGGCAGTCCCACGAGATCGTGGTGGTACCAGGTGTCCGCGGGCAGCTGGTGAACCGCAGCCTCGGGAACCTCTAGGTAGCCACCCCGCAGCCGTTCGGCTGAAGAGCGATCCTCGATTCCGGCCAGCTTCACCACAAAGCCGGCCGGGCTCTCGCGACTCCACTCGATCGTTTCTCTGTTGCCCCTGATCAGGAGCTGCGAACCAGGCGCAAAGCGATCGTTGAAATCGGTGAACGACTCAACCTTGACTGCTCCCCGGAGACCGAAGACGCCAGCCACCCGACCGACCCTGACCATCGATGGTCCTTGTCAGCGACCTGTCACCAGGTCCACGAACACTCGCTTGCGCTCGCGCAGCGAGGCGACTCGGATCAGGGTTCGCAGCGCTTCGATGTTGCGGCCGGACTTACCTATCAGCCGACCCAGGTCCGCCTCCGCCATCTTCACCTTCAGCGCGGTCGTGCCGCGGCCCCGCTCAACAGCCCGCACCTCCACTTCGCCCGGACTGTCGGCAGCTGATTGGGCAATGAACTCGACAAGAGCCTTGTAATCGGTCTCCGAGCCGCTGGGAGCGTCAGAGCGGGGGTAGGCACCCTCGCCCCGGCCGCCGAAGTCGCGGCGGCCACCGAAGGAGCCGCCACGCCTAAACGGAGGCCGGCTTTCGTTCTGCATGTCGCTCCAGAATCCCCTCTCTCTTGAGCAGGACGCGAGCCGAGTCGGAGGGCTGGGCGCCCTGACCGAGCCAGCGCAGCGTCTTCTCCTCGTCGATCTTTACAGTGGCCGGGTCGGTCAGCGGGTCGTAGTAGCCCAACTGCTCGATGAACCGACCGTCGCGTGGCGACCGCGCGTCAGCCACCACAAGGCGGTAGAAGGGACGCTTCTTGGCGCCTCTTCTCGTCAACCTGATCTTGACCAAATCTGAATCCTCCTGAAGATTGCGGGGCTGAACGGCCGGCTCAGCCGAATAGACGGCCCAGGCCGCCGAGGTTGCCTACTCCGCGGGGCCTGCCGCCTTTCTTGCCGGTCCCCAAACCTATACCCATCTGCTTCAGCACCTGCTGCATCTGCTCGCGCGCTTTCAACACCCGGTTGACATCGGTGACGGTGGTTCCGCTGCCGGCCGCCACGCGCCGGCGGCGTGAGCCGTCCAGGAGCTGGGGCCGGCTGCGTTCCTGCAGCGTCATCGACAGGATGATCGCCTCCATCCGCTTGACCTCGGCCTCTGGGTTGACGTCGGCCAGCTGTCCCTTCAGCTGATTGCCGCCAGGCAGCATCTCGACCACCGAGGCAACCGAGCCCATGCTCTGCAGCTGCTTCAACTGCAGCAGGAAGTCGTCGAAGGTGACGTGCCCCGTGCGCAGGTTCTTCTCGACCTTTTCCGCCGCCTCGCGATCGACGCTGCGCTCGGCCTTCTCGATCAGGCTCAGCACGTCCCCCATGCCCAGAATGCGAGAGGCCATGCGGTCGGCTCGGAACACCTCCAGGTCGCCGGGCTTCTCGCCCACTCCGGCAAACCGCACTGTCTGCCCGGTTGCGTACTTGAGCGACATCGCGGCGCCGCCCCTGGCATCGCCGTCGAGCTTGGTCAGGAGAACCCCGTCGATACCCACCGCTTCGTGAAAGGACTGGCCCGTGCGGACTGCCTCCTGCCCAGTCATGGCGTCAGCCACGAGCAGCGACTCTGTGACCGGCACGGCCTCTCGCAGCCGGCCCAGCTCGGCCATCAGCTCTTGATCCACCACCTGCCGACCGGCGGTGTCCAGGACCACGAAGTCGTGCCCGGTGCGCCGCGCCTCGCTGAGCGCCTGCTGCGCCAGGTCCTCCACCGCTCCCTGGCCGGAGAAGAAAGCTATGCCTTCCCGCTCAGCCAGCACCCGGAGCTGCTCGGTGGCGGCGGGCCTGCGCAGATCGAGCCCCACCACCATCGGTCGGTGCCCCTCCCGCTTCGCCAGGAGCGCCAGCTTGACCGACGTGGTCGTCTTGCCGGAGCCCTGCAGGCCGCAGAGCATCAACACAGTCGGCGGCTGGGCGGCATAGCGCAGACCCGTCGCATTGCCACCCAGGAGTTCGACCAGTTCGTCCTGAACCGCCTTCACCACCTGCTGGGCAGGGGTCAACGCTTCGCTCAGCTGGACGCCGACCAACCGTTCGCGGACCCGGGCCACGAAGTCCTTGACCACCTTGAAGTTGACGTCCGCCTCCAGCAGCGCCAACCTGACCTCGCGCAGGGCGGCGTCGACCTCCTCCGGCCGCAGGACGCCGCGCCCGCTCAGGCGCTTTAGGACCCCACCCAAGCGCTCGCTCAAGCTTTCGAACATCAGAGCACTTTACCGAGCGCATGTTCGGCGGCGGCCGGGGGCAGGGATCGGTGAGCCAGCGAGTCCGCTCTCACCGCGGTGTCAGAACTCACCTGACGACAGCTCCCGTTCAACGCCTTCCAGGCGAGCTCGCAGCCGGGCCAGTTCCCGCGCCAGCGCGGAGTGCTGATTCTGCCGCGCTCGATCGGCGGCCAGCAGGCCCAGCCGGGTGTCGTAGTCCGCCAGAGACTGGCTGCTGCGCCGGATCAGATCGTGCACCGCGGCGCGTGAAGTTTCTTGGCTGCGAGCGATTTCCGAGATTGACCAGTCCTGCCTCAGATAGAGGTTGAGAACCTGCTGCTGGTGCTCCGTCAACAGGGCTCCATAGTGCTCGAAAAGGGCTATCTGCAGTTCACGTGAGGCGAGACTGTCAAGGATCACTACTTGACACATTATCACAGTTCGCTGCCCAGTTTTCAGAACGCGAACAAATGTGCGTGAATGGCGACTATTTCGGTACTAGTTGACACACGAGGTGTAAAGGTGTCATCCTTGCGGTGTGGTGGGTAAGCAAATACTTGTAGCTTCGTTCGCATTCGTAGCCGCTGCACTGGCAGCCAGCGGCAGTACAGCCTCGGCTTACACGGTCCAGCCGGGAGAGGATCTCTGGCAGATCTCCCAGCGCAGCGGTGAACCGGTTTCGAGGCTGGTCAGCGAGAATCGGTTGGGAAACGCCAACCAGGTGAGCGCGGGGCAGAATCTGAAAGTGACAGGCAATCCCGCGGCGAACCAACCGTCAGCCTCGGCTGCGGGTGGGCGGACTTACACGGTGCGCCAGGGTGACACCTTGTATCGCGTCTCCCGCCGGACGGGTGTGCCGGTGTCCCTGCTGGCTCAGCTGAACCACCTGAGTGACCCCAATCACCTCCGGCTCGGTCAGGTCCTGAGTCTGGCCGCCGCACCGGGCCCGGCACCCAGCGGGGCCCAGCCGAGCGGGAACCCGGCACCGGCGGCAGCACCGCCTCGCGACTCCACGCACGGCGAGCAGGCCAAGCAGATCCTGCGCCGGGCGGCGGCCCAGCTGGGCGTCGAACCGGCCTTCGTGCTCGCGGTGTCGGAGTGGGAGAGCGGCTGGAACCAGGCAGCCCTATCCCCCACCGGCGCCGTCGGCCTGATGCAGGTGGAGCCTTACACGGCTGACTGGGCAGGGCCGGCGCTGCTTGGCCGTCGGGTGGACCTGAACAATCCGCACGACAACGCCCTGCTGGGGACCGCCTTGCTCCGCAAGTACCTCAGCGACTTCCACGGCGACAAGACGCTCGTCCTCGCCTCCTATTACCAGGGCGAGAGCGCCACCCAGAAATCAGGCATCTACCCTGGCAGCCACACGTACGTCGACGGCATTCTGCGCCTCTACCACCGCTACTCCAACAGCTGAGACAGAACCGCGAAGGTAGGGCTCTCGCTAAGCCCTGCCTTGTCGCTGGCGCCGCGCATGACCACCAGTTCCAGCCCACATTGGAGCAGCCGGTGCTCAATCGCCTCCGGCCAGGTCAGCTGCACCTCAGCCTGCTGGGTCCACTTGCCGCCGAGGTAATCGACCTCCAGCTGAACTCTGTCTCCGCTCGTGGCAAGCACCCTCACACCGGGCCCTGGCGAAGCCAGCAGCCAGTGCGGATTCAGCAGCTCGAAGGCCAGCCAGCGGCTGCTGAGCGACGCTGCCCGGCGCAGCAAGGACTCCGTCTGCAGCAGGCCCGACGGGGCCATAACCAGTGGAAAGCGAGTCGTCAGGGACACGTCTTCGAGTCTGGCCCGCAGCAACCGCAGGCCAGGCGACCGACGGCGGAGGATGGCCAACATGCCGGGATGGGCGTCCACCCCCACCAATTCCACGCCGGCCCGAAGTAACGGCAGGGCCAGCCGGCCGGCGCCCACCCCGAGATACAGCACAGACCCGCCGGCCGCACGGCACCAGGCGAGCCAGGGCTCCAAATCCTCAACCTCCGGCAGCTGGCCGTAAAGCTGGGCAAAGCCCGGATCAGGCGCCAGCGGATCGTCGCGCACGAGGTGGGCGGGCGGCACTGCTGAAGGTTAGACTTCCAGCGTGCTCACCGCCGTGACCTTGATCCAGGCCACCCGGGAGGGACTCGCCGAACTCGGGCCGGCGCTGGCCGCCGCTCAAGGCGTCGCCGAGGTCTACACGGTGACCGGGGAGTGGGACTTCGTGGTGATCATCAGAGTCCGCCAGCACGACGAACTGGCGAGCGTGGTGATGCACGGATTGTCGCCTCTCAAGGGCATCGAGCGGACTCAGACAATGGTTGCCTTTCAGCAGTTCTCCCGGCATGACCTGGAGGCGCTGTTCGGGGTCGGTCTCGAGGCGGAGCGGTAGCAGCCGGGGCCGGCTACCTACCCCTGGCCCTGGCGGCCGCCCGCGCTGGAGCCGCAGTCCTGCAGCGGGCGGGTCTGAGCCGTCACACTGCCGATCTGAAGGCGGCCGGGGACTACGTCACCCGCTTTGATCGCGAGAGCGAGGAGGCGATCGTGGAGGTGCTGGCGACCGGGGCTCCCGGCATTCCGGTGCTGGCCGAGGAGTCAGGCGGGAGCCAGGCCGAGACCAGGTGGGCGGTCGATCCGCTGGACGGCACCACCAACTTCACCCGCGGGCTGCCGCTGGTAGCGGTTTCGGTGGCCCTGATCGGGGACGGTCTACCCGAGGTGGGCGTCGTCATCGGCCCCTGGCTGAGCTTCGAGGCAGCCGCCGAGCGCGGTGGCGATCTGCTCCTCAACGGACAGCGCCTGGACCGCCGGCCCGACCCAGCGCCTTCTGGCGCCGTGCTGGCCACGGGCTTCCCCTTCCGCCGCAAGGATCGCCTCCATCGCTACGAGCCGATGCTGGCCGGGGCTCTGCGGCGGTTTGAAGACCTGCGCCGGCCTGGCGCGGCCGCGCTCGACCTGGGCTGGACAGCGACCGGCGCCCTGGACGGCTTCTTCGAGTTGGGGCTGGGCACCTGGGATATGGCGGCTGGCGCCTGCCTGGTGCTGGCGGCGGGCGGCCGCGTCAGCGACTGGTCAGGTGGCGAGCAGTGGCTGCGAAGCGGCGACATCCTGGCCGGGCCGCCCCGGGTGCACGAGGCCCTACTCGAACTGGCCCAGCAATCGTCGCAGCGGTAGATCCACCAGGCTCCGCCACTGCTGGCGAAGCGCCGCTCCAGCCGGCACCGAGGCCCGGCGGCCGATTCTGGGCAGGGTCCGGCGCTCCAGCACCGCCTGCCGGAAATCGGCCGCTGTCCGGCCCGGATACTCAGTCAGAGCCCGGCCCAGATCATGGCCGCCGAAGTGGCTGTCACTGGCGCCGATCAGTGCCCCCACCCGGTCGCCGTGATCGGCACAGAAGCGCTCCAGCCGGCGCCGCCGAGCAGCGCCGAGCGGCGCGGTGTGAACGAGTTCGATGCCGTCCAGCCGATGCGTCTGCAGCAGCGCAACGAGTGCGTCAGGCTGGCAGGAGGCGAAGTACGTGGGCATGAAGGGATGGGGCAGGATGGCCAGGCCGCCCTGGTCCTGGATCGCCTCGACGGTGGCCGCCAAGGTCTGGCCGCTCTTCACAGGTGTCTTCAGGAACCAGCCGACCAGGTGGGTTTGGGCCGGCCAGCGGGTTGTCACTTCCTGGCCGGCGACCACCACCAAGCCCGCCTCCTCACCGCGCGACTGCGTCTCACGCACTGCGGCCATGGTGTCGTGATCGCAGACGGCGATGAGATCCAGGCCCAACGCCACCGCAGCTCCGACCAGTTCACTCTGGCTGACCATTCCGTCTGAGGCAGTCGTGTGGCAGTGGGGGTCGGCGACTCCCATCAGCCGAAGACCGTCTCGGCAAAGCGCTGCACCTCGAAGGGCCCCAGATCCGCCAGGCCCTCGCCCACGCCGATCATCTTGGTCGGCACCCCCAGCGCCTGCTCGATGGCGACCAGGGCCCCGCCCTTGGCTGTGCCGTCAAGTTTGGTCACCACCAGGCCGCTGACTGGCAGGGCCTGGTTGAATCCCTGCGCCTGGACCAGATTGGACTGGCCCAGACTGCCGTCCAGGACCAGGAGGGATTCATGGGGAGCGCCGGGCAGCGCCTTGCCGGCCACGCGGCCGATCTTGGCCAGCTCTTGGAGCAAATTCTGCTGGGTCTGGAGCCGGCCTGCCGTGTCCACCAGCACCACACCGTGGCCGCGCCGGACGGCGCTCTGCAGCCCATCGAAGACAGCGGCGCCGGGATCCCCACCCGGCTGGCCGGCAAAGCAGGGTACGCCAGCTCGATCCGCCCAAACCTGCATCTGCTCGATCGCTGCGGCGCGGTAGGTGTCGGCGGCCACCACCAGCGGGTTGAAGCCGTCCTGGCTCAACAAATAGGCGAGCTTGCCGATGGTGGTCGTCTTGCCTGAACCGTTGATGCCGTAGAAGAGCACGCAGGAGGGTCGAGCGTCGATGAACAGGCCGCGCGGGCGCTGTGACATGGCCGCCGCCAGCTCCTGCACAAGTGCTTGGCGAGCGTCCTCCAGCGTTCGAGGCTTGCGCTGCCGGACCCCGGCCGTGATGCGGGCAGCGAGCGCGGGGCCCAGATCGCCGCCCACCAGCAGCTCCTCCAGCTCGTCGTAGAAGCCGGGCTCCAGCGGACTGCCGGCGGCGTGCAAGCCGTCCTGAAAGAAGCTGCGCGTGCGGGTGGCGACGCGCTCCCAGATGGATGGCACGGCTACGATTGTGCAGGCAATGGCGGTTCTGGCCCCCGACCCAGGCAGATCCCATCAGATCCCAGCGGTAACTGAATTGAGCTGATGGGACACTAAGTTGCCCGGCCCCAAGTACTTCGATCCCAGCCGACCTCCCCGGCGCGAGCCTGAGTTCGGCACCGCCGGCCAGGCGGACCTGCCGGCCTTCCTGGGCATCATGCGAATCGTCCACGAGCCGCCGATGGCAGGCTCCTTCGCCCGCCTGCTCACCGATGAACCGCTGCCCGGCGACCTGGTGCCGCTGGCCCATCTCTTCGAGGAGGTCTCGACCCTGGCGGTCCACCGCCTGATTTCGGAGGATCTGCTCTTCGACGCCTTCGCCATAGATCTCTACTGGGAACAGCTGAAGGCGACCATTCAAGGCGTGCGCGAGAGTTCGAGCAACCCCAAGTTCTGCGAGAATTTCGAGATCTGTGCTGACTTGGCCCGCACCTATCGCGAGCTGAGACCCGCCAAGGCGCCGGACCACCCGAGGTAAGTGCCTGCCTGAAGACACGGGCCGTGCAACCAGTCAGCTGCCCGGGGCTGCTTACCGGCGGGCGGGCGTCTTACCAAGGTTTTACCTCCCCCGTATCGCTTCCTGGCAGACGTAGCTAAGTCTGCTGACCATGTGCCACCGACGCGCCCTTCCGCTCCTCGCCCTCAGCGCAGTCTTGCTGGCGGCCTGCTCCCAGCAGCAGGCGCCGCCGGCGTCAGTTAGCGGCATCCACAAGATCCAGCACATAGTCGTCGTCATGCAGGAGAACCGCTCCTTCGACGAGTACTTCGGCATGTATCCGGGAGTTGACGGCCTGCCTCGCCAGAACGGGCAGTTCACCGTCTGCTCGCCCGACGCCAGGGGCAGCTGCATCAAGCCGTTTCACGACCCCAATGACATCAACTCCGGCGGCCCTCATGGACAGGTGGATGCCACCGCCGACATCAATGCCGGCAGGATGGATGGCTTTGTGAAGCAAGCGGAAAAGGGGGCGCGTGGTTGCCAGGACCCGAACGATCCGGCCTGCACCAACGGCGCGCACGAGGACGTCATGGGCTACAAGGACGCGCGCGACATCCCCAACTACTGGGCCTACGCCCAGGCTTACACGCTGCACGACCACATGTTCGAGCCGAACGCGTCGTGGAGTCTGCCTGAGCACCTCTTCCTGGTCTCCGAGTGGGCTGCCAAGTGCTCCAACGCCAAGGATCCGCAGAGCTGCCTCAACGCTCTCCAGAACCCCAACAACCCAGGCGACTCGAGCACCAAGGCCAAGACGCAGAGCGGCCCCGTAAACCCGCTCTACGCCTGGACCGACCTCACCTACCTGCTTCACAAGAACAACGTCAGCTGGAAGTACTACGTCGCCACCGGCACCGAGCCCGACTGCGAGGACCCCAGCCAGAACACCTGCGTCCAGAAGAAGCAGAACGCCGGCACACCGGGCATCTGGAATCCCCTTCCCTGGTTCAGCACAGTCCACGACGACGGCCAGACCCAGAACATCCAGGATCTGAACCACTTCACAGACGACGCCAAGAACGGCCGACTGCCGGCAGTCTCCTGGATAGTGCCCAACAGCAAGACCAGCGAGCACCCGCCGGCGAAGGTCAGCGACGGCCAGTCCTACGTGACAGGGCTGATCAACTCGATCACGCAGAGCCCCGATTGGAGCTCCACCGCTGTCTTCCTCTCCTGGGACGACTGGGGCGGTTTCTTCGACCATGTGACGCCGCCCGAGGTCGACCAGAACGGCTACGGTCTGCGCGTACCCAGCATGGTGATCAGCCCCTACGCCAAGCCTGGTTTCATCGACCACCAGGTCCTGAGCCATGACGCCTACGCCAAGTTCATCGAGGACGACTTCCTGGGCGGCCAGCGCCTCGACCCCAAGACTGACGGACGGCCGGATCCCCGGCCGACCGTCCGCGAAGCTGCCACCCAGCTGGGGGATCTGCAGAAGGACTTCGACTTCAACCAGAAGCCGCTCAAGCCGCTGTTGCTCAGCCAGTCACCCCAGCCGGGTCCCGCCTCCAGCCCGTGAGATGAGCAACTGCAGCTGCTCCCGCGACGGCAGTTCTCTAGCAGGCCGACGAAAAAGGGCTTCGGGCCTGCGGCCTCGTCGGCACCTTGGCGCCCATGCGGCCCATCTTCGGGCTTATTTTCTGTGCTTCTCGTTCACGCATCGTTCAGATGCGCTCACTCCGGTGCTCGAAAAAGCACCCGAATCTGGACCACCTGGATCGCCAAATCACTCGACGACCCTTTTCATCACCCTGCTAGGCGGTGCGGGCGGCGGCCGCTCGGCCGACCGGCTGGACATCCTGCAGGCGCACTGAGACCAGGTGCGAGCAGCCGCTCTCGTCCAGATGAACACCAAACAGGGCCGAGGCACTGGCCATGGTCAGGTGGTTGTGGGTGATGATCATCAGCTGGCGAGTGCGGCCCAGGCGCTGCAGCACCTCGCCGTAGCGCGCGACATTGGCGTCGTCAAGAGCGGCGTCCACTTCATCCAGGATCGTGAAGGGTGCCGGGTTGATCTCCTGCAGCGCGAGCACAAGGGCGAGCGCTGTCAGCGAGCGCTCACCGGAGGAAAGCAATGACACGTTCTGCAGCCGCTTCCGCGGCGGCTGAACCAGGATGTCGAGGCCGCTGCGAGGGCCCTCCTCTCCGGGCACATGCTTCAGCGTCCCCCGTCCCCCCGCCGTCAGCTCGCCGAAGAACTCCTCAAAGTTGGCAGCCACTGCACCGAAGACCGCGTCGTAGCGACTCTCCTCCTCGGCGCGGAGCTTCTCGATCAACTGCTCCAGATCGGCCCGGGCCGCTGTGATGTCCTGCAGCTGGCTGCACAGCGTGCTGTAGCGCTCCTCCAGCTCGCTGAACTCGGCCTCGGCCAGGGAGTTGGTGGGACCGATCTCGGTCAGCCGGCGCTCCAGCTGCTTCATCTCCCGCTCTCGAGCTTTGCCGCCCGGTACCTCCTCGGGCGCCAGCCCCTCTGGCATCCGCGCCCGAAGCTCCTCCATGCGGGCAGCGCAGAGCTCGGCCTCGCGGCGATGCAGGCCGATGGTGCCCTCCAGGGTGCTGACGCGAAGCCGCGCTGCGACCCGAGCCTCCTCTTTGGCCACCAACGCTTTCGCCGCCGCCGCCAGCTCCTCTTCCTCGTCCGGCTGGGAGGCCTCGACCCGGGCCAGGTCCAGCCGCGCCTGCTCCACCGCCTGCGCGAGTCGGCCCAGCCCCGCTTCGGTAGCTGCGGCTTCGCCTTCTGCCACCGCCAACCGTTGGCGCTGCGCCGCGATCGCCCGCTCCAAGTCAGCGCTGTCTCGCTCCAGCCGGGCGGATTGGCGGCGCAGATCTCCGAGCCGCTCGCGCCAGCGCAGCCTCTCGAGCTCCAACCGGCGGAGTTCGGCGCGGTGCTCCTCGAGCCGACGCCTGTGCAGCTCGTCCGCCTGCGTCAGCTGTTCCGCCTCGGCGCCCGCGCGGCCAGCTGCGAGCTCCAGGTCAGGCAGCCGGGCGGACTCTCGCTGCTCAGCCTCGGCGGCGGTCCGGATCTGCGCCAGCAGCTGTTCGAGACGGCTGCGCTCGCTTGCCTGGGCTCGGAGCAACTGCACCCGGCGCTGGGCCTGGCGGCTTTCTGCCTCGCGCTCGACCGCGCCGCTCGCCAGCGGCTCGAGACGCTGCAGCTCGTGCACCAACTGGCGCCGGCGCGCGGCGTTCGCCACCCGCGGGTCGTGTCCCGATCGCAGCAGACCGGGCTCGGCGTACGTGCCGTCGAGGCTCACCTCGCGGCCGATCACCCTGCTGCCCAGCAGCCTGCGCCCGAGAGGCTCGAAGCCAGGCTCGCAGGTGACGTGGTCGAACAAGCTGCCCGGCTCCGCCGCCGGCTCGCCGGGCAGTGGAAAGAGCACTGTAGTTTGCTCTCGCCGGCTCTCCAGCGCTTGCCGGGCGAGGGGCTGGGTGGGCGCTGTCCAGGCGTCGACCAGCGGCCCCAGGACGGCCGAGAGAGCCGCCTCATAGCCGGGTCGGGCGAGGATCACGTCGCCGACGCGAAGTCGACCAGGTCCCGGCGCTGGGCTGAGAGAATCAAGCCCTTGCAACTCTGCCTGCAGCCGGCCCATCTGAGCCAGCGCCTCGGCCGCCTCGCGAGCCGTCCCCAGGGCCCGCTCGGCCTCGCTTTCGGCGCCGGCGAGAGCAGCTTCCGCAGCGGTCACCTCTCGCGCCAGCCGCTCGCCGTTCTCCTGCAGGACCTGGCGCCGGGCCTCAGCCGCGGCCAGGGACGTGCGCGCCTCGCCCAGACGACGTTGGGCGATCTCTGCCTGCCGTCGGGATTCCGTCGCTCGCTCGCCTGCATCCGTGGGAGGGGGCGGTCGCGCCGGCGCGATCTCGCTCAGCGATCTCTCGGCAGCCTTCAGCTCGACCGCCAGACCCGCTCGCATCTCTTCAGTTGCCGCCAGCCGCTGGGCGAGATGCTCAGCCTCGGCCTCAGAGGCCACGGCCAGTGCCGCCTGCGACCGGCGCCGTTCCTCATTGAGCAACAGTTCGTGCTCGGTCTGCTGCAGTGCGAGCCGGGCGGCGCTCACCGCCTTCTGCCGCTCGAGACGTCGGTCCTGCGCCCGGCTCAGCCGCTCGCGCGCCTCCTTGAACTGCCACTCGGCTGCTTCAGCAGCCGTCTGCAGCTCCTCGTGCCGCCGCTGAAGCGACTGGACCTGCTGAGTGGCGCGCCGGTGGGCGTCCCTCGCCTCGCGCCACTCCTCCCAGGCCAGACTGCCCCTCAGCACCTCAAGCCGGCGCTGGGCCCCGGCAGCTTCGCGCGCGGCCTCGGCCTGTTGGCCAACCGCCGCCAAACGCGGCTCGATCTCGCCCTTCACGTCCTCCAGCCGGAGCAGGTTCTGAGCCAGCTCGCGAAGCTCGCCGGCGGCCTGGGTACGTTTCAGCTTCACGCCCTTCACCTGGGCCGCCGCCTCGATGAGCAGCCGCCTCTGCTCTGGCGTCGAGCTGATGATCGACTCGATGTCCCGCTGGTCGACGATGGCGTACGAGTCGGTAGTGAGGCCGGTGGGCGCCAGCAGCTCCAGCAGGTCCCGCCGGCGCACCCGGCTGCCGTTCAGAAAGTAATCGCTCTCGCCTCTGCGGTCCACCCGGCGCCTGATGGCCACCTCACCGTAGTCGAGGGGCAGGCGTCCATCGGCGTTGTCGATCAGGATCGTCACCTCGGCCTGAGCAGCGCGGCTGCGGCGCTGGCCGCCAGAGTAGATGACCTCCTCCATCTTCTTGCCGCGGAGATCCTTGGCCTGCGACTCGCCCAGCACCCACTTGAAGGCATCGACGGCGTTGCTCTTGCCCGAACCGTTCGGGCCGACAATCGCCGTCACGCCAGGATCGAAGCTGATCTCTGTCGGGCGCGCAAAGGTCTTGAAACCCGAGAGGGTGATGGAACGCAGGCGCACTGGCGCCCTGACCTTAGCAGATAGAACGGCGGTTTGGTTCCGGACCGCACCATGTGGGGCACCGGCAGTACAACTGCTACAAGAACTTGCCGCCATCGACTGGGAACCCCGGCCCACCGCAGCGAGAAGGCTCGTCCGCTTAGGGCGGGTCGGTGTCTGCGGGACTTGAGCCGATTTGTGGGGAAGGCGCCCGCCGGGGTCGGGGCGACCGCCGGCGAAGAGGAGCACTGGATCTGGACGGCGTGGCCGCCGCCGCGTCGGGCGCTGGGGCGCCAGCAGAGCTCCGCTGACCAGCTGGCCGTGTCTGGCTCGGGGCGGTCGCGACCTCCGGTAGAGCTGGCGCGCCAGCCGGCGCTGCCGCCGAGGGGGCCGCCGTGGCGCTTCCGTCACCTCCCCCGGCTACGTTGATTCCGCCCGGCGCCTCGCTGGCGGCACGTCGCCGGCGGCCCCGGCTGCGGCGAGAAGGCGCGGCCTCGCGGGCAGGGCTCAAGGCCGGCGAGACTGACGTTCCTGCCCCCTGAACCCCGACCGGCGGCCCTGTCAGCTGTTCTCTGCCCCGCACCTGGGCCGCGGGCTGATCAGCCGCTGCCGCCGGCTCTTCCTGGCCTCCGGGACCGGCGCCTGCCCGAGCGGCGGGCTCCTGCTCAGCCCCTGCCGCGGTGGAACGACCTCGGCCAGCCCGCGAGCCGCGGGATGCGGCCGGTTTGGCAACGAACGGGGGCTCGCCGGGCACAGGGTGCTGGGTCACCACCGAAGCCGGCTCTCTGCCGGCCTTCAAGAACGGTGGCTCACCCGGCACTGGCTGGGCCGGCTCCTGGGCCGCCTCGCGCGGTTCAGCCCTGACACCTGGGGCCACGCCGGCCTGGTGATCGGCCGCGGCTGTGACGTCAGCTCGGCGGCGGCCGCCGCGCGAGCGGCGCCGCGGCACTGCAGATCCGTTCCCCGTGCTCAGCGGCGAAGTGGCCGGCGCCGCCAGGACCAAGGCGCCCGGCAGACTCGCGCTTCCCGCGCCTTCCAGCCTGGCCAGCGCCGCCAGTGCGGCATCCTGTTCCGCCCCCTGCTTGGTGGAGCTATGGCCGGTTCCCAGGGCTTCAGAGCCGGCGTAGACCACTGCCGTGTACTCCCGCCGCCGGCC
Source organism: Candidatus Dormiibacter spiritus (assembly GCA_003244185.1). Lineage (GTDB taxonomy): Bacteria > Chloroflexota > Dormibacteria > Dormibacterales > Dormibacteraceae > Dormiibacter > Dormiibacter spiritus. The sequence goes on along the minus strand of QHBT01000035.1, from coordinate 23,828 downwards.
CACCCCTGCACCCACGCTGTCGTAGACGGGCGCGCGGTTGAACAGGTCTTGAACGACGCGCTGCAGCCGCCCCTTGTGATTCTCGTCCTGCAGCGGCTCGGGGAGCGCGTGAAACTGAGCCAGGTAATGGTGATAGGCGGCGTCGAAGCCGGCGTCCAAAAAGATGGCGCCGAGCACTGCTTCGAAAGCGTTCGCCAGCAGCGACTTGAGGCTCCGACCGCCGCCCTTGGCGATGCCCTTGCCGAGATAGAGGAAGCTGCCCAGGCCGAGGTTCTCACCCAGCAGGGCGAGAGTGTTGGTGTTGACCATGGCCGAACGCACCTGGGTCATCTCGCCCTCATGGGCACCCGGCCTGAGCTTGAATAGATAGTCGGCGGTGATCAGCTGCAGGACTGCATCGCCCAGGTACTCGAGACGCTCGTTGTCGCGGGCCGAGATGTGCGGGCTCTCATTGGCGAAGGAGCTGTGAGTCAGCGCCTCCTGCAGGAGCGATGGGTTCTTGAACGCGATCCCTATCCGCTCCTGCAACTGCTCAAGAGTTCCGACGGGGACTGGATTGTCCAGGTCGGGACGGCGTCCGGTTCGAACTATGAGGCCGACTTCTCCTGGATGTACTCCCACGCCTGACCGACCGTCGTGATCTTCTCGGCGTCCTCATCCGGGATCTCGAGCCCCGTGTTCTCCTCGAAGGCATAGATCAACTCGACCAGGTCCAGGGAGTCCGCATTCAGGTCCTCCTGAAACGAGGCATCCATCGTGACCTGCTCCGGCTCGCAGCCGAGACGTTCCACGACTATGTTCTTGAAGTCTTCAAAACTGATTTTCTCGCTTTCCAACGATCCCTCCGCATGGGTGGCACTTCACCTGGCTGAGCACTCGCCCAAGCTGGTGGCAAACGCGACTAATGTACCTGCTCCGCCGCCTCCGGGGAGGAGATCGGCTGGGCGCTGGCATCTGGCACCAGCTCTCGCATCATGCCGCTCAGCGCTCGCTTGGGGCCCAGCTCATAGAAGGTTTCGCAGCCCAGCCGGCTCAGACGCAGCACAGACGCGCCCCAACGCACCGGCGAGCTCACCTGCCGCTCGAGTCCCGCCGCGATGGACGTGGGCTCCTCGTACGGCTCGGCGCTGAGGTTGGCCACCACCGGGAACCGCGGTGCTCCCCACTCGAGCGTTTCCAGCAGGCCGCGGAGCGAGGTCCCCGCCTGCTCCACCAGAGGCGTATGGAAGGCGGCCGCCACGTTCAACTGCACCAGGCGCCGGGCGCCCGCCTCCCGCAGCCGTTGAGCGGCGCGGTCAAGCCCCGCCATCGTCCCCCCCACGACAGTTTGGGTGGGCGTGTTGTAGTTGGCGGGCCAGACGCTGGGTATGCCGATCAGGGCAGCTTCCAGGCTCTGCTCCGGCAGACCGAGAATCGCCAGCATGGAGCTGGTTCCAGGCGGCGCCGCCTCCTTCATGGCTCGACCTCGCTCGCGCACAGCTTTGACGGCATCCTCCGGGCTCAGCGCCCCCGCCACACAGAGGGCGGCGTACTCGCCCACTGAATGCCCTGCAGCCGCAGCCGGCCGGATGCCGCGGCGGACCAGCAGGCGCGCCAGCGCCAGCCCCATGAAGACCAGTGCTGGCTGCGCGTTGGCAGTCTGCTTCAGCTCCTCGTCGTCGGCCTCGACGAGCAGGTGACGGAGGTCCACGCCGGCCGCGGTCGAGCACCTGTCGCAGAGGTCCGCGATCTCCGCATCGGCGACCAAACCGGCGCCCATGCCGGCGTGCTGCGACCCCTGCCCGGGGAAGATGAAGGCGACTGTCACGGCGAGTCGAAAGGAGTCGGGATCAGTCGGTTTTGATGACTTCCCGACCCGCGTAGTGGCCACAGTTGGGGCAGACGCGGTGCGACGCTCGCGGCTGCCGGCACTGCGGGCACGGCGTCAGCGAGGCGGTGAGCAGAGCCAGGTGCGAGCGGCGGCGGCCCTTGCGTCCCTTGGACAGCTTGACTTTGGGATGTGCCATGACCGACGGCGGAGTGTACCAGAGCCCCCGTCGCGGGGCTCCCGGAAACCACGGGCCCCTGCTAGCCCGAGCGGCTGTCGGAGGCGTCGGCTTCCGCTTCCTCCGCCGGGGCGGCGGCAGTACTCGTCTGCAGTACCTCCACACCGCGTTTGACGGTGCCCAGGGTTCGGCTCAAATGCGCCTCCAGCTGCTGCAGCTGTTCCAGCGCGTAGGTCTCGGAGTCCCTGATGACCTGATCGGCCCGCGCAGTGGCCGAAGCCAGCAGCTGGTCCGCGTCGCGCTTGGCCCGCCGCTGGATCTCGTGCTCTTGGACCGCCTGCTCAGCCCGCTCGTTGGCGCGGCTCAGGATCCGGGAAGCCTCGCCGTGAGCCTCGGTGATGAGACGCTGCTGTTCCTGCACTGTCCAGTTCGCCTGCTTGATCTCCTCGGGCAGATTGAAGCGCAGCTGATCCAGCAGGTCCATGACCTCGTCCTCGTCAACCATCACCTGGCTGGAGAAAGGCACATGGCGGGCGTGGTGGATCAGGTACTCGATACGGTCGAGGACTTCGTCGACCTTCAACTGAACTTCTCCTTGACACGACTGGCGACCGCTGCTGGGACGAAATCTGTGATGTCACGGCCGTAGCTGGCGATGTCCTTCAGGATAGATGAGGACACGAAGATGTGAGCAAAGCTGGACATCAGAAAAACCGTGTGCACGTCCGGCGCGAGCTTGCGATTCATGAGCGCCTGCTGCAGCTCGGCGTCGAAATCCGAATAAGCCCGCAGCCCTCGCACGAGTGTGGGGACGCCGCACTCGCGGGCGAAGTCAACAGTCAGGCCTGTGAACGAGGTGACCTCCACCTCGGGCCGCTCAGCGAACACCTCCCGGATCATCGCCACTCGCTCCTCCACGGTGAAGAGGGCTGCCCGCTTCTCCGGGTTGGCCGCCACCGCCAGCGTCAGTTCGTCGAAGAGACTGAGCGCCCGCTGAACCACATCCTGGTGGCCCAGTGTGAAGGGATCGAAACTTCCGGGGTAGAGCGCTCGGCGAAGCATCAGCTGCCGACAGCCGCGGCGGGAAGCTCGAGGAAGGTCACTCCGGTGTCTCCGTACCGCTTCGAGCGGATCTGCCGCAACCGGGCGAGTCGAGGGAGGTCCAGCTGGCCCGAATGCTCCACGACCACGCTGGCCGGCGCTCTGATAAGGCCATCCAGCGATGTCAGCACCCCGGCCAAAGCCGGATCATTGTAGGGAGGGTCGAGCAGGATCAGGGCTGCCTCTCCGACCAGCTCCGCATTCACCTCGAGCCAGCCCGGCAGCCGGCCCTGCCGGGCGGCGCCGTGGCCTTCCAGGCCCAGCCGCGCCAGGTTCTGACGCAGTACCTGGAGCGCTCGCTGATCATTGTCGACGAATGTTGCCTGCGCGGCCCCACGGGAGAGCGCCTCGATGCCCAGTGCGCCTGAACCGGCAAAGAGATCGAGCACCTTGGCGCCGACGACGCGAGTCCCGAGCGAATTGAAGATCGCCTCCTTGATCAGCCCCTGGCTGGGTCGAATGCCCGGCGGCGTCAGCAAGCGCCGACCCCTTGCCTCCCCGCCGTGGACGCGTAGGCCGGGCGCCACTTTTCAGCCGGAACCGACCGACCGCCGCACCCGAATCCGGCCCTCAGTCACCTTCCCGATCCGGACCGCCGGATAGGGTTCATCCGCCAGCAGCGACTCGAAGCGCGCGGCTGCCTGCGGCGCCAGCGCCACGAGCAAACCACCGGAGGTCTGCGCGTCACAGAGCAGGAGCCGCTCGATCTCGTCCAGATCACCCCAATCCACCTGGTCTTCGATCGCCGCTAAGTTGCGCCGGCTGCCGTCCGGGTAGAGACCGGCAGCGGCCAGGTCCCACACGCCCGGCAGTAGCGGTACCCTGTCGAGCTCGATCTCCGCCCCATGTGTCAGATTGCGGAGATGGCCGAGCAGCCCATAGCCAGTCACGTCAGTGGCGGCGCTGGGCCCCGCCGCGAGCATCGCTTCTGACGCCCGCCGGTTGAGATGGCTCATCAGCGCGACTGCAGCATCCTGCAGGGCCGGCGGGCAGGCCCGCCGCTTGATGGCGGTGGCGACCAGTCCACTGCACAGCGGCTTGGTCAGGTAGAGCAGGTCACCGGGCCGGGCGCCGCGGTTGCTGACCAGCTGATCGGGCCGCACCTCGCCCGTGACGGCATAGCCGAACTTGGGCTCGGCGTCATCAATGCTGTGGCCGCCCACGACAGGCACGCCTGCCTCGCCCAGTTTGGCAGCCCCTGCCCCAACTATGCGCTCCAGGTAGCCGCTCGCCAGCTCAGCGCGGGGAAAGCCGACCAGGCTGAGGGCGAAAAGCGGCAGGGCGCCCATCGCATAGACATCGCTGAGTGCGTTGGCCGCTGCGATGGCGCCGAAGGCCTCCGGCTCGTCCACTATGGGCGTGAAGAAGTCGACGGTGGAAACCAGGGCCCTGTCGTCGGAAACCCTGAACACCGCCGCGTCGTCCCGGCTACCAGCCCCTACCAGCACCCGCGCATCGTGGAGCGGCGGTAGCGCGCCCAGAACCTGCCCCAGCTCCACCGGGCTCAGCTTGCAGGCTCAACCAGCCCCGTGACTGAACTCCGTGAGCCTCAATTGCGTGTCCAAATCGGCTCCAGCGTAACGCTCTGCCTGCGTATTACTGGGGAGACAGGCGGATCAGCTGATGGCTGTCGATTCGAGCCGGCGGAGGGCAGCCTCCCGCAGCGCCGGCTCTCGGTCCAAGCCCGGGTCGGCGGCCAGCAGCGACTCCGCCTCCTGCCGTATCTCGGAGAGCAGCTCTGGTGAGTGCAGCGCCTCCATGGCGAGGTCAGACATCCCGTGCTGCCGCGAGCCCATCAGCTCCCCCGCTCCCCGCAGCCGCATGTCCTCGGCGGCGAGCCGGAAACCGTCCTGGATCTGAGCCACCAGCTGTAGGCGTTCCAGGGCCCGGCCTGTCACCTGGTCGCTGAGCAGCAGGCAGTGCGACTGCGCTGCGCCCCGGCCGACCCGGCCCCGGAACTGGTGGAGCTGGGCAAGCCCGAACCGCTCGGCTCCCTCGATCGCCATCACCGTCGCGTTGGCAACGTCCACCCCCACCTCGACCACCGCCGTCGCCACCAGCACATCGATCTCGCCTGCCTGGAAAGCACGCATCACCTCGTCCTTTTCCTTGAGGCGCCCATGCACGAGGCCGAGCCGCAGGTCGGGGAACACCTGACGGCGCAGCCGCTCAAACTCGACAGTGGCGGCTTTCGCCTCTAGCGCCTCCGACTCCTCGATCAGCGGACAGATGATGAACGCCTGCCGTCCCGCCGCCACCTCGCGCCGGATCAGCTCGTAGGCCACCTCTCTGTCGTCAGGCGGGATCACTTGGGTCATGATGGCCGGCCGGCCCGGCGGGAGCTCGTCCAGCGTCGAGAGCGCCATCTCGCCGTAGAGCGCCAAGGCCAGCGAGCGCGGGATGGGAGTTGCGCTCATGCAGAGGAAGTGGGGGCGGCCGACCCGGGACTTCGCGCGGAGCAGCTCCCGCTGGCGCGTGCCGAAGCGATGCTGCTCATCCACCACCACGAGGCCCAGCGCTGCCAGTTCGACCTCCTCCTCGATCAGCGCGTGTGTGCCTACCAACAGCCCGCAGTGCCCCGAGGCCGCCGCGAGCCGGACACGGCGTCGCTCGGCAGCAGCCAGGCCGCTCACCAGCAGCTCCACCCGCAGATCGGGGAAGCTGGCCTCCAGGTAGTGCCTGAACTTGTTCAGGTGCTGGCGGGCAAGGATCTCGGTGGGCGCCATGACCAGCGACTGCAGACCTGCGCTGTGGGCCATCGCCGCGGCCGCCGCGGCCACGGCGGTCTTGCCCGAGCCGACATCGCCGTCGAGCAGCCGGTTCATCGCCTCCGGTTTTTCCAGGTCCCTGTAGATCTCCCAGATCGAGCGGCGCTGAGCGTTCGTCAGGCGAAAGCCGAGGCCCCGCTTGAACGCTTCGATGACTTCCTGCCGGTAAGGCACTGGGCTGGCGATTTCAGCCTCCAAACGCCGCCGAGCGAGCAGGAAAGCCACCTGCAGCTCCAGCAATTCGGCGAACGCGAAGCGGCGCCGCGCCTCCCGCCATTCGGCCTCCGAATCAGGCTGGTGGCCCTTGCGAACAGCCTCGGCGACCGGGAGCAGATGCTGAGCCTGCCGGGTGCTGGCCGGGATGACGTCAGCCAGCCCGTCAGCCAGCGGCAGCGTGGCGTTCACCCACTCGACCAGCCGCTGCGGCTTGAGTCCCTGGCTCAGGTGGTACTTCGGCTGCAGCTCACCCAGGCGGGTTGGTCTCGAGCCATCCCGGATGACCTCGTGCAGCGGGTTCAGCAGCTCCAGCTCCCCGTACCTGCCAAACTTCGGGGTGCCGGCCAGCACCAGCCGGTCGCCGGGAGCCAGCTGGCGAGCCAGGAAGGGCATGTTGAACCAGATGACCTTGAGCGGCGCACCGGTGTCGTCCCGCACAGTCGCCTCGGTGAGCCGCATTCCCCGCCGAGGTGTCCGCTTGGCGAGCACCCTGTCGATCACACAGGTCAGGGTGGCCGGCACGTTCGGCTCGAGGCTGCCCACGCCGCCCACTTCGGTGAACGATTCCCACCCGAAAGGCAGGTTGAGCAGCAGATCCTTCACTGTGCGGATGCCCAGCCGGTCGAGCGCCTTCACACTCGTGGCCGAGCAGTTGGGCAGGTCTGAGACAGGCGAAGTGAGCGTAAGCGGCACGGCCGGCGCCGCCTGCCGGCGCCGGACCGTCACCACGTTCCCTCCGGATTGATTCGTCGGCACAGTACAACTAGGATCGGACATCATGGCTGCTCCGACCGGCAAGACTGGCCGTGAAGCCGCTGAAGTGATCCATGGCGTAACCGTCAGCGACCACTTTCGACACCTCGAGGCAGGCTCTGACCCCAAGGTTCGGAGCTGGGTGGCGGAGCAGAACCGGTGCACTCGCGAGCTGCTAGACGCCAGTCCGCGCCGAGCCGAGCTGGCAAACCGTCTGCAGGAGCTGCATTCCCTGGGGGCTCTCGGCCGCTCAGTGATGCGGGGCGAGCAGCGGTTCTTCACCCGCCGACACGCCGGCCAGGACCAGGCTTCTCTCTACGTGATGGACGGGAGCGGCGTTGAACGCTGCTTGGTCGACCCCGCGCCGCTGACCCCCGACCACACGAGCAGCCTGGACTGGTGGGCACCGTCTGAGGACGGCTCTCTGGTCTGCTTCGGGATCTCGGAGGGAGGCTCGGAGGATTCGAGGCTGCACCTGCTGGAGACGGCCGGCGGCCGCTGGCTGCCGGACAGTATCCCGCACTGCAAGCTCGCAGCTGTCTGCTTCGAGCCTGGCTCGGCGGCCCTCCTCTACACCCGCTATCCGGCGCCGGGCAGCGTGGCCGCCGGTGAGGAGCACTACCACCGGCACGTCTGGCGGCACATGTTGGGCAATGTCGCTGAGCAGGATGTCAGGGTCTTCGGCGAATCGCTCGCGGCCACTGATTACCCTGCCTCGATCTCGATTTCGGCCGATGGCCGCTGGACAGTGATCGAGGTGCAGCAGGGTTGGGACCGCAACCAGGTCTTCCTGCGCGACGGGGGCGGCGAGTTTCTGCCCATCTTCAGAGATCTCCCGCATCGGCTGCATGCCTGGTTCGAGGGAAACCGGTTGGTGGGCCTGACGAATCTGGCCGCGCCGAATTACAGGTTGGTCGACATCGATCCCGAGCGGCCGGACCTCGAAGCCTGGCAGGAGTTGGTGGCGGAGTCGGAGCACGTGCTGCTGGAAGCGGCCTTCGCCCGCAGCGCCCTGATCCTCCATTACCTGGTCGACGCCGCATCGCGGCTTTCGCTGCACCGACTCGACGGCGCCTGGGAGAGAGCGCTGCAGCTGCCTGACCTCTCAACTGTGAGCGGGCTCGGCGCTCACCACAGCTCCCCCTGCGTGCCTGTCACCGTCGAGAGCTTCCTAAGCCCGCCCCGCGTGATCGAGGCCGCCAGCGGTCATCTCCTGGCTGAGCTTCCGGTGCCGCTGCTCGACCACCCTGTGCGGCAGGAGCGGTTGCGGTCCGCGGACGGGACGCGGCTGCCAGTGTTCCTGATCGGGCGGCGAAGTGGCCGCGGGCAGGTGCTGCTGACCGGCTATGGCGGCTTCAACGTCAGCCGCACCCCGCAATGGTGGCCCTCGATCGTCCCCTTTCTGGATTCAGGTGGTCTCGTCGCTGTGGCGACGCTTCGGGGCGGTGGCGAATTCGGTGAGGCCTGGCACCGCGCCGGCCGGTTGGAACAGAAGCAGAACGTTTTTGACGATTTCCTAGCGGCAGCCGAATGGCTGATCAGCCAAGGGCTGTGCAGCCCCGCTGAGCTGGGCATCATGGGCGGGAGCAACGGCGGCCTGCTCGTGGGGGCGGCGATGACCCAGCGGCCTGACCTCTTTGGCGCGGTCGTCTGCCGCGTGCCTCTGCTCGACATGATCCGCTACGAGCGGTTTCGGGTGGCTCGGCTCTGGGCAGCCGAGTACGGCAGCGCCGGCGATCCTGAGCAGTTTCGGTGGCTCCACGCTTACAGCCCCTATCACCAAGTGCGCGAGGGGGCGCAGTACCCGGCTGCGCTCTTTCTCACGGCAGAGGAGGATTCTCGGGTCGATCCGATGCACGCGCTGAAGATGACAGCCCGCCTCCAGAGCGCCGGCGCTCAGGCCTGGCTTCGGGTGGAAGAGCGCGCAGGTCATGGCCAGGGCAAGCCCGTGTCGAAGCTGGTGGAGGAAGAGGCAGACGTCTGGACCTTCCTGGCTTTGAAGCTGCGGTCACCGGCCGCGGCTCCGGCTGGTGAGTAAGGTGAGGGCACGCTCGCTCAGAGACGGGCTGAAAGAGTTAGCTACCAGAGGAGACCGAGAGCATGGCAGTTGAAAGCACAGCGAGCGCAGTCTGGGAGGGAACGCTGATGGACGGCCGCGGCACTGTTCGCCCGGCCAGCGGAACCTTCCCCGAGCTGCCCCTCACCTGGCGGCAGCGGGCCGAGACCCGCGACACCGGCACCGGCCCGGAAGAACTGATCGCGGCCGCCCACGCCAGCTGCTTTGCTATGGCACTGTCATTCGGGCTGGGTAATTCGGGCCATCCGGCCGAGAAGCTGGAGACCACCGCGCAAGTGAGCTTTCAGCCCGGCACCGGCATCACGGGAATCCACCTGACTGTGCGCGGGCGGGTGCCGGGCCTGAACGCCGACGGCTTCCAGGAAGCCGCCGACGGGGCCAAGGCCAACTGTCCTGTATCCAAGGCCCTGGCAGGAGTTCCGATCAGCCTCTCGGCCAGCCTCGCCTAAGCGTCACCCCTCCAAGGGACAGCTCGCAGGCACTCAGTCGCGCTGGGCCACAGCGGGCTCGCGGCGCGCCCAGACGCTGGTCAGCACGAGCAGCAGGCTCACTGCGGCGATGACCAGGGCCAGCGTGTGCAGGCCTTCGCTGCTGGCGCCGCTCCCGAAGACCAGCCCGATGGTGACCGTCGACAGAGTGGCGCCAAGGTAGCGGAAGGTCTGGAACAGGCCTCCTGCGGCGCCGATCTGGGCAGCCGGCGCGGCCCTGTACAACACCGCTTGCAGACCGAGATTGTTGAACCCGTTGGGAACCCCGAGGACAGCCCCGACGAGCAGCAGTACAGCCAGCGGTGTGGAGGGCCCGAAGAAAAGCAGCAGGAGCGAGCCGCCCAGAAGCAGGCTGGCACCCGCGATCAGCGCTGGCCTGGGTCCCGACCGGGCGATCAGGCGGCCGGCAACAGGTGTCGCCAGCACTCCCACGCCGGCAACCGGCAGCAGGATGAGTCCGACAGTTTCGGGAGCCAGGCGCCGCGTCTCCTCCAGCCAGAGCGGCAGGCCGAAGAAGACGGAATAGAAAACGAGGTTCACAGCAGCGAACTGGACGTAGACGCCGACCAGCGAACGGTTGGCCGCCAGAAGCCGAAGGTCGAGGAAGGGAGCGCCCACCCGCCGCTCGCGCCAAAGCAGCAGAATCGCCGCCGGGACAGCAAGGATGAGTAACTGCCACAGACGCCGCCCTGAGAGGGAGAGGAGAAAGCCGAGCAAGCTCGTGAGAAAGACGCTGAACAGTACAACTCCCGGAATGTCGAGCGACCGCAGTGCTCCCCGCCTCTCTGAGGCCACACCGCTCCCGTATCGCTCAGCCGGATCGGGCGGCAGCCAGACCCGGGTCAGAACCAGTCCGAGTGCGGTGATGGGAACGTTGACCAGGAAGATCGCCGGCCAGCCGGCCAACGCGATCAGGCTCCCCCCGAGGATCGGACCCAGCGCTGCGCTCACCGAGGCGGCCACCGCCAGGGCGCCGAGCGCAGCCACAGGTGGGCGATCCCGCCGATCCTGGGCCCGCATGATGGCGAGTCCTGCCGGATAGGCTGTCGCGGTGCCGAAGGCCTGAGCTACACGAATGGCCAGCAACCAGCCGAACGAGGGAGCCAGCGGCGCCGCGGCACCCGTCAGGCCCACCAAGACCAGGCCCAGACTGAAGATGCGCCGAGGCCCGAAGAGGTCGGCAAGCCTGCCCATCAGCGGCATGCCGATGGCTCCCCCGAGGTAGAAGCCGGAGACGAGCCACGTGGCTGTCGCGATGCTGACGCCGAAGCTCCGGCCGAGGCTGAGCAGGGCTACAGCTATCATGGATGAGTTGAGCGGATTGAGCAGAGTGCCCACCAGCACGCTGCCCACGAGCCGCCAGGGCAGGCGCTCTGAGCGCTCCGCAGCCGACGGGGAGGCAGTCAGCGACGGCGCTCCCCGCTGCCCCAAGGCAGGCTGGAGAACGGGTCGACACCTCTCACCTCGCTCAGCCCGAACCCTCTCCCGTCGGACCGCCTCATGGCCACCATCGTCGGCGATTTCGCGGAGCGTCCTTGTCGCCCTCCCTTCAGCAGGCTGCCCAGTGAGGCCGAGGTGGTTGAGCCTGCTTCGCTTGGCAGGACGAGGACCGGATTCGCCCGCCGCCGTCCCGGCTGTCAGGCAGTGAGGTAGGCGAACCCCACAGCTCCGGGCCCGGTGTGGGTGCCGAGCACGCAGCCGATCTGGCCGATCACCACCTCCACCTCCGGCAGCTCCTGTGCCAGCTCCTCGCGCAGGCGTTCCGCGTCCGCCGGGGCCTGCGCGTGCATGACCGCCAGTCGCTCGATCGGTAGATCCTGTCTCAACAGCTGCAGCAGCCTCATCAGGGCCTTGCCGCGCGTGCGCACTCTATCGACGCTCTTGATCTCCCCCTCTTGGAGGGAGAGGATCGGCTTCAGGTCGAGCATCGTGCCCAGCATTGCCTGGGCGCGGCTCACCCGACCGCCCAGCTCGATGTAGCGCAGCGTGTCGAGCAAGGCCAGAACCTTCTGCCGGCCGAGGCGCTCCCGCACTCGCTGCAGCGCCTGGTCCAGATCCGGCGCTTCGGCAGCCACCTGGGCCAGAAAGCCGACAGTCATCGTCACCGAGCCCGAATCGATCACGTGGACAGGAAAGCCATCCAGGCCGGCGGCGCCCAACCGGGCGGCTTCGGTCGTGCCGGAGAGGGTGCCCCCGATGTGGATGGAGATGATGCCCTCGCATTCACTGCTCAAGCTTTGATAGAGCTCGGCAAACGCTCCCGGGGAAGGAGCCGAGGTGGTGGGCAGCCGGTCGGCGGTCTTGAGGCGCGCGAAGAACTGCGCGTCGGTCAGGTCCACCCGGTCACGGAAGGGCTCCCGGCCGAAGAGCACTGTCAGCGGGACGACGCTGATCCCGTAGCGCTCGATCCACTGCAGTGGGACGTCGGCGGTCGAGTCTGTGACTACCCGAAAACGAGAGCCGGCGCCCAAGCGCTATTCGACCGAGAGGATGAAGGGGTAGTGTTCCTGGCCGCCGGCTTGCAGCTCGACCTCCAGGCTGGGAAAGCGGCCCCGGATCGATTCGGAGAGCTGGTTCACTTCGGACTCGCTTGCCTGTGAGCCGCGATAGATGGTGACGAGCTCATAGTCGTGCGCTCCGATGCCGTCCAGCGCCCTTTCCACTACCGCCCCATAGTCACCGCCGGCGTGCCGGAGCTTGTCGTTGATAAGCGCAATGACGTCGCCTTTCTTGACCTCGACTCCGTTGGCGCGGCTGTCGCGCACGGCATGGGTGACCTCGATCGTCTGCACGTGCTGCGCAGACTCCTGCATGGCTGCCGCGTTCTCCGTCACAGTCCGGTCGGGGTGAAAGGCGACCAGCGCCGCCACCCCCTGCGGCACGGTGCTGGTCGGCAGAACGTGGACCTGCTTGGCCGTCAGGGCAGCAACCTGGCGCGCGGCGAGGATGACGTTCTTGTTGTTGGGGAGCAGCAGCACCTCCTGGTAAGGCACTTGCTCCACAGCCGTGAGCATGTTCTCGGTGCTGGGGTTCATCGACTGACCCCCCTCGACGATGGCGTCAGCGCCCAGACCTCGCATGACCTCCGCCAGGCCAACGCCCGAGGCGATCGCCACCAAGCCGACGCCGTTGGGCCGGGTGGACATGGGCGCGGCGGCGCTCTCGTCCGCGCCGCTGACTTCCTGCTCCAAGATCCGCCGGTGCTGGCTCGACATGTCCCCCACGTTCAGCCGGTCGATCTTGCCATGGGCGCCGGCCAGGCTCAGAACGCGCGCCGGGTCGTCGGTGTGGACGTGCACTTTGACGGCCGACTCGTCACCTACCACGAGAACCGAATCGCCGAGGGCTGCGATCTCAGCGCGAAGGCCAGCCACGTCCAGGTCGGCACCCAGGATGAGGAATTCAGTGCAGTAACCCCAGCCCTCTTGAGGCAGTTCGAGCGTGGCCTGGGCGGCCGGTTGCACACCGCTCAGCCTTTCCAGCTCCGCCTCCGTCTTCTCGACGGAATGGAGCATGCCTTCCAGCATCACAAGCAGGCCATAGCCCCCTGCGTCCACCACCCCGGCCTCGCGCAGGACACTCAGCTGGCTGGGGGTCCGCTCGACCGCCGTGCGCGCTCCGGACGTGGCAGCCTCGATCACCCTTGCCACAGTGGCGCCCGGTTCGTCGGCGGCGACCTTGGCCGCCCGGCCCGCCTCCCGAGCGACGCTCAGGATGGTTCCCTCGGTCGGCTTGATCACTGCCCGGTAGGCGGCGTTGGCGGCTTCCTCGAACGCTGCGGCCAGCTCAGCCGGGGTCAGTTCCGAGTGGCCTTGAACGGCGTTGCCGAAGCCGCGGAAGATCTGCGAAAGGATCACCCCCGAGTTGCCGCGAGCCCCCATCAGGCTGCCGTGGGCGGCGATCCGAGCGATCTTGGACACTTCGGTTGCGCTTGACTCCCGGATATCCTCCACAGCTGATTGGAGCGTCAGGAGCATGTTGGTGCCCGTGTCCCCGTCGGGCACGGGGAACACGTTCAGCCTGTTGATCTCCTCCTGCTTCGCCACAAGACGCGCCAGACTGCCGAGCAGCGCCTGCTTGAGCAGGGGGCCGTCGACCACCTTCCGCCGGCCACTATCCCGACCAGTTATCCCCGTGTACCCCCTGGACGTAAACGTTCACCTCGACCACCGAGACGCCGGTGGCTCGCTCCAACTCGAAGCGAACCGCCGTCTGCAGGTTGTGGGCCACCTCAGTGATGCGGACCCCGTACTGAACTATCACGTAAACGTCCACCGCCACGCCCCCCGGCGCCTCTCGAAGGTCAACCCCCCGGTGGAGGTTCTCCCGCCGCAGAAGAGTCGCTACGCCGTCCCGCAGCCCCCGGTCGGCCATGCCGCGCACGCCGTAGCAACCGGCAGCGGCGTGTCCGGCGATCGCCGCCACGACTGCCGGAAAGACCTCGATGCGGCCGGCTGGACGACCTGCGCTAAGTGGGCGCGCCGGATTCTCGACGCCGGCGCTCAGGTTCAGGCTCACGATCGCCTATGGTACAATCCGCCTTCGTTCCCAGTGTGATGGACTTGGCGTGCTTTCCAGCCGGCAGTCCTGACCGGGCAAGAGTGGGCCGGTCCCAGCGGAGCGCTTTCCAAATCATGGCTCAGAAATGCGAACTTTGCGGCAAGGGCCCGCAGTATGGACACAATGTCAGCCACTCGAAGCTCCGGACCAACCGGCGGTTCCTACCCAACCTGCAGACCGGCCACGTGCTGATCGGCGGGAAGCTGGTCAAGGCCCGCGTGTGCACCCGCTGCCTTCGGCGGAGCACTTCCGGGCGGCCCTGAAGGGCTGATCTTCCTCTTCGGGGCGGCCCTCGCGTTCCTCGCCAGCCTGGCGGTTCAATTCCTCCTCTACGCCAGGGTCCTGCAGCCTGCGTTCGCCGGCCCCGCCGAGGCGCGCCTGGGCGCGGTTCGACGCTGGCTGAAACTGGTCGCCGGCTGCAACCTGGCGCTGCTGGTCATGTGCGCCGCTTACCTGCTCCTGATGCGGGGCCGGGAGACCGGTTTCCTCTGGGTGCTACCGCCGGCGGCGGCACTGTTCGGGGGCGCCATCTGCCTCCAGCTGGGCGCCGGCCGGATCGCGCGCGAGGCAATGCGGTGATACGCCAAGATCCCAGAGGTGCGGATGGGGCTTTCGGCCGCAGCTCTAGCTCGGCGTTGACACTCTGATGAGGATTCTGGCCCCCGCAGCCGCTGTAGGATCGTCCGCATCCGGCTCTGGCCAGCAGTGGCTGGCCGAGCTCACGTCCAAGCCATGAGACAACGCGCCAGCCGACCCAATCAGTCCGGAAGGTTCCTCTCCGTCCGCTTCGTGATCCTGACGCTGATCGGCTTCCTACTGGCCGGCGGGGCGGGAGCCGGAGCCTACTTCCTGCCCGCGCTGGCGGCCGCTCGCCAGATCACTGACGTCGGACCGCCGAATCTCGGCTCGGTCACGCAGCCGAGCGCACCCGTGATCGACGTCTCCGGCAACCTTCAGCCCTTCACAGTTCTCCTGCTCGGCTCCGACAACGACGCCAAGTTCGACCCCAACCAGGTGCTCACTCAATCCATGATCCTGGTCCGGGTTGAGCCGGCGACGCACAAGGTGGCTATGTTCTCGATCGCTCGGGACCTCTACGTGCCGATCCCCCAAAACGGCACTGCCAAGATCGACAAGGCCTACGCCTTTGGCGGCGCCAAGCTGGCCATGGCGACTGTGCAGCAGAACTTCCAGGTCCGGATCGACAACTATGTCTGGATCGGCCTGGAAGGCCTGGTCAAGCTGATCGACATGGTCGGCGGAGTCGACCTGGTGACCAGCAATCCCGTGCTGGATGACTACTACCCCGACGACATCCACTCCAGCGATCCCTACGGCTACACTCGCGTCGCCGTGCTGCCAGGGGCGCAACACCTTGACGGCATCCACGCCATGCAGTACGTACGCTCGCGCCATAGCGACCTGCGGGGTGACTTCGGCCGCTCTGTGCGCCAGCAGCAGGTGCTGCTGGCTCTACGAACCAAGGCCAAGAGTCTGACCGCCGCGGACATCCCTGACCTCGCCAGCACCTTCAACGGGCAGCTGAAGACTGATCTGAGCCTTGATCGCATCCGGGCCCTGCTGCCGGTGGCCGCCAAGGTCCAGACCCAGGATGTGAAACAGACGACGCTGCTCAACTACACGGTCGGCGAGAATATCGGTGGCGAGGACGTCCTGCTGCCAAGTGACTGGGCGGCCATTCACGCGCTTGTGCACCAGGACTTTCCTTCCTGAACGGCACAACGCAGTGGGTCCGCCGTGGCTTGGCCCTCGTTCTCGTTGCAGCGATGGTTGGCTTCGGCTACGGCGTGTACCACTACCTGGAGTCACTCAAGAGTCGCGTCACAACTGAAAAAGCGGTTGCCCCGGCGAAGGCGAAGTTCAGCCTGCCGGGAAGCGTGTTCGTCGCCCAGGGCGGCGCTCTCTACCGGCTTCGGGCGGGCAGCTTCCAGCAGATCGCCAACGGGGGCTGGACCCAGCCCTCGCCGGGACCCCCGAACCAGCTCCTGGCGGTGAAGCGGGACGCGCAGTTCTCAGACCTCTACCTGCTCGACTACGACGGCCACGTCGTGAAGCAGCTGACGCACAACGCCAACACTGACGTTCACCTGAACCACTGGTCGTTCTATCCCCACCTCAGCGGCGATGGTCAGACCGTCTACTACTCCTGGGATCCCAAGGACCCCGGCAACTTCTATCGGGTGGACCTGGCTGTCTATGCGATGCCTGTCGACGGCCTGCAGCGCCAGGCCCGGGCCTGGACCGACCCCAATCAGTACACCGGCGGCGACGTCCAGCCGGCGCCACTCAAGAGCGGAGGTCTCATCTATGCCAAGTTCGGGCTCACGCCGGACGGCAAGAACATCTCCCAGCTGTGGCTGACGACCCGGGCCCGGGCCACCGGGACACCGCTGACCAAAGAGGAGGATGGCTGCGCCCAGCCGGCGCTTTCCCCGGACGGTAAGCGGCTGGCCATGGTCTGCACGGCAGCCGGCCAGCCGAGCAAGCTGACGGTCGCCGACTTCGACGGGAAGGCGCTGGGTCCGGCGACTGTGGTCGCCACCGGCCTGGTGGCGGCGCCCGGCTGGGCGCCCGACGGAAATGGTTTGCTCTACCTCAGCGCTCTGGACACGACAGGCCACTTCCAGCTCTTTTTTCAGGATCTGACAGCGCCCGCGGCGCCTGCCGTTCCGGCCACTGCGAAACCGACTGGGCCCGCCACCCCGCTCCCGGTGCCCTCACCCAAGCCCGCACGCCAGCTGACGACCAACAACGACTACGACGCGACCTCAGCTCCCACCTGGCTCGCTGGCTAGCGCCTGCCCCAGCCCGGCCCCCGGCCTCGGCCGCGCCTGGGTCAGCGGCCGAGCTTCCGGTCCAGCTCGGCGGACAGTTTTTGAAGTCCCAGGTCCAGCCCCCGCCAGACGCGCTCCTGCTCTTCGGGCGAGGGCGGAAACGGCTCAGGATCGATCAGCTCGGCGGCCAGCTCCGGCCGCTGGACCATCTCGGCGAAGAGCAGCGTCCAGGCCCGCGGCACAACTTCTCGCAGCGCATAGCCGCCTCCGCCCAGCGCCACCCAGCGGCCCTGGCAGAGCTCGTGGGCCAACGTGTGGAAGCGGTTGCCAATCCGCGGCCAGATGGCGGTGGAAGTTTGCAGATGGGCCAGCGGATCGAGTAGGTGGCTGTCGCAACCGTCCTGCGTCACCAGCACGGTCGGCTGGAAGTCCCGGATCAGAGGAATCAGCGCTTCAAAAGCGGCGAGCCAGGGCTCATCCCAGCAGTAGGGCTCTAACGGCAGATTGACCGAGGTCCCCCGGGCTGGCGCCTTACCTAGCTCATCCGGAAAGCCGGTGCCTGGGAAGAGGTAGCGCCCGCTCTCATGCAGGCTGACGGTGAGCACCTCGGGATCGGCATAAAAGATTGCCTGAGTCCCGTCGCCGTGATGCACGTCCACATCCACGCAGGCAACCCGGTGGCCGCGTTCCCGAAGCCAGGCCGCGGCCACTGCCACATCGTTATAGACACAGAACCCGGAGGCCCAGCGGGCCTGGGCGTGGTGCAGGCCCCCGGCCGGGCTGAAGACGTGCAGAGCGTCGCCGCTGTGCACGGTTTCGGCGGCCACCACGCTGGCACCCACCACTGTCGCGGCGGCTTCGTGCATGCCGTCAGCCACCGGGTTGTCAGAGCTGCCAAAGCCGGCTGCCTCAACCTGCCAGGGGCCAGCTTCAGGCCGGCGGGCAGGATCGCTCAGGGCAGCCACCAGGTCGATGTAGGAACTGTCGTGAACCAGTTCCAGCTCCTGCCGGCTGGCCGTCTTGGGAGCCAGCACACTCGCGTACTCAAGCAGTCCCGAGGCGCGCATCTGCTCGACCGCGAGCTTCACCCGGATCGGCTGGAGTGGATGGTCTTCGCTCAGCTTGTAGGCCATTAGCTCCTCGGACCAGACGAGGCCTACTCTGCCAGGCACGCCGCCACTAATGGGCCCTCGGCACGACTGAGTGGGCTGACGCCCGCCGGCCTCTCCCTTCTCGCCGGAGCAGCAGAACTGGTACGGGCGAATGGTCAACCACGAATCTTGCGGTGGAGCCGAGCGAGTGCGGTCCCGGCCGCAGCTCCGCCTCGGGAGGTCGGGCCCCGATGACTATCAGCTCGCAACCGCCGCCCGCCGCGAGCCGGACAAGCTCCCGGCCCGGCTCTCCCTCGCCCAGCCAGGTCTCGCAGCCGGCGCCCAGCCTCTCCGCCACGGTCGCCGCCTCCGCCAGTATCGAGGTGGCGGCATCCCTTTCTGCCGCACCGATGTCGCGGAGGCGATGACCGGGAAGCGGCCTGCCCAGGAAGCGGCCGCGGATGAGCTCCATGTCGCCGCGGGCGCCGTTGTCGATAACGTGGGCCAGGAGCAGCGTGCGACCGGCCAGGCGGACGGAGGCCAGCGCAGCTTCCAGCTCAGGCCCTGCGCCCACCTCACTCACCGCGACCAGCACAGCACTCAACGAAAGCTCACAGCCAGGGCGATGCCTGCCGTCAGCAGGACAGCTGGCGTAACCATCACCCCAATCTTGATGTATTGCCGCGCCGAGACCTCCAGGCCCCGACGGCGCACGATGAGAAGCCAGAGCATGGTGGAGAGAGATCCGACAGGGGTCAGATTGGGACCGATGTCGGCGCCGGCCAGGCTGCCCAACAGGAACGGCCGGAGAAGTGACTCAGGCAGCCGCGCAGCATGCGCACCGGAAATCAGGACCAGGCTGGCCGGAAGATTGTTGAGAACGTTCGAACCGACCGCAGCGCCCAGCAGCCCAGCCGCCGCGGCCGTCGCCGGAGTCTGAGCGAAGCCGAGCAGCAGGCTGACCAGGCCGGCCGTCAGCCCTGTCAGCTCCACGCCCTTGACCAGGAGCAGCAAACCGCTGACATAGCCCAGCAGCGTCAGGCTGAAATGCTCCCTGACGCGAGCCGGCTGGAGGCCACCGCTCAAGGCGGCAAGCCCCGCCAGCAGCGCGCTGCCGGCGATCGCCACCAAGCCCAGCGGGAAACGGGCCAGCGAGGCAGCCACATAGGCCAGCGCGATCAGGCCCAGGCCGCCGGTGGTCAACCTGAACAGTCGCTGCTCGGCGCGAGTCCGGGGCGGCTGCAGAGCGCGGCTGGGCTCGAAGCGCTGCCTGAGCTGACGCCGGAAGAGCAGGAGGAACAGCCCCGCGTTGACGGCGACAGCCAGCAGGGACGCCAGCAGCAGATGGCCGGCATAGGCGACCAGGTTCAGCTGCAGGGAGTCACTGATGAGCACATTGACCGGGTTGGAAACCGGCAGCGTCAGGGAGGCGGTATCCGCCACAAAGGTGGTGGCGAAGAGGAAGGGCAGCGGTGGGAGCCGGAGCCGGGTGGTGAGGGTGTAGACCACGGGGGTGAGAATCAGCGCTGTGGCGTCGTTGGAGAGGAAGGCCGTCACCAGGGCACCCACCGTGAAAATCGCCAGGAGCAGCAGCCGGCCGCTGCCGCGGGCGCTGCGAGCGGCCAGCGCGGCGGCGGCATCGAAGAAGCCTGCCGCGTCCGCCAGACCTGCTGTCAGCATCAACCCAACCAGGAAGAGGAGGAGGTTCCACTGGCCGGCCAGGGTGCTGGCTGCCTGCAGCGGGCTGAGGAGTCCGAGCAGAAGCAGCGCAGCGGCCCCTGTTAGCGTCGCAAGCGCCTCGTTCAGGCGGCGCGGCCGCGTCAACACCAAGAGCAAGACCAGGCCAAAGACGGCCCCAGCCACAGCCTCTCGGCTTGCGGAACTGCCCAGCCTAGTTGCCTAAAAGGGCCGATTGGGCAGAGATGCGCCCTTTGTAGCTGGTACAGGCAACTCGCGTCCCGCTCCAGGTGATTGGCCGACCATCACGGCTGCTGACAGTGGGGGGACAGCCTCTAAGACGGTGGCCGCGACGCCCCCCGGCCCGACTTGAGCGGCCGCGGCACGATCGGCTGGTCCGCCCGGCGCAGCTCACCGGCCAAGCCGGCCTCCTCACCGTACTCTCCATCTTCGACCCCTCCCTGCAGCCGGCTCAACAGGTTGGCCATCTCGATTGCCGTCTCGGCGGCTTCGGCGCCCTTGTTGTTCTTGGGCCCGGAGCGCGCCAGCGCCTGGTCTCGGTCGTAGGTGGTCAGGATGCCGTTGGCGCAGGGCACTCCGGTGTCCAGGTTGACATGCATGAGCCCGGCCGCGGACTCGCCGGCCACGAACTGGAAGTGGGCGGTCTCGCCGTTGATGACGCAACCCAAGGCCAGCAACGCGTCAAATGCGCCTGACTCGGCCATGGTCATGGCCGCCAGCGGAATCTCCATCGCCCCCGGCACCCAGACCACTTCGGGATCTGCCGCGCCATGCTCGGCCAGCGCCTCCAGCGCGCCGCGCAGCAGTCTTCTCGAGATGTCCGGGTTGAAGCGGGAGACTATGACCCCCACGCGCAGCCGAGAGGCGTCGAGGTCTTCAGGGGCCGGCCGCTCCCGGCCGCGCTCACCCACCAGCGGCCGGCGCGCGTCGGATTGCGGGGCGGTCAGAGCAGATGACCAAGCTTCTCTTTCTTGGTGAGCAGATAGCGAGCGTTGTGCTCGGTCGGCTCGATCCGGATCGGCACCTGCTCGACCACCTCCAGCCCGAAGCCCTCGATGCCTATCAGCTTCCGGGGGTTGTTGGTCAAGAGGCGCAAGCGCCGCACGCCCAGGTCGTAGAGGATCTGGTTGCCGATGCCGTAGTCGCGCGAGTCAGCCGGTTGGTCAAGCGCCTCGTTGGCTTCCACGGTGTCCAGGCCCTGGTCCTGCAGGTTGTACGCCTTCAGCTTCTCGACGAGCCCGATGCCGCGCCCCTCGTGGTTGTCGAAGTAGAGCAGGACGCCGCTTCCCTCCTCCGCAATGGCCGCCAGGGCGGCGTGCAGCTGGGGCCCGCAGTCGCACCGCTGGCTGCCGAAGACGTCGCCGGTCAGACAGCGCGAGTGGGCGCGGATCAGGGTCGGTCGGTCAGGACTGATCTGGCCCAGCACCATTGCCACATGGATCTCCCCCGTCAAGACCTCCTCGTATGCGTGGGCGTACCAGCGGCGACCGTCCAGCGGGATCGGCGTCACGACCCGCCGCTGCACCAGCCGCTCGGTCCGCCGCCGGTAAGCGATCAGGTCCTTAATAGTGATGAGCTTGATCCCGTGCTTGGTCGAGAAGCCCTCCAGCTGGGGCAGGCGGGCCATCGTGCCGTCGTCGTTCATCACCTCACAGATGACGCCGGCAGGGTAGAGCCCGGCCATCAGAGCGAGATCCACCGCCGCCTCCGTCTGGCCGGCGCGCTTCAGCACGCCACCCTCCACCGCTCGCAGAGGAAAGGTGTGGCCGGGCTTGGCGAAGTCGCTCGGCTCGGCCTTCGGGTTGACCAGATGCCGGATGGTGGCCGCGCGATCCTGGGCCGAGATTCCTGTCGAGACGAACTCACGCGCCTCCACTGAGACGCTGAAGGCTGTGCCATAGCGGCTTGTGTTGTGCTGCACGGCAGGCTCGATCTGCAGTTCGTCGAGCCGGGTCGACAGCATGGGGGTGCAGATGAGCCCGCTTGCCTTCTTGGCCATGAAGGCAATGTGCTCAGGGGTTGCCAGCTGGGCTGCCACACAGAGATCGCCCTCGTTCTCGCGATCCTCGTCGTCGACGATGATCACGAACTTGCCCGCCTCGAAATCGGCGATGGCTTCCGGGATGCTGGCGAGCGGCACCCTAAAAGGTTACCGAGCGCCGTCTCGGCCGCTGAGCAGACGTTCGACGTAGCGGGCTATGACGTCGACCTCCAGGTTGACGGCAGTCCCGGGTTCGTACCGGCCGGCGATCGTGCGTTCGAGCGTGTGCGGGATGAAGGCGACGCTGAAGGACCGAGCGTCGGCAGCCAGGCCGGCCACCGTCAGGCTCGTCCCGTCCAGCGTCACCGAGGCCTTTTCCGCCACGTAGGGGGCAAGCTCGCCGGGCAGCTCGAACTCGATCTCGCTCCCAAGTCCGACGGGCCGCACTGCGAGCACTCGGACGACAGCGTCGACGTGACCCTGGACCAGATGGCCGTCCAGCCCCTGAGCAAGGCTCAGCGGCAGCTCCAGGTTGACGGCTTGGTGAGCCGTCAAGGCGCCGAGGTTGGTCCGGCTCACAGTCTCCGGCACCACATCGGCGAAAAACGCCTGCCCCTCCATTTCGGTCACGGTCAGGCAGACGCCGTTGACAGCCACGCTGGCGCCGACGCTGAGGCGCCCAGCGATGTCAGCTGCTGTGATGCCAAGGCGACCGCTGCCCGCCTCCGCGACGCTACCCAGCGAGCTGACGATCCCTGTGAACATAGCCCGATATAACCAGATCGCTGCCCAGCCACTCGCTGCGGACACCTGTCAAGCGCCAGGCAGCCGCCATGCTGGCGGCGCCCAAGCCGGCCACTGGAGGGGTCGCCGCTGCTCCGCCGATGACGGTCGGCGCCAGATAGGCGAAGACCTGGTCCACCAGCTGCTGGTCGAAGAAAGCGCCGTGCACCTGGCCACCGCCCTCGACCAGAACGCTGAGGATCCCGCGCTCGCCCAGCCGGCGCAAGAGGCCCGGCAGATCGCGACCGTCGTCCAGCAGGTGCTCCCCGCGCAGCGCCCGCGCTGAGCTGGGAACCCGGCCCCGGCTGGACAGGACCACCCGAAGGGGCTGGCGTGCGTTCGGCAGGCGGGCGCTCAGCTCCGGGTCGTCCGCCAGCACGGTCCCAGCACCCACCAGGATGGCATCGTGCTGATGGCGCAGCCGGTGAGCGTGAAGCCGGGCCGCTTCGCCGGTCACCCACCTGGATTCCCCTGTGCGGGTGGCGATTCGCCCATCCAGGCTGGCCGCGAACTTGACGGTGACGAAGGGCAGCCCGGTCCGCCGCTGCTGCAGGTAGAAGCGGTTGAGCGCCGCGGCTTCTGCCGCCAAAACGCCCTCGCTCACTTCCAGCCCGGCCGCTCGCAGGCGCTCCAAGCCCCGGCCGGCAACCTGAACATCGGGATCCCGCAGGCCGACCACTGTGCGGCGCAGCCCGGCCGCGATCAGCGCATCGGCGCAGGGCGGTGTTCGGCCGTGGTGCGGGCAGGGCTCCAGCGTGACGTAGGCAGTGCCCTCGTGGGCACGGCCCGCGGCGCGCGCGAGCGCGATCGCCTCGGCGTGGTCACTGCCGGCGCTGCGATGCCAGCCCTCGCCGGCCAGATTGCCACGGCGATCAAGCAGGACGGCGCCGACCATCGGGTTAGGGCTGGTGCGATAGTCGGCCCGCGCGGCGAGACGCAGCGCCCGCCGCATCCACTGTTCGTCTACTTCTGGGTGCTGGTCCGCTGAAGCCAAGCTTGGTCACGAAACAAGGGTCTCGGCCGGACCGAGAACCGCCCCTCGGCAGTCCATTCCCAGGCAGCGAGGCTCACCTGAAGGCATGGTACTGCCTGGGCAGACGGGGGCTATGCGGGGCTCCGTGGATCAATCGGTGGAGCGAGCCCACCGGCAACTGAATAGGGGTTCTGAGAAAGTTCATCGAGCTGACGATCTACCGAAGCGATAGTGGATCAGAGCAGCCACCTTCTCGCAGAGAAGAGTGGGTGCGTAAGTGGACAAGCCCTCGGGCGATTAGTACCGCTCAGCTCAAGCAGTCACCTGTCTTACACCTGCGGCCTATCTACCTGGTGGTCTACCAGGGCCCTTACCCGGTTACCCGGTGGGAGACCTTATCTTGAAGTCGGCTTCGTGCTTAGATGCTTTCAGCGCTTATCCGAACCGGACATGGCTACCCGGCACTGCCACTGGCGTGACAACCGGTACACTAGCGGTCCGTTCAACCCGGTCCTCTCGTACTAGGGTCAACCCTTCTCAAGTCTCCTACGCGCACGGC
>QHBT01000068.1 GCA_003244185.1 Candidatus Dormiibacter spiritus | reverse complement strand
TGGCAGGAGAAACTCGAGAGGGCCAAGAACCTAGTCGAGCGAATCAAGACCGACAAGGAGTCGGTGGACACCGCCGAGGACGCGCTCAAGCTCCGCGCCATGTTCGACGAGAGTCTGCGTCTGGCCGACGAGGCTAAGGGTGAGCGCAGGGATCTGGAGAAGGCGCGCCTTGACGAGGTCATGAGCGAGCACGAGCGCCAGCAGGAGCTGGGCCAGAAGGTGCAGCAGGCCTCTGAATCCTTCAAGGTTACGCGTCCCCAGTCCATCCCCTTCGCGCCCTCCGGGCAGGCTGGTGGCCGCTCGCTCTCCGAGCGGATGCGCAGCGACTCTCCGCGCATGATGGCCTCGGAGCGGCTGGTGCAGACCATGCCCATCCTCTACCAGGCGGCCCTCAACGAGGGCACGTCGGGTTCTGGTGGCTACCTGGTCGTTCCTGCCTACTTGCAGGAGCTTTTCGCCGAGACCCGCAGGCAGGGAAATGCCCTTCGCAGCTACGGCTGGTTGAACGTTCATCCCGTTAAGAATTAGGCGGCGGTGCGGAGTGATCCGCACTGGAAAACCCGGCGAATTCAGGGAACACCCGACTGGCGATTCCGCCAAGGGCAATCCTGAGCCAAGCCCGTCACCCCAGACGGGAAGGTGCAGAGACTAAGTGCCGGGGATCTGTTCGCAGATCATGAGATAGTCCGGTCTCACGTGTAAGCGTGAGAGTCAGGCAGAAATGACCTGACCCCCATCGCAACGGATGGGAGTAACAAATCGCGAAACCAACCAGGTTCTGATCCCCAAGGGGTCCGGCGCCGCCTCGGTGGGCATCGTCTCCGAGAACACGGCCAAGCCCTCAGCTGACCAGACCTACACCCAGGTCACGGTGAACATCTTCACCGCGGCCGGTATCAGTAAGCAGTCCAAGCAGCTGGCCATGGACTCCTCCCCGACCGTGCTCGATCTCTCGACGCGGGAGCTGGGCACGCTGCTCGGAAACCTCGAGGAGCAGAAGGCGCTCAACGGCTCCGGTACCGGCGAGCCGCGCGGCATCCTCAACGTCACCGGCATCGGCTCGCAGACCGTGACCGGCGGTGCCGGCACTCAGAACGCGGTGCTGGACGCCCTCATGGACGCCGTGGTCTTCATCGAGACCAACTACTTCGCGCCGCCCAGCGGCATCCTCATGCACCCGCGGCGGCTGGCCTGGCTGCTCAAGGGCAAGGATTCAGCCCTCAACTACATCTTCAACCCGGCCGCCACTTTCAGGCAGCCCAACATGGCACCGCTGGTCAACAACAACGTGACCTCGATGTCCACTGGCATCAGCCAGCCCCCGGCCTCTCTCTTCGGCATTCCCATCGCGACCACGGCCAACATGCCCACCAACCTGGGCGCAGGTACCAACGAAGACCGCATCGTCGTCGGCGCTTTCAACGAGGCGCATTGGTTCCAGCGTCAGGACGTGACCATGGACGTCTCCGACTCGGCGGGCACCTCCTGGGAGCAGAACCAGGTCTGGATCCGGGCGGAAGAGCGCTTCGGCTTCTCGGCCGAGCGCTATCCGGTCGCTTTCTCGGTGCTCTCCGGAACCTGTTTGCTGCAGACCTAGACGATCCCCTTCCCCGGAGCGGAGTCGCTGGCAGCACGGCGACTCCGCCCGTCCTCTCTTCAGTCCACAAGGAGACCCCATGGCATTTGAAATCCTGCAGACGGTGGTCCCGGCGATTGCCGCTGCTGCTGGCACCACTGTCGAGCCGATCGGAGAAGTGCCCGTCAGGGAGGCCGAGGGCGCTTTCAACGTAGAGCGCGTGGTGGTGACCACCCCCACCACGGTGACCGGAGCCGCCACTAACACCGGCACCATCAACATCCGGCAGATGCGTGCTGGCTCCGCAGTAGCCACGCTGGCCTCCTTGGCGCTACTTGCGGGCACCAACCTCACGGCCGAGATTCCGGCTGTGCTGGCTCTGACCGGGGTGCCCACGGTGGTGGCTGGCGACCTGCTTGAGTTTCAGTACGTGCAGATCGGCACTGGTCTGGCGTTGCCAGCCGGGGTCAAGGTTGGGGTGGAGCTGGACTAGTGGCAGAACCCAACGCGGGAGATACGCCGCTCACCGAGGGCGTGCAGCTCTACGAACCCACCCATGAGGAAGTCTTCGTTCAGTCTGAGGGGGATCGTCCAGTTGAGGGCGAGGTCCATTTGGTCGAAGGGACAGGCCTGGGAGCGCCCACTGCCCGGCAGCTTCGTGAGCTGGGCTATGTAGTGCCTAGCCAGCTGGACGACGAGGAACGTGTCTACGACGTGGTGGCCGATCAGCCTCTGGAGGCGGGCAAGGTCAATCTCTACGTGGAGCAGCCTGCCTATCCGGGTGGCCCGGCCCCCGAGGAGCCGGAGATCAAGCTGGTAGACGGCGGCGGCCCTCCGGAGGCCGTCTCCGACCCCTCCAGCGAGGAGAACGCAGCCCGTAGCGACGAGGAGCGAGCGGTGGCCGAGGAGGCGAGCGACAAGCTGCGCGATGCCACCGACGCCAACTATCAGGCCGGCCGTCAGGCACGAGCCAATGGGGAGCCGCGCTCGGCCAACCCTAACGACGCGCGCACGCGTGAGGGCAAGGTCTGGGTCCGCGGCTGGGATTCGGTGGAGGGCGCCTAGCCATCTC
>QHBT01000043.1 GCA_003244185.1 Candidatus Dormiibacter spiritus | reverse complement strand
AGGTTGTACTCCTGGAAGATGAAACCGAGTCGCCGCCCGCGGAGGTCGGCACGCCGGCCATCGCTCAGCCGGGCGGTTTCGGCACCGTCCAGCAGGACGGTGCCGAAGCTCGGCCGCAGCAGCAGCCCAGTGAGGTCCAGCAGCGTGGTCTTGCCACTCCCCGAGCGGCCAATGATGGAGACGAAGTCACCGCTCTCGATCCGGAGATCGACGCCGTCCAGCGCGGAAATGATATGCGGTCCCTGCCGGTAGCGCTTAGTCAGGTTGACGAGCTCGATGGTGGCCATTTCAGTGCTCTCCTTTGGTCTGAATTTTCTGAATGCGGATGGTTAGAGGCTGCGCAGAGCGGTGACCGGATCGAGCCGGGCCGCCCGCAGCGCGGGCACGATGCCGGCCAGCGTCGCCATTCCGATTGCGAACCCGAGGGCGATAGCGGTGAGGCGAGGCGTGACCAGGAAGATGTCGAGGTTGCTGGACGCGCCCAGCACGTCGAGCAGTGTCGTCAGGCCCAGCCCGAGGGCGTAGCCGACCAGGCCGCCCAGGGCACCGATCACTGCCGCCTCCAGCATGTACTCGCGCATGATCTGGCCGGTGTGAGCGCCCACAGCCTTCTTGAGCCCGATCTCGCGGATCCGCTCGCTGACGGCCATGATCATCGTGTTCACCACCGAGAGTCCACCGATGATCAGCGCCAGGATGGCGGCGCCGGTGAAGACAGCTGTGAAAGTTGTGCTCGCGCTCTTGAAGCTCGCCACCAGCTCTGATGGCTTCTGCGCGTGGACGCCGGAAACCTGCGCGTTCACACGGTCAGCGATCGCATCCATCTGAGCCAGCGACGTGCCCTTGGCCGGGAAGACTGCGAAGCCCTGGGCCACTGTGTTCACGTCGATGGCCGAGCGGACCGTCGGCGAGAGAGTGTCGGCCAGCAGCAGCCGGGCGTCGGCGTCGCTGACGTAGCCGAAGGTGTCGGTCTGGCCGTTCTTGGTCAGGACGCCGACGACTTTGAAGGGATGGCTGACAAAGTCCTCCCGGGCCCCCGGGGGCTTGACCGGCAGCGCGACAGTATCGCCAGTCCGTGTGCCCAGGTCTCCGGCGATGGTTGGGCCCAGGACGATCTCCCCCTGCTGCCCGGGGGCGAGGTCTCGGCCGACGGCGAAGTTAGGTGCTGGCAGACCGTACTGCTCGGCGCCCGTCTGCTGGTTGGTGATCAGGTCGGGGGCGCCGAGCTGGATCGCCGAGCCGCCCGGCTTGGCAGGCACCTGATAAGTCGGGTGGACGGCGGCCACCCCCTGAACCCGGGCGATCTCCCCCTGCTTGGTGAGCGGCAGCAGGGCGCCCTGCTGCTCGGGGGGCGCCTGCACCGGGATGGTGGCGCCGGCGTAACGGACGCCGATGTCGAGCAGCGAGTTGAAGTGCTCGGCCAGAGAGCCCATGGTCGTCAGGGCGAAGATGCCGATGACTATCCCTGAGATCGTCAGCGTCGACCGCAGCTTGCGGCGGAGCAGGTTGCGAAAGATCTCTCTCACTGTGGTTCCTCCTGATGGTTTTGTCGGCATTTGGCGCCGCAACTCGAGCATCAGGGCTGACCGCTGTAACCGTCGTCCCCCCGCGGGATGGTTGTTCGTGTACTCCCTGGGTGGTAGTTGGATCAGACCCTGGGAGGACGACATCGATCGAGGGCGGCGGTACGATCGCGGCCGTGAACGCCTGGAGCACGGCGGCATCCCGCTGGCTGAGGCCGGCCGCCGCTGCGGCTGTCGCGCTGCTCGTCACGGTGCTGGGGACGGCGTTGGGCCCCACCCACCTCGGCCGGCCACTCGACGCCTTCGCGATCAGCCTGGCGGTGGTGGCCGCAGCCGTGGGCGCACTCGCCCGGCGCTGGCCGGTGGCGGCGCTGGCGACCTCGCTCTTGTGCACCCTGGCCTATTACTGGCTGGGCTACCCGACCGACAGCTCCTACTTCGTGGGCTTGTGGGTGACTGCCTACCTCTCAGGCACCGCCGGCGCCCGGCTGAGGTTTCTTGTCTTCGCCGTAGCCATCGTCATCCTGTTTCCGGCCGGCGCCTTGCTCCGCGGTCCTGTCGATCGCACCTCCGAGCTGTTCATCGCTCTCGGCGCTGTCGCCTGCCTGGCAGCGGGCCAGGCGGCGGCTGAGTGGCGGGCGCGAGCAGACAGCCGCGCTGATGAGACGCGCGAGGCGGAGGCGCTGCGCCGGATCGCCGAGGAGCGCCTGCGGATCGCCCGGGACCTCCACGACGTGGTCTCCCACAGCATCGCGATGATCAATGTCCAGGCGGGGGTGGCCGTGCACGTGATGGACCAGCGTCCGCAGGAGGCGCGCGCCGCTCTACTCGCGATCCGAGCCGCCAGCGGGGATGCGCTGCGCGACCTGAGGGGCATCCTGGGTTTGCTCCGGCAGACGGACGAGGCGGAACCGCTGGCGCCGGCGGTAGGTCTGGACCAGCTCTCCTCGCTTATCGAGTCGGTCCGGCGCGCCGGCGTGCAGGTCGAGCTGAGCCTCGACCAAGAGGCCGGCGCGCTGCCGGCTTCAGTGGATCTGACTGCCTACCGCATCATCCAGGAGGCGCTCACCAACGTGGTCCGCCACGCCCCCGGGGCCGGGGCCAGCGTAACAGTCAGGCGACACCCGGAGGCGGTCACCGTCGAGGTCAAGGACGACGGCGGCAGTGCACGAGACTCGGGCGCCGACGGCCGCCAGGGAGCCGGCCGGGGGCTGGCCGGCATGCGCGAGAGGGTGCGCGCAGCGGGCGGTTCACTGAAGACCGGCAGTTTGGCCGGCGGAGGCTTCGAGGTCAGCGCCTGGCTGCCGATCGGAGCCGCTGAGTGATACGCGTCCTGCTGGCGGACGACCAGGCTCTCGTTCGCGCCGGCTTTCGGGTCCTCCTCGAGAGCTCAGCTGGGATCGAGGTCGCGGCTGAGGCGGCCAACGGTGAGGAGGCGGTGGCTCTCGCCGCCCAGACAAGGCCTGACGTGGTCCTCATGGACATCCGCATGCCTTTGCTGGACGGGATCGAGGCGACTCGGCGGATTGTCGCCGACGCCGAGCTAGCGTCGGTCCGAGTGCTAATCCTGACTACGTTTGAAGCCGACGAGTACATCTTCGAGTCTCTCCGCGCAGGTGCCAGCGGCTTCGTGCTGAAGGACATCGAACCCCCCGATCTCTTGCAGGCCATCCATGTGGTCGCCTCGGGTGAGGCTCTCCTCTCTCCCACCGTCACCCGCCGTCTGATCTCCCAGTTCGCCGGCAGACCCGCCAGACCACGGGTGTCAGGCGGCGATTTGTCAAGCCTGACGGAGAGGGAGCGGGAGGTCCTGGCCCTGGTCGGCGGCGGCAAGAGCAACGACGAGATCGCCGCCCAGCTCTTCGTCAGCCCGGCCACCGTGAAGACGCACATCGGACGCGTGTTGTCGAAGCTATACGCGCGCGATCGGGCCCAGCTGGTGGTGGCCGCATACGAGAGCGGTCTGGTGGTGCCTGGCGATGGTCAATAGGTTTCAGCCATGACCTGCGCATTCGCGCGGGTCAGGCAGCCGGGGGCGGGCCGCGCTAATCTCGGGATCATGGCGGTCAGCCAACGAGCGGAATCCGGCCTTCAGGCGGGCGCAGCCAGGAGGGACGACCGCATCCAATCCCCTGCGGATTTGCGGGGGCAGATTCGCGCGGGCGATTTCCGGCGCACCACGGCCGGGCACTGCCCCGTGTACCACCAGGCCAACCTGGTCGTGCTGCCGGCGGCGGGCGCTGCCGAGTTTGCGGCGTTCTGCTCACGCAATCCGAAGCCGTGTCCGGTGCTGGAGATCCTGCCGCCGGGGGAATACGCTCCGGGCCGCTGCGCTACGGGTGCCGATTTGCGGACTGACGTTCCGGGCTACCGCGTCTACCGGGAGGGCCGGCTGGCCGAGAAGCGCCACGACTTGCGCCAAATCTGGCGGGACGACTTCGTCAGCTTCCTCCTCGGCTGCAGCTTCACGTTCGAGCACGCGCTGGCCGAGGCGGGTCTGCCGCTGCGTCATGTGGAACAAGGCACCACGGTCCCGATGTTCAGGTCCTCAATCCAGTGCCTTCCGGCAGGGTCTTATCAGGGCCCGATGGTGGTCACTTTCCGGCCGATGCCGGCCGAGCGGCTGAGCGACGTGCTGACGCTCTCGGCGCGCTATCCGCTCGCCCATGGCAGCCCGGTGCATGTCGGCGATCCGGCCGAGATCGGCATTCGCGACCTGGGGCGTCCGGACTATGGCGACCCGGTTCAGCTGCGGCCTGGCGAAGTGCCTGTCTTCTGGGCCTGCGGCGTGACCCCGCAGGCCGCGGCCCTGAAGAGTGCGCCCGAGCTGATGATCACGCACGAGCCGGGCTTCATGTTCGTCACCGACCTGCCTCGCGAGCTGAGCTGAGCCGGCGCAGGCGCCAGACATGAAGGTCAGCGGCGACCACAGCTTCAGCGCTGAGCGGAACAGGGTTTGGGCAGCTCTGCAGGATCCTCAAACCCTGGCCTCAACGCTGCCCGGCGTGAAGAGCCTGGAGGTCACGGCGCCCGACCGCTATGCCATCACAGCGGCGGTTGGCGTGGGTGCCGTGAAGGGCACGTACAGAGGCACTTTCGCAGCGGAGGACAAGGTGGAGCCGGAAGCCTGCGTGCTCCGCGGCTCGGGCCGAGGCTCCGGCGGGAATGTGGAAGTGGTTGCCTCGGTGCGGCTGGGCGAGCGCGATGGCGGCGGTACGTTCTTGAGGTACGACGCGGACGCGACGGTGACCGGTGCGCTGGCCGGGGTTGGCCAGCGGATGATCGTGGCCGCGTCGAGGCGCACCAGCGAGCAGTTCTTCGCGGCCCTCGATCGAGTGCTGACCGAGGGTCCGGCACAACAGCCGACGCACGTCCCCGCGGCGAGCACTTCTGGCGTTCCAGCCCCAGCCGGAGCGGTCTTCCGCCCCGCGGCGGCAGCAGCCGGCACCGACAACACGCGGTCTCTTCTGATCGGGCTGGGTGCCGGCTTCCTCCTAGCGCTCGTAGGCGTCGCGGTGGGGCGCCGCCTCGAACGCGGCTAGCTCGTGAACTACATCGATACGTTCATCGTTGTCGCGGAGGACTGCCCTGTTAGCCACAGCGTGGTACCCGAGTCCAAAGCAGACAGGAAAAAGTCGGTTGCCGTCATCCAGTACGAGCTGCTGGCTGAAAAGCCATACGAATTGACGCAGGAGGACGTGCTGTTCCAGACTCACGTCCTTCACAAGCAGGTGCCGGCCGACGAGCTGAAAGCTAGCGGGGCCCCGATGCGCGAGGAATTCTTCGCCCAGCCACAGCCCTGCCTTCGCACGTCGCCGCTCGCCCGGAAGTACGGCTGGGGTTTCCACTTCGACAGCGCGGGCAAGGTCGCGCTCTACCCGGTCGAATCATCCGAGTACCAGCAGTTCAGCTGCGAAGCGTCCCCCAGCCTCGGCCAACGTCTCAAGGCCTTCCGCTCCAGTCGCGGCTAGGCGATCGACCGTTATGGCTGGGCGTGGACCTGTGTCCCGCGCACTGGCTCACCGCAGAGACTCCTCGGCTGGACGCTGCAAGGGCGTGCCACCTCGGGGCGACCGGCCACGGCGGCAGCGACCAGCCCCCGAACTCGGACGGACGCCGGCTGGTCGCGGTGCCGGAGTCCGCTCGCGATTACAGCGGGAAGCCGGCTTCAAGCTGCGCCAGCGCCGCGTCCGTAGCCTCGACGAGATCCGCCTCTGGGTCGAGCAGCACTGCCATGATGACGCCGATCACCGCGCCGGCGAGAGCGCGAACCCCGATGTCTCGGGAGCTGCGGCCGGCTCGCTCGGCGACCAGCTCGCCGACCTGCAGGATCCCATCGAAGAGCTGCTCGAGAGCAGCGGACCGAAGCTCTGGTGCCGACTGGATCAAGAGCCAACGCTCCAGCTGTTCCGATTGCTCAGCCGCCGTGAGGCCGCCGAACACCGATCGGATGGCTGCGCGAAACGCTGCCACCGGCTGCGCGTCCGGGGGCTGCCCACGGAAGGCCTCCAACAGGAGCGGGTCGAGGTCGTCCCACAGGACCGCCGCCTCCTTGCTCGGAAAGTATCGAAAGAACGTGCTCTCGGAGATCTCAGCCGCCTCCGCGATCTGATTCACAGTGGTGGCCTCGTAGCCTTGGTCTCGAAAGAGGCGCAGCGCATGCCGCTGGATGGTGGCGCGCGTCTTCGCCTTCTTGCGCTCTCGCAGGCCCAGCGCCTGCGCGTCAGCCGGCGGCAAGCGGCTCCTCAGCAGGCGCTTCGGCTTGACTGGCGGTGGACGCGCGTTGCCCAGGCAGGAAGACGAGCGTGAGCGCCATACCGCTGGCTGCGATAGCTGCCGCGACCAGGAGAGCGGCGTCCATGCCGGCGACAAACGCACTGCGGACCGACTCGAGCAGGGCGCCGGAGCCGAGCCGGTCAGCCACCGCAATTCCACCGAAGACGCTTTCCCGGACCGCCGCCGCGGCGGCGGGGGGCAGGCCCTCGGCCGGGACTCGTGCTCGATAGGCAGAGCTGAGGACACTGCCCAGCACAGCCGAGCCGAAGGGACCGCCGGTCTTCTGGAGCGCCTGCATAACTGCGGAGCCGACCCCGCTTCGCTCCTGGGGAAGCTGGGACAGCGCTCCAGACGCGGCTGTGGCCAGGGCCAGACCTGTGCCGGCCCCCACCAGCGCCAGCCAGAGCCCTACGAATCCGGTGCCAGAGGACAGCCCGGTGGTCGCTCCCAACAGCAGCCCAGCCGCCAGGACGGCGAACCCGATTGCCACCGCCACCTTGGCGCCCACCAGCCGGGCCGCCCGGTCGGCCGGCACGGCGCCGATCAACATCCCGCCGATGAGCGGCAGCAGCCGCAGCCCTGAGCCCATGGCGTCGGCTCCCACCACACCCTGGAAATATTGGGGCATCGTGAAGAGCACGCCTATCAAGCCCAGAGCCCCGATGGCGTTGAGCACCACACCCCAAGTGAACGACGCGGACCGAAAGAGAGAGACGTCGATCAACGGCCTACCCACCGGATCGTTGGTCAGTCGATTCTCCCAGAGGAAAAAACCGACCAGGAGCAGCACGCCGCCGGCAATGGGGAGGATCGTGGCGGCCTGCGCCCAGCCGTCCCGCCCGCCCTGGATAAGGCCGTACGTCAGCGCGACAAGCCCGGCGCTCGAGGCCAGGATGCCTACCGGGTCCAGGCTGGGGCGCTCCGCGGCGCGAGACTCGGGCATCAGGGCGAAGGCGGCGATCAGTCCAATCACAGCCACCGGCACGTTCATCAGAAACACCCAACCCCACCAATAGTGCGTCAGGAGCCAGCCACCCAAGATTGGTCCCAGCGGCAGTGCGAGGAAATTGGCCGCCGCCCAGATCCCGACCGCGCGCGGCCGCTCCTCTTGGCTAAACAGGCCTGTCAGCGCAGAAAGCGCCATCACTACAAGGCCGGCGCCGGCGAGTCCGAGGACGGCCCGAGCGGCGATAAAGGCCGCCGGCGAGGGCGCGTAGGCACACGCCACCGAGCCGGCTCCAAACATGGCCAGGGATGCCAGGAGCACCCTCTTGCGACCCCAGCGGTCGCCCAACAGCCCAGCCGGAAGCATCGCCGCCGCCAGCACCAGCAGGTATCCGGAGGAGAACCATTGGAGGTCCGACTCGGAGGCCCTCAGGGCAGCGGCTAGTGTGGGCAACGCCACGCTCAAGACGGTGCCATCAAGACCGATCGCGAGAACGGCCAACACCAGTGCGCCGAGCGCGCACCAGCGGCGCGGGTCCTTGGTCAACATGGCAGTCACCTCCAATTGAATGGAACTATCATTATAGAGAGACTGTTAAAATTGCAAGAGGTGGACATTGGAGGTTCGGCTGACATCGCAGAGCGTCCGAAAGCAAAGACCCGCACCGATTCCGCCAAACCGGTCATCATCTCTCTCACCAGACATGACGACGAGCCCTGAGGAAATCGCTCCCGGCGTCTACCGGATTGACGCCTTCAGCATCTCAAACGCGATCAACGTCTTCGCCCTCAGCGGTGAGCACGGCTGGACGCTTGTCGACACTGGCATTCCAAGCAGCCCGAAGCGGATTCAGGCGGCGCTGACCAGCCTGGGTATCGCACCGGCCCACCTGACCCGCATCTATCTCACACACCATCACCAGGACCACATCGGAGGAATTCCAGGGATGCGCACCTGGGCGCCACAGGCAGAGATCGTGGCGCCTGAGCACGAGGCGGAGATCATTGGTGGGGAGCAGCCCCTGGACCCATCCAGCAACCGCATCCTCCGCAGCCTGCAGAGATGGAACAAGCTGCCCACCGCTCCCGTCGGCCGGCCGTTACGCGAAGGAGAGGTGGTGGCAGGGTTCAGGCTCATCGCGACACCTGGACACACACTGGGACACACTTCACTGCTCTCCGACGAACACGGGCTCTTGCTCACGGCCGATGCCTTCGGTGCGATGCCGCGGAAGCTTCGCGTCGGAGTCCGGAGGGAACTCTGCACCGATCCGGTGATGGCTAAGCGCTCAGCCGAGAAGCTTCTGGCGGAGCACTACGAGACTGTGGTTGTCAGCCACGGACCCGTTTTGAGAGCCAACGCGAAGCGGCGACTGACCGAGATCGTCGAGCAGTGTGACTACGCGTAGTCGGAAGGAAGTTCCCTTGAAGGCCTAGCAGCGCGTGGGAGCTCGACCCGTCAGGTGCCCTGGGACGTTCGACCGCGGTTACGATAGCCAGCGGTAGAGGTTCGCGCCTGAGAGGAGGTTCCGGAGATGGCGGTGAGAGAGCAGCTGTTGAGGCCCGAGGCTGACGTCGTCTATCCGGAGGAGAGGCTGCCCTGGCCGCAGACCATCCTGATGGGCCTACAGCACGTCATGGCGATGTTCGGCGCCACAGTACTGGTGCCGCTCATCTTGGGCTTCAACCCCAACACTGTGATCTTCTTCAGCGGCATCGCCACGCTGCTCTTCATAGTCATCACCAACCGGCAGGTGCCCAGCTACCTCGGCTCCTCCTTCGGCTTCCTCGGCTCGGTGCTCGCCATCCAGGGCGGCTCCCACGGCAACCACGATCTGGCCTTCGGCGGCATCATCATCGCGGGCGCCGTGTACCTCCTCATCGGCATCGTGGTTCAGCTGTTGGGCGCCAACTTCATCCGCTTCCTCATGCCCCCGGTGGTGACCGGCACCGTCGTCGCAGTGATCGGCATCGCCCTGGCCCAGGCGGCCTGGGCCAACTACAAGACCGAGCTCGTAACGGCCACCATCACTGTGCTGGCGGCAGCGCTGGCGTCGGTCTATCTGCGTGGTTTCCCGCGCATGCTGCCTGTGTTGATAGGTGTCGTCGTCGGCTATGTGGCCAGCGGCGTCGATCAGCTCGCCGGGGGCTACTGCGCCACCGCGACCGCCGGCTGCCACATCAACACCGGCGCCATCAGCAGCGCAGCCTGGTTGGGTCTGCCGACTTTCAGCTTCCCGCCCAAGTTCGATGCCCGCTCCTTCAGCCTCTTCTGGTGGATCCCGATCATCCTGGTGGCCGAGAACACAGGCCACGTGCTGGCCATCAGCGGCATCATGAAGCGCGATCTGAGCGGCATGCTCGGCCGGACCTTCATCGGCGACGCCGTCGGCACGATCGTGAGCGGCCTCTTCGGCGGTACGGGCGAGACCACTTACGCGGAGAACATCGGCGTCATGGGCGTGACGCGGGTGTTCTCGATCTGGATCTTCATAATCGCAGCGGTGACGGCGATCCTGCTCGGCTTCATCCCCAAGTTCGGCGGGGTGGTGCTGAGCATCCCCCTCAGCGTGCTGGGCGGCATCGAGCTCTACCTTTTCGGGCTGATCGCAGTCATCGGCGGCAAGATCTGGGTTGACGCACGAGTCGACTTCTCGAAACGAGCGAACCTCGTGGTGGTCGCCATTCCGCTCATCCTGGCCGCGGGCAACGCCGATCTCAAGATCGGCGACTTCGAGATCAACAACCTCGGCCTGGGAGCGCTCAGCGCGATCATCCTCTGGCAGCTGCTCAGGATCGGTCATCTCCGCGAAGGCGGCACTGAGGGCAGCCTGACCGGCTCCGCCACCCCGGTGGCCGTTGCTCCCCTGACGGCTCCGGCGAGAGCCGCCAATGACAGGCCCAATGCCCGGCGCAATCAGCCGAACCGCAACCGGCGCCGCTAGCCGTCACCGGGCTTGAAGCCGGCGCCCTTCGCCTATCACCGACCCGGCTCCCGCGAGGAGGTGGACCAGCTCCTGGCGCAGCTCGGTTCGGAAGCGAAGATCCTGGCCGGCGGCCAGAGCCTCATCCCCATCCTCAACATGCGGCTGGCGAGCTTTGGCCATCTCATTGACCTGAACCATCTCGCCGGCGAGCCGGCGGAGCCGGCGGTCGCCGGTGACGAGCTCGTTCTGGGACCGCTGGTCAGGCAAGCGGCCGCATTGGAATCGGCGCTGGTGGCCGAGGTGATTCCCCTCTTGAGTCAGGCGCTGCGCCACGTCGCCCATCCCGCGATCAGGAGCCGGGGCACAGTCGTGGGCAGCGTGGTCCACGGGGATCCGGCCGCCGAGCTGCCGGCAGCCGTCGCGCTCCTGGCGGGCAGCGTCCGAGCGCGAAGCCGGCGGGGCACCCGCCCAATCCTTGCCGCCGAGCTCTGGACGGGGGCGCTGGAGAACACGCTCGCTGAAGACGAGTGGGTGGACGAGCTGCGGCTGCCAGTGCGTAAAGCAGATGAAGGTTTTGCATTCGAGGAGTTCGCCCGGCGAAGCGGCGACTACGCCATCTGCGGGGTGGCCGCGCGGGTCCGCGCCGCTGACGGAGAGCTCAAGGCTGCCGTGGCCTACCTGGGCATGGGTGGGCTGGGCCACGTGCATGCCCTGCCACCCGTGGCTGCGGAGGAGATCGACGGCCCCGGCCTGCACTCAGCGCTGACCGAGGCGGTGGCCGAACTCGATCCGGGCGACGATCTCCACGCCAGCGCGCGCTATCGCCGCTGGCTGGCGCTGGAACTGGGCCTGAGCTGCGTCAGCAGAGCCGCTGAGCGGGCTTTGAAATGAGCGTGCCCGTGCGATCGGAGCTGCAGCGAGTCACGCTGACCGTGAACGGCGCAGCCCAAGAGCTCGAAGTTGAGCCGCGCTGGCTGCTCTCCGACGTGCTCCGCCACCAGCTCGGCCTGACGGGGACCCATGTGGGCTGCGAGCACGGCGTCTGTGGCTGCTGCACTATCTTGGCCGGCGGCCGGCCGGCGCGCTCCTGTCTCATGTTCGCGCTTCAGGCTGAAGGACTCGAGATCCAAACTGTTGAGGGCCTCGCGTCTGCCGATGGCACTCTGCATCCCCTGCAGGAGGCTTTCCGGCGGCACCACGGCCTCCAGTGCGGCTTCTGCACGCCTGGGTTTCTGATGGCTGCCCTTCCCTTCTATCGGACTGCCGAAGGCATGAGCGATCAGGAGCTGCGGGAGGCTCTGGCGGGCCAGCTCTGCCGCTGCACAGGCTATGCAGGCATCCTGCAGGCTGTCCGGACCGCGTCCAGCATTGCGCGCGAGCGCGGCCAAGCTTGACCACCAAACTCTTCGGCGAGAGGGTTGAGCGGCGCGAGGATGGTCGACTCCTGACCGGCGCCGGCCGCTTCACCGACGACTTGGCGCACGACGCAGCGCAGGCGGCGTTCGTGCGCAGCGACTTCGCCCACGCGCGCATTTGTGACATCGACGTGTCGGGCGCCCTGGACGTGGCAGGCGTCCTTGGCGTCTACACCTATGACGATCTTCAAGGCGGTTTTGCCGAACGGCTGCCGCTGCTCATTCCCCACCGGGATCTGAAGTCGCCGCGAACTCAGTACGCGCTGGCCCGAAATGAGGTCTGCTACGCCGGCGAGGTGGTTGCCATGGTGGTGGCCAGAGATCGCTACATCGCCGAGGACGCCGCGCAGGCGATCCGGATCGAGTACGAGCCGCTGCCAGTGGTGGTGGACCTGGAGCAGGCGGTGGCCGTCGGCAGCCCGCTGACCCACTCTGACGCTGCTGACAACGTAGCCGCGCACGTGAGCGAGATGAAGGGCGATGTTGATGGAGTGCTGGGCTCGGCGCCCCATGTGTTCAAATGGCGGTTCCGGCCCGAGCGGAGCGCCTCCATGCCAATGGAAGGCAGGGCTGTGTTCGCCCGCTACGACAGTGGTCAGGACACCATCGAGGTGTACGACTCGACTCAGGCGCCGACCGGGATCCGCGCCGGCTTAGCGGAGCTGTTCGAGCTGGATTGGGACCGCGTTCACGTGATCGCGCCGGACGTCGGTGGCGGCTTCGGCGTCAAGGTCATGCAGTTCTATCCAGAGGAAGTTTTGGTGCCGTGGGCCTCGCGCCAGCTCGGGATGCCCGTCAAGTGGACCGAGGACAGGCGCGAGCACTTCATCGGCTCCAACCAGGAGCGCGGGCAGATCCATGACGTTCGAGTGGGCGTGGACGCTGAGGGCCGGATCCTGACTCTGGACGTCCGCTTCCTGCACGACACAGGCGCCTACTGTCCCTACGGGCTGATAGTGCCGATCATCACCGCAGCCCAGCTGCCAGGTCCCTACCGGCTTGCCAACTATCGCTATTCGTTCTGGTCGGTCTTCACCAACACGGTGCCGGTTTCCCCCTATCGCGGCGCCGGCCGCCCCCAGGCGGTATTCGTCATGGAACGCGTGATCGAGCGGGTGGCCCATGAGCTGGGGCTGGACAGCCTGGAGGTCAGGCGGCGAAACTTCATCCAGCCCGACCAATTTCCCTACGACGTGGGCGTCAGCTGGCAGGACGGCGGCCCCACCGTCTACGACTCCGGCGACTATCCCGGCGGCTTCCAGCTGCTGCTGGATTCGCTCGGCCTGGACGGAGCCCGCCAGCAGCAGGCGGAAGCCCGGGCGGAAGGGCGGCTGGTCGGGTTGGGCGTGGGCTGTTACGTCGAGGGCACAGGCATCGGCCCTTACGAGGGCGCCACCATCGCGATCCTGCCAGACGGCACTGTCAGCGCGGCTACCGGTCTCTCCACGCAGGGCCAGGGCCACGAGACGATCTTTGCCCAGATAGTCGCCGACGAGCTCGGCGTACCCCTGGAGCGGATCAGCGTCACCACCGGTGACACGCGCCGGATCGGCTTTGGCGTCGGCACTTTCGCCAGCCGTAGCGCCGTCGTCGCCGGGCACGCGATGCTCAGGGCCGCTCGCTCCCTGCGAGAACAGACAGCCAAGCTCGCCTCCACCACGCTGGAGGTGGCGGTCGAAGACCTGGTCTTCGAGGCTGGGGCTGTTCACGTGCGCGGCGTGCCTGAGAAGAGCGTGCCGCTCGGGCGGCTGACGCTGGTCTCCAACCCGCTGCGCTATGCCTACGGCCGTGACGCCCGGTTCGCCGCCGAGCTGGCGCAGCGCGCCTATGCGAAGGCGGATCGTCCCCTACCCGAAGGATCGCGGCCAGGACTGTCGGCGCTTGAGTACTACAGCCCCGCCGCCGGAGTCTTCGGTTTTGGCATGCACGCGGCGCTGGTCGAGGTCGACCGCCGGACCTGCAATCTGAAAATCCTGCGCTACGTGATAGTTCACGACTGCGGCAGGATCATCAATCCGCTGATTGTTGACGGTCAGGTCCTGGGCGGGCTGGCCCAGGGCATCGGGGGCGCCTTCTACGAGCGCATCCACTACTCGCCTGAGGGCCAGATCCAGAACGCGAGCTTCATGGACTTCCTGATCCCCTACGCAACCGAGATTCCGCCTGTCGAGCTGCACCACCTGGAGACCCCCTCCCCACGCAACGAGCTGGGCGTCAAGGGAGTTGGCGAAGCCGGCACGATCCCGGTTCCGGCCGTGATCGCCAACGGGCTGAGCGACGCGTTGGGAGTGCCCATCGACCACGTCCCACTCTCGCCCGAAGAGCTTTTCCAGATCCTGCATCGGGAGCCGGCCTGATGGCCGACCTCGTCAGCGTTCGGCGCGACACCTACTTCGACTCGGTTGCGTTGATGCTGGTCTCGCGCGACGCCGCCGCGGTTGGAGGAGTCGATCAGGCCTCTGCGGTGGCGGCCACTCCCCTCAACCTGGAGCTGCTGCAGGGCCAGGCCTTCTCGCTCCCGGAAGACCTGGGACCGAACGATCTGGTGATCGCAATCAGGGCGGAGACAGAGGCAGCTGCCCAGGCGGCGCTGGCGGCCGTCGAAGGCAGCCTGGCCGAGCAGCGGCGGAGCGCCCCAGTCGGCCGCGCGTTGGCGCCGGCGCGATCGCTGCGCTCGGCGGCGCGCCGTCATCCGGATCTGTCGCTTGCGTTCATCTCGGTGCCCGGCCGGTTCGCCGCTTATGAGGCCGCTCAGGCCCTGCAGGCGGGCCTGCATGTCTTCTGTTTTTCCGACGGCGTGAGCATCCAGGACGAGGTGGCATTGAAGCAACGCGCCACCGAACTGGGTCTGCTGTTCATGGGGCCCGACTGCGGCACCGCCATCATCGATGGAGTCGGCCTCGGCTTCGCTAATGCGGTGCAGCGGGGACCGGTGGCGGTGGTCGGCGCCTCCGGCACGGGCATCCAGGAGCTGACCTGCCTGCTCGACGCAGCCGGCGTCGG
Source organism: Candidatus Dormiibacter spiritus (assembly GCA_003244185.1). Lineage (GTDB taxonomy): Bacteria > Chloroflexota > Dormibacteria > Dormibacterales > Dormibacteraceae > Dormiibacter > Dormiibacter spiritus. The sequence goes on along the minus strand of QHBT01000043.1, from coordinate 144,183 downwards.
CATCTCCCACGCCATCGGCGTGGGCGGCCGGGACCTGAAGCGCGAGGTGGGCGGTCTCATGACCCTGGCGGCGCTGAAGCTGCTGGCTGAGGACGTCGAGACGAAGGTGATAGTCGTGGTTTCGAAGCCGCCCGATCCGGCGGTGGCAGGCAGGGTGCAGACGGCCGCCGCGGAAACCGGCAAGCCTGTGGTGATGGCGCTGCCCGGTCTGACGAGTTCCCTGTCCGAGGCAGCCGGAGTTCGCCTGGCTGGGACGCTGGAGGCAGGGGCAAGACTTGCTGCCGAACTGGCTGGCGGCGAAGGCTGGGCCACAGAGGAGCCGCCAGTAGCTGCCACGCCAGGCCTGATCCGCGGTCTCTTCTCGGGCGGGACGCTCTGCACTGAGGCGATGACTGTTGTGGCCCAGGCCGGGCAGGTGGTGCATTCGAACATCCCGCTGCGCCCGGAATGGCGCCTGGCTGACAGCCGCACCAGCGAAGGCCACTGCTTCGTCGACTTTGGCGACGACGAGCTGACCCAGGGCCGGGCGCATCCGATGATCGACCCCAGCCTGCGGAATGAGCGGTTCCAGCGGGAGGCGGCCGATCCGGCTGTGGGCGTGTTGGTGCTCGACGTCGTGCTGGGCTACGGCGCGGATGCAGACCCCGCCGAGCTGACTCGGCTCATGCGGCGGGCGCTGGCGGATCGACCGGGCCGGCTCACCGTCTGCATTTCGCTCTGCGGCGCCACCGACGACCCGCAGAGCTTGGAGGCCCAGGCGACGCAGCTCCGGCAGGCCGGGGCGGTGGTGACTCGCAGCGCGGCAGCGGCGGCGCGGGCAGCGCTCCTCGCGGCCGGTTTGAAATGAACGCGGCAGAGGGAGGCGGCATCTTGGGCCGCCCGCTGCAGGTTGCCAACGCAGGCGTCGAGCTCTTCGCCGACACGCTCAGCCAGCAGGGTGTGCCGGTGGAGCGGATCGAGTGGCTGCCAGCTGCTGCGGGCAGCGAGGGAACCCTGGCCCGACTGGCGGCGCAGGAAGCTCGCATCGCCAAGGCCAACGACGAAGCCGTCCGCCGGATGCAGGAGGCGAAACCGATGCTCATCGGCGTCGGCCGGGCCGGTGAACTGGTGCCCGACCTTGACCGCCACACTCTGCTCCATGCGGGTCCGCCGATCGATTGGCCGGACATGTCGGGGCCGCTCCGGGGAGCGGTGCTGGGAGCGATCATCTACGAAGGCTTGGCCGACGACCCCGAGACGGCGGAGCGACTGGCCGGATCGGGCGCACTGCGGTTCGCCCCCTGCCATGAACGCGGCGCAGTCGGGCCCATGGCCGGAGTGGTGAGCGCCTCCATGCCCATGTGGATAGTCGAGAACGTGAGCCACGGCAACGTCGCCTACTGCACTTTCAACGAAGGTCTGGGCAAGGTGCTCCGCTACGGCGCTTTCGACACCGAGGTGCAGGAGCGGCTGCACTGGCTGGCCGACGGCCTGGCGCCAGTGATGTCCGCCGCGCTGGCCCGCCTGGGCCCGCTCGATCTACGCAGCCTCATCGCGCAGGCTCTGCAGATGGGCGACGAGGGCCACAACCGCAACCGCGCCTGCACCTCGCTCTTCCTGCGCCATCTGGCGCCGCTGCTGCCGGAACTTACGCTGCCCTCGGCCCAGCTGGCCCGGGCGGCTGCCTTCATAGCGGCGAACGATCACTTCACGCTCAACCTCACGATGCCTGCCGGGAAGGCGACTGCCGACGCCGCGGCAGGCGTCGAGGCCAGCTCCATAGTGGTAGCAATGGCGCGCAACGGCACCGAGTTCGGAATCCGCGTGACAGGAACTGGTGAGCGCTGGTTCACCGGGCCGGCTGGGGTGGTCGAGGGCCTCTACCTACCAGGCTTCGGCCCCGAAGACGCCAACCGCGACATCGGCGACAGCACGATCACCGAGACCATCGGCCTGGGTGGCTTCGCGATGGCGGCCGCGCCGGCCATTGTCAGCTTCGTGGGAGGCCGACCGGAGGATGCGGTCAGCGCCACCGAGAGCATGTACGAGATCTGCTGGGCCGAGAGCGCCCACTATCAGATTCCCGCACTCTCTTTCCGAGGTACTCCGCTGGGCATCGACTGCCGCGAAGTGGTGCATACAGGCGTCCTGCCCTTCGTCAACACGGGCATCGCCAGCCGCAAGCCGGGCGTGGGCCAGGTGGGCGCCGGGCTGGTGAAGCCGCCGCTTCAGGCGTTCGCGGCCGCCACCGCCGCCCTGGCCGGGGAACTCGACTGAGCGCGGCTGCGCCCGTCCGCTACCGCGCGGAGCGAGTGGCGCGACCCGTTCACGATCTCCTCGTTCGGCCAGGTACCGGCCGGATGCTGGGGGCAGGCAGGACCTCGGCGTACTTCGCCGTGGACGGGTTCGTCATCGCGCTGACCACCGCCGGCGTGCCGCTTCTGCCCAACGCGATCAGGTTGGCCGCCCGCGAGGCCGATCTGAGCGGGGTGCCGCACGGCAGCCGGGTGCGCTTCGAGCCCGGCCAGATCCGGGCCGAAGGCCTCAGCGTCGATTGGGACGCAGAGCAACCGCCATCCTGGGAGCCGCTGCTGTCCGGCTCGTCGCCGGAGGACCGGCTGAAGGTGCTGAACAGGGCCCAGGCGCTGGGCGAGCTGGCCGGTGCGATCGACCTGGAGCTGCTGGCTGGCAACGCGGCGGTGGCGGCGCTCTGGCGGGCGGTCGCCGCAGAGGATGGAACCGCGCTCGTTCGAGCGGCGGCAAAGCTGATTGGACGCGGCCCCGGTCTCACGCCGGAGGGCGATGACCTGCTCGTGGGCACGGTGGCCACGACACTGGCCTGGGCGCTGGCCCTCGGCCGGAGCCGGCAGCGCCTCTGGCTATCTCAGCTGCTACCAGATGATCTGCGCCAGCGCACGACGGCGATTTCCGCCACGCTCCTGGAGCTCGCCCTGGCTGGCTGCCTCCCGGAACCGCTGGCCACTGTGCTGGACGTCAACTCCCCTGACGATCACTGGCGGGGCGCCTGGGCGCAGCTGCTGCGGCTCGGCCACAGCACCGGCCGGGCTGTGGCGCTGGCAGCGGCCAGCACCGGCACTGCCCTGTGCGCAGCGTCGGCACCTAGGAACGGAACTTTGGGTGAGGTGACAATCGGCGGCTCCGAACCCCCTCGACGGGCAGCCTGAAGCATGCCCGACGACTGCCACCTACTTGCCGTCTTCGCAGCGTCCCTTGCCTTCCCGGGCAGCCCCCAGGGCCTCCCACGCCTCTCGGCCGATGAAGAAGAGCAGTACTAGGGCTCCCACGTACTGGGCCCACCACCAGCCCAGAACAGTGGTCAGTGCGACCCCAACGAGGGTTGCGCCCGCCGTGTAAGCGCAGGTGATGGACTCGGCGATGTCCGCCCGGAGGGCCGAGCTCTGGATCGTGCGATTGGCAGCCCGCTTTCTCCAGACCAACAGGGGCATGACGATGATCGCGGCGCCACTTATGCCCAAACCTGCCCAGGAACCGTCTGGTCTGAAGCGAAGCAGGAGTCCGATGATCGTGGTCGCGGCCAAGTAGGCGAAAAGCAGGATGAGTAGGATCGCCGAGATCCAGATTGCGCGCTTCTCAACGCGCTCGACGCGCTTAAAATCTGCGCCGCGGGCTTCGGCTGAGAGCCTCCAGAGCAGTGTGGCACCGCTGATCAGCTCGATGGTGCTGTCCAGCCCAAAGGCAGTGAGCAGCACGCTCCGAGCCAGGATGCCCGCGCCGATGGCGACTGCCGCCTCCAGCAGCATCCAGACGATGGTGAAGACCTCGAGCCCGACGGCTTGACCGACCGCGGCACGGCGCTGAACGGTCGCGCTCATCTCCTAAGCCAGCCGAATCAGCAGATCACCCTCGCGTCACGCCGCCAGCCAGCGGTTGACCAGATTCACCGAGGGCTTGCCGAAGTTCGGCGAGGGCACCTGGAACCATGCGGTAGTAGACCCAGTTGGCCCGTCGCTCCCTCGCCAGCACACCCGACTCGAAGAGCACTCGAAGGTGGTGGCTGACAGTCGGCTGAGAGAGGCCGAGCACCTCGGTCAGGTGGCAGACGCACGCCTCGCGGTCAGGCTGGGCCTGGATCAGGCTGACGATGCGGAGCCTGGCAGGTTCGGCCAGCACTCGCAGCGCGGCGGCCAGGCGGTCGGCTCCAGCCTCATCCAGTGGGGTTCCGGAGAGCAGAGGAGCGCAGTCGAGAACCGTGAGGCGGCGGGTCGGAAGCTCTTCGGGTGGCATTGAAGTTCCTCAATATTGACAGGGATGAATGCTGTCTGTCAGGATGGATGAATCGATGGCAGTCAATATTGCCTGCAGAGGAGGCCGTTCACGTGAGTGAGATCTTCGATCCGATCACTCAGCATCAGATGCGGCGAGAGGCCCAACGCCTACACGAAGAGTTCCGGGGCATCTTCTCCAAGGAGACCATCGAGCGCTACATCGCCGAGTCGACTGACGCCGTGAGCGACGCTCGCGTCCACAACTTCACGCCGATCTTTATGTGGAGATTCACGCGTGAGCGGCTGCGCGCTCTCGCACAAACCAGGGGTGAGATGAAGAAGGAAGTCCCCGAGGTTCTATTCGTGTGCGTCCACAACGCCGGCCGCAGCCAGATGGCGGCCGGATTGCTTTCTCACCATGCTCAGGGGCGCGTGCATGTTCGCTCCGCGGGGAGTACTCCGGCCAACGAGGTCAACCCGGCGGCGGTCGAGGCGATGAGGGAGATCGGCATAGACCTATCTCAAGAGTTTCCCAAGCCGCTCACTGACGAGTTCGTGACCGCCGCGGACGTGGTCATCACGATGGGCTGTGGCGATGCCTGCCCGATCTACCCCGGCAAGCGCTACGAAGACTGGGAACTCGAGGACCCGGCCGGCAAGAGTCTGACAGAGGTCCGCCGAATTCGAGACCACATCGACCAGCGAGTCACAGACCTCCTGGCCCAACTGGTAGAGGCGCCGCAGCTCAGCTGAGAGCAGCCGGAGTGCCGCCTCAAGGCTGAGCCAGCCAGCGGCTTGCGGCCTCTGATCGCCGCACTGCCGATAGCGCTTCGGCGCCGGCCGCCATCCATCGGTGCGGGAACTCGGCCGGTTGGCTCAGCTGCTGACGAACGGGGCCTGCCGCGGATGTCCGACTGAGGTCGCCTCGTCGACCGTCAGCGCTGCCACATCGCCCCGCGTGGCCCGCATTCCCATCTTGCTTCCGTCCAGGCTCACCTGGCGGCGCTCTGTCGCCGGCCCGTCGACGATCCGGGTCGGCCGCACAGCCGTCCAATCGACGGGGCTCGCGCTCAGCACCTCGTACTCGCGCCGCTTGGCCTCCACCAGGCCCCGCGCCAGCAGGCCGACAAAGCCTCCAGCGAGCACATGCACGAGAGGCTTGTGGTCGCCGGGCAGGGTGATTCCGGCGCCCGAGATGGCGACGATGCGGCGCACCCCGTGCTCCTCCATGGCGCGCAGGATGTTGCGCATCGCCTCAGCCAGGAAATCGGCTCCCTGCTTCTCCCCCCGCCGCGGACCCAGGGTGCTGATCACCGCCTCGCAGCCCTCGATCGTTGCGGCCACCGCCGCCGCGTCCCGCACGTCGCCGGGAACCACTGTGACTCGCTCGCGGTTGGCCTTCAGCCCGGACGGGCCACGAGCCAGCATCCTCACCTCGTGGCCGCGAGCGAGCGCCTCATCGACCACTGCCGAGCCGGCGAAGCCGGTACCTCCGAAGACCGCGAGCCTCATTGCCAGCGCCCATATTGACGGATCGTCGAATACATTTGGGTGCGGGTTAGACGATGTCCTGGCGGCGGAGCAGGAGAGCGCTGAGCAGAGTGGCGCCGGCCACGAAGGCCAGCAGCACAACCGCCGCCTGACCTCCGGAAACCAGCGGCTGCGGCTGGTTGGCGAAGCGGACTGCTTGGCCGAATGACTCGGTGAGCGCCGTCGCGTTGGGCCCGGGGAAGAACTTCTGCAGGGTGTCGACCACGCTTGAGTGCGTTTGGCGCAACAGCGAGAAGACCAGTGCCTCGATGACGAGGATGTAGGCAAGGCCCAAGCCAATCGCCAGCGCCGACTGCCGGAAGAGGAAGGCCAGCAGCACGCCAAACGCCGCACCCCAGCCCAACATCAGCCAGGAGGCGAGCAGCGCTTTGCCGATGTCGATCGGATCCGGCCACTGCAGCGCAGCTCCGTCCGCCAGGCCGAGCGCAGCGCTCGTTGCGGCGGCCCCGGCGGCACATGCTAGCACGTAGACGACCAGCAGGATCCCGATCACCGCCAGCTTGGCGGCTAGGGCGCTGAGCCGGCCCGGGCCCTGCGTCAGCATTGTCTTGAGCGTTCCCCAGCCATACTCGCTGCCCACCGCGAGCACGCCCAGAATGAGGGCCATGACTTCGCCCAGGGAGCTGGACAGCGAGAGGAACTGGCGGTGGAAGTTCTGCGGGTAGTAGGTTCGCAGGAGGTCCGCCTTGGTCACGCCCGGTCCAAGATTGACGCTCGCTGGAATTGAGCGCGTCGAGAACCAGCTCAGCACGTAGACCAGCAGTACCAACAAGAGGAAGAGGATGGCGAGCAGGATCCAGACAGCCGGCCGCTTCCAGAGCTTCAGCCACTCCGACCTCAGCGCCCCTGTCACGGCTGGGCACCCACGGGCCCGGTCAGCTGCAGGAAGACGTCCTCCAAGGAGCGCTCGGCCGAGCGCAGCTGCCAGACCCCAATGCCTGCCGAGACCAGCCAGTGATTTATCTCGGCCGCCCGCTGCGGCTCAACATCAACTATCAGCTCACCGTTCACGAGGCGGACCTTATCGCCGAGCCGTTGGGAGAGCAGCCCCAGTGCCTGCGCTGCCGGCTGAGCCACAATCAGAAGCGACGTCCCACCCCTGATCTCGTCGACCGTCCCTTCCTTGATGAGCTTGCCTCCGTGGATGACACCCACCCGATCGCAGATCTGTTGAACCTCGCCCAGTAGATGACTGGAGAGGAGGACGGTCCGCTGGCCCTGACGCAGCTGCCGGATGAGTTCGCGCATCTCCACCATTCCCTGTGGGTCGAGCCCGTTTGAGGGCTCGTCCAGGATGAGGAGATCGGGCTCCTTGAGGAGCGCGGCTCCGACGCCCAGCCGCTGCTTCATGCCCAGCGAGTAGGTCTTGAACTTGTCCTTCCCGCGCGGCAGGAGGCCCACCTCGTCCAGCGCCGCATCAACCCGCGATTCAGGTGCGCCAGTGGCACGAGCGGCGGCGCGCAGGTTGTCGCGACCCGACAGGTAGGGATAGAAGGCGGGGCTCTCCACCAGGCAGCCGATCCTGGCCAGCCCGATCGGATCGCCCGGCGTGTGGCCGGCGACAACGGCCTGACCGGCGGTAGGGCGAATCAACCCGACCAGCATCTTGAGGGTTGTGGTCTTGCCGGCCCCGTTAGGGCCCAGGAAACCGTAGACCTCACCCTTCCGTACCCGCAGCTCCAGCCGGTCGACTGCCAGCACGTGGGCGCTGAAGCGTTTGGTCAAGCCGCTGGTCGCAATCGGATATTCCAGCTCGGCCACTGCCGCCACGATAAACCAGTCAACGTGTGCGAAGTCGTGCCGGTCACAGAGGACAGAGTCACCTTTCGCTGGTCGATGAGGTGCCCGGCCGGATAGGATCAGCCTCGCTGTGCCCTACCTCGATCTGCCTGGCGCCCGGCTCTACTACGAGGTCCACGGCCGCGGTCCGGCGCTCGTCTTCGCTCACGGCCTGGGCGGCAACCACGTCTCCTGGTGGCAGCAGGTGCCTGCATTCTCGGAGCGTCGCACCTGCGTCGTTTTCGCCCACAGGGGCTTCGTCCCATCGTTCAGCAACGACGATCCGGCCCGCCTGCCCCACAGCTTCGCGGAAGACCTGATCGCCCTGCTGGATCATCTGGGCCTCGAGCGCGTCAGCGTCGTCGCTCAGTCGATGGGCGGCTGGACGGCCCTGGCTTTCGCCCTCCGCCAGCCCGAGCGCCTGGATGCGCTGGTGATGGCCTCCACCGCGGGGTCGCTCAGGCATGGCGTCGCCAGCCAGGAGGAGGCACCGGTGCTTGGCGTGCATCCCGCGGTCGGAATTCGGATGACGGCCGAGCGGCCGGCGCTGAGCCATCTCTACACCTCGATCGACGCCCTCTCATCTTCGGCAGGGCTGGACAAGGCCAGACTTCGGCGGACGCTGGCTGAGATGGCGACCACGTCGCCGGAGGCGGTGGCGCGGCTCCGCGTCCCACTGCTGGGCATCGCCGGCGCCGAGGATCGCGTGATCCCGCCGGCGGCGGTGCGACGGCTTTGCGAGCTGGTTCCTGGCGCCCGATTTGAGCTGCTGGCAAAGACCGGCCACTCCGTTTACTTTGAGCGCCCGGCGATTTTCAACCGGCTGGTGGCCGAGTTTCTTGGCTGAGTTCCGGGTCCTCACCCTCCAGTGCTCTGGCTGCAGGTGCCAGCGCGACCTCGTTGTCAGGCGCTGACGGACCTATGATCAGGTTTCCCAGAGGAGGGAAGCCATGTCCCCGAGCTCTGAATCGGCCTCACCCAGCCTGACCGACGTCCTCCGCAGCGTCCTGGCGGACATGAAACGCGCGTCCGGAGCCGACATCGTCTCTCTCGTCCTGTACGACCAGGACGCCCGCCGCTATTACGGGCCGCACGTGATCGGCCTGCCGCCGGACAGCCTGCGCGAGTCGCTGTCCGACATGCAGTCTCAGCTCAACCGATACCTTGACGACGAGGCAGGGGGCAAGGCGCCTGACGACCTCCGCGTGACTCACTACGGCTCGACTGCCTGGTTGACCGTGCGGCGGCAGACGCTGGTCGCCAAAGATGCGCCCTCCGAGATCGACAGCACCTTCATCCGCCGCCACCACGTCCTGTCCACTGTGGGGCTGCCGCTGCTCGCCGAGGAGCGGCTGGTGGGCCTGCTCTACCTGAACTTCTGCGCCGACCCGGCCGCGCCCGCCCCACCCGCAGGCTCCCGCGCTCCCGATCAAGCGGCCGTGGCGGAGCTCGAGCGCAAAGCCCGAGAGTCCGCCGTCCGCATCCGCTCGGTGCTCACCCGCACCCAGAGGGCCGCTGTCGACAGCGTCGGCCGCCTGACCCGACTGCTGACGGCTGCCGCCGACGACGCTGGGGCCGCCGGCGCCGGGCTGCGGCGCCAGCTCTCCATCGCGCTCGCCGACCTCCTGCTGGCCAGCGACCTGGACGCCGCGGCCATCTACGAGATTGGACCGCGCAGCGGCGGCTTGGACCTCGTTACAGCTCACGCTCCGGCGGCGGTCCCGGTTCGACTGGAGGTACCGGCCGAGATTGGCGACCGGGAGGCAGGGGTTACGACGGCGTTGGCCACCGCGATGGCCCCGGCCCGCCTGTACCCGGCGGGAACCTTCCCGCTCCGTGTCCGCGAGGAGGTTGCCGGCTACCTCGTGGTGATGGGCCGTGATCCACTGGCCTCGGTCCGGCGGGCGCCCACCACAGATGTCCTCCTCGGCGCGGCCGCCGACCTGGTGGGCGGCGCGCTGGCCAGCCGCCGCCTGATCTCGACACTGGCCGACAGCAACCGGCTGTTGGGCGCGCTGAGCCGCATGAGCTCCGCCATGCTGCGGCCGGGCTCCTCCCGGCAGGACGTGCTGAACGCCGTCGTGGTCCACCTGACCGACGGCTCGGTGCCCGAGTTCGACTTCCAGTTCGCCACCATGAACCTGATCGAGGATCAGGCCGAACGGGGGCTGCTGGTGCGCATGACGGCCGGGGCGGCGACCTCTGACACCATAGCTGCGGCCGCCTCGGAGGATGCCGGGGGCGAGCGGGGAAAGGCGCTCATCCCTCGCTGGGCGCTGCAGCAGGAGCGGAGGCTGGCCAGTACGGACGTTCTCGCCTATGTCGCCAGCAGCTGGCAGGTGGCCCTGGTCGGTCCCGTCACCAAAGAGCCGGCGGGCCCAGACCTCGTGGCAGGCGGCATCCCTGATCAGGTCCGCTGGACAGAGGTCCCGGTGGTGCGAGCTGACGGTGAGACCGTTACCACTGTCCCGGCCGGCTTGATCGGACATCCTGAGGCCGGCGAGCTGCCAGCGGAGGATGGAGTGGCACCCTTCACGCTGAGCGCGGAGGTCTTCGAGGCTGGCGGCCACGCTGACCTCGTTCGCATGTTCCTGCCAGTCGGGCTGGACTCAGGCGCCCGCGCCACTGGCGTGCTCGAGGTCGGCTACCACCGCTCGCATCGCCGCCGGCCGGACTGGAGCCAGATCGAGGCGCTGCGGGCTGCCACTTTCCAGATCGGGCTGGCGGTGGAGACCTCCCGCCTCTACGAGGACGCCCGCCGCCACGCCGAGCAGCTGGAGCTGAGCGCCGATGTCAGCGAGGCGATCGCCTCCACCATCGACCTGGAGCAGACGCTGCGGCTGGTTGCGCGCAACCTGGTCCGGCTCGTGGACGCGTCAGTCTGCCAGATCGCTCTCTCCGAGGAGGATGGCGAGGGCTGGTACGGGGCCGCGGCGTCCGACCGGGAGGAGGCCTGGCAGCGCTGGCGGGGCGAGAGGCAGGATCACTCCTTCCTCTTCGAGGTGATCGACCGTGGGCTGCCGGTCGCCATCGAGGATGTCTCCGCCAGCGAGCTGGTGCCTGCCGCGTACGTCGAGGCCTTCGATGTCCGCTCGCTGCTGGCGCTCCCCCTGGTCGCGGACGGCAAGACCATCGGCGCAGCGGTACTGGCGCAGCGCGAGCAGACGCGCAACTTCACAGCTGACGAGGTGCAGCGCGCCCAGGGCCTGGCCCACCAGGCGGCGGTGGCCATCAAGAACGCCCGGCTGCACGCGCTCGCCGAGGAGGAGCGCCACATCCAGAAGGACTTCATCCTCATCGGGTTCGGGCAGTGGGGACAGAAGGCCTACCACCACCTGCAGACGCTCAAGCAGTTTTTCAATTTCCGGCTGCACGTGGTCGAACGGGATGCCCCGGGCGCCCACGAGCGACTGCAGGAGAAAGAGGAGGAGGTCCGCGCCAACGGCGACGTCTTCTACTGGGACAGCGACGCCAACCCGGCGCGGGCTCAGCTGGAGCGCGAGCTGGAGGCGAGCTGCTACATCATTACGTACATCGCCACGCCGGCCGCAACGCATCTACCGACGCTGGCGCGCTACTACGACCTGAGTGATGTGATCCTGATCGAGAAGCCGCTGGGGGCTCCCCCTGAGGACTACCGGCGCTTCTTGGACCAGGCGCCCGGCGGCTGCGAGCTGGTGGCGGCCGACCACTACTACTTCAAGCTCGAGGTGCGCCTGCTGCAGCTGCTCCTCACCGAGGAGCGGACGCTGCGCGACTTCCTGGACAGCGTCGAGGAGATCCGCGTCGAGATCCTGGAGGCCCAGGCTCTGACCGGCGCTGCAGCTGACATCGGGGTGGTGGCGGATCTCATCCCCCACGCATTTGCGATCGTGTCCCTTTTCACGCCGATTGACCGCATCGAGCTTGATGCGGCGGCGCCGCTCCTGATCGGACGCCACGAGCCGCTCCAGGGTCAGCGCGAGACGTATGCGCGGATGAACGCGACCTTCCCCTACCTGGGTCGCTCGGTGCGGCTGGTCATCGACGTGGGCAAGGGGGTCGAGGACGCCAAGTGGATCAAGCTCAGCGGCGAGCACCGCTTGAGCGGTCGCAGCCCCTTCTACAAGTTCGATTTCGCCCGCGGTGAGGCGATCGACGGCACGCAGTCGACAGTGAGGGCGGCGGTGCGCAAGATTCGCGAGCCGGGAGTTCCGGACAACGCGCACCTGAACATGCTCCGCCACGTCGTGGAGAAGCGACATCCGGCGGTGGGCATCCTCTCCATCCGAGAGGCGATCCGCGCCAATGTGCGCATCCGCGAGCTGGAGGCGATGGCCGGCCAGCTGCTGGAGCGCGACGAGTGGTCGCCCTACGCGCTCAACACCCGGCCGGCGTTCGCGGGCGGCCCTGCCCTCACCGAGCCGGACGGGGCGGAGCCGGCCCGGGCCACGCCCCAGGAGCGCGCCCGAGCCCGAGCCTAGGCGGTTTGGTCCAGCCAGGGCTCAGTCCGGCCCAGGTCGCTCCCAGCGCGCCTCAGCTCCTATCGGGGGAGAGGTGAGTGAATGAGTGCAACGCTCCTGGTCCGTGATCAGGTTGAGTCGAGCGCCTGCGCCTCAGCAACGCGGCGCACCGCCCGCCGAATCCAGCGCAGTTCAGCGTCGACCAGCATCAATAGGTGATCAGCGGCTGATCCTGGCTCATTGGCCTGACCGCCGAGCTCCTTGACAAGGTGACGACGCCGGGATGCAACCTCTTCGAGTCGCTTCCCGAGCAAGCGCAGCGCCTCGGGCCGGGGCAGATGATCAAGCAGGATGATCGCAACGTCGACGCCGCTGTGCACCGGCTCGTAGTTCTGGAGCACCGCACGCAGCAGCGCGACCATCTCGACTCGGCCGATCGGCGTGAGCGCGTAGATCAGCCGCTCCCCTCGGGGTCCCCTGGCTCCAGACTGGGTTCTCATCTGCACGAATCCTTCTTGGGCCATCCGATCAAGGAGGTAATAGAGGTTGGCCTTTTTCAGGTCTCGGTACAACTCGCCGTGGGCCGCCACAATCCGGTGCAGGTCATATCCCGTCAACGGGCCAGTCAGAAGCAGTCCCAAGATCAGCAGGCGGTGGTGCACAGGTGTCTCATTGTCCGGCCGAAGCGGAAACTGTTTGCAAGCCATCGCCTGTTTGCAACCACAGGAAAGTCCTCCATAGTCAGTGTTGACTTATTCGGCGATCCATTCTATAGTCAGTACCGACTATGGATGGTAAGCAATGATCGCGCTTGTACTCGGGGAGGCCACTGGCTGGCTGGTGGCGGCTCTGGTGGCCGCCAATATCTCCCTTCCCTACCTTCTGCGCCGCCGCCGGCTGGCGCCGCATGGCTGGTCGCTCCCCTACTTGGAGCGCATGCGACCGCACTACTGGATTGGCGTCACAATCGCCGGCCTGAGCCTGGTCCATGCAGGGGTTGCCATGTCCGGACCGATGTCGAGAAGCCCCGGGTACGGTGCCGGGCTCTGGGTTGCTACCGGTGCGATGTTGGTCGCCGGCGGCCAGGTCATGATCGGCATGCGCCTGCGCTCACTACGAGGATCCGAACGCCTGCGCCTGCGCAAAACCCATTACCGAGTAATGGCAATGCTGGTCGTTCTCGGCCTTCTCCACGTGGCCTTGAACGGTGCTCTCCCCCAGTCGATTTCTCGCATCGGTGGTTTGGCATGAACAGCGCAGGTGAGCACGTCAGCATTCCGGAAGAGCCCGGACCCCAACTCGATTCATTCGCGGCTGCGAATCGCTGGTACAACCTCCTCGCCAGTTCGGTCCTCTGCCTGGGCGGACTCACCTTTGGCTTCGTCGCCTTTCAGGAGCAAGATCTGCCCGATAAGGCCGACGACGGCGCCTTCCTGGTGATCGCGCTCCTAGCACTCAGCTGGTACATCTGGCCCCGGCAACCGGTTCAAGCGCTCGCGGCTGCCAATCCTGCTCGGGGCGCTGGCCCTGGTGATCCAAGTCCTGGGCCTGATCGTGGAATGAGACGACCCGAAGGCATTTGGCGACAACATCGGCGGCGTGTTCTTCTTTGTCGTGACCATGGGCCTCATAGCGTTCCAGTACCGCCGGCCCAGCTTTAGGGCCTCTCGAGTGCTCGGCCGGCCTAGCTAACTCCAGGGGTTGCAGCGGCGCGTGTGCCGCCTTCCGCGCAGGTGATGGCGTGCGGACCTATGCAGCCGGACGGCCATTGGGAATGACTCTGCAGTAATTCGCACCGGATCAGGTGCCGCTTGCAAGGCTGACCACCCACTGAGTGGATGAGACCAAGTACTTCATCCGCCACCCCGGGCCCACACGGGAATTCGCTGAGTGGGTGCTGGAGCGGCGCGTGCGTTACCTGGCGGTCGACGCCGGCAGCGCCGATCATCCCATGAACACAGTCATCCAGCGCCTCCGAGCGGATGAGGCCGAGGATGCCGCCGCGAAGCTGGGCCGGCCTCTCTCCGAGATCTTTCCCAAGCGGGACTACCAGATCATGCACACGCTGCTTTTCCCGCACGACATCATCCACGTTGCTCCGACCGTCAGCCCAGTTCTCCGGATAGTGGTTGTGGTAGCCGGTGTGGATGACTAGGATGTCGCCCGCTTCGATCCGCTGCCCGGTCTCCTTTTCCCAGCGCTCGAAGTGCTCAGGCCCGTAGAGGTCGTAATCGCCCATGCCCATCCGCTCCAGGTCCACCACGCAGCGGGGCCGACCAGAAAGTCCAGCGGCAGGTCGCCAATGAACTTGCCCCCGGAATAGAAGTGGGCGGGCGCGTCCAGGTGGGTGCCGACATGGAGCGTGGAGGTGATCTCTTGGCCGCCCGCCTTGTCGAAGGCCAGCCGTTTCACCCACTTGATGCTGGGTCCCGAGTAGCTGGCGAAGGCGGGCGTATGAACTGAGAAGTCCTGGCTCAGGTCGAGCAGCTTCATTGGCACCCTGGTGGACAGCCGATCAGCCCTGCGGCTGCGAGGGAGCCTGCCCGCTCGGCGGTCGGCCGTCGTCCCAGAATGGGTTGGTGATCACCGCCGTGTGGTAGAAGGTCGTCTGGCCTGAGTTGGCGTAGTCGATCAGCGCCTGGCTGGCGACCACGCAGGAGACCTTGACACTCTCGCCGTGCACTATGACGGGGACGTCAGTGGTGCATTGGCCCAACGGTTGGTGGTTGTCAGCGCGGGAAACCATGATCGTGACCTTTGGCCTGTCGCCCGGCGCGAGATTCCCATAGTCGTTGGTGACCACCTCACCAAGCCGGCAGGCAGCCGGATCACAGGGAGGCAGGCTGTCGTGAGCGACGATTCGGTAATAGGCCGGCAGGGATGTGGGATCGGCCGGGTCGATGGCATCGGCGGGCGCCGCAACGGAGAACGAGCTTGGGTAGCTCAGGTCGAAGCTGATCGCACTCGGCCCCGTGGTGCGCAGTCGCATTACCTGAGTCGGCTGTTGGGTCGTAACCCAGAATTCGCCCGAACTGTCCGAAAGCCGGATGGCGGCTCGGCCGTTGATGGTCTTGGTCTCGTTCTTCTTCAGATCGGTCCGCGAGTGCGTGCCCTTGTCCCACTCGCCCGCGCTGATGAAGTCGGCGATGCTGAGTCCGAGCGTGCTGTCGTGAGAGACGACCCAACGCCTGGCGAGCGCCTTGGCCAGTTTCGCCTGGCCCAATGACTCCCACAGGGCACGATCCCCCCGCACGAACGGCTTGTAGCGCACCAGCATGACCTCTTCTTTTCCAGCTTTGAGGTTTCGGGTCATCACCGCGTCGCCCTTGCGATTCAACTCGATCTCACCGGTCAGAGTCGTCCCGTCCGGCTGCGCCATCCTGATGTTCGTCTCCTTCAAGATCGCCGCACGGTCAAAGTTGGTCTTGGCCTCGTTGTAGTACTGGTCGGCCGACTTGCTGAGGGGGCCCACTCCCAACAGGGACCCCGTCAGCAGAAGCAGCGCAATGATCCCCGCCACCGTTATCTCCTCCTGATCGTCAATCGCCCGACCGCCCAAGCCTAACGCCTAGCACGGTAGCAGGATCGTCCTGGACAAATCGCGGATAGGGAAGGCCCGCGCTTCATCGCGGCGGCGAGTCAGCAGACGGTGCCGCGGCCGGTCGCGACGGCAGCGGTAGGGGCGTGATCAACGTCCCTCAGCGCGCGGACCAGGCAGCCTGCACCCGCTTCTGGGCGGTGTTCAGTGAGCGACCCCTGACCACCTCACCGGTCTCGACGTAGCGCTCGTGGTTGAACTCGAGCCGCTCGGGCTCGTAGAGGTAGTTCACCATCACGCCACAGGAGCTGCGTCCTCCCTCGGACAGGTCAGCGTCGACATTGATCTGTTCCAGGCGCGCGCCGTTCGCGAGATGGAAGTGGGCCACCGGGTCAGCCGCGCTGCGGCCGTTGCGACGCTGACAGGTGAGATAGGCGAGGCACAGCCGTTCCAGCACCTTGCTCACCCGTTCCGGGTGGGGCGCGGGCGCGGTGAGCAGCTCCCGCAGTGGGCTTCCCTGGGCGGCCGCCAACCGGTTCAGCTCGTCGGCCTGATCACCGATGAGTGCTCGGAGCCGGGCGTCAGTGAAGCCTTCCGGATCTTCCTCGTCCAGCAAGCTCGCTGCCAATCCGGGGACGGGCGAGAGCGTAGCGAACGTCTTGAGCCCCGGCAGCGCAGCCGAGAGCTCGCTCACCACCTGCTTGATCAGGAAGTTGCCGAAGGAGATGCCGCGCAGGCCTTTCTGGCAGTTGCTGATCGAGTAGAAGATGGCCGTGTCAGCGTTCTTGGTCGAGCCGACATTGCGCCCCGGATCGATCACCGGACCGATGGCTGTGGCCAGGCCATGACTGAGGGCCACCTCGACGAAGATGAGCGGCTCGCCCGGCAGGGCCGGGTGGAAGAAGGCGTAGCAGCGGCGATCCTCGGCCAGCCGAAGGCGAAGGTCGGCCCAGCCCTGAATCGCGTGCACCGCCTCGTACTCGATGAGCCTTTCGAGAATGGCCGCGGGCGTCTCCCAACTGATCTCCTGCAAC
The DNA here is from genome assembly GCA_003244185.1 of Candidatus Dormiibacter spiritus. GTDB lineage: Bacteria > Chloroflexota > Dormibacteria > Dormibacterales > Dormibacteraceae > Dormiibacter > Dormiibacter spiritus. The sequence continues at coordinate 127,613 of QHBT01000043.1, read as the reverse complement.
TGCAGGAAGCCGCGGTTGAACCATGAGCTCAGCAGATGGCGCAGATCGAAGTCGAGAGCTTCCAGGTCAGGGTCGGGATCGAGCGCGAGTAGGCTGGCGCGCAGATTCACCAGCGTACGAGTGCCGCCGGGCGCCATGTTGAGCCGCCGGAACAGCTCCTGGCGGGGCGGTTCGCTGGCCGCTTGCAGCTGCAGCGTAGCCGCCACATCGCGTTCGGCGCGCCAGCGCTCGATCGCTCTCTCCAGGCCGGCCGGGTCAGGCGCAAAGCGGGCGGCCAGCAGGCGAAGGAAGTCGGCTGTCTTTCGCCCGTCCATCGCGTTGATCTCATCCACGAGGTCGCTGGCGAGCGCAATGCCCGCCGCTTCCCCCCGCTGGGCCAAGAGCCGCTCGCAGAGCTGGCGGGCATCGCGGCTCTGCCGGCCCACGGGCAGGTTGAGGACCGCCCGGCCGCGGTCGGCGATGACGCCAACGTGCTCAAACCAGCTACGTGCCGCCATGGCCACTCCGAACGCTCAGCGGGCGGAACACCTTGAGCCGAATCTACAGCGAGGCTCCGAGGCCGCCCCGAACGCTGGCCATCCGGCGCCTCGTTGACCCGACGTTGCTGATGTCTTGAAGCAACCCGGCGTGGAACCACCCGATGGGGCCAAACTGTTCGCCGTGACGTCGACTGCAGCCCCAACGTCCCCAGCGAACCTGTTGCGGAAGAAGGGTGGCTCTCATCGGGTGACGAACATTGAGCTCTTCTTCGACCTGGTCTTCGTCTTCGCGGTCACCCAGCTCTCCCACAGCCTGCTTGGTCATCTTTCGGTCGAGGGCGGGCTGCAAACCGTACTGCTGCTCGCCATGGTCTGGTTGCTCTGGGTTTACACGACCTGGGTGACCAACTGGTTGGATCCCGAGCGGCTACCTGTCCGTTTGCTGCTGCTCGGGCTCATGCTGGTAAGCCTGGTGCTGTCGGCCGCTTTGCCGAACGCCTTCGCTCAGGCTGGTCTGGTCGTTGGCGCCGCTTACGCCGTCATGCAGGTCGGCCGGAGCGCCTTCGCCGTTGCCGGGCTACGCAGTGACCGCCTGCAACGCAACTATGAGCGCATCCTGGTCTGGTCCGTCGCCAGCGGCATTATCGCCATCCTCGGCGGCCTCGCGCAGGAGCGAGCCCGTGAACTGCTGTGGCTGTTGGCGGTGGCGGTGGACCTTCTGGGCGGCGCCGTCGGCTTCTACACCCCCGGCCTCGGCCGTTCGACCACCGCGGATTGGACTATCAACGGGAACCACTTCGCTGAACGCTGTCAGGCCTTTCTGCTGATCGCGCTCGGCGAGTCGGTAGTGGTCATCGGCGCCACGCTGTCGGGCCTCAGCCATATCGCTGCCGCGGAAGTCGGCGCCTGTCTGGTGGCGTTCCTGGGCGCGGCGGCCTTCTGGTGGATCTACTTCGACCGCAGCGCTGAAGCCGGCATGGAGTTGGTCGCGCATTCCGACGACCCCGGTCGGCTGGGAAGGTCCGCCTACCACTTCATCCACCCGATCATGGTGGCAGGCATCATCGTCACCGCCGCCGCGGACGAACTGGTCCTGTCACATCCATCGCACCTGGCGGACACAGCCACGACCGCGCTGACGCTCGGCGGCACTGCCCTGTTCCTGGCGGGGCATGCCGCCTTCAAGGCAATCGTCTGGCGCACGACACCGTGGAGCCGGCTGGGGGCGATCGGCGTCCTGGCCGTGATGCTGCCGGCAGCCGGACACGTGTCAGCTCTTGCTTTGGGCGGTGCGGTGGCCGCCCTCGTGCTGCTGGTCGCCGCCGGGGATCGGTTGGCCGGGAGGCAAGGGCGCACACGCTCAGACCGAAGACCTGGCGATGCTGGTGCGATTTAGCTCCGGAGGATCTCTTGAGGGTCAGCCCACGGACCGGGGCTTGGGGGCTATTGGTTCACGTCGCGCCGGAGCAGGAGGACTATGGAGCCGCCCAGAAAGAGCATGGCCCAGGCGGCGATGACCACCAGAGCGTGAGTTGCATCCACGTGGTCGACGGGGACCGCGAAGGCGGGGCGACTCGAATGATCAGGCTCCAGCGTTTGGAGCAGGACGTTGAAGTTGGCCCCCAGCAAGACGTCGCTCGGCTTGGTCCAGAAGCTCTGGTGGGTGGCGCTTCTGAGCAGGATCAGGACCAGCGCGCCAAAGTTGTCGGCGGGATAGAAGCTCATCGCCACGCCCACCGCAAAGGCCAGTGAGCGACCGACCACGGCGGCGGCCGTGCCCAGCAGGACTGCGCAGACGATGCTGACCACCTGGACTAGAGCGGCCAGGCCGAGGTTCTGCCAAGCCACCGGGGGCAGGCTCCGCAAGGGATCCAGGTTGCCGTGCAGGACGATCACGGTGCCGGCCGTGTAAGCGCCGACCAGGATCACGTAACCGGCGAGCAGGAGCAGGCCGAGCGAGATGAGGACCAGCAGCTTCGCCGCCAAGAGCTGGAGCCGGCCCTGACCGCGGGCGAGCAAAATCCTCAGCGTCCCGGCCGAGTACTCCATGCCCATGAGGCGGGCCGAGACCAGCAGGAGCACGATGCCCGAGCCGATCTGGAAGGTGGTGGTCCAGATGTCGAGAAAATTGTTGAAGAACGTGTGGGGCGACTTCGCCAGCAGCTGCCGCTGGTCTGAGGTGCCGAGGCCTAGAGCCATGACCCCAAAGAGCAGGACGGCGAGCGCGATCATCACCCAGTTGAGTCGCTGCTTGCGCAGCTTCAGCAGCTCAGACCCGACGGCGCCTGCGAAAGATGCCCTGGGCGACCGCGCCTGGGCGGGGCTGAGACCACGTTCGGAGATCGAAGTAGCTGTCATCTAGCCTCCCTTCCTGTGAGATCCAAGAAAATCTCCTCCAGGGACTGCTGGCGTTCCCTGATCACATCGGGCCAGTGGCCGTGACCGGCCAGGAACTGCACGAGGTCACGTCCCCGGCCGCTGGGCGAGGGCACGACCAGCTGCAGGTCTTCCAGCCGGGCCTTTTGGCCCCAGGGCTGCGTCCTGACGAGCGCCAGCGCCGCCTCCGGCCGTTCCACGATGACTATGAACTCCCCGCCGGATTCGGTCAGCTGGGCGACAGTGGACAAAGTCACAAGCCGGCCCTCCTGAATGATTGCCACCCGGTCACAGATCTGCTGGATCTCGCTCAGGACGTGGCTGGAAATGAACACAGTGCGGCCCTGCGCGGCCAGTTCCCGGAGAAGATCGCGGATCTCAGCGATGCCCGCCGGGTCGAGGCCGTTCGCCGGCTCATCGAGGATGTAGAGATCGGGGTCGTTGAGCATCGCCAGGCCCAGGCCCAACCGCTGCTTCATGCCGAGTGAGTAGGTGTTGACGCGGTCGCCGTCGCGCCCGCGCAGGTGGATGACCTCCAGCACCTCATCCATCCGGCTCTCCGAGATGCCGCCGAGCACCCTGCCGACGGCGCGCAGGTTGTCGCGACCGCTCATGTAGCCGTACAACGCCGGTGACTCGACCAGCGCCCCGACCCGGGGCAGCACCTGAGCGCCATGCGTACGCACATCGCTGCCGAAGAGTTCGACGCTGCCCGCGGTGGGCTCGACCAAGCCCAGCGCCATCCGAATGGTGGTGGTCTTGCCTGCCCCGTTCGGGCCGAGAAAGCCGAAAACCTCGCCGCGGTCAACCTGCAGCTCCAGCTGGTCGACAACAGTTCTCTGGCCGTAGCGCTTGGAAAGAGCGTGGGTGCTCAGAATGCTTTCCTTCATCGCCTGCATGGCACCACCAAGCGCACGATTGTGGCAGGACTCGGGCTGAGCGGCCGGAGCCACCTCGGGGCACTTACGAGTTCCCCCCGCGATTGAGATTAGGGTGTGAAGCGGAGGATGGTGTGGTGCCAGCCCGCCCGATCGCCGTCCTGGCAAGATGACCACATGGAACATGTGCTTGGAATCGGTGGATACTTCATGCGGGCCGCCGACCCGGTGGCCCTGGGCGCGTGGTATCGCGATTGCCTAGGCCTGGACGCCGATGAGAACGGTGAATGGCGTCAGGAAGCCGGGCCAACGGTGTTCGCGACGTTCGAGTCCGAGACCGACTACTTCGGGTCCCGTGGCCAGCAGGCTATGATCAACTTCCGGGTCCGCGACCTGGATGCGATGCTCGGACAACTGCGCGCCAAGGGAGCGGACGTGGCAAAAGATCCGCAGAACATGGAGGGTGTCGGTCGATTCGGCTGGGTCACCGATCCTGAGGGCAATCGGATCGAGCTGTGGCAGCCGGCCTGACCGTGTCTTCACGCAGGCGGTGACGTGCTGGTGGCCGCACTAGGTTGTCGAGGTGTGCCCCACGGCTAGGTCCGCGCGATCGTGTCCCATTCCGCCTTCTGCGGGCTGTCACGCGAACACCTCGGCGAGCTTGTCACCGAACTCGCGCGGCGGTGGGAGGCGCGATGCGAGTCCTGGCGCCGCCAGCGGCGCCGCTGGGTCAAAATACGAGTCGGTGTTCACCGGCCGACGGCTGGTCACCCTGGCCCACTTGGCGCACCGGTTGGACCCACGAGGCCCTCGGCGTGATCTACTAGGTCGGGTCCTCCACGATCGGCCGGGCGATCGGCGAGATCAGGCCGCTGCTGGCCGAACGCGGGTTCGCCGTCCCGCAGCGACCAGGCCTGCGCCTGCGCACCCTGGCGGACGGGTTCGCCTACGCCGAGGCCGAAAACGTCACGCTGTGCATCGACGGCGCCGAGACCCAGATCCGTGAGTCGAAAGCCGGACGCCCCGGACGGGCCGCCTTCGTCTCCGGCAAACGCAAGCAGAACACGATCAAGAGAAAATGCTGCAAGTTCGGCCGATTCGGAGGTACTGAGTCGCCTAGGCGTCGAGAAGCGTGAGGGCCTCGTGCGCAAGCGACTCCCAACCCTCGGGGGACTGGCGAACCAAGGCCCAATCCCTCATCGGTCGGCCGCGGCCCGACGGATCGAACGGTTCGGCGTGGGCCATCGCGACGAGCTCGTCGACGCGCGAGCGGCCGATTCGGACCACCAGGCACCCGTCGGCGAGCCCGCCGAACAGCCTGCCGCGGGCTTTCAGTGCTGGCATGCCCATCATTCTCGCCTCGCTGACTGCGGGGTTACTCAGCAGTGACTCGACAACCGCGCGGTAGGCCGGCGGTTCCTGGAGCGGCATGCCTGTCATACTAAACCAGATGGTTAAGTCTGAGCCGGTGGTTCTCAACCAGGTGTTCGGTGCAATCGCCAATCCCACCCGGCGGGCCATCGTCGCCAGGTTGGCCGAGGGCGAGATGTCGGTCAGTGAGCTGGCGAGGCCGTTTCCGCTCTCGCTTCCGGCAGTGGTCAAGCACCTCCATGTCCTTGAGCGCGCCCAGCTGCTCGAGCACTGGAAGGATGGTCGGCTGCGGCGGTGTCGTCTCGATCCGGAGCCGCTTGGGGTGGCCGACAGTTGGCTCGCGACCTATCGCGTGTTTTGGGGGCAGCGGCTGAGCGCGCTCGCTACGCACCTCGAGGAGAACGAGTGACGATGGCCTCGCACGAACTCCGCTTGCGGCGTGTTCTCGCTGCGCCACGGCACGAGGTCTTCCGCGCGTGGACAGACCCTGACGAGCTCAAGCGCTGGTGGGGTCCGGGCGCCTTCACCACGCCACATGCCGAGATCGACCTTCGGCCCGGGGGACGGTACCTGCTCATCATGCAGCCTCCATCCGGCGAGGCGCTGCGACTTGCGGGCACCTTTCGGGCGGTGGAGCCGCCGGCGCTACTCGTCTACACATGGCGCTGGGAGTCTGGCGTGCCGGATCCGACCGAGTCGCTCGTGACAGTCGAGTTCATCGACCTCGGCGGTCGGACCGAGCTGATCCTGACCCACGCAGGCTTCCCGCCGGGGGCCGATAGCACTCCCTATCTCGAGGGCTGGGAAAGCGGACTCGACAAGCTCGGAGCACTCTTTCCATCTCAAACGGAGGACTACCATGCCACGCGCCAGTAACACGATAGTCATCGACCGCCCGTGCGGTGAGGTCTTCGATTTCCTTGCCGACAGCGAGAACGATCCGCAATGGCGGCCCGGCGTGCTCGACATCAAGCGCATGTCGGGCGATGGCATTGGCGCTGTCTACAAGCAGGGGGTTAAAGGTCCCTTCGGTCGGCGCATTGACGCCGACTTCGAGCGCTCGGAACTCGAAGCGCCATCGCTGATCGGCTTTCGGGCGCTGAGTGGTCCCGTACGGCCCGCGGGACGCTACGAGCTCGCGGATGAGGGCGGCCGCACCCGCGTGACCTTCAGCTTGGAAGCCGAGCCGCGGGGCTTCAGCAAACTCATATCGCCACTGATTGCACGGACGATGGGGAGTGAGGTGCGGGCGCTCGATCGCCTTGGCGAGGTGCTCGCCCGACGTACACCCGGCCCCTGATGTAAAGGGCTGATCCGATCCCTGACCTAGCAAGCCGATGAAAAGGGGCTTCGGGCCTGCGGCCTCGTCGGCGCCTTGGCGCCCATGCGGCCCAATCACTCGACGACCCTTTTTCATCACCCTGCTTGAGGTGAGTGTGGTAGCTCGAAGCGGCGGCCAGTAAGGAGCGCCACCAGGCCAGTGCTCTCATCAGCGCGAAGTGCTCGCACGCAATTTAGGGAGCGTGGTCAAGAGACCGGACCAGACGTGGTCCAGGTTTAGGCCTGAGCGACCGCCTGCAGTCGACGAAGGTGGTCGTAGCCATGCCTGACCAACAGCTGGAGCGTCTTCCGAAGTGGTTGGCCCGGCAGCGGACCAGCAGTCGTCGGCGCCTCGAGATCGGCAGTACTCAGCAGCTCGGTGGCCCGCCGTGCACCTGCGCTGAGCTCCTCCATGAGCTCGTCAGGAGTGGTTTGGCGGCGGCGGCCGACCTGGCTGGCATTCCAGCGGTCGGCGTCGAACGGCGGGGCCTCTTCGGCCGCCTCTGACCACAGCTGAGCACCTGCAGTCAGAACAAGGTGGCTCAGGGAAGTCTGGGTGCTGGCCAGATGCGCCAGCAGGTCCTTGGCAGTCCAAGCCTCCTGCTCGCCAATGAGCGGCGTTTGCCAGTCCAGCTCGAGCCTCTCTACCTGATGGGCCAGATCTGAGTACGCCGCGGCGAAGGCCAGGCGCTCCAGGTCCGCGGCGAGCCGGCCCGGTTGGAAAAGCGTCACCTCGTGATGAGATTCATACCAGCGCACCCAGGAGTCGCTGCGCTGCTCTTGGACGTGCGCTGCGGCCGCTCGCTTCCAGCCCAAGAACACCTCAGCCTTTGTCTCCCGAGTCCAGGCCGCCAGCGACAGCAGCAGCGGTCCTTGGACCTGGCTGAAGAGCTCTGCCGGCCGGTACTCGTACATCGAGCTGAGGATCTCCAGCCGCGCCTCAAGCGTCAGCTTGGACGTCACGCCCCCCTCCGGGAGTTGGCGCAGGCTGCGCTCGACGAACGGAATCAGGTCCATTCCCCAGGCCTGGCCTAAGTACCGCTCCTGGGCAGCGAACGCCGCCTCCACGGCCGAATAGCCGCGAGCGCCGTCCAGCATCTGGGCGGCCGCCACCTCCAAGGTCATGGCGCCAGCGACGTCAGCCGCCGGCCCGTCCACGAAGGCCAGGGCGGAGACCAGCTCCGGATGCGCGGCCGCCAGCTCCAGCGCAATGGCGCCGCCCCAGGAGTGCCCAACCAGGACCGGCCGCTGGAGCCCGAGCTGCCTGATCGCGGCCACAGCATCTGCGACGACTGATTGGACCGAGTAGCCTGCCGCCGGGTGCTCAGAGCCGCCATGGCCGCGCTGGTCGAGCGCGACCAGCCGCCAGCCCGGCGGATGTGAGGCAAGCCTGCTCCAGACATACACGTTGGCGTCGAGCCCATGCAGCAGGAACAGAACAGGACGATCGACGCCGTCGGCCTCGTTCCACTCGGCGTAGCGAAGCCGGACGCCACCAACTTCGACCCAGCCCTCCCGCTGGGGAGCGCGCGCCGGAAAGATAGCGCTCAGCCGGCGGTCACCGGCTCAGCCGGCGAAAGTTCCTGGCTGGCTTCGCTTCGCCCTGCGGGCGCCGTGGCCGGCCGGACCCGCCGCTTGATCGCCAGACAGCTGATCGACGCCACTGCCAGCATCACGATGGGCACCACAAGGGTGGGCCGCATGGCGTCGATGAAACCGTAGGCGAAGACGTCGTGCGCCACCTTTGCGATCTGCTGGGCCACCTCGGGCGGCACTCCCGGGATGGGCGCTGTCGACTGGTGCCTGCCGACGTCGAGACCGCCGGAGGCGGCCTTGCTGAAGCCGTCGATGAAGGGCTGCCGGGCCGCCGGCGGGAGCTGTCCCGAGCGCTGCACAGCCTGGTCGTGGAAAGCTGTCGCCAGCCGGTTTTGAAGCACGGCACCCACCACCGCGCTGCCGACCGCACCCCCCAACTGGCGCACTGTATTGAGGACACCTGAGGCAGCCCCTGCCATCCGGGGCCGGATGTTGCGAAGCGCAACTGTGGAGAGCGGTGCGAAGGTCATGCCCAGCCCGAAGCCGGCGACCAGCACGCCGGGCAGGAAGTTGTACCAATCCGAGGTGGGACCGGCGAGAAAGTCGATGATCGTCATCCCGACGGCGAAGAGGGCAAGCCCTGCCATGACTATGTACTTGCCGCCGTATTTATCGGCGTAGCGGCCGGCGAAGGGTGCCACCGCCATTGAGATCAGCGACTGCGGGGCAAGTGTCAGGCCAGCCTTGATGGGCGAGAAGCCGAGCGCCGACTGAAGGTAGATGGTGAGCGGCAGGAAGAGGCCGATCATGCCGAAGGTCAGGACCGCACTGACCCAGTTCATCACTGAAAAGTTGCGGTCCTGAAAAAGCGAAAGGGGAACCAGCGGCGTCATCCGGAAGAAGTCCCAGACGAAGAAGGCTGCGAGCACCACGGCACCCAGGATCAACACCTCAGGGATGGTGATGTCGATGCCCGCCTGAGTTGTCAACGTCGACCAGTTGAACTTCTGGCCTTCGATGAGACCGAAGGTGATGAGGAAGAGTCCGAGCGAGGCCAGGATGATGCCCACCAGCTCGATGCCGCCGCGGCGGCCCTGCCGCACGTCGGGAATGATCAGGAGCGCCAGCACGATGGTCGCGATACCGATGGGCAGGTTGACGTAAAAGATCCAGCGCCAGTCGAGGTAGGTGGTGAGCAAGCCCCCCAGAGTGGGCCCCGCGAGTGTGGCGACGCCGGCGACGGCTCCCCACACGCCGAAGGCGGCACCCCGCCGCTGAGGCGGGAACTGGGTGGTCAGGATGGCCAGCGTCTGCGGGGTCAGAAGGGCGCCGCCGATGGCTTGGAGGATCCGGGCGAAGATCAGGTGGGAGGGATCCTGGGCCAGACCGCAATATGCCGACGCGGCAGTGAAGATCGCAAGGCCCGCGGCGAACATGTTGCGCTGGCCGAAGCGATCACCCAGCCGCCCGGCCGTGATGAGCAGCACAGCGTAGGTCAGGGTGTAGGCGTTGAGCACCCAGAGAATCTGATCGAGCCCTGCCTTCAGGCTGTCGATGATGCTCGGGATCGCGATGTTCACGATCGTCAGGTCCAACAGAACCATGAAGAAGCCCATGCACAGCACCAGCAGGATTGCCCACGGGTTACCCCGCCACGATTTCACCTTGTCTCCACCTCCAAGACATGCACCTGACCACCAACTGCGATGTCACCCCCTTCTGTTCCCTGCTCTTGGGAATCGTCGGCTGCGCCGGTTAGATTGGGGGCTCCTTTCCACCCGGCCAGCCATTCCAGCTCGCCGCTCTCGATTTCGGCCGCCAGCGCCCGGCACCAGCGGGCTTGCGACTGGCGCCGGTCCTGACCGAATTCCATCTCGACCACCGATAGACGCGAGAGTCCATTGTCAGCGAGCCACCCCAGCTGAGCACCTGTCTCCACCCACTCGGCATCGAGAGCATCAGCCCGTTGGCGCAAGGTGTCCACGACCTGCTCTTTAGGCAGCCGGTAGAGGAAGGCCAGCGCCGCCTCGAAGTCGCTGTAGACCGCGTCAGGCTGGCGCAGCATCCGAACCAGTCGCTCCGCGAATCGCTGACGGCCTTCAGCCGTCAGGCGATAAACGGTGCGCTCGGGCCGGTGCCCCTCTCGGTTCACCTCCCTCGCCTCCACCAATCCCTGCCGCTCAAGCTTGTCAAAGGTGTGGTAAAGGGAGCCGAAATTGAGCTTGATGTGCTGGTCAAGATGTCGCCGCCGCATGTGCCCCACCACCTCGTAGGGATGCATCGGCGCCTCATGCAGCAGGGCCATGACGGCCAGACCGAGAGAACCGAACTCCATAATGAATACTCCAGAAGGAGTATACCCTTCTACAACGGTCTACGGACCTCCGCCGGCCGCGCCTCACCGGCGGACCATGGCTGGTCAACGGTGATGCTAAATCGCACGCAGAGATGCACTGTCGCATGTTAGAGTCAACATGTGCCCAAGACCGTGCAGATCCGGGATCTTGACGACCACGTCTACGCGGGACTGGTTCGGCGCGCGTCTGAGATCGGCATCAGCGTCCCCCAACTGCTGCGCGCGGAGGCGGGGCGACTGGCTGCACGGCCCAGCATGGAGGAATGGCTGAAGCGCACCCGGCGGCGCTCCTCACCACTCGGGCGGGTCGAGATCTTAGCCGCGCTCGACGAGCAGCGCGGGGCGCCGGCCGATGCTGGTCGTTGACGCCTCCTGCCTCTGTGAGGTGTTGATCGGCGGTCCCGGCGCCCAACCGATCCGCGACAGGCTGGCCGCCGACACAGACCAGGCGGCTCCGCACATAGTCGACGTCGAGGTCTTCGGCGTCATCCGGCGCGAGCACCTTCGTGGACGACTGGATCGCACCGAGGCCACCCAGGCGATTGAAGACCTCGAGGCCTGGCCCGGCGAGCGTTTCGGCCATCGCGTTCTCCTCTCCCGTGCCTGGGAGCTGCGAGACACCGTGCGAGGCTGGGACGCCATGTACATTGCACTCGCTGAGGCGCTGGACGCCGTCCTCCTGACCACCGATCGACGGCTCGAAGCGGCAACCGGACCCACCTGCCGGGTCGAGGCTATCGACCACCGGTAGCCATCTGGAGTCGCCCCGCCGGCCGTGTGGTCCGATCTGCGCGATCCCACCGGATCTCGCGCCGCGTGCGTCGGCGGCCAGGTCCGTCTACAGTGCTGCGGGGTCGCGCTTGTACAACGCCCGCGCCCAGACGTATCCGACAACTGTGATCGCGGCGCACCAGGCGACAGCGAGTATGGCGCTGTTGCCGATCGGGGTGCCCATCAGCAGTCCCCGCAGCGTCTCGATCACGGGTGTGAAGGGCTGGTACTCGGCGAACCAGCGCAGCCCGGCCGGCATCGATGCCGTGGGGACGAAACCGCTGCCGAGGAACGGCAGCAGCATCAGGAACATGGGTAGGTTGCTGGCGGTCTCGACGCTCTTACTGACCAGGCCCAACGCGACCGACAGCCAGATGAGCGCAAAGCTGATCATCGCGAGGACACCGATCGCCGCGATCCACTTCAGGGGATCGGTGGTGGGCCGGAACCCGATGAGCAGCGCCACACCTATGACGACTGCGACGCTGAGCATTGACTGAACCATGCTGCCGAGGACGTGGCCCGTCAGCACCGAGGCGCGGGAGATGGCCATGGTCCGGAAGCGAGCGATGATGCCTGCGGTCATGTCCATGGCGACGGAGATGGCAGTTCCCTGTGCTGCGCCGGCCACCGTCATCAGGATGATTCCGGGGGCGACGTAATTGAGGTAGGCGGTACGGCCGTCTGACACGCCCGCGAGTCCGGCACCCAGCGTACCGCCGAAGACGTAGACGAACAGCAGCAGCAGGACCACCGGAATGCCGACGACGAACAGTGTCACGGACGGGTAGCGCTGCAGGTGCCGGAGGTTGCGGCGCAGCATCGTTGCCGAATCGGTGACTGTGTAGCGCAGGGTACTCATTGCTGGCTGTCCTTCTGTGTGTTGGTGTGGCCGGTGACGGCGAAGAAGACGTCGTCCAGGTCGGGGGTGTGGATCGACAGACTGTCGACCTCGATCGACTCCCTGTCGAGTTGGTCGAGCACGGCCTTGAGCGAGCGGACATTGCCGTCGCTGGGCACCTGGAGGCTCAGTGCGTCGTCGTCGCGCGACAGCGCGCCAAAGATGTGGGTCGCCGAGTCCAGCGCCCCTGCGTCGGCGAACTGCAGGCGGATGTGGCCGCCGGCGATGCGGCGCTTGAGCTCCTCGGGGGTGCCCTCGGCGACGACCCTCCCGTGGTCGAGGACTGCTATCCGGTCGGCGAGCTGATCGGCCTCCTCGAGTTGCTGGGTGGTGAGGAAGATGGTGACCCCCTCGGCGACGAGGTGGCGGATGATCTGCCACATGTTGCGGCGGCTGCGCGGATCGAGCCCGCTGGTCGGCTCGTCGAGGAAGATCAGGCGAGGATTGCCCACCAGAGTCATCGCGAGGTCAAGGCGACGCCGCATACCGCCCGAGTAGGTCGCCACCGGCTTTTTCGCAGCATCGACCAGGTCGAATTGGGCGAGCAGCGCGGCGGCGCGCCGCCGGCCTTCAGGTTGGCCCAGGTGGTGGAGATCTGCCATCAGGCGCAGGTTCTCTTCGCCGGTGAGCAGGTTGTCCACTGCCGAGAACTGGCCGGTGACACCGATCGCGGCTCGCACCGCGTTGGGATCTTTAGCCAGCGCGTGACCGGCGACATGCATCTCACCACCGTCCGCCGTGATCAGCGTGGACAGGATCTGCACCATGGTGGTCTTGCCGGCGCCGTTGGGGCCGAGCAGCGAGAAGATCGTGCCTTCGGCAACTGTGAGGTCGATGCCGTCGAGTACCAGCTTGTCGCCGAACGACTTCCGCAGCCCCTTGACCGAAATCGCCGGCCGGGTGAGGGTGGTTGTTGTCATAACGCCTCCTTGTCGATGAGTCCATTCCCGGGATTCAGGGAACGGCGGATCACGATGTCGCCGTAGCCGGTGCGGGCGCTGACCTCCACCGCCTCGTCGGACGGCTCGGGGCTGTCGGCGGCCTCCATGTGGTTACGAACCCTCCCGAACTTCGTGTGCACGTCGAGGCGTGCGGCGGTACCGGCCCGGATGCCGATGTCGATCCGTCCGAAGCCGGACTTGAGCGAGGTGGAGCCACGCGCGACCTCGCCGATGCGGACGTCACCGTTGGCGGTGCTGGCGGTGACCTCGGCGTTCCCGAGGCCGACGGTGATGTCGCCATTGGCCGCGTTGACCCGGAGGTCGCCCGTGACTACGCCGACCCAGGTAGCGCCATTAGAGTTCTTGATCACAGCGGCGCCGTCGATCTCGCGCAGGCGTACCCGGCCGGCCCCGGTGCTGACTTCGGCGTCGCCCGCGACGCGGTCCACGACGATGGCGCCGCCACCGGTGTTCAGGTCGAGGGTGCCCGTGTGGTCGAGCTGGATGTCGCCGGCCCCGATCTTGACCCGGCACTCGCCGAGGCGGCCCGCGCAGCGCAATGTCGCCACCGCGGCGTCGCCCTGCAAGTGCGAGCCGGCGGGCAGGTCGATTGTCACGTCGATCGACCCGGCCTTGCCGAACAGGCCGAGAGCCCGCTGCTTCGGCGCCTTGACAAGCAGCCGGCCGGCCGTGTACTCGAGACGCGTCTGCTCTGCGGCCCGCACGTCCGGCTCATGGGACGCGTCGCTTGGCCGCACCTCCACGACTGTGTTGTCGCGGTCGCTCGCGGTGATGCGGACGTCACCGACGACAAGCTCGATCACGACGGAAATCGGCTCAGGGGTGTCGAAGGTCGGCATGGTGATTCCTCCCGATGTGATCAGCGGGGGCATCCCGCTCACGGGACGAGCAACTGGCCGTGCGGTGTCGTGTCCCACCTCAGCGCACCCAGCCCGTGTAGCGCTCACCGGAGCGGGCGGCGCGGCGTTCCAAGAGGCGGCCGGGAGCGTCGGACCCCAGCGCAGCCGCGGCCGCCCGTACCAGCCAGGCGTTGACCGAAAGCCCCGCCTGGCCGGCGGCGGCCTCGACCCGTCCCTTCAGATGTTCGTCCAGGCGGAGGTTGATCCGCGCCATCGCGCCCTCCTCGCCCTCCGCCGTGACGGGCGCGGCACCCAACGCGGCCAGGTCACTCCCCTCGAACGGGTGATCGGCGGGCGGCTGCGTCACAACGAAACTGGGCTCGCGGCCCCGCAGCCGGAGTTCCACCGAGCCGGGCGCGAGGTCGCGCGTGATCTCGTCCGCCGCGGTCGACAGCGCGTCCAGCAGGGTGAGCCGCACCGCCGACTCCAGGGGAGCTGTGAGTCGCTCGGCCAGTGCGCGAACGTCTTCCCCTCCGGCCTCGGCGGCCACGGCAAGCTCATGGCGGAGACTTTCGACGTACGGCGTGAGATCCATGACGCCATAATAGCACCACTATGGTGCCACCGCACGCCAACGTGGCCCCACGCGACGCCAGGGGTTCGTTTGCAGCAGCGCCCCTCCTTCCGGATACCATCACGCCGTGACACCGCCGGAGGTCGACTTCCCCAAGGGCGTTGCAGCACCCGCCACCCGGGCACTCACCGCTGCCGGATACACACAACTCAGAGACCTGGCGGGCGTGCCGGCCTCCCAGCTGAAACAGCTTCACGGAATGGGACCGAAAGCGTTGGCACTACTTCAGGAGGCTCTCCAAGAGCAGGGCATGTCCCTCGGCTGATGCCTTCAGGCATGCGAAAGAACTGGGCAGCGACCGTCGCGCGGATTCCCTAGTCGGTAAGTTACGGACCCTCCTGTGGGACAGCTCTTTCCGCGACTGCCCCCTCAGCCCAAAGCCCACGTAAACCCACGGCGGTCTGCCGCACTGCCAACCCTGATTGGGGCTTGGTCTTCACCAGACGGGGATGACTTTCTGCCGGCCTGAAACCAAACTGGTGTCCGTCGTGTATAGGTCTACGTGGCTCTGGAGCTGTCGATGAGCGGGTATGAGGGCGGCGGTCAGGCGCGGGCGGCCAACCAGGCTTTGGTCAGGTTGGCTCAGCACGGTGATTTGCCCGCGTTCGAAGAGGTGGTCCATCGCTTCCAGCGCCGGGTCTTCGGACTCGCCTACCAGTACCTCCAGGACCGGGACGAGGCGCAGGACTTGGCCCAGGAGATCTTTGTCCGCCTCTACCGTCAGCTTCAGCGCTATGACCCCAGCCGGCCCTTCGAGCCGTGGTTCTGGAAGCTGGCAGGCAACGTCGCTGCGAGCTACCTGAGGCGCCGTCCAGCGCCTGCCCAGGAGCTCGAGGACTCAGGGATGAGTTCAGCGGCGACGGACCAGCTCGACCTGCAGCTAGCCATCTCGGATCTCACCCCGGAGCTGCGGCTGCCACTGCTTCTCCACTACCAGGCCGACCTCCGGGTGGATGACGTCGCCGCCGCACTGGGCCTGAGCGCCGCCGCTGTCAAGTCAAGGCTCTATCGCGCTCGAGCGGTGCTCCGGGTGCTCTTGGCCGAGGACGGTCAGACATGACCTGCGCCGAGGTGCGCAGCCGACTGGAAGCGGTTGTGGATGGGGAGCTGGACGCTGCCCTGCCGGACGTCCGGCAGCACCTGGCGATCTGCGGCGCCTGCAGGCGGCAGCACGAGGAGGCGGCTTCGCTGCCCAGCCGGATCCGGGCTTTGCCCACGCCGGCGCTGCCGGAGGACCTGCTGCCGCAGGTGCTGCGGCGGGTGGCGCCGCGGACTCGCCCGCTCGAGGATTGGGGAGTGCTGGCGAGCGAAGCGGTGCTGGGTCTGGTCGTCCTCTGGTACCTGTCAGGCCTGGATGGCCTGCTCGGGCTGGGTCAACGCACCCTGAGCGAGTTGGACGCAGCGCTCGGCTGGCAGCCGGGCCGGTCTCTCGGGAGCGGCAGCGGCGTGGACCTATTCCTGTTGCTTTTGGCCCTGGGCGTAGCGCTCCTCGCCGTCTGGCATCTGTCATTGCTCAGCCGCAACCTGCGTCGCTGGACTTAGTGGCACCCACCTTGCGCTGGTCGCTGGCGCTGGCGGTGCTGGTGGGAGCGGGCCTGGTGCTGGCCTGGGCTGATGCGACAGTGCTGAACTCGGTGTTTCCCCACCCTGGCTCTCCGCCCCGCGGTTTGCAGCCCCGGGCTGCGCTGCCCGTTTTGCCTGGCCTGCGGACCGGCGGAGGCCGCCTGGAGTTCCGGGGCCTCGGTTCCCCGGGAGGTGTCTTCAGCTTCGGCTGGTTTCTCGCCACCGGCGCCGTACTGCTGCTGCTGACGCTCGCCATGCTCGCCCTCGCCTCAAGCCGCGCCCGGCTGGCGGCTGAGCGCGTCAGCCCGCGCCTCGTCGTCCTACTCCTCGCGGCAGGGATCTCGGCCACGCTTTTGATCCTGGCCGCGACGGAGCTGCTTCGCGCCACTTTCTTGCTCCTGAATATCGTTCCCATCGTCTGGGCAGCCTTCGCCGTCGCAACGCTTTTCGGCTGTGCGGCCCTGGCCCTGGCCGCCGGTCGCTGGCTGCGCGGCCGGCTCGGCGGCGGCAACCCTTGGTTGGGGGTTGTGATGGCGATTCTGATAGGGCTCGATGCGGGCCTGGTTCCCTTTGCCGGCTGGCTGCTCCTGGTAGCGGTTGGGCTGACCGGACTGGGCTTGGCGGTTGTCACCCGGCTGGGTTCGGCGGGTGGTTGGAATTTGGAGGATCTCAATTGGTGATACAGACCCGCTCGCTCCCTCGCCGGCTCCAGGCTTGGCGGGGCCGCCGGCTGCTGGCGCTCGGGCTGGCGCTGGTCGCAGTTGCGCTGTTGGCTCTCATCGTCCATGACGTCATCGCCCCACCCGGCAGCAGCGGCGGGGGCACGCGCACGACGGTGATCCGCCGCGGCACCGTCAGCGCCGCCGTATCTGGGACCGGAACAGTGGTGCCGGTCCAGCAGCAGAATGTGGCATTCCGGGCGTCAGGCCAACTGACCGAGGTGGATGTCAAAGTGGGCGATCAGGTGCACACGGGTCAGGTGCTGGCACGCATCGACCAGACCACCTACCAGACCGCCCTGCAGCAAGCCCAGGCAAGCCTGGCTCAGGCCGAAGCGAACCTGAGCACCGCTCAGAACTCCAATGCGGTGACCCAGGCCCAGCATCAGCTCGCCGCCGCCCAGCAGGCATACAACGACGCGGTCAATCAGGTGGCGCTGCAGAACCAGCAGGACGCGAATGCAGTCACCAATGCCCAGAACCAGTTCAACAGCGACAACTGCGCCGGCCAGCCCCAGCCGGCAGGCTCCAAGTGCTACCAGGACCAGCAAGCGTTGAACCAGGCACAGAACAAGCAGGCCAGCGATCAGCTGTCCGGCCAGCATCAGATCAACCAGGCGCGCGCATCGGTGGTCTCCGCTCAGGACGCTGTCAACAGCGCCGCCAACAGCCGACCCAACACCATAGCGGCGGCCCAGGCCTCGGTTGACACCGCTCAGGCCGGCCTCCAAACGGCCCAGAACAATCTCAACAGCACGACTCTCACCTCACCCATCGACGGCGTCATCAGCGCCCTCAACGGGCAGGTCGGCGAGAGCGTCAGCGCGAGCGGCGGAGCCACCGCGCAGGCGCCGGGCAGCACCGCACCCCAACCGGCGGGCAGCGGCTCCAGTTCCAGTTCCTCAAGCACGGCTGGAGCGGCAGGCACAACCGGTGGCTCCGCCTCCAGCGGCTCGGCCTTCGCAGTCATCAACAACAGCAGCTCAATGCAGGTGGTGGCGCCGCTGGCGGAAGCGGATGCCGCCAAGGTCAAGCCCGACCAGACGGTCAGTCTGAGCTTCGACGCGCTGCCCGGGGTGACGCTGCCAGGCCATGTCCTGGCGGTGGCGCCCGGCTCCTCCACCATCCAGAATGTCACCAACTACTACGTGACGCTCACGCTCGACACTGCCAATCCCAGCCTGAGGTCAGGGATGACTGCCAACGCGGCAGTGGTGGTGAGCCAGGCCACCAACGTGCTTGCGGTACCCAACAGCGCCATCAGCCGCTCCGGTGGCACCAACTACGTGACGCTCCTCCAGAAGGACGGCAAGACCCAGGTGCGGGTGGCAGTGGAAACCGGTGTGGTTGGAGACACCTCGACGGAAGTGACCGCCGGCGTCGCCGAGGGGGACCGCGTGGTACTGCCATCGACGCGACTCCCCGCCGGCGGCGGGACTACTACCGGCCGGGGTGCTGGTGGCGGCGTCAGGTTGGGCGGATGATCGAGATCGAAGGCGTCACCAAGTTCTACAGCACTGGCGATGTGCAGGTCAGGGCCCTGCAGGGCATCGACCTCCGCATTGAGCGCGGCGAGTTTGTCGCCATCATGGGCTCTTCGGGCTCCGGCAAGAGCACCCTCATGCACATCCTGGGCTGCCTGGACAAGCCGACCAGCGGCATCTACGTGCTGGACGGCATCGACGTTCTCGGCCTTGACGACGACGAGCTGGCCGCCATTCGCAACCGCAAGATCGGCTTCGTCTTCCAGGCGTTCAATCTGATCCCTCGGACCAGCGCCGTGAAGAACGTCGAGCTGCCCTTGGTCTACGCCGGCGTGGGCAGCGGCCGGCGGGAGCGGGCGCTGGCAGCCCTGGAGGCGGTGGGTCTCGGCGACCGCGCCAAGCATCTGCCCAACGAGCTCTCTGGCGGCCAGCAGCAGCGGGCGGCCATCGCCCGAGCGCTCGTCACCGAGCCGGCCATCATCCTGGCCGACGAGCCGACCGGAAATCTCGACTCCGCCGCCAGCCTCGAGGTGATGAAGGTGCTGGTGGAGCTGAACGAACTGGGTCGTACCGTGGTGGTGATCACCCACGAGGAGGACGTCGCCCGCTTTGCCCAGCGCGTCGTGCGGCTCAGGGACGGGCTGATCGTGACCGACCTCCGCCAATCCAGCTTCAAAACGGAGCTGGTACCCCAGTGAACGTAGGCGAAGGTTTGACCCTGGCGTTCGCCGGGCTCTCGGCCAACCGCCTTCGCTCCACGCTGACGATGCTCGGCATCCTCATCGGCGTCGCGGCGGTCATCCTGCTCGTAGCCTTCGGCAACGGCACCTCCGTGGCCGTTCAAAAGCAGGTGGAATCACTCGGCTCGAACGTGATCTACGTCTTCCCCTCCTCCAGCCGCACGAGCGGCGTAGCCCAGGGCTTCGGTACGGCGCAGACGCTGACGCAGGACGACGTGACGGCGCTCAACGATCACGGGCAGGCGCCCGACATCGTGACAGCCATTCCCCTCACCACGGCGAACGGCACGATGACCTATCAGAATCAGAACTGGTCGGCGCCGGCGAGCGGCTCGACCCAGGACTGGGCGCAGGTGCGCAACTACGACCTCTCAGCAGGCGCCTTCTTCAGCGCCAGTGATGTGCGCAGCAGCGCTCGGGTGGTGGTGCTGGGCCAGACGGTGGTGGACAACCTCTTCGGCGGCGACAGCAGCGCCGCAGTCGACAAGTCGATCAAGATTCAGCGCCAGTCGTTCCGCGTGGTCGGCGTTCTGGCCGCCAAGGGCTCGGGCGGTCTGGGCAACCAGGACAACGTCGCAGTGGTGCCCATCAGCACCGCCTGGAACTACCTGACCGGCGGTCGGGGCAGGAACATCAATCAGATCCTGATCCAGGCTTCGAGCAGCGACGCCACCGCGGCCGCCCAGAGCGAAGCGACGCAGATTCTGCTCAACCGGCATCGCATCTCAGATCCCACTCAAGCTGACTTTCAGATGCAGTCGCAACAGGACCTGCTGAACAGCTTCGGCCAGATCACCGGACTCCTGACAGTGCTGCTCGGCTCGATTGCGGCAATCTCACTGGTGGTGGGCGGGATCGGGATCATGAACATCATGCTGGTTACGGTCACCGAGCGGACACGAGAGATAGGCATCCGCAAGGCTGTCGGCGCGCGCCGGCGGGACGTGCTCATCCAGTTCCTGATCGAGTCGATGTTCCTCTCCGGCGTCGGCGGTCTGCTCGGCATCGTACTGGGCGCCGGACTGGCGGTCGCGGTCGCGGCCTTCGCCGCCTCCAGCGGCTCCACCCAAGTCCCGCCACCGGTCGTGTCGACGCCGTCGGTCATCCTGGCCTTCGGTGTCTCGGTCGCGATAGGCCTCTTCTTCGGTATGTATCCCGCCAACCGCGCCGCGGCGCTCAATCCCATCGACGCTCTGAGGTATGAATGAACCGAATCATCATCGCCCTGCTGGTCCTGGTCGGAGTGCTGGTCGGCTTCTACGCCGGCGGTCGCTACGGCCAGGTTCACCCTCCCGCCTCCAGTGCCGTCGCGGCCCAGGCCGCCGCTGCCACGACCGGCGGTGGCGGAACTGCTAGCACTGCTGGCACTGCTGGCAGCGGCGGCGGGGCGCGGCCAATCTCGGGCCCGATCGTCGCCGTGGACAGCACCTCCATCACCGTCCACGACCGCACCACCAACAAGGATGTGAAGATCACGCTCGGCTCCGCCCGCATCACCAAGACCACTCCCGGCGATCAGACCGATCTAAAGAAGGACACCACCGTCAGCGTGGTGGGCCAGGCGGGACCTGACGGCGTGGTCGCGGCTCAGGTGGTGAGCGTGGGCGGCGGGGGCGGTTTTGGCGGAGGACGCGGCCCCAGCCCCTCGCCCTAGAACGGGCCCGGGAGCGGGCCTGCATCCCGCTCGAGGTGACAATGGCGGCGATGGACCGCCTCCTGCTGCACGGCATGGTCTTCTTCGGGCGCCACGGAAACCGGCCGGCCGAGCGGGAGCTGGGCCAGCGGTTCAGCGTCGATCTGGAGCTGGAGGTTGACACCGCCCGGGCCGGGGGGAGCGACGATCTGGCCGACACCGTGAACTACTCCCACGCGTACGCGGATGTGAAAGAGGTGGTGGAGGGCGAGCCGGCCAACCTGTTGGAGACCGTCGCCGCCCGGATCGCCGAGCGGGCTCTCGCGCGCGGCGGCGTGCAGGCGGCGGTGGTGCGCGTCAGCAAGACACCGCCAGCAGAGGGACAGTTCGACAGCTTTGCAGTGGAGATCCGGCGGAGCAGGTGAGCGGCTTGATCGGCTACTTCGACTGCCCCTCAGGCATTTCGGGCGACATGGCGCTGGGCGCGCTGATTGACGCCGGGGCAGAGCCTGAGCTGCTGCAGCGCACGGTGATCGCGCTCGGCCTCCGCCAGGAGGCTCGCGTCAGCACCCGGCACGAAGAGCGAGGCCACCTGGGCGGCACCCGAGTGCTGGTCGAGTGTGGCGAAGGCCCGAGCCGCAAGCTGCCCGAGCTGAAGAGCGTGGTGACGGCGGCGCAGCTGCCAGGGGCGGTTCGCGAGCAGGCGCTGAGCGCTCTGGACCTGATCGGCGCCGCCGAGTCGAAGATCCACGGTCGAGCACCCCACCAGCTGCACCTGCACGAGCTGGGCGGGGCTGACACACTGATCGACCTGGTCGGCAGCTTCTGGCTGCTGGACTCGCTGAAGCTGGGCGCTGTCTACGCCTCCCCGCTGCCGGCGCCGCGCGGGGGCCGAACGGCGCCTGGCACCCTGCGCATCCTGGCGGGCTCCGGTGCAGTGCTGGAGCCGGATGAGCGCTCCTGGGAGCTGGTGACGCCGACAGGGGCTGCGATCCTGGCGACCGCCGCCACGTTCGAGCGCCCAGCGCTTGCCTTGAGCCGGGTCGGCTACGGCATCGGCAGCCGGGATGAGCCTGCCAACGCCACCGCTCTGTGGCTCGGCCAGCCGGTGCCGGAGGCGGCGCAGGTCATAGTCATCGAGACGAACCTGGACGATCAGGCCGGCAACCTGACAGCTGCGCTGCTGGAGGACCTGATGGCAGCCGGGGCTCTGGACGTGACCATCACTTCCGCGCTGCTGAAGAAGGGCCGGCCGGGACATGTGCTGGCGGCGCTGGCGGCGCCGGCGGACGCCGACCGGTTGGCCCGTCTGATCCTGGAGCGCAGTTCCAGCCTGGGCGTCCGACTCAGCTCAGCCCGTCGGGTGCTGGCGGGACGCCGCTTCCTCGAGGTGGAGACCCCGCAGGGCAAGGTCACGGTGAAGGTGAAGGAGCTGGAGGGGCGGCCGGTCGAAGCTGTGCCCGAGTACGAGGACTGTCGCCGGCTGGGCGGCGACGCGGCGGGCACCGCCCGCCTGCTGCGGGTGGCGGCTGAGCTGGCGCGCCGGGAGCTCGGCTTGTGAAGGTCATGGACGGCAAGCAGTCGGCCGCGCGGGTGCTGGACGACGTGACTCGTGGGGTTGCCGAGCTGCTTTCAGCGGGCGGCCGGCGGCCGCATCTGGCGGTGGTCCTCGTGGGAGACAATCCGGCCTCGGAATCCTACGTCAGCGGCAAGCGACGGGACGGCGAAAGGGTGGGCATCACCTCCTCCGACCACCGCCTGCCGGACAGCGCCTCGACCAAAGACGTCATGCAGCTGGTTCAGCAGCTGAACCGAGATCAGAATGTCAGCGGCATCCTGGTCCAGCAGCCCTTTCCCAAGCAGGTGGCGGTGACACCCGTGGTGGAGGGCGTTGATCCGGACAAAGATGTCGATGGTTTTCATCCGATCAACTTGGGCAGGCTGGCGCTTGGCGAGCCAGGGCTGGTGGCCTGCACGGCGGCAGGCGTCATGCGGCTGCTCGACGACGCCGGCATCCCTTTGGAGGGCGCGCGCGCAGTTGTGCTGGGTAGGAGCAACATAGTCGGCAAGCCGGTAGCGCTGCTGCTGCTGGCCAGGAACGCCACTGTCACCATCTGCCACTCGCGAACGCGCGATCTGGCCGGCGTCTGCCGCGAGGCTGACGTGCTGGTCGTCGCCGTGGGCAGAGCTGGCTTTGTGACCAAGGGCTTCGTCAAGCCGGGGGCGGCGGTAGTGGACGTAGGGGTCAATCGCGTCGACGGCAGGATCCGGGGCGATGTCGACGAAGCCGTGGCGGCAGTCGCCGGACATCTCTCACCGGTTCCGGGCGGGGTGGGTCGAATGACCCGGGCAATGCTCATGTGGAACACGCTGGAGGCTGAGCGGCGGCGACAGGCCTGAGCTACCGGGAGGCGCTCGCCTATCTCAGCGAGTCCGGGCGGTTCGCTGTCAAGCTGGGACTGGAGCGCACACGGGCGTTGCTGGAGGCGCTGGACAACCCTGAGCGCGGCAAGCGCGGCGCTCTCATCGCCGGCACCAACGGCAAGGGGTCGACGGCCGCCTTCCTGGCCTCGATCCTGCGCAAAAGAGGACTGCGCACGGCGCTCACCATCAGCCCCCACCTCCGCTCCTACACGGAGCGCATCCAGATCGACGGCAGACTGATCTCCGAGGCGGACTTCGCCCGGGCGCTCTCGGCGCTGAAGCCGGTGCTCGACCGGGTGACGCAGGAGGCGGGCGCGCCTACCGAGTTCGAAATCCTGATCGCCCTGGCGCTGAGCTGGTTCCGGGACCGGAGCGACCGGCTGGTGGTGGAGGTGGGCCTGGGCGGCCGGCTGGACTCGACCAACATGCTAGACCTAGGCGTGGCAGTGATCACCAACGTCAGCGAGGATCACCGCCAGTACCTGGGCGACACCGTAAAGCAGATCGCAGGCGAGAAGGCCGGGATCATCAAGCCCGGCAACATTGTGATCACTGGCGCCAGCGCAGAGGCGCTGCCGGTCATCGAGCGGCGCTGCCGTGAGGTCGGTTCCCGTTCCCTCTGGCGGCTCGGTCAAGAGCTGGAGGTCAGCCTTCGCCGCCAGGGCTGGGAGGGGTTGGAGTTCGATCTGAATGGACCTGGTTTCCACTACGAAGACCTGCGTACGCGTCTTCTCGGCACCCACCAGGCGGAGAACGCCGCGCTGGCGGTGGCGGCAGCGCACGCACTGGGTGACGCCAGCCCGGACAGCGTGCGGACAGGCCTGGCCGAGGTGGAGTGGCCGGGGCGCCTGCAGCTCCTCGACGGGCGCACCCTGCTGGATGGCGCTCACAACCAGGAGGGGATGCGCCGCCTGGCCCGGGAAGTGCGCAAGCTGATCGGAGACGCTCGGCTCGTCGTCGTCTTCGCGGCCATGAAGGACAAGGACGTGGGCGCGGTGCTGGACGAGCTCTCCCACCTGCAGCCCTCCCTGGTGGTGTTCACACGCGCCGCCAGCGCGGGGGAGCGGGCGCTCGCCCCGGCGGACCTGGCCGCCATGTGGCCGCATCGCTCAAGCGTTGTGGAGGACGCGGCAGCCGCCCTGCGCCAAGCCCAGGCAGAATCGGCGTCGGACGCTTGGGTGCTGGGTTGCGGTTCGCTCTACCTGGTCGGAGAGCTGCTCAGCTGAGGGGTGGGGTCGACTGCCGACACGTCCAACCCTGGTGGTTGAGGGTCGGTTTCGAGGGGGTCCGCCTCTCGCCAAATGTGGATTCGAGCCGGCCTGAGCAAGGAAGTAGGAACGCCGGGGATAGCGCTCTGACGGCGCGGTTTCATGCAGCACTGGGCTGACGGAGCCATCTCTCTGGGGCTGAATCCGCGGGAGAACACAACGTTTTATCGTGGAGGGGACAATATGACCAGCTCGGCGCAGCCGCTCTATCGAACCGGCAAGATCTGCTACATCGAGATACCCGCGGCCGACATCTCCCGCTCTGCCGACTTCTACCACCGGGCCTTCGGCTGGGCGATTCGGCACGACGACGGCGGCCGAGTCGCCTTCGATGACACCGTCGGAGGAGTCAGCGGAATGTGGGTGCTGGGCCGACCGGCGGCGACCGAGCCCGGCCTGGTGGTCTCTGTCATGGTCGCGAGCGCCGGCGCCGCTGTGGCCGCGATCAAAGCCGCTGGCGGCGAGATCGTGCAGCCGGTGGACGAGAACGCGCAGGAGAAAGTGGCCTGGTTCCGCGACCCCGCGGGGAACGTGTTGGGCATCTATCAGCAGCCCGGATTAGCCGAGGCCGAGCGACCGCGCGCCGACTGACGTCAATCCTGAAAGGCCGGGCCTAAAGGCGATACGAGGACAGGAATCCCCACACAGTCTCGGCGGCCGGTCGTCCATCGAGGCTCTGCGGCCAGCCATGCCCAGCCAGGGTGGCGTAGGTGACGATCCGAGCGCCGCCTCGGCAGGCGCTCCAGCTTCGCACCTGGACGCCGTCTGCGCCGGCCGTCGCGGGGGGCGCAGAGCGGCAGCCATCCAGCTGGGCCCAACCCTCCAGCCAGTCGGGCACGGCTGGTAGGGGGAAGTCGTAGGCCGGCGGTCCTGGATGGCCGCCATAGGGCACGAGGAGATCGTTGACGCTGTGAAGGTCGATGATCGGCACCGGCCGGGAGGGGCGGCACGGCCCGTCGTCCTGACCGAACATCGGTCCCACCACCGGAGCCACTGCGGCGAACCGGCTCGCGTCACGGCAGGCGAGGTAGTTGACCATGTTGCCGCCGTTGGAGGCGCCGCTCGCGTAGACGCGGCCGGCGTCGACGCAGTATTCCCTCTCGATCGTGTCGAGGAGCCTGTCCACAAAGGGGATCTCGGCAATCTTGACCAGGACCGGACCGTAGGCGTTCCAGGCGAGGTTGCCGTTGGGGGCGCGGAGGCCCTGCGGGAATACGTCGATGAAGCCCTTGCTGTCCGATATCTGGCGGAGGGGCGAGCCCTGCTCATAGTCGGCGGCCGTAGCGGCGGGGCCGGCGCCATGGAATTCCACGATCAGCGGAGCCGGCACTTCGGGGCGGTAGCCGGCCGGAATATGGACGATGGCCGTCCGTTCAGCAGCCCCGTTGGCGAGAGTCGGAGCGATCGGGATGCTGTACGACCGGTCGGCGCCAGCCGGCGTGGGGGCCACCTTCCCGCAGCCTGGAGACCTGAGCGCCGCGGTGGTCGAAGGCTGCGCTCGAGGTGCTGCCGAACCCGGCGCGGCCTGCTGACCTGTGCAACCGGCCAGAAGTACCGCTAGCACACTGACGACTTGCCACGGCCCTGTCAGCCGCCCCACACCGTCAGGGTAACCGCGGGTATATCTCGAACGCCCGGTCCCTGAGCGGTCGCTCAGCGTCGGTGGTCACGGGGCGCATTAGGCAAGCTCTCGGCCCGCGCGGCGGCGGCCTCTCCTCGACTGCGCCATCCTTGTCACGTGCCCCGCGCCAAGGAGGCCGAGACCCAAGCCAAGTCCGGCCGCAGCAGCCGCCGCTTCAAGATCACCCCACTGGGCGACGCTGCCCTCTACGTGGAGCTGGGCCAGCGCGTCGACACTGCGCTCAACAGCCGGGCGATCAAGCTGGCCCAACTCCTCCAGGCTCGCCGCGACGTCAGAGAGGCCATAGCCGGGTACGCCAGCGTTGTGGTGCACTACGACCCCGAGCAGATCACCGCCAGGGGCCTCACCGCCGCAGTCCAGAAGCTCTCCGGCACCCGCGCCGACAGCGTGCCGCCGGGCCGGCTGCACCGCATACCCGTCTTCTATGACGGCCCCGACCTGGCGGAGACTGCCCAGACGCTGGAGCTGCCGGTGAAGGAGCTGATCAGGCTGCACTCGGAAACCACCTACCGCTGCTTCATGGTCGGCTTCGTGCCCGGCTGGGCGTTCTTGGGTCCGCTCCCTGAGCGCCTGCGACTGCCCCGGCGAAAGGTGCCGCGCAAGCAGGTACCGCCCGGCTCCGTCGCCATCGCCACCGCCCAGACAGGCATCTACCCGCTGCCCTCGCCGGGCGGCTGGCACCTGATCGGCCGCACTGACGTCAAGGTCTTCCTGCCCAACTCGGATCCGCCCTGCCTGCTGCGCACCGGCGACCGCATAAGGTTCTTCCCGGCGTGAACGAGACAGGCGACCAGGCGCCGCAGTTCAAGGTCGAGCAGCCGGGAGTGTTCAGCGCGATCCAGGACCTGGGCCGGCCGGGCCGGCGCATCGCCGGAGTTCCGCCAGGCGGCGCCATGGATCGCTTTGCGCTGGCGGCGGCGAATCTGCTGGTGGGCAACCCCGCAGGTGCTGCGGCGCTGGAATGCGCCCTCACAGGTCCGACGCTAGAGATCCTCGACCGCTGCGTCCTGGCTGTCACGGGAGCTGACTTCGAGCCCACCCTGAACGGACGCGCGGTCCCCGGCTGGACAGGCCTCTTCTGCGCTCCCGGTGACCGGCTGAGCTTCGGCGGCCGGCGCTGGGGTGCCCGCGCCTATGTGGCGGTGGCCGGCGGGCTGGCGGCCGACCGCTGGCTGGGCTCCGCGGCAACCTACGTCCTCATCGGCAGGGGTGGCCTGCAGGGCCGGCCGCTGAAGCGAGAGGACGTCCTCCACCGCGCAGGCTCTGCGCCGCGTCCGCTGGTAGCCGGCCGGGAGCTGCCTCAGCCCTACCGGCCTCCGTATTCGACCGAGCCGGAGCTGATGACAGTGGCCGGCCCGCAGCTGGGCCGCATCAAAGCGGCTGGCAAGCGTTTGCTCTTCGGGCAGCCCTGGACTGTAAGTTCCGACGCCGACCGCATGGGCTACCGCCTCCAAGGACCCCAGCTGCCCACCACCGGCGCCGATGTCGTCTCGTTCGGGTTGACCTCCGGCTGCATCCAGCTGCCGCAGTCAGGTCAGCCCATCCTACTCATGGCCGACGGCCAGACCGCAGGCGGCTATCCGGTGGTGGGCGGAGTTGCCCGCTGCGATCTGACCCTGGCCGCCCAGTTGCTGCCAGGTGAGTCTCTGCGCTTTCGCGAGACGCGCGTCGAGACCGCCCAAGCCGAGTACCGCAGCCGCTGGGCGGCACTGGACCGAATCCGCTGATGCACGGTCCGCTGGAGGGCATCCGAGTGGTCGAGGTAGGCAACTACATGGCCGCTCCCTTCTGCACCATGCAGCTGGCCGACTTGGGCGCCGAGGTGATCAAGGTGGAGAACCCGGCGGGCGGCGATGAGGTTCGCCAGGCAGGGCCTTTTCTGGGAGACCAGAGCTCGCCCTTCCTGCGCCTGAACCGCAACAAGCGCTCGCTGGCCCTGGATCTGAAGCCCGCGGCCGGCAAGGCAGTGTTCAGGCGTTTGGTCGAGAGCGCCGACGTGGTGGTCGAGAACCTTCGCCCGGGGACAATGGCTCGGTTGGAGCTGGACCATGCCCGCCTGGCCGAGATCAACCGAGGACTGATTTACGTGGCGGTGTCGGGCTGGGGTCAGGACGGTCCGCTGGCGCCGCTGGCCGGGCTGGACATCATGGCCCAGGCCCGTTCTGGACTGATGAGCATCACAGGCGAGGTTGGTGGCGATCCGCTCAAGGTGGGTGTGCCTATCTGTGATCTGGTCTGTGCTCTGTACGGTGCGCTGGCCGCCGTCTCCGCTCTGCGAGCGCGAGATCAGACCGGTCAGGGCCAGTTCATCGACGTCTCCCTCTTGGAAGCCGGCGTCTCCCTCACCATCTGGGAGGCGGGCCAGTATTTTGCGACAGGGGAGGTTCCTGGCCCAAACGGCTCCGCGCACCAGAACAACGCTCCCTACCAGGCGGTTCGGGCGGCCGACGGCTGGGTGACGATCGGCGCCACCACCCCGCGGAACTGGCCGGCCTTCTGCCACGCCCTGGGTCTCGAGCCGCTGCTCGACAACGAGCGCTACGCCACCAACGCCGGTCGGTTCGAGGATCGCTCAGAGCTGATCGCGCAGATCGAGGCGGTCACCACGACCGCGCCGGTGGCGCACTGGCTGGAGGTGCTGGAGGCCGCAGGAGTGCCCTGCGCGCCCATCCAGGACATCGCCCAGGTCTACGCAGACCCCCATCTCAATGCTCGGGGCTACTTCTGGGAAGGCATCCACCCCACCCTTGGCACTGTCCGCCAGCTCGGCTCGCCGATGCG
Source organism: Candidatus Dormiibacter spiritus (assembly GCA_003244185.1). Taxonomy (GTDB): domain Bacteria; phylum Chloroflexota; class Dormibacteria; order Dormibacterales; family Dormibacteraceae; genus Dormiibacter; species Dormiibacter spiritus. The sequence continues at coordinate 98,936 of QHBT01000043.1, read as the reverse complement.
GCTGGCGACGACGCCCCCTTGCCGCGACAGCTCGGCACCGCTGCTGGGAGAACACACGCTGGCAGTTCTGGAATTGCTCGGATACAGCGAAGAAGAGCTGCGCCACCTGCGCGAGCAGCAAGTGATCAGCTCGCCGGAGCGGTAGGCCCGGTCGGGTACGTTTCGAGCAGCTTATGGAAGGGGCGAAGCGGATGTTGGCTGGGGTGCTCGCCACGTTCCCCGCCCGCGTGCTCGACAAGTACATCAACCACGACGACGGACCCAACTGGGCCACCATCATTGCTTGGAACGCCCTGAGCGCCATCTTTCCAGTCGTATTGGCGCTGGCCGCCGTGGCCGGCTTCATCCTGGGCCAGCTGCACGTCAGCGCGAACGCTATCGATCAGCTCGCAGTCCAGATTATCCCCGGCGATCTCCAATCGCGCCAACAGGCCGAGGCTGCGCTGGCGGCGCTTCAAGAACGGAGCGGACTGATAGCCGTTGCGGCCCTGCTCGGCTTTCTCTACACGGCCTCGAACCTGTTCGGCGCCATGGAGGCGGCCTTCGACCAGGCGTTCAAGTGCCGGCGCCGTGACCCCGTGCCGCAGAAGCTCATGTCCTTGGTCATGATGCTTGTCTTCACAGTCGTCGCGGTAGTAGCGGTTGGCACGTCCGCCTTGCTGCCCCTCATCTACTCGCTGCCTCAGGTGCCGTTCGCCCTCAACCAGGGTGTGGCGGCCTACGTCATTCAGGTGGTGCTCGGAGTGGTCTCCGGCTTCGTGCTGTTCCTGATCATTTACCGGGTGGTGCCGAACCGACCGCTCAGCTGGAGCATCATCTGGCCCGGCGCCGTCGTCGCCGGCGTCGGCTTCGAGCTGCTGACGCTGCTCTTCCCGCTCTACGCCAAGCTCAATCCAGGGCTCAACCAGTACGGGAAGAACTTTGCGCTGCTCTTCGTGCTGCTGGCCTTTTTCTTTTTCCTGGGCACGATAGTGATGATCGGGTGTGAGGTGAACGCCGTGCTGGCGGCGGATCGCGCGTCGCATCCGTTGCGGAACGGAGACCCGGCAGTCAGCGCGGGAGCTGACGTTCTGACGCCGCAGCCGTCCCGTCTCAGGCGGGCTGTATACGGGTTGGTCGCCGTGGGAATTGGGATGTACGGCGCGCTGAAAGCGCGCTGATGTCGACCGGCTGCGTCCTCTTCACCGCCGATCTGCGCCGGCACGACAACCCCGCCCTGTCCGCGGCCTGTCGCTGCTTCGACGCAGTCCTGCCGCTGTTCGTCCACGACCGCGGGCTGGCCCGGTTTGCCAGCCCCAACCGCAGCCAGTTGCTCCGGGAATCGCTGAGGGACCTGGACTCAGCGCTCGGCGGTGCCCTCCTGCTGCGGCGCGGCGACATCGTGGACGAGACGCTGCGCGCCGCCCGCGAGGCGGATGCGAAGACGGTCTGGCTCAGCGCCGGCGTGACTGCCTATGCCCGGCGGCGCGAAGGCGCGCTGGCGACCGCCTGTCGAGATGCAGGAATCGAGTTCAGGCTCTTCCCCGGCGTTACCGTGGTTCCGCCGGGCGAGCTGACGACCGGCGAAGGAGGCCCTTTCACTGTCTTTACCCCCTACTACCGGCGCTGGCGGGCGCAGCGCTGGCGTGAGGTTGGGTCTGCGCCGCGGCCTCACACCTTCGTGAGCGGGCTGGCCTCCTCAGAGCCAGAAGCCACAGCTGACAGCTCGCCTGACCTGCTCAGGGGAGGAGAGTCGGCCGCGCGGGAGCGGCTGGAACGGTGGCTCGCCGGCCCCATCGACAGCTACGGCGAACTCCACGATCAGTTGGGCGCGCAGACCTCTCGCCTCAGCGCCGACCTTCACTTCGGCTGTCTCTCGCCGCTCGAGGTGGCGGTCCGCGCGCTCGAGCGGGGCGCGGAGACCTATGCCCGGCAGCTCTGCTGGCGCGACTTCGCTTATCAACTCACGGCGGCCTTTCCCAACCTCGGCCGGGAGGACTTCCGGCCCCGCGGCGGGTGGCGCCACGACGACCTTCTGCTGTCCGCCTGGCAGCAGGGCCGCACGGGCTATCCGGTCATCGACGCAGCCATGCGCCAGCTTCGCGAGGAGGGCTGGCTGAACAACCGAGCGCGACTTCTGGTCGCCTCCTTCCTGACCAAGGATCTCGGCATCGACTGGCGAGACGGCGCCGCCCACTTCATGGACCTGCTGGTCGACGCCGACGTCGCCAACAATTCGCTCAACTGGCAGTGGGTGGCCGGGACCGGCACGGACAGCCGCCCCTACCGCATCTTCAACCCGACGCTTCAGGCCCGGCGCTTCGACCCGCGCGGCGTCTACGTCAGACGGTACGTCCCTGAGCTCGCCGCCCTCGACGATCGGGACATCCATGAGCCCTGGCTGCGGAATCCGCTGATCAACCCGCCGCTCGATTACCCGCCCCGCATCGTCGATCACGCCGAAGCGGCCCGCGACTTCCGCCACCGAATCCGCTGATGGCAGCCGCGCCACCAAAGCTGCCCCGGGGGGCCGACTCAACTCGCCCGGCCGACGACAGTCAAGCGACGCCCAAGTCGTTCGATCCCCAGCTGCTCGGTCTGCCGGCTGGGCGCTAGCCGCCGTGATAGGTCAGAAAGAGGTCAGTGGCAAAGCCGGCAAGGAAGCCCACGAGCAGTCCCGGCGCCAGCCAGGACTGCGTGGTGAGCCGGCGGCAGATGATGAACATCTCGTTGATCACGTAGATCAGAGCGCCGGCAGCCAGGGCCAGAAACAGCACGAACGCGTAGTCGGAGACGACGTGATAACCGACGACGGTGCCGAGGAAGGTAGGACCGCCGCCAATCAGCCCGGCCAGGCCGAGGAAGCCCCAGCTGGGCCGCTGCTCCTCGCCCGCCATGGGCGCCGCCACGCCAAATCCCTCAGTGATGTTGTGAAGGCCGAAGCCAACCATCAGCACGCCAGTGAAGGCGAGGGCGCCGCTGGCGGCTGATTGGCCGATGGCCAGGCCCTCGCTGAAGTTGTGCAGACCCAGACCGCACGCGATCATCAGAGCCAGGCTCCGCGCCGTCGGAGCGACGGGGAGGGCAGCCGCCACAGCCGCGCCAGGGCCGTCCAGCCGGAAGCGACGGATGCGGCTCAGGACCGCCCGGTTGAAGTAGACCAGTCCGAGCAGGCCGGTGGCCACGCCAACTGCATAGATGGCGACCAACCCCAACAGGGTTGTGGCATTGCCCCTGTGGGCGGCGCTCAGGGCTGAATGTATGGGTTCGACAGCCTTGCCCAGGATGTCCACCAGCAGGAAGATCAGCACGCCGGTGGCAACAGCGTTCAGGAAGCCCTGGCTCTGGCGGCTGAGCGCCCGGAGGCGGGCCACTGGCAGGCCCAGGAAAATGGTGAGTCCGGCCAGCGCGCCGAGGATCGTAACAGTCGTTGCGTTCATTGCCCAGCTTGCCTCAGACGCCCTGGGGGCGTCTGTTAGCTAATACTAACCGCGGCTTGGTTGGGAGCGCAGACCTCCACCCTCCTCGCTCATCGAAGTGGCGGCCGCCGCTCGGTAACCGAGGCTGACGCGGAAGGCCAGGTAGGCCGCGCCGGTGAAGAGCAGGCCCGTCAGCGCCGCATGGAGAAGTTCACCGAAAAGCTCCCAATGGTTCAGGACTAGAAAGGCACCGGCCGCCCCCTGCGCGAGGGTCGCCAGGACAGTGAGTCGAGCGCCGGTCTCCAGGTCGCGACGGTCTGGCCGATAGCGGCGGTAGAGCAACCAGAGACCCAAGGCAAGCACCAGGGCACCGGCTGCCAGAAAACGGTGAAGGTAATTCACGCCCACAGCGCTCCCTTGGGCAACGTAGCCGCTGCCACAGAAAGGCCAGCCAGGACAAGCGGCTGCCGCGCCTGCGTGGCGGATATAGGCGCCGCTGTAAACGAGGAAATATATGTAAACGGCGTACGCCCAGGTGAGCGTCGCCACCAGAGCCGGCACGGGCTGGCGCACCACCAACGAGTCTGGCCGGAGAGTACAGAGAGCGACGAGGGTGGTGGAGGCGAGGGCGATCAGCGAGATGCCGAAGTGCAGCGCTAGTACCTCCGGCTGCTCTGGCCACATGACGGCGGCAGCTCCGAGCAGCGCTTGGGCCACGAGGCCGAAAAGCATTATGGGCACGAGGATGAGGACTACGCGTCGATGGCGCAGCAGCAGCAGCGCCAAGACAGCCAGCGCGACTATGAGGAAGCCCTCGACGCCGGTCACCAACCGATGGCTGAACTCGATAGCCGTGGCGGCGGCGAATTCGGGGATGAAGCGGCCATTGCAGAGCGGCCAATCCCGGCCACAGCCGGCGGCGGAGCCGGTGTCCGTCACCCGCGCCCCCATGATCAGCACGACCAGCATTCCGACAGATGCCGCGACGCCCAGCCAGCCGGTGAAGCTGCGAAGCGCTCTGCCGGAATTCACGATTTGAGATTACCGCCGCTCGAGCGTCCTGGCGGCCGCGGCGGCCGGGCGGAACCCAACGGAATTTCCCACTCTCCGCCGCCGGTAGTATCAGGCGTTACTTTCATGGCACACAAGCGCCCGCTGATCGGGCTAACTGTCGGAGCCGTGCTGCAGCACACCGGAATGCCCTACTTCGGCCTCAACAAGCAGTACGCCACCGCGCTGGTCGAGGCCGGCGCCACGCCTGTACTGCTCCCGGCCGGCAGTTCCTCCGAGCCGGACGACCTGCTCGAGAACCTCGACGGCATGGTCTTCCCGGGCGGGCTGGACGTGCATCCGTCCCTTTACGGCGAGGAACCGAGCTCGCTCCTGGGCCGCGTTGACGACGACCTCGACGCACTCGACATCCCTCTGGTACGGGCGGCCGTCCGGCGCAAGCTGCCGGTGCTGGGGCTCTGTCGCGGCCACCAGGTAGTGAACGTCGCTCTGGGGGGCAGCCTTTACCAGGACATTCGGGCGGACGGGGCGAGCCCCGACAACCACTGGGCGCCTCTGGAGCAGGGGCGGGACCACCTCGCCCACAGCATCGACATCGTCCCCGGTACGCTCCTCAGCCAACTGACCGGGGCCGACCGGGTGGAGGTGAACAGCTTTCACCACCAGGCGGTGAAGGACATCGCGCCCCGCCTTAAAGTGAACGCGTACAGCCGTGGTGATCACGTCATCGAAGGGCTGGAGTCGGCCGACGGCATGGTGCTTACTGTGCAGGCTCATCCCGAAGCTCTGGTCCACAGCCAGAGCTGGGCGCACTGCCTCTTCCAGGCCTTCGTGACTGCCGCGGGGTCGGGCAGCGCAATCCGGCCCGCGGTCTCAGCTGCACTAGCCTCCTAACCGGCGCGTCGACCCGTCGGCGCCGACTGCTGGGCGGCTGGCGACGCCCAGTGGGGTGATGGTCGTTCCTGACAGGCGCACTGCCATGACCTACCCTTCCGCCATGGCGCCTGCTTCCGGCCTGGGCCGATCCGCGTTTCCAGCGGCACGGCGCAATCCGCTGATTCGCTTTCGCCGGCCGGCTGCTGTACTGCTGGCGGTGCTCGTGACCGGCACCCTCGGGTACGGGTTGATCGAGCGCTGGAATCCCCTTGACGCGTTTTTCATGACGCTCATCACCATCAGCACAGTCGGCTATGGCGAAGTCCATCCCCTCGACCCGGCGGGCAAGATTTTCACGTCGGCTCTGATCCTGGGCGGCGTGGGTACGATGCTCTGGGTTCTCGGCATCTTCACCGACATCCTGGGCACCGGTGAGCTCGGTGAGTACAGGAGGGAGCGAGCGTTGGCGGGCATGCGGCGGCAGCTGCGCGACCACTTCATCATCTGCGGCTACGGCCGCATGGGCACGCGCATTGTGCAGGAGCTGGAACGCGAGGCGGTTTCCTTCGTGGTCATCGACAACAACCCGGAAGCGCTGAGCCGGCTGAGACGTGAGGACAAGTTCCACCTGGAGGGCGACGCCGCCCACGAGGAGACCCTGCGAGAGGCCGGCATCGAGAGGGCGCGGGCTCTGCTCTGCGCTGTCGACTCCGATGAGCGGGCCGTCTACATAGTGCTGGCCGCGCGCTCGCTGCGCGAAGACCTGTACATCCTCTCCCGCGCGGGGCAGCCGGAGTCCATCAGACGGCTTGAGCTGGCGGGTGCGAGCCGAGTCATCTCGCCCTATCGCATGGCCGGCCACCAGATGGCTGCTCTGGCCGTGCGGCCGGCGCTCGTCGACGTGATGGACACCCTCCACCACGGCGACGCCGACATCGGGTTGGAGGAGATAGTGGTGCCGGCGGGCTCGCAGCTCATAGGGCATTCGCTGGCGACCGCCCAACTGAACGCGGAGGGCGGCTCGCAAGTGCTGGCTGTCCGGCGCCGCGGCGGTCAGATGCACGTGGGCCCGGATCCCCACCTTGTGGTGGAGGAGGGCGATCTCATCGTGGCGCTCGGCTCAGACGAGCAGCTCCGCGCCACCGCGGCGCGGCTCAGCCCCCGCTGAAGGCGGCGTGATGCTCACTTCCAGCCGGGCGGCCGAAGCGGCGCCGCGGCCCCGCCTCACGGCCCAGCGGATAGCGTTCGCCTCGCTCCTCATCGACTGCTGTCTGGTCATCGCCAAGCTGATCGCCGGCCTGCTCACAGGCAGTCTGGGCCTGCTCGGCGAAGCCGCTCACTCCGCGCTGGATCTCCTGGCTTCTCTCTTCGCGCTGCTCGCAGTGCGGACCTCCCGCCGGCCGGCCGATCACGAGCACCCCTTCGGACACGGCAGGGCCGAAAACCTGGCGGCTTTTGGGGAGGGGCTGATCCTCCTGCTCACTGCGGCGGTGATCGCGTTCGAGGCGGTCAGGCGTTTGGTGGGGGCACCCGTCCACGTCGACCCGGCGTTGTACGCGATAGGTCTGGTGGGGGCGACGATGCTGCTGGAGATCGGCCGCGCCACCACCCTGCGCTGGGCCAGCCGGCGCTGGCACAGCCCGGCCCTGGCGGCAGGAGCGCAGAACCGCTTCGCCGACATCTTCTCGTCGGCGGGCGTCCTGGCGGGGCTGGTCGGCGTCCGCATGGGGTTCGGCTGGGCCGACGCCGGGGCCGGCCTGCTGGTGGCGGCCGTTATCGGCCGCTCGGCAGGACTGCTGGCCTGGCGTTCAGCTGACATCCTGATGGACAGGGCTCCGAAAGGAGTGGAGGAGTCGGTCCGGGAAGCCATCGAGGCGGTCGAGGGGGTCCGCGCCGTGCGGGGTGTGCGCGTCAGGCGCTCGGGCGGCCGCCTGCAGGGAGACGCCCGAGTGACCGCCCGACCCACCCTCTCCATCGAAGCGGCTCAAGGGCTTAGCGAACGCGTCAAGGCGGCCGCTCGCGAGGCCGAGCCGGAACTGGATCTGGACCTGGTCCTGGAGTCGCAGTGGAAGGAGGGCAACCTGGTCGAGCGGGTGCATGCGGTGGCTGCGCGCCAGGGCGCCGTCAACGATCTCCACAACGTGACTGTCGAGCGCGAGGCGAATGGCTCGATCCACCTCAGCATGCACGCGAAACTGCCTGGCGCAATGACACTGGAGAAGGCCACTGCCACCAGTTCGGCTTTGGAGCAGAACCTGAAACAGGCGCTGCCGGAGGTGGCGCGCGTCGATGTGCACCTGGAGCCGCTCGAGCCTGACTGGGTGAGTGGCTCGGACGTCACCGCCAGCCGCGAGGACCTGGTGCAACGCATCCGCGCCGTCACGCTGGCGCAACCCCAGGTGCTGGACTGCCTCGACGTTGAGCTCAGCTTCCGGGGACAGCGGCTGGTGGCGCATGTGGTCGCTCGCCTGCCGGCCTCACTGGCGCTGGAGGAGGCGCACCGCATCGAGACCGAGCTCGAGCTGGCGCTGCGCCGGGAGCTTCCCGAGCTGTCGGAAGTCGTGGCCCGCGTCAGTCCCTGAGCGCTGTTACCTTGACGCACCGAAGTCGCTGTGCTCCCCCGTGGCTTGCGAGCTAACCGGGGCGCCGCGACCGGCGCACGAGTACGAACGCGGCTGCCGCCCCGGCGGCCAGCAGGATGAGGATCGCACCAGCCCACCAGTTGGAGGTCGGGAGCAATCGGGCGGCTGCCGGGGAGGGCGATACCCGCGTAACCCCGGACGTTGGGGTGGTTGGCGAGGTCGGCGGCGGGACGGCGCTGGGGGTCGGGGTGGGGGCGGCCTGCGCCGGCTGCAGGTTGCTGTTGCCCTCGGCGAAGCCGATCTGCGCTACCTGCTCCTGATGCGGACCCTGATAGCGAAGCACGTAGAGGCCCTGGTTGATGTCAGCCACATAGATCAAGCCGTCCCGCACTATCGGGTAGCTCCAGGTCATGGTCAACGTGGCGCCCAGCTGCGAGTCGCGCCCCCCCGGCTCGACTGCCTGAGGCCGCGACTCGGCCAGGCGCACCGGCTGCGCGGGGTTCGAGACGTCGAACACCTGTAGGCCGCTCGAGTACCAGGTGACGAAAGCCAGGTCTCCAACCACCGTGGGGTTGTGGCTCGTGTAGGTACCGACTGGGCTGCTCGGACACGTGGCCGACTCGTTCTCGGGCGCCTTGAGCACGCTCACCTGCCGTGGCTGGGCCGGGTTCGACACGTCCACCAGGCGGGCCGGTCCACAGGGGGCAGTCGGCAGGTAGCGCTCGTCAGTCACTATCACCAAGTCGCGCCCCGGCAGTTGGACCGCACTGTGGACGTTGCCCCCGGGCAAGGGCGCGAGAGCTGACGACGCCGGCGTCAAGAGGCTCAGCTGGGGATTTGGCTGACCGCTGACGAACTGCGTGCTGTCAGCGATCAGCAGGCCACCCCGCCAGAGTGAGAGATAGGCCCGTCGACCGTCGCCGCTGAGCGCTATGGAATGAAGGCTGCCGAGGGGCGGGCTCCAGGTGCCTGCAAGCTTGGGCGAGGCGGGATCCGTGGCGTCGACGACCTGGAGGTCGGCGCCGCCTCCGCTGAACATGGTGGTGAAAAGCAGAAGCCGGTCACCGTCAGACTGCTGCCAGAGATAGAACTCGTGTGGCGAGCGTACCGCGAAGTCGTATCCGCCGACCAGCACCGGCTGGGCGCAGTCGCCCTGCCAGCTGTAGAGGTCGAGGCGGTTCAGGCCGCCACTGCCAAGCGCGTAGCTGAGCACCACCAGCAGCTTGCGGCTGAGGACAGTGCGCAGCTCCCGCGGCGTGGTGAGACGGCGCGCGGGCAGCGACCCCACAGTGCGCAGGTGGGCGGGATCGGTGACGTCCACTATCTCGATCGCACCCTGGCCGCGGCTGCCGATGTAGGCGCAGTGGCCGGCCAGGGCAAGTGCCGAGTTCAGGCCCCGGGCGCCCAGATCGTCGTGCCCCACCTCTTGGAGGCTGGCCGGGGAGTCGGCCGCCGCTGGAATCACAAGCAGCAGGCCGCTCAAGGCCAGCACTGCGGCCAGCGCAACCGCAGCGACGTGGACGAGGCGATCGGTGCTGCGGCTCCCGTTCGACTTCCCTTCCCGGCCGGCGTCGCCGGTCTTGCCGAAGTCGGTTCGGCGCATGCCCTTGAGACTAAGCGGCACCGCGGCGGCAGGTTTTCAGGATCGTGTCCAGGAGGTGGCCGGTGACGACCATGGTCGAAGTGGCTGTCAAGAACCGCTCGGCGGTCCGCCTGGTAACCGGGTCGTCGATAGGAGTCATTGAACGGCGCGGAGCGATGGACGCGGCTGCGGCCTGGTGGCGCAGGTCCTCGGCGGCGCCGGCAACGAAGCCGCCGGCGACGGCAGGACGCAGGGCCGGCCAGAGGCTGTCGAGCAGGCCAGGCAGCGCGAAATGACGCAGCAGCGAGGGGACGAGGACCGGTTCCTCAGCAGGGAGTAGCGCCTGGCTCATCTTCAGCAACATCGCCCGGTCAGCCGCCGGCAGGGCCTCCAGCTCCAGCAGCGGCAGCAGCTCGTCGCGCGGCCCTGTAACCACGGCAGCTGCGGTTCCTGGGGTGGCGTCAGGGGCGAGGTCTCCGCTCAGCGGGTACAGAAGCGCAGTGAGGCCGAGCAGGTTCAGCCGGTTGGCCCGGTCATAGGCCTCCAGCGTCGCCCCGGCGCGGTCGAAGAAGCGCTCGTTGAGCCCGAGGCGGGTGAGCTCGCCCGCCGGCGGCATAGGTGGAGTGTGAGCGCCCTCCCAATGAAGGTCGGCTGCCGCGCGCGACGTCGCCGGATGCGTAAAGAAGGGACCGAGCCGCCGCCAGGCTGAAGCCAGCCGGCCGGGCTCGACGGCCAGGTTCCGATAGATCAGGCCGACGAATGGAATCCCCAGCGTCCTGCGGATCTCCTCATAAAGGCGGGAGACCTCACCCACCGCCTCGGCCTCAGCGACTTCTGGCAGAAACCGAGGTTGCCCCACGCCGCCAGCGTAGCTCTCCGGCTGTCGACAGGCGCCAAACCACCGGCAGTTTTGCCGTACGTCAGCCACACCGGCTGAGACCTGTCCACTCGTATCGTGCGTTCGATGCCGAAGACCCTGGCCCAGAAGATCTGGGACAGCCACGTGGTGGCCAGCTCCCCCGGAGAGCCAGACCTTCTCTTCGTCGACATGCATCTGGTCCATGAGGTCACCTCGCCGCAGCCGTTCGCCGGTCTCCAACTCGCGGGCCGACCCGTCCACCGCCCTGACCTGACCATCGCCACCACCGACCACAACACCCCGACCGGACCTGAGCCGATCGACGACCTCTCGCGCCTCCAGTTGGAGGCGCTTGAGCGCAATTGCGCGCGCGCGAACATCCGGCTCCACAAACTGGGCAGCCGGCACCAGGGCATAGTCCACGTCATGGGCCCCGAGCTCGGGCTCACCCAGCCCGGGCTGACCATTGTCTGCGGTGACTCCCACACTGCTACGCACGGCGCCTTCGGCGCTCTGGCCTTTGGCATCGGCACCTCCGAGGTCGAGCATGTGCTGGCGACTCAGTGCCTGCCCCAGCGCCGCTTCCCCGACATAGCGGTTGACATCGAGGGCGAGCTGCCTCCCGGCGTCACCGCGAAGGACATGGTGCTGGGTCTGATAGCCCAGGAGGGCGTGGCCGGCGGCCAGGGCAACCTGGTCGAATATCGCGGCGAGGCGGTCAGGAAGCTCTCGATGGAGAGCCGGATGACGATCTGCAACATGACCATCGAGTGGGGCGCGCGGGTGGGCATGATCGCACCGGACGACACCACCTTCGCCTACCTGCAGCCGCGCCAGTACGCACCCAAAGGCACACTCTGGGAGCAGGCCTTGGACTACTGGCGGACGCTCGCCAGCGATGAAGACGCAGCCTTCGCCCGCCAGATCCAGGTCGATGCGTCCCGACTTGAGCCGTACGTCACCTGGGGCGTGAACCCTGCGCAGGCAGCGCCGATCACGGGCCGCGTGCCCGAGCCCCGCGACGAGACAGCTGAGCGGGCGCTTCGCTACATGGATCTCAAGGCTGGGATGCAGCTCCAGGACATTGCCATCGACAGGGTCTTCATCGGCTCCTGCACAAACTCGCGGTTGGAGGACCTGCGCGTTGCCGCCGAGGTGATCCGCGGCCGCCACGTCCACCCCCGAGTTCGCGCCATGGTCGTGCCTGGCTCCACAGCTGTCAAGCTGAGGGCCGAGACAGAGGGCTTGGACCGCGTCTTCAAGGACGCCGGCTTCGAATGGCGCGAAGCCGGCTGCTCCCTCTGCCTGGGCATGAACCCCGACATTCTGGCCCCCGGCGAGCGCTGCGCCTCAACCAGCAACCGCAACTTCGAGGGCCGGCAGGGAGCCGGCGGGCGCACCCACCTGCTCAGCCCACCGATGGCGGCGGCGGCCGCCATCGCTGGGCACCTGGCGGACGTCAGGGATGCTGTCGGATGAAGGCGTTCAAACGGGTCAGCGGCCGGATCGCGCCGCTGGACCGGGCTGACGTCGACACCGACCAGATCATCGCCAAGCAGTTCTTGAAGAGCATCGAGCGAACCGGCTACGGCCAGTACCTGTTCTACGAGTGGCGCAAGTCTGGCGACTTCGTTCTCGACCGACCTGAGCACCGTGGTGCCCGGATCCTCGTCACAGGCCCCAACTTCGGCTGCGGCTCATCGCGCGAGCACGCGCCCTGGACCCTCCAGGAGGCGGGCTTCGACGTGATCATCGCGCCCTCCTTCGCCGACATCTTCAGGAACAACTGCGGCAACGTTGGTCTGCTCAACCTCACGCTGCCCGAGAACCAGGTCAGGCAGCTCCTAAATCTGGCCACAGCTTCCCCCGAGACCGAGGCTGTCGTCGACCTCGAGGCGCAGACCATCAGTGCCGGCGACATTCAGCTGCGCTTCGAAGTGGAACCCTTCCTCAAGGAGCGGCTGCTGAACGGCTGGGACGAGATAGGCCTCACCCTGCGCAAGCTTGACAGGATCGAGGAGTACGAGAAGGGCCGCCCAGCCTGGATGCCGGCTGTCGTCTAGTTCGGGGGCTGCTTGACATGTGACCATATCGTCACATAAGATTTAGCCATGGAAAAGGTATTCGAGATCTATATCAAGACGACCCCCGACCGGCTTTGGCAGGCGATCACCGACGCTGAGATGAGGAGCAAGTACAACTTCGGAGTCAGGATCAACTCCGACTTCAGCCCCGGCTCCCGGTACGAGCAGAGCCACCCGGCCACCGACCAGCGCCTGGGCGAGGGACAGAACCTCGAGGTCGATCCGCCGCGCCGGCTCGTCCAGAGCATGACCGCCCTCTGGAGCGAAGATGTGAAGAGCGAGGGCACCTCCAGGGTTACCTGGGAGATCGAACCGGTCGGCGACTCGTGCCGCCTGACAGTCACCCACGACAACCTTCGCGAGGGCGCCAACGCTGAGCTGTACGGCGGTTGGCCGATGATTCTGTCAGGTCTGAAGACACTGCTCGAAACGGGTGAGCTGCTGACGACGCCGGGATCGCTGATGTACAGCAGCCAGGCTGCCCCAGGCGGCGGCTCGCCTTCAGAACGATGAGCTGAAAGGCAAGCTTTTCGCGGCGCCACACCGCCAACCGTCTCGCCAGTGGCTCTCTGGGTGCAAAAACGGCTGCTCAGATGAGGTGGACGACTGTTCCAAAGGAGCCGCCGCATGGACTTCAAGCTCGAAAACGTACTGATGCCGGTCTCGGACGTCGACCGGGCCAAGGCCTTCTACAGTGAGAAGGCTGGTTTCCATCTGGACGTCGACCACCGGGCGGGTGACGACTTCCGGGTCGTGCAGCTGACGCCGCCCGGCTCGGCCTGCTCGCTGACCCTCGGGAAGGGCATCACTGATGCGGCACCGGGGTCGGTCCGGGGCACCCACCTGGTCGTCTCCGACATCGAGGCGGCGCGGGCCGAGCTCGTCCGAGGCGGGGTTGAGGTCAGTGAGATCAGGCACATGGAGTCCGGTACCTGGGTCCCCGGCGCCGATCCGGAACATCGCGACTACAACTCGTTCGCCGACTTCAGCGACCCCGACGGCAACACGTGGCTCCTGCAGGAGCGTCCGGGAAGCGAGCCGCGAACATGAGCCCGCACGTCGTCGCCGCATAACCTGCGCAGGTGGCGCTGACGCGGTCTGGCATCCACCACCACATCTCGAAGGGAGAAGGGCCGGCGGTGGTCTTCCTTCACGGGGTGACCATGGACCTACGGATGTGGAACGCCCAGGTGGCCGAGTTCGGGGAGGCGTGGCGCTGCATCACCGTGGACCTTCGCGGCCACGGACGCTCGGCGCGGCTGGAGTCCGGCTACGACAGCGACGCCGACCTCCTGGAAGTGCTGGACGAGACGGCGGTGGGACGCTGCGTGCTGGTCGGGCTCTCGCTGGGTGGCTATGAGGCGCTGTCCTTCGCCGCTCAACATCCCGATCGCTGCGCGGCGCTCATGCTCGTGGACGCCTGGATCCCCGGGCCCGAGCTCGGCGGCTGGGCACCCCCGTTCCGGGTCGCCCGTGAGTCAGGCCGCCCGGCGGCACTCGAGGCGTGGCTCCACGACCCGCTGTTTCAAGGCGCCCGCCGGCAGCCTGCCACCTGGGCGGCGCTGCAGACAATGGTTGGCGAGAACGACCTTCGGATCTGGACCGAGCGCATAGCGAAGCGCCCTGCGCCCCACCCTCGCGAGCTGGCGCCTGGAATCACCGTTCCGACTCAGGTTCTTACTGGCGAGCATGATCTCCCCGGCTTTCGAGCGGTGGCCGAGTGGCTGGCGGCGACGATCCCGGGAGCCGCGGGACGTCCGCCGATTGTCGTGCCAGGCGCCGGTCACCTGCCGCCGATGGAGACGCCTGCCGCTTTCAACCGGGAGCTGGCCGCTTTCGTGGAGGCTTGAGGGAGCTGCTCCCGCCAGCTCACCGGGAGGCGCAGCCGCGACTCGGGGACGATCGGCGAGCGGTGGTTCTGGTCCTCCTCGACGGGCTGGGCGACCGGCCGCAGTCCGATCTCGGCGGGCTGACCCCGCTGGAGGCGGCCCGCCTACCGGTCCTCGATCAGCTCGCCAGGAGCGGCGCCTGCGGGCTCCACGTCCCCTTCGGACCCGGCCGCGCGGCGGCGAGCGAGGTGGCCCACTGGGCGATCTTCGGCTACGAAGGGATCCCGTTCTGTGGCAGAGCGGTCCTGGAGGCGCTGGGTCACGGCCTCCCAGTGGACGATTCCGACCCGCGGCTCTACGCCGCGCTCCGCACCTCCCAGACGAGGGACGGCGTCGTCTGGATCACTGGTCGAGCCGAACCGGACGATGAGGCCGACGCGCGGAGGTTGCTGGCGGCGCTGCCGCAGGCGTCCGGAGATCAAATCTTCGAGCTTGAATGGGTGCGGCTCGGAGAGGGAATCCTGCGCCTGCCGGGCGCGGGCGCCGAAGCGGCCGCAGTCTCGGATTCCGATCCCTTCTTCGAAGACCGCCAGCCCTGGCTTCTGCCGCGCGCCCTGGCCGGGGCGGGGCCGCCGGCCGCAGCCGCCGCGGCCCGGCTTGCGGAGTACCTGAGGGCCGCCCGCCTGGTCCTGGTCGGCCATGAGACAAATGCTGGGCGCATCCGAAACGGCCTGCCGGCCCTCGACACGCTTACCACCAAGTGGGCAGGCGCGCGCCGGCCGCTGCCCAGCTTCCAAGACCGCGTCGGCGTGAGCGGTGCCATGGTTACTTCGAGCGCCCTCTACCGCGGCTTCGCGCGCCTGCTGACGATGGAATCCATCGACATTGCAACCGACCCCGACCCGGGCCGCGACCTGGCGGCGCGGCTGGCCGCGGCGGCCGCCCTCCTCCAAGCTGGCGCCACCTTCGTCCACGTCCACATTAAGGTCGTCGACGAGGCCGCCCACAGCCGGCGGCCGGACGCCAAACGCAGGGTGCTGGAGGCGCTCGACCCGGCACTGGCTGCGCTTTTGGAACCGCCCTTCAGCGGCGCCGTCGTGGCTGTGACAGGAGACCACGCCACTCCCTCTTCGGGCGGCGTCATCCACACCGGAGATCCGACTCCGCTGCTGGTGGTCGGGGGCGCTGTCCGCCCCGACGCAGTGACAGACTTCAGTGAAGCCGGCTGCGCCTCCGGCAGCATTGGCACCATCCGCGCGGCGGACCTCCTGCCGCTCCTGCTCGGCCACGCCAACCGGGCCCGATTCTTGGGCGCCCGAGCGACCGCCGAGGACACCCTCGGCTTTCCCGACCACCCGGAGCCGTTGCTACCGGCCTAGCCAATTCACGCTTGGTCGCCCGGGCTGGATGAGCTCGGCGACGGCCGCCGGCACCAAACCGCGCCAATCCTCCCCCGCGGCGAGGCGGCGCCGGACCTCCGTCCCCGAGACCTCTTTGGCCCCGACCGGCAGCTGGACCACCAAGTAGCCGGCGGCCCGCAGCCGCTCCGCCTTCGCCTCCTCCCAGGCCGAGAAGACACGAATGAAGTGGGTGACACCCGGTGGGACGTAGTGCCGCCAGACCGACGGGGAGTGGATTGGGAAGGGGACTATCGCCACCCGGGCCAGGTCCATTCCGGCGGCGCCCAATGCGGCCCGCACCATCAGCAACCGCTCCCAGTAGCTGAAGGGGTTGGCCTCCGGCAGGTGGCGGTGAGGGCTCGTCGACTCGGGCGGCACTTCGCCAGGCTCGTGGTTGGTGATCCCGACCACAAGCTCACTGCAGCGGGCGGCCGCCTGCAGAACGTACTCGAGGTGGCCTGAGTGAAACGGCTGAAAGCGACCGTGGACCATACCGGTGTCCACCCTGGCCGCCGCCGGAGCCACGCGCCGGCTCAGAGCAGGCGGCCGGCGGCCGCTGACCGTGCGGACATGCCGGCCCCGCTCAGCCGGCCTTTCCTCGATTGACTCAAATCTCCAGCGCTCTGAGTGTCCTGGCGATCGTCAAGCCCTGGATCTCAGTGGTCCCAGCCGGAATCCGCAAGTTGCGGGCGACCCGGAAGATCTTCTCCAGGTGCGCCGACTTGGTGAGGCCGCGCGCGCCATGAACCTGGATCGCCGTGTCGGCAATCTTGAAGAGCGCCTCGTCATTGGCAAGCTTCATCACGCTGGTGGCTCGGATGGCTGCCGGCGGCAGTGCCAGCGAGGAGTACTCGAGCCCCTCGATCTGCTCCAAGCAGTGAATGGACGTCGACCGCATCCTGTAGAGGTCGACGTACATCTGGCTGAGCATCGCGCCCACCGCCGGGAGGTCGCGCAGCGGCCCACCGAAGGCCCTTCGCCGTGATGAGTAGCGCAAGGACGCCTCCAGGCAGAATTGGCCCAGGCCCGAGCACATCCCACCCCGGCGCATCCGGGCCCAGTTGATCCACAGCATCGCCAGCGCCAAACCCTGACCCACCTCGCCGATCCGGTGCGAGTCGGGCACCCGGCAGTGGTCCAGGTGAAGCTCAGCTGTGTTGCCGTCCTCGATCATGGTGGTTGCCATCCGGCCAATGCGGTATCCCTGCGTCTCGGCGTCGACGAGAAAAACTGCCAGACCCTCCCGACCCGAGCCGAGACTGGTCTGGGCCACCACCAGGGCGAACTGAGCGAAAGGCGCTCCAGTGATGAAGGCCTTATCGCCGGTCAGGACCCACCCATCACCATCGCGCTTTGCGGTGGTCTCGAGCGCTGTGAGGTCGGAGCCAACATTGGGTTCGGTGGCGGCGAAGCAGGCTGAGACCTCGCCCCGCATCAGCCGGCCCAGGTAACGCTCGCGGAGCCCCGGCGGCAGGTGGTACAGGAGCGGCGAGGGTCCCTCGGTCCAGGGGAGGACCTCCTTCGTCAGCCGCAGCCCATCGCGGTAGACCTCCTCCTGCAGGTACATCAGGTCGCTCGGGCGCATGCCGCCTCCGCCCAACTCCGCCGGAACCTGGAGAGCGTGGTAGCCGGCGGCTCCCGCCGCCCGCCGGATCTCCTCCTTGGCCGCCTGGATCTCGGGGATCAGCTTGCCGCTGGCGTCGAGCTGGTCCCGCTCGTCCACCAGCCTCGAGGCGTGGCGTTCCTCGATCGGCCGGATCTCCCTCTCCACGAACTCCCGCAGTCGGACGACCTGTGGACGGATGTGCTCGGGCACCGGGAGGTCCAGACCGAGGGCGCCGGGTGACCCCTCAGGCATTGGGAGGCCTGCCCTGGAAGGCGAGGCCCTCGACGTCCTGCACAGTCCTGACGCCGTCGGGGGCGAGCAGCTGAGGCGGTATGGGGAAAGCTTGGAAGCTCTTGCCGGCGTGGACCACCGCGCCCTCCAACCGGTGGCCAACCACTCTTTCAACCCGGGCGGATGTAGCCAGCAGTGCGTCCAGATCGATGCCTGTGTCGATGTCCAGGCCGTGGAGCATGTGCACGAGGTCCTCGGTGCAGAGGTTGCCACTCGCGCCGGGCGCGAAAGGACAGCCGCCGAGCCCCCCGATCGACGCGTCAAACGTGGTCGCGCCAACCTCAAGAGCGGCCATCACGTTGGCAAGCGCCATGCCCCGGGTGTTGTGCAGATGGACGATCAGGGGCAGGCTGGGGAAGCGCTCCCGGACAGCTGCCGTCAGGCGCCGCACCTGCTTGGGATAGCCCATCCCTATCGAGTCGGCCACGTAGAGCTCGCTCACGCCCAGCTCGACAAACTGGTCGGCCAGCCAGAGGACCCGTGTTTGCGGCACCTCTCCTGTGTAGGGACAGGCGGTGGCGGCGGCGAGCGCGCCGATCATCGGCACCCCGGCGCCTCTGGCGACCTGCGAGATCTCCTGGGCCTGCTCGAGCGACTGGCGCATTGTCATGTTGACGTTGGCCCGGTTGAAGACGTCGCTGGCAGCGATCACAACCAGGAGTCTCTCAGCGCCGGCCGCCACTGCCCGGCGCGCGCCCTGAGAGTTGGCGACCAGCACCTCATAGCTGACGCCCGGGCGGCGCGCCGCTCGGGCGAACACCTCCTCGGCGTCCGCCAGCTGGGGCACAGCCCTGGGGCTGACGAAGGAGGTGACTTCGATCCGGCGAATGCCTGCCGCTGTCAGCTCGTCGACAATCTGGACCTTGTCCTCGGTGGCGATGAAGCCGCGCTCCATCTGGAAGCCATCCCGGGTTCCAACCTCGCGGACTGTGACCGCCGACGGTAAGTTCACCGGCCGACCAGGGCGCCGGCCGCGCCCCGCCGCCGCTCCCAGACCTCAGGGTTGACAAGGTTGGCCGGGCGAACGCCGTCGAGCGTGGCGAGCACCTGCGCGGCCGCGGAGAGTGCCAGCTGACGCGCCGACTCAACTGTCAGGCCGGCTGTGTGGGCGGTGAGGATTACGTTCTCGAGCTCGAACAGCGGATTGTCGGCGGCCGGCGGCTCCGACTCGTAGACGTCGATCCCGGCGCCGCCGAGGGTACCTGATCGAAGCGCCGCCGCCAGAGCGGTCTCGTCCACCACCGGTCCCCGCGCTGTGTTGATGAGCAGCGCTCCCCGGCGCATCAGGGCGAGTCTCCGCTGGTCGAAGAGATGCCTGGTCTGCGGGGTGAGCGCGCAGTGGATGGTGACTACGTCCGCCTGGGGCAGCAACTCCTCGACTGACCGCGCCTGCCGGGCCCAGGGCGCCAAAGTGGTCTCAGCCAGAAGGGTGTCGTAGACGACCACCTCCATCCCAAAGCCATCATGCAGCTTTCGGGCGACTTCGCGGCCGATCCGGCCGAACCCGACCACGCCCAGGGTGCGGCCCTTCAACTCGATGGCCTCGAAGCCACCGCGGAAGTCCCAGGGCTGGCCACTGCGCACCGCCGCGTCACTCCAGGTCAGCTTCTTGGCCAGGGCCAGAACGAGCGCCACCGCGTGCTCGGCCACCGAGTTCTCGGCCGATCCTGGGTTGTTGACCACCACCACCCCCGCCTCGGTGGCCGCCGGGATGTCGATGTTGTCGGTGCCGTAGCCAGACGTGCTGATCACGCGCAGCCGAGGTGCGGCAGCGATAGTGTCCGCCCCCACCCGGGAGGGGGTCCTGACGATGATCGCCTCAGCATCCGCCAGCTGGGGGAGAAGGGCGGCTACGGTATCTTCGCCCACGACCTCCACCTGGGCTCCAGCCCGCAGCAGCGCCTCCCCGTCCGGGTGGTACATGGGGTGGATCAGCAGGATCTTGGCCATCGATTGAGCTCTAGGAGGCCGGCTCGGCTTCGGGCATCTCCTCGGCGCGGATGTCGGAGAAGAGGCGATCGTACTTCAGGTTCTCGTGCACTTCGACTGGTGAGCCGCCGGCCTCGACAGCTGCTTTGACCCGGCGCTCCATCTCGCGGAAGAACCGCGCCATCCTCAGCGCCTCCTCCAGACGGTTCTCCGGGATGACCACAACGCCGTTCAGGTCCGCCATGACGATGTCGCCGGGATTGACGTCGACGCCGCCGATCCTGACCGGGATCTGGTAGCCCACGAAGCCTGTCCGGTCCCTGACCGAGGTGGTTACGGTCCCCCGGCCGTAGATCGGAAAGTTGTCCTCCTGCATGCCGTCGACGTCGCGGGACGCGCCGTCAGTGATGCAGCCGACGATGCCCTGCTTCATGGCGCAATAGGCAGCGATGCTGCCGAAGGTGTTGATGTCGGTGCGACCGTCGTTGTCGAACACGATCACATCGCCCGGCTTACCGACGGCTATGCCTTCCAGCGTGCCGATGACAGTGGAGTACTTCGCCTGCGGGTGGAGCTTCATGGTCAGGGCCGGGCCGACCACTGGCAGCGCGCCTGGCCAGAGCGGGGCCAGCCCATGAACCTGCCCCTGAAGGTCCATTGAGTCGAGAGCATCCGAGACGTCGCAAGTGTTGATGTCCTTGAACCGGTCCTGCAGTTGGTCGCTCACTGGCCGCGTTACCTCTCAATCCGGATTTGCCGCTTGACACGCCCCCTGCCCATGACTACACTCGCCTAATGTATACAGGTATCCCGAATCTTGCCAGATTCGTGTGATCCGGTGCTGAGGGGGTGAAGATCAAGCGGTGGTCAGCGGCGCAGTCGGCGGCCGAAGTGCTCCGCAATCAGATCACCAGCGGTGAGCTCCCGCCCCAGGCCCGCCTCATCGAGGCCGATCTGGCGGTCGGTCTCTCGGTCAGCCGAACCCCGCTGCGGGAGGCGTTGAAGCAGCTCGAGGCGGAGGGGTTCGCCGAGCGCCTGCCCGGCGGCGGCTTGGTGGTCACCGACATCCAGCCTGAAGACGTCCGCGATCTCTTCTGGCTGCGCGCCGTCCTCGAGAAAGCCGTCGTCGAGGAGGTCACCCACACCATCACAGTTGAGCAGCTCGACAACCTGGAGCGAATGATCGACCAGATGGACCTTCTCCGCGAGCATCCTGATAGGTTCTTGGCGCTCGGCCGCGACTTCCATGAGGCGCTTGCCAGCCTCCTCCACAACCAGCGCTGCCAGGCAGTTCTGCGTCAGGCGAGGAACCACGTAGATCGTTACTGGGCGGTGACCACCGCCCGCCGGCCTGAGCGGGTGCGCTTTGCCTGCGCCCAGCACCGCGAGGTCGTTGCCCTGATGCGCCAGCGAGCCGCCGAGGCCGCCGGCGCCAAGATGCACGAACACGTCATGGCCGAGGCCGAGGTCTGCCTCGAGACTCTGGCAGCACTCGAGGCAGAGGCCAACCGGTCGAGGGCTGCAGCCGGATGAGCGCCCAGGTACTCGCCGGCCGCCGCGTCATCGACATTGCCACGCTCGCTGCCGGACCCTGGATCGCCCAGCGATTGGGCGACTTCGGAGCGGACGTGATCAAGGTCGAGCAGCCCGGGATCGGTGACCACCAGCGCCGCTGGGGCTCGCGCAAGAACGGAGAGCCCATCTTCTGGAAGTCCATCGCCCGCAACAAACGGTCGGTCGCCCTCGACCTTCGCCGCTCAGGTGGGGTGCGGGCGCTGAAGCGGCTCCTTTTGGGCGCTGACGTCCTGGTCGAAAACTTCCGGCCGGGAACCCTGGAGCGTTGGGGGCTGGGCCCGGACGTCCTGCTGGCTCTGAATCCCGGGTTGGTCATCGCTCGAGTGACCGGCTTTGGCCAGGATGGGCCCTACAGCCAGAGGCCCGGCTTCGGCAGCCTGGCGGAGGGCATGTCAGGCTTCTCGCACATGACTGGCGCCGCCGACCGGCCGCCGACGCTGCCGAGCATGCCCCTGGCGGACGGCGTGGCAGGCCTCACGGGGGCCTTCGCAGTGATGCTGGCGCTCTACCACCGTGACGTGAACGGAGGCGGCGGCCAGGTCATCGACATCTCCCTCACCGAATCACTGCTCCCCTTGATGGAGCCAACCCTGCTCGAATGGGACCAGCTCGGCTCCAACCTGCGCCGTACCGGCAACACTCTGGCCCAGGTCGCACCGCGCACCGCGTACGAGTGTGCCGACGGTCAGTGGGTGGTGCTCTCGGCGAGCGCTCAATCAATCTACGAGCGGCTGGCGCGGGTGATCGGCCGGCCCGAGCTGATAGCTGATCCTCGCTTTGTCGACAACCAGGCCCGGGTCGTCAACGTGGAGGCTCTGGACCAGATCATCGGTGAGTGGATGGCGCGCTTCCCCCGCGAGGAGGTGCTCCGCCGGATGGACGAAGCTCAGGTCGCGGTGGGGCCGATCTACGATCTTCCCGGCGTCTACGCCGATCCGCACTTCCAGGCCAGGGGCAGCTTCAGCACAGTCCACGACCCTGATCTGGGCCCCATGCGCTTGGTGGCTGTCACTCCCCGCCTGAGCGCGACCCCGGGCCGGATCCGCCACACAGGGCCCTCGCTCGGCCAGCACAGCTCCGAGGTGTTCGCCGAATTGGGGATCGACGCCGCCGACGCCTCCGATCTGCCTGCGGAGGCGCGGGCATGACCATGGGACTCCGCCGCCTGGTCCGGACCATGCTCTTCACGCCTGCCAACCACGCCCGTCACGTAGAGAAGGCGCTCTCCGGGTCGGCGGACGCGGTGATCCTTGACCTGGAGGACGCTGTCGCCATCGACCTGAAGCCGGCGGCCCGCGCGCTGCTGCCGGGCCTCCTCTTCGGCCGGCGGCAGAAGACGCCTCAGGTCTTCGTCCGCGTCAACGCGCTCACCACTCCCTTCGCCTTCCCCGACCTGATGGCGGCGATCCGCGATGGGCTGAGCGGGATAGTGCTGCCCAAGGTCGAATCCCGCGAGCAGGTGGCGACCGCCGACTGGCTGATGGCGCAGCTGGAAGCTGAACAGGGGTTGACGGCCAATTCGGTCGAGCTGCTCCCCATCATCGAGACGGCCGCCGGGCTCACCCGGCTGCAGGAGATCGGCACCGCCTCGCCGCGGGTGAGAAGGCTGACGTTCGGCGCCGGTGACTTCACGCTCGACACGAACATGGAGTGGTCGCCCGCTAACGAGGGAGTGCTGTGGGGCCGGATCCAGACTGTGATCGGCTCGCGCGCGGCAAGGCTCGCCCCGCCCTTGGACACCGTGTACCCGACGCTGCCAGATGGGGCAGGCTTCGAGGCGGAATGCCGCCAGGCTCGCCGGCTCGGCTTCGAAGGGAAGCTCTGCCTGCACCCGGACCAGGTCGAGATCGCCAACCAGGTGTTCACGCCGAGTGGCGCCGAGGTCGATGACGCCCGGCGGGTGCTGGAGGCATTCGACCGTGCGGTTGCAAGCGGCTCAGCGTCAATCCAACTCGACGGCCGATTTATCGATTACCCTATCGCGGAGCGAGCAAGGCGTTTGATCGAGACGCGAGACAGCTCATTGGTGGAGGAGGCGGCCCTATGAGTGTCCTGGCCCAGTCGGTCGGATTTGGACTGATCACGGCCTCGGTCCTGGCGCTGGCAGCCGTCGGGCTGTCGCTTCAGTTCGGGGTGACCAACTACATCAACTTCGCCTATGGCGAGTTTCTCACCATCGGCGCCTATCTGGCCTGGACGCTGAGCCACGGCTTGCACCTCAACGTCTACCTGGCCCTGGTCGTGGCGACTCTGATCATGGGCGTCTTAGCGCTGCTGCTGAACCGGTTCCTGCTGAGGCCGTTCACCAAGAAGGGCGTGCCGCTCCTCTTCCTGCTGGTGGTGACATTCGGACTCTCGCTCTTCCTGAGCAACTTGACGCTCGCGATCTGGGGCCCCGACTTCCAGAGTCTCGATCTTCCACGCGAGGTGCCCCATGCGTTCGGTCCCTTCCTCTTCACCACCAGCCAGCTGACGATCATCGGCATCGCAGCCGTCGCGATGGGGGCGCTGCACATCCTGCTGACCCGGACGGAGATCGGAAAGGCGATGCGCGCGATGTCAGACAGCGTGGATCTGGCGCAGATCAGCGGCATCGACACCGACCGCATCACCAGCTTCACCTGGCTGCTGAGCGGCTGCCTGGCAGGCCTGGCCGGCATCGTCCTGGCGATCAACATCACCAGCTTCCAGCCCAACTTCGGCGGCGAGTTCCTGTTCGTGATCTTCGCCGCAGTGATCCTGGGCGGCGTCGGCTCGCCCTACGGCGCCATGCTCGGTGCGCTGGTGATCGGGCTGGCAACCGAGATGTCGGCAGTACTCATCAACTCCGCCTACAAGAACGACGTTGCCTTCGCCCTGCTGATTCTCACCCTGCTGCTCAGGCCCCAGGGCATCATCCGGATGGCTGGGAAGGCGGCCTAGATGTCCCCGATCGTCTACTACCTGACAACCCTTGTGGTCTTCTTCTTCATCTTCGCCATCTCCACCTGGGGTCTGAACCTGCAGTTCGGAACCGCCGGGATCCTGAACTTCACCTACATCACCTTCTTTGCCATCGGCGGCTACTTCACCGGCGTCTCCATGTTGGGCAGGCCTGACGCGCTCTCCAACATGCGCTACATCCTGGGTCTGAATCTGCCCTTTCCCATCGCGCTGCTGGTCGGCGCGACGGCGGCGGGCGTCCTGGGCCTGCTGGTCGGTCTGGTCGCCCTTCGCCGGCTGCGTTCGGACTACCTTGCCATCGTCACGGTCTCGGTGGGTGCCATCGTCTACGACTTCGTCAACGTCAACACAGGCCTTTTCAACGGCGCCGATGGCATCGCTGGCATTCCCTATCCGTTCAACGACTCGCTGAACCTTGACCCCAACACTTACACCTTCTTCTACATCGCATTGACCGGGCTCGTGACGCTGGTTCTGGGGCTCCTGGCCTTCCGGATCTACAACTCGCCGCTCGGCCGCACGCTCCGCGCCATCCGGGAGGACGCGGACGTGGCCTCGGCCTTCGGCAAGGACAGCTACCGCTTCAGGATGATCGCGATGGTGGTCGGCTGCGTGTACGCCGGCATCGCGGGCGGCCTCTTGGTGGGCTTCATCAGCGCCTTGAACCCCGGCGGCTGGGTGGCGGGTGAGACCTTCCTCCTCTACGCCGCGCTGCTGCTCGGCGGCAGGGGGAACAACTGGGGAGCGCTCCTGGGCGCCTTCTTGGTCCCCGTCCTCTTTCAGGAGGCCACGCGCTACCTGCCCCAGATCCCTGGCCACGCCGAGCTGATCCCGGCGCTCCGCAACATGATAGTCGGCGGTCTGCTGATCGCCGTCCTCTGGTTCCGGCCCGAGGGCATCCTGCCGGAGCGGAAGGCGAAGTTCCCAGGCGTCGAATACCTCAAAAAGCGAAAGGCGGCCCTCGAAGTTGGCTGACGGCACGGCTCCGGGACCAATCCTCGAGGTTCAGAACCTCGTCTACTCGTTCGGCGGCTTGAGAGCCGTCAACGGAAGCACCTTCAGCATCAACACCGGCGGCATCAACGCGCTCATCGGCCCCAATGGGGCCGGCAAGACCACGCTCATCAATGTGGTGGCCGGAGCGCTCAAGGCAGAGTCCGGGACTGTCCGCTTCAACGGCACGGACATCACCGGCTGGCAGAGCCACCGCGTGGCGCTGCAGGGCTTGATCCGCACCTTTCAGATCTCTCGCGAGCTGGGCGGCATGACCGTCTTGGAGAACATGCTGATACCCCCGCCCCAGCAGTCCGGCGAGAACATCTTCAACGCGATGTTCCGGCCCGCCCTGGGCCACCGGCAGGACAAGATTCTGGTCGAGAAAGCGCTCGCGCGACTTGACGACTTCGGTCTCTACGACTCCCGCGACCAGTACGCGCGCAATCTGAGCGGAGGCCAGAAGCGACTTCTGGAGCTGGCTCGTGGCGTCATGGCCGAGCCCAAGCTGATGGTTTTGGACGAGCCCTTCGCCGGCGTCAACCCGGCGCTCATCGAGCTGCTCGAAGGCCACCTGTTGAAGCTGCGCGACTCGGGCATCACCTTCGTGATGGTCGAGCACAACCTGAACGTGGTCGAGCGCGTCTGCGAACACGTCGTCGTCATGGCCGAGGGCCGCACGCTGGCCACCGGCAAGCTCTCCGAGCTGCGCAAGAACGAGGAGGTCATCACCGCTTATTTGGGCGGCGCGCTGACAGCGCATCCGAAGGCCGCCGCAGTCGACGCCCACGTGGTGGGGCACGCCGAGCGCGCCGAGCCAATCCTCCGGGCCAGTGGGCTCACCGCCGGCTACAGCAAGGTGCCTGTCATCCAGGAGGTCGACGTCCAGGCCGAGCCGGGCAAGGTGGTCGCAATCGTTGGACCCAACGGGGCTGGCAAGTCAACGATGTTGAAGTCCCTCTTCGGGCTGCTTCGGAACTCCTCGGGCGAGGTCACCCTGGCCGGCACCGAGATCGGCGGCTGGCCCGCCTTTCGCATCGCCCGCAACGGGATGGCCTACGTGCCACAGGTCATCAACGTCTTTCCCAATCTCAGCGTTTTCGAGAACCTGGAGATGGGCGGCTACACGCTGAAGTCAGGCCGTCAGGAGCGGGTCGCCGAGGTACTCGACATCTTTCCCGACTTGAAGACCGCGAGAGCCAAGAAGGGCGGCAACCTGAGCGGAGGCCAGCGCAACATGCTGGGCATGGCGCGCGCGCTGATGCTCAATCCCAAGGTGGTGCTGGTCGACGAGCCGACGGCCGGCCTTTCGCCTGCTTACACAAGCATCGTGTGGGAGCAGATCCTCCGCGTCGCCGGTCTCGGGACCGCTGTGGTCGTGGTCGAACAGAACGTCGACCTGGCTGTGAACCACGCCGATTGGGTCTACGTTCTGGTGGCCGGTCGGAACCGATTGGAGGGTCCCGCGAGCGAGGTCGGCCGGGAGGACCTGCCCAGTATCTTTTTGGGCGGGGAGTCGCCCGCCAATCTCGCAGCGGAACCGACAGTTCGGTCAGGGAGTTCCACCTGAGCGCCTCAACCGCGTTTTGCTTTCCACACAGTTGGGAATCCGTCCACTTCAAACCGTAAGTAGGAGAAACAAGTAGATGTTCGGTAGGAATCGATTGAGGGTCCTGACAGCGGTCCTCATGACCTTTGGGGTGGTTGCCTGCGGCGGCGGCACCTCGGGCTCAAGCAGCAGCAGCAGCGGCCAGCCGGTGACCATGGCTGAGCTCTTTCCCATGTCCGGCCGCGAAGCCTTCGTCGGGCAGTGGTTTCTGCACGGCGCGAAGGCTGGCGTCTACGACGTCAACAAGAACGGCGGAGTCATGGGCGGCCAGATCAAGGAGGTGCTCGCGGACACCGGCGGTGACCCGGTCGACGCCGTGCCTGCCTGGCGCAAGTTGGCTACGCAGAATCCCACCTTCGAGGTGGGACCTTCCTCGCTCGAGATCCAGGGAGTGATCAAGAACTACGACCCGGCGCATCTGGTTGACTTCATGCAGGGCGGCACTTCGCAGGTCGACCACATGCAGTACAAGTACGTGTTCCGGACCACCCCCTCGGACACGACCATCACGGCCGCGATGGCCTACTTCGCAGTCCAGAAGGGCTGGAAGAAGGCAGTCACGCTGTTCGAGACCACCTCGGACGCGACTGACGAGCTGAACCACGTGACCACCTACTTCAAAAACAACGGTGGCACCATCCAGGACAGCGAGCAGCTCGCGCTCCATCAGAGCTCCTACCGCTCAGAGATCACCAAGGCGTTCGCCAACGGCACTCCTGACGTCGTCTTCGTGAAGAGCGACGCTCAGACCGGCGCCACGCTGTTCGCGAACATGAAGGAGCTGGGCCATCTGAACGTCCCGCTCGTCTCGGACGATACTGGCAACACAGTCGAGTATGCAAAGGCGGTAGGCCTGGCCGACGCCAGCAAGTACCTCTACGGCGTGGCCGGCGCCCCTGGCACCGGTGAGGCCTGGAAGCACTACCTCCAGGACTACCAGGCGGTCTGGAACTCCGACAAGCCTGTCGAGCTGTCGCAGAACACCTACGACGCAACCATCATCGCCTCCCTCGCCATGACCGAGGCGAAAACGACAGACGGCAAGGTGTGGGTCGACCACATCAAGAAGGTCAGCAATCCGCCCGGCACCAAGTGCTACACGTACGCGTCCTGCGTGCAGTTGCTGAAGGATGGCAAGAAGATCGACTTCGAGGGCGCCTCGGGTCCCCAGGACTTCAACCAGTACAACAACACCTTCGGCGACTGGGACATCGTCCAGTTCAACGCTGACGCGTCCGCGACCACCACGGTCCTCCACGTCGGCGCCGACGCGGTGGCGAAGGTCTCGGCAGCCGGCGGTTAGAGCCAGAGGTCTGATACCTCGGGAGGGCTTCCGGTGGCCGCGCCGCCGGGAGCCTTCTTCTAATTGCGCTGGGCCAACAGCCTGCCGGCAAAGCCGAGCCTGGCGGCCAGCCCGTCCAGCCGCTCTGCCAGCTCGTCCGAGACGGGTACACCGGCCGCCGTCCGTTGCTCGCGCGTCCTCTGTTCGACCTCGCCGGGGAGGAGGACCTGGGCCTCCTGAGCGGTGGGCGCCGCTCGGAGCTGAGCGACCAGCTCCTCGACGCTCTCCAGGAAGCGCTCGCGGGCCACGAACAGGTCGGGCCTGACAGCTATCAGGAGGTGGCCGACCCCGCCTTCCAAGTGACTGTGGGCATGGGCGTCAAGCCCGAAGCGGGAGCCTGTGAGGACGCCTGTCAGAATCTCCAGCATCACCGAGAGGACGTAGCCCTTATGGCCGCCCATCGGCGCCAGCAAGCTTGCCGCCAATGCCTCGGTCGAATCCACCGTGGGCCTGCCCTGCCGATCGTGGGCCCAGCCAGGTGGGATCGGGCGGCCCTCGGCGGCGGCCAGCCTGATGCGGCCGAAGGCAGTGCCGCTCAGCGCCATGTCGAGGACCAACGGCGGTGCCGGCGGGCGGCGCGGCACGGCGATCGCCAGCGGGTTGTTCCCCACCAGGGGAGCGGTGACCCCGGCCGGCGCCATCACCGGCCCGGTATTGGTGGTCACGATCCCTATCTGCCCGGCGGCCGGCGCGCGTTCGGCGTAGATCGCCGTCATCCCGAAGTGGTGGCTGTTGCGGACACCGACGAGTCCGGCGCCCGAGGTGGTGGCCAGCTCGACTGCCAGATCCATCGCGATCTGGGCCGGCCGGAAGCCATAGCCACCGCCGGCGTCGACCAGCGCCGCCGAAGGCTGAACACGCTCGACCCGCACGACCGGGCGGGGATTGACCTCCCTGCGCTCCACAGCGTCCGCATATTGGAGTAGGCGGAGCAGCCCGTGGCTGTCGACGCCACGCAGGTTCGCCTCGACCAGGCAGCCGGCCACGAGCCTCGCTTCATCGTCGATGAGACCCATGGCGGTGAGGACGCCCTCCGCAAACTGGCCGAGACGCGTTGCGGCGAAGGTTGGCATCTCCTTGGCCTTAGGCGAGTTCGGCCTCGGCCGTCGGGATCGACTCCCGAGAGGCTGACACGATCACCATGGCTGTGGCAAGGAAGGCGGCGAGCAGGACCCAGGCCAGCCTGAACGACCCTGTGAGGTCGGCCACGAGGCCGAAGACGAAGGGCCCGGCGAGGATGCCAGGCTGCTGGATCATCAGCCCGATGCCCACGTTCCGGCCCTCCGTGCCCGGCTGAGCGAGCTCGGAGAGGTAGGAGATCTGGACCCCGTTCCAGCCGACCGCTCCGGCAGCCGCGACCAGGATGGCAGGGAGCAGCACCGCGAACGGCGCGCCGGCGGGCAGAGCGGCCAGGAGCAGGCTGCCGACCGCCCCGGTGGCCGCGGCGAGGAGGAGGGCCGTCCGGCGGCTGCCGCCCAGCAGCCTGTCGCTGACCACCCCCCAGAGCACGCGTGCCCCGGCGCCGCCGAGCTGAGCTATGGCCAGGAAGCCGGCTGCTGTCGTGAGGCTGAGTCGGCGGTCGTGGACCAGGTAGGAGACGAGGTAGGTCAGGAGACTCATCTGCGCCGCCACCAGGAAGACTCCGCCGGCGGATGCGATGGCGCTGTCTCGATTGAAGACGCTGACCAGGCCGCGCTTTGACCCCTCCACGCGCTCGACCGCTCCCGCCGAGCGATACACCGCCAGGGCGATGAGCGCTACAACTATCGAGATCAGGCCAGCCACCACCATCGCGGGCCGCCAGCCGCGGCCGATGGCGATGCTGGGCAGGATCAGCGCGGCGAAGAAGGACCCGAAGGGGATGCCCGTCTGGCGGATGCTCATGACCATGCCCCGGACCCTGAGCGGAAAGGCGCGCCGCACAGCCACGCTGCCGGCCGGTGTCGGCGTCGCCACGCCCACACCCATCACCACCAGCACCAGCAGCAGCACCCAGAAGTTGGGGGAAACCGCTGCCGCGATGGCCGCCGCGCCGGCGAGGAGGCCTCCCAGCACCAGCACAAAGCGGTCGCCCAGCGCGTCCACCACCAGCCCCGCCAGTGCGATGGTGAGAAAGCCGCCGACGAATGAGAAGTTGACCACTACCCCCGCCTCCGCGTACGTGAGGCGAAACTCGTCCTTGACGAAGGGGAGCAGCACAGCCAACGCCGCCGCCACTATCGAGATCGCCGTTTGGACAGCGAGTGCCACGGCCAGGACCGTCCAACGGGGTGATGCTCTCCGCTTGGTCCTCATAGTCAGGGCTCGGCTCCGTCGACGGCCGGAGCTGGAGAGATGCCGTCGGCGGAGCCGGTCAGAGCGGCAGCCATCTGCTGCACCGCCTCCTTCAGGACGGCTGCGAACTCGGCGACCCGGTCATCGCTGAAGCGAGATGTCGGCCCTGAGACCGCCAGCGCAGCTGTCACGCCACCCCGCCCGTCCGAGATCGGGGCGGCCACTGAAGAGGCGCCGCGCTCGCGCTCGTCGCGGCTGACCGCATAGCCCTGGGCTCGAATCTGCCTCAGCTCGACCGCGAGGCCGGCGCTGAAGTCCTCCTCGCGGCCCGCCGCGCTCAGCACAGACTCGAAGAAGTCTCGGTCCCGATGGGCGAGAAGAAGCTTGCCGGACGCGCCCGCCCAGAGCGGCAATCTGACGCCTATCGGGATCACGAACCGGATGTGCTGAGGCCCTTGCTTCTGGGCGACGCAGACTCTTGTCAGCCCCTCCAGGACGTAGAGGTTGACTGTCTCGCGGGTTCGGGCGCGGACGGCTTCCATGGTCGCATCGGCTGCCACCGGAAGCCGCCAGGCGACCGACACCGCGCGGGAAAGCCTGATCAGAACTGGTCCCAGACAGAACCTGCCGTCACCGCGGCGAAAGAGGAAGCCGTTGCGGGCGAGGGTCTGAATGAGGCGAAGCGCTGTGGTCTTGGGCAGATCAGCCCGAAGAAGCAGCTCGGTCAGACTGCAGATCGCGTGTTCCTCGTCGAACGCAGCCAGGATCTGGAGAGCTCGGCTGACGCTGCGCACCGATTCGCCGGCCGCGGGCTGGATCATGGAGCGGGCGCGCCTGCTCGGTCCAGTCCGATCACCCCAGAAGCGCTGAGGCGGTCGAGCTCCTCCTCGGACAGGCTGAGCTCTGAGCCGAGCACGGCCGCCGTGTGCTCGCCGACCCGGGGCCCGTGCCAGCGCAGTCGGCTCGGAGCCTCCAAGTAGCGTGGGACGAAGCCGGGCATCAGAATCTGCCCCACCGACTTCGGACCGTCCGTCTCGACGATCATCTCGCGGGCGCGGAACTGAGGGTCCTGGACGATGTCGGCGATGCTGTAGACAG
The DNA here is from genome assembly GCA_003244185.1 of Candidatus Dormiibacter spiritus. GTDB lineage: Bacteria > Chloroflexota > Dormibacteria > Dormibacterales > Dormibacteraceae > Dormiibacter > Dormiibacter spiritus. Next base: position 67,655 of record QHBT01000043.1, on the reverse strand, counting down.
GGGAGGCCGGGACCTCCGCCCGATTCAGCAGCTCCCAGATCTTCTCCACCGAGTGCTGGATCGTCCAGCCGGTGATGATCGCGTCGAGTGCTTCCGAGTTGGCCCGCCGCGCCTGGTTGTTGTCGAACCTCGGATCGCTTGTGAGGTAAGGCATGCCGATGGCGGCGGCGAAGCGGACGAAGATCGACTCGCCGTTGGCGCCGATTGTGATGAACCTGCCATCGGCCGTCGGGTAGCTGTTGGAGGGGGCCGCGCCGGGCAGCGCGTTTCCCATCCGCTCGCGGACCACCCCGCTGTAGCCGTACTCGGGGAGGGTGCCCTCGAGAAGGCTGAAAACCGCCTCGTAGAGCGCGACGTCGACGACCTCGCCCCGGCCCGTCGCGTCGCGCCGGCGCAGCGCGGCAAGCGTTCCGATGGTCGCATAGAGGGCGGCGATCGCGTCACCAATGCTGACGCCCATCTTGAGCGGGGGTCGGTCGGGGAAGCCGGTGACGTAGCGCAGGCCGCCCATCGACTCGCCCGTGCTGCCGTAGCCGGGGCGGTCTCGGTAGGGCCCGTCCTGGCCGAAGCCGGAGATCCGCACCAGCACCAGTCGCGGGTTTGCCTGCCGGAGGACGTCGGGGCCGAGACCCCACGATTCGAGGCGGCCGGCGCGGAAGTTCTCAACCACGACGTCGACCCTCTCGGTCAGCCGCCGCACCAGCTCTTGCCCGATGGGCGAGCGCAGGTCAATGGCTATCGACTCCTTGTTGCGGGACTGGACGAACGACCAAAGTGACCCCTCGTCGCTGAGAACGCTCCAGTTGCGAAGAGGGTCGCCGGTGCCCGGAGGCTCGATCTTCAATACGCGTGCGCCCATGTCGGCCAGCTGCCGGGTGCAGAAGGGACCTGCGATGAGCGAGCCGAGCTCCAGGACGCGAAGGCCCGCGAGCTGCCCGGAGGACCCTTCGCTCATCGGATCACCGTACCACCACGCGGTCCTGGTCTTCCATTTTCGGATCCCGTAGGATACAAGCCCACTTCCCTTCGCGCCACGTGGAGACTCATTCTTCGACCATCTGGTCCACTGCGTGGACTACAAATCGCGAGGTCAGAAACCATGCCGGAAACCGCTCGACTGCCCCTCGAAGGCGTCAGGGTGGTCGACGCCGCGACCCTCATGGCCGCACCCTGGTCGGCTTCCTATCTCGGCGAGTTCGGGGCCGACGTGATCAAGGTCGAGCAGCCGGTAATCGGCGACCACCAGCGTGCTTGGGGCAGCCGGCGGCAGGGCATTCCGCTCATGTGGAAGTCGCTTTCGCGCAACAAGCGCTCCCTCACCTTGGATCTCCGCCAGCCCCAGGGCGCCGCCGTGTTCCGCCGGCTGATCGCCACCGCTGATGTGCTGATCGAGAACTTCCGACCTGGGACGCTGGAGCGCTGGGGCATAGGCCCTGACCAGCTGCTGGCGCTCAATCCGCGGCTGGTGATCCTTCGGGTCACCGGGTACGGACAAACAGGCCCCTACAGCGCCCAGCCTGGGTTCGGCACCTTAGCCGAGGGCTTCTCAGGCTTTTCCCACGTGGTGGGGGAAGCTGATGGGCCGCCGACGCTGGCGAACCTGCCGCTCGGTGACGGGATCGCAGGGATCACTGGCGCCTACGCCATCATGGTCGCCCTCTTCGGACGCAGCAACAACAACGGCCGCGGCCAGGTCATCGACCTCTCGCTTTACGAGCCTCTCTTCCGGCTCCTGGAGCCGGCGCTGCTCGACTTCGACCAGCTCGGGGTGGCGTCGAACCGGATCGGCAACCGCAGCAGCCACGTGGCTCCCCGCAACACGTACTGCTGCGGGGACGGCCAGTGGGTGTCGCTCTCGGCGAGCACTCAGAGGATCTGGGAACGCCTCTGTGAGGCGATGGGCAGGCCTGATTTGGCGAGGGATCAGCGCTTTGCAAGCAACGAGCTGCGGATCGAGAACGTCGAGGCGCTGGACGCCGAGATCGCCGCCTGGATGGCCGCGCATGCGCGCCCCGAGGTGATCCGCGTGATGAACGCGGCCCAAGTAGCTGTCGGACCGATCTATGACATCCCGACCATCTTCGAGGACCCCCACTTCGAGGCTCGGGAGGACCTGGCCGAAGTGCAAGATAGCGATCTGGGGACCATGCGGTTGGCCAACGTAGTACCGCGCTTCAGCGCCACGCCGGGTCGGATCAGGAGCACGGGCCCCGCGCTGGGAGCTCACACCGACGAGGTTCTCGGCGAGCTGGGCCTCAGCGCCCAGGAGATCACAAGCCTGCGCGAGGCAGGGATCGTATGACGATGGTCCAGGAGCTGGCGCGGTTCGCCGGCCGGGCGCGCTGGGAGGACGTTTCACGCGCCTCGCAGGAAGCACTGAAGAAGCGTGTGCTGGACGCGCTGGGCTGCGCGTACGGCGCGCTCGAGGCGCCCCCGATCCGGGCGATCCGGGAGCACACCCTCGACTTCGGCGGCAGTCCGCTCTCGACGCTGATCGGCGGCGGCCGCACCAGCCCTGACCGGGCAGCGTTCCAGAACGGGGCGGCGGTCCGCTATCTCGACTTCAACGACACCTTCTTGGGCCGCGGCGAGGCCTGCCACCCGAGCGACAACCTGGCCCCTGTGCTGGCGGCTGCCGAGTACATCGGCGCCTCCGGCAAGGAGATGCTCGCGGGACTGGCCGTCGCCTATCAGGTCCAGCTCCGTCTGAGCCAGGTCGCTCCGGTCAGGGCCCACGGCTTCGACCATTCAACTCAGGGCGCTTACGCCGCCTCGGCCGGGGTCGCCCGGGCCCTTGGACTCGACGCGGATAAAACCGCTAACGCGATAGCCATCTGCGGCACTGCCTTCAACGCCCTGCGCGTAACCCGCACCGGCTCGCTCTCCAACTGGAAGGCCCTCGCCTACCCCAACGTCGCCCTCGGCGCCATCCACGCCGGCTTCCTGGCCCGCCGCGGCGTCACCGGGCCGATGGAGGTCTTGGAGGGCAGCAAGGGTTTCATGGAAGCGATCGCCGGCCGGTTCGAGCTGGACTGGTCCCGGGAGGACCTGGAGGCTGTCCAGCTGACGATCATCAAGCGGTACAACGCCGAGGGTCACGCCCAGTCCACCATCGACGCAGTGTTGGAGCTCCGGCGAGACGGCCTGAGAGCCGAGGAGGTCGAGCGGATCGATCTGCAGGTCTTCGACGTCAGCTACGAGATCATCGGCCCGGGCGCCGGCGACAAGAAGACGGTGAGGACCAAGGAGGAGGCTGACCATTCGCTGCCCTACCTGGTGGCCTCGGCGCTGCTTGACGGCGAGATGACGCCCGCCCAGTATGCCGAGGACCGAGTCAACCGAGAGGACGTCCAAGCGCTGCTACAAAAGGTGGACGTGCACGAGGCGCCGGAGCTCTCGAAGGCCTTTCCCGAACACCAGGGGGTGAGGATCGAGATTCGCAGGCACGATGGGCGCACCAGTTCGCTGGCGCTTCCCGATTACCAGGGTCCTTGTTCCTGGCAGGAGCTGGAGGCTAAGTTCACAGCCCTCGGTGGGCCGCCGCAGCTGGTCGATTTGATCCAGCGCCTCGACGAGCTGCCAGTGTCTGCGCTGGCCGAAGAGCTGTGAGCGGCGCCGCCCGACTGCGAGCTCGCCTCGAGGAGGGCCGCATCCTCGTGGTCCCTGGCGTCTACGACGGCCTCTCGGCGCGGATCGCGACGGCTGCCGGGTTCGAGGCGATCTACTGCAGCGGAGGCGCCGTCGCCCGCAGCACAGGCGTGCCCGACTTGGGCCTGCTGAGCATGAGCGAGGTCCTCGGGCGCCTCCGGGAGGTGGTCGACGCGACGGAGCTGCCGGTCATCGCCGACGCCGACACCGGCTACGGCAACGCCCTGAACGTGATCAGGACTGTGCGGGAGTTCGAGCGAATGGGCGCCGCGGCCATCCACCTGGAGGACCAGGTGGCCCCGAAGAAGTGCGGCCACTACTCGGGCCAGCAGTTGATCCGCGCCGAGGAGATGGTCCAGAAGCTGCGGGCGGCTGTCGACACCCGGCGGGAGATGCTGATCATCGCCCGCACCGACGCGCGCGGCCAAGCCGGCTTGGCCGAGGCGATCCGGCGCGGTCGGCTGTACGCCGACGCGGGCGCCGATGTGATCTTCATCGAGGCACCCACCAGCCGGGAGGAGATCGAGACCATCGCCGGCTCCTTCAGCGAGCCTCTCCTGATCAACATGTTCGCGGGCGGCCGCACCCCATTGATCCCGGCTGCCGAGTTGGAGCAGATGGGCTATCGGCTCGTGATAGTTCCCTCGGACCTGCAGCGGGCGGCCATCCGCGCCATGCAGCTCACGGCTGAGGCGCTCTTCCGCGACGGCTCATCGAAAGCCGTGCGAGACCGGCTGGCGCCCTTCGCAGCGCGCGACGCCATCGTCGACCTCGCCGGCTGGACCGAACTCGACAGCCGGTACGCGGAGGCGGATCCGCCTCGCGCCAACCACCGGGAGGCTGGTCAATGACAACTTCAGACCGAGAGGCACCCAAGGTTCGAATCGCTGAGGTGTTCCCCCGCGACGGCTTGCAGACCTTGCTCTACGAGCCCGGACTTCGTCAGCCGAGCACCGATGAGAAAGTTGCCTTCATCGAGGCTGTCGCCGCGACAGGCGTGCCCGAGATCGAGATCGCCGGGTTCGTCCACCCGCGTGTCATTCCCCAGCTGGCCGACGCCGAGGCGATCGCAGAGCGGCTGGTCGGACGTGACCTGGGCGGTGTCAGGCTGCGCGCGCTGGTGCCGAACTTCCGAGGTGCGCAGCGGGCCATTGCCGCCGGGGTGCCGAAGATCTCCTGCCTGGTGGCCGCCAGCCCCACCTATCAGCGGCTCAACTCCAACATGTCGATCGACGAGAACCTGGAGGACATCGAGCGGTCCGTCGAGCTGGCCGCCCGCTCTGGCACCGAGGTGGCGCTGGGCATGGCGATCTCCTTCGTCTGCCCTTATGACGGCCTGGTTCCCCTGGACTCAGTGCTCCGCATAGCAGAGCGCGGTTACCAGCTTGGCATCCGTGACATCCATCTCTCCGACAGCATCGGCCTGGCCTGGCCGGCGCTGGTCCGGGAGCGGGTGTCAGCGGTGCTCCACAGCTGGCCCGAGTTCCAACTCGGCCTGCACCTGCACACGCTGGCGGGCACCGCGCTCGGCAACGCCTTCGCCGGCTACGAGGCAGGGGCCAGGGGCTTCGACGGTTCGGCCGGCGGGATCGGCGGAGGTATAGCCATGCCTATTCACACCACCGAGATGGGGAACGTGGCCACCGAGGACCTGGTCTACCTCTTCGAGTCCTCGGGGGTGACCACAGGCATCGACCTCACCGCTTGCGCGGCCAACGGGCGGAGGGCTATGGAGCTGGTTGGCACGGGCGGCGGCCACGTCACAGGTTTTGGAACCATGGAGCGGTTCCTCGAGATCAATCGGGAACACCTGGCCGAGATCACCTCGGCGCCGCCTGGCCAGTCTGGGCGGCCCTCGGGCTGAGCTTGCGGTGGTCCCAAGTCAGCGCTCGTGTGATGGTGAAGCGGAGGCCCACCCGCTTTGGCGCCTGGGCCAGAACGCGGGCCCGGGCGTCTCCCCCAAGGTCAACGGTGCCGGAACTCTGGCGGCCAGAGTGCGTCACTACCTGCCAGCCCATCTGAGCCACGACATCGAGGTCGCGGACGATCTCGACGTCCGCCTCCAGCATCGCTCCCCGCAGCTCCCCGTACTCTTGGCCCGCCTCCACCTGGAGGGTGGCTCGAGGATCGCGCTCCAGGTTCCGGGTCTTCTGCGATTTGGCGTAGGTCCAAGTCGCCGGGCGGCCGTCCCGCTCCAAGTAGTAGTGGACGGGCATCAGATGCGGCCGGCCCTGCGGGCCGATGGTGGCGATAGTCATCGTGCTCTCAGAGGCGAGAAACGCCTCCAGTTCGGCAGCGTTCATCCTGATCAGTTCCCTCTCCCGAGCCGGCATCTACTGAATCATCGCTGACCAGGGACGCTCAGTGCGCCACAGGGTCAGATCTCGAAGGAGATCTCGTAGAGGCCGCCTCTGAAGATCGCGCGATGGATCCAGCCGAGCTTGCGCAGCAGTGCCAGCATGCTCTGATTCTCGGGCAGGACGATGAGCGTGAAGGTCCTGAGGCCGTGCTCCCGCGCCACCTGCGCCAAAAGGCTCAACAGCTGCGAGCCCAAACCTTGCCGCTGCACCTCATCAACGACGGCTACAGCCACCTCGGCGGCATCTGTGCCCGGGGCGCGATCGTAGCGGGCCACCCCCACTATCCTCTCTTCGCCGCGCTCCCGGCAGTACGCGACCAGGGCGAAGCGATCCTCATAGTCGACCCGGGCCAGCTTGCGGGCCATGGCCTCCGGTAGGCGCTTCAGGGGTGAGAAGAAGCGGAAGTACACACTCCGCTCCGACATGTGAGCCACAGCGTCCTGCAGCAGCGGCTCGTCCTCCGGCCGGATGGGCCGGACGTGAACGCGAGTCCCGTCCCGCAGCCCCACCTCGCGCTCGTACGGACTGCTGCTGGCTACTGAAAAGGCAGATCGCGGCATCGAACTTCTGTCCGAGATCGAAGTCGGCTAGCTCTTCGGGGCGAGGCGGAGCGGCTGGCGGCCGAGGCCGACCCCGTCGACATGCTCAACGCCAACGCGGGCGTGCCGGTGAGCAGCTTGCTGAACGACCCCGAGCTGGAGCAGATCGACCCTGGTATGGAGGTCAACCTGCGCGCGCCGATCGCTCAGCTGCCTGCTCCTGCCAGAAATGCTCGCACGGCCCTCGGGCCACATAGTGCTCATGCCTTCTCTGGCCGGCTTGAAGCGCAGGGCGGTCCAGTGGTCGTCGATGGAAACCTGCGCCAACGGTAGGTATCCGGTCACACCGGTGATCTCGTCGAGCACGTCACCGCGGTGCCACCACGGGGTGGCGGGGAGATCAGTGGCACCTCGCGTCTTGCCACTCTTTGGATAGGTGATCCAGAGCAGGCCGCTAGTCTTTACCGACCCGATCGTGCCCGGTCCCAGGCGGCGCAGCTCGTCCTTGTCCTTAACGAACAGCTGGATGAAGTCGAGGTCAGGCCCATGGCTGGGCGCCGAGATACCGAGCCGGTCGAGGTACCCGGGCGGAGCGTTCACGATCGACACGCGGCCGCCCTCCGGCAGTCTCAGCTTCTGAGCCAGGCTGCTCATGCGCATAGGTTATCGCCGTGGCTGCCGGGCGCACGAACCAACTACCTGAAGAACCTCGTGCGCCAGGGGTGCTGGTGGGTGGTGCCAGCGCGCCCGCCGCCAAACCGACGTAGGAGCCCGGAACGACAGGGGCGAGCCCGACGAGCAGGTCGGCTACCGCCGCGGCCCGCTGGTTCCTGAGGCGGATTGTCGCCAGGCTGGTGCCGGATCTGCGTAGTTGACTACTTCAGTCGTTGGTCGAGATGGACTGTGACGGTGTTGCCGACGTGCTTGCCGAGGTGGCGGCGGATGGTGGCGTTGACCGGAAGTTTGTGGGTGCCGTCGCCGAGCGCCATGAATGAGCTGGTGAAGGGCTGGTCATCGATGATCCCGCTGACCTTGACCAGTCCGCGGGTGGCGAAGAAGTCGGCGGAGCCGTCCATGACGACGTAGGTCCATCCGCCTTTGGCGGGGCTCTGTGTGAGTGTCGCGGTAAACGTGTGATCGAGCGGCCCGGTGGTCGATGCTGACGTGCTGTTCATCGATCATCCTCCTATCGGTTTCGGTGGCGGTTGTGGTCGTGGTCTGTCGGGTCGCGGTCAGTGGAGCAGGCCTACGATGACGGCGATCAGCAGGAGCTTGAGCAACCAGTCGCCGGCGTGCATCGCTGCCGTGGCAGGGTGTACTTTCTCCCGGGTTCTACCCGAGCGGTCTGCTCAACGGAGCGTGCGGCGCAGAGCAGCCCGGGCGGCGTTGTAACCGCACATGCCATGCACACCTCCGCCGGGCGGCGTTGCCTGGCCGCAGAGGTAGAGGCGCGGATCTGGCGTCGTGTAGGGGCTCCAGCGCGGCAGCGGCCGAGTAAAGAGCTGGCGCAGGTCCTGCCGGCCCCCATTCAGATCTCCGCCCACCAGGTTCGGGTTGTGCTGCTCCAGCGCAGCCGGGCTCATCGCTGAGCGCGCCAGTACCAGGTCGCGGAAGCCGGGCGCGAACCGCTCCACCTGCCGCTCGATGGCTTCGGTCATGTCCACTGCCGAACCGTTCGGCACATGACAGTACGCGTAGGCGCTGTGCCGACCGGCGGGAGCCCGGCTGGGATCGAACAGGCTTGCCTGGACGAAGATCACGAAAGGCCGCAGGGCATGCCGGCCCTGGTTCACGTCCCGCTCCGCCGCCGCTATCTCGGCCAACGTTCCACCCAGGTGGACTGTGGCGGCTCGGCGGCACGCAAGGTCCCGCCAGGGCACGGGTCCGCTCAGGGCCCAGTCCAGCTTGAACGCGCCAGGACCATACCTGTAACGCTCGAGCCCACGCCTGTAGCGGACGCCCAGTCGGCTACCGATCAGACGCAGCACCTGGCGCGGCGTCAGATCAAGCAGAACAGCGCGGCCGGGCAGCTGCTCGACGTCAGCCACGCGTTCGCCGCAGCGGATCTCGCCGCCCAGCTGGAGCAGGCGCTGGACCAGAGAGGCGGCGACTGACTGCGAGCCACCCCTGGCCAGCGGCCAGCCGCCAGCATGTGCGGTCGCCTGCAGGACCAGGCCGAAGGCAGCGCTCACGGGCTCCGTCAGGGCCACGCCACCATGGGCCGAGCAGCCGGCCAGGAGCGCGCGAGCCCGGTCGCCTTGGAACGCGTGGCGCGCCAGAACCACAGCGGGAAGGAGAGGCGTGACGCCGAAGCGGGTTCCCGTCAGCGCCAGCTGCGGCAGCCGAGGGCCTGCGAGCAGGTCGGCGAACGCCGCCTCGGCGCCGCGGACCAAGCCACCCAGCCGGCGACCGTAGGCGGCGCGATCGGGCGGGTCAAGGCCGGCGGCCGTCTCCTCCACCGAGCGCTCCAGGATCACAGCTGCGTCGCCCTCCAGCGGATGGGCCAGCGGAGCAGGCGGCGTCAGCAGGCGCAGGCTCTGCCGTCGCAGGAAAGGCGAAACCGGGGCGAACGCCATGACCGATGCGCACACGTCGTGGCGGAAGCCCGGCTCGGTCAGCTGCTCGCTGCGCAGGCCACCGCCCGGCTGCTCGGCGGCCTCCAGGACCAGGACCGAGCGGCCGGCTTCCAGCAGCGTGATGCCGGCCGCCAGCCCGTTCGGACCTGAGCCGACGACCACGGCGTCGGGCGCGCTAGTGGACCGTAACAGCCGAATATGGAGCATCCGACGCCCCAGACGGGCGGGCTCGCTTCGCTCGCCGATGCCGGCGTCTCGGGGCCCGGCGCGCGTCGTCACCCATCTTGAGATGGGCTCCTCCTTGCGCCACCCGATCCTTGGCACCACCCGCCTGGAACGCCGGTCTCCGAGCCTGCGGCCTGCTCCACATCCGACAGTTACAGTCCACTAGCCGTCGTTCTTGCGCTGGCAGATCGGGCAAACGCCGGAGAAGAGCAGGCTGTGCCCGTCCACCTGGAAGCCCGTCGCCCCCGCGATCTCTGACTCCGCCGCCAGCAGTACGCAGCCCGGCACCTGAGCGACCTGGCCACAATCGCGGCAGCGGATGTGCTCGTGGTGCTCCTGGTTGGGTTCGTAACGGGCCTTGCCGTCGCCCACCTCCACCCGGTTCACCTCGCCCGAGCGCTCAAGCATGGTGACAGCCCGAAAGACTGTTGAGTAGTCGGCGCCAGGGACATGGGTGCGAACGGAATCCAGCAGCTCGTCGAGCGCCCAGGCGTGCCGCTGGCCCGCATCGATGACGCCGCGAACTGCATCGCTGACAGGACTGGGCCGGGGCATGCAGCCATTAAAGCATGAAGCAAGCCGGTTGCGCAAATCATTTGCGCAAATGCTATGCTGCTTCACCATGAGAGTGACCCAAGCCGTGGCTCTGGCCGGCTTGTTGGTTTTGCTGAGCCTGGCTTGTGGCGCTGGGCAGGCCGGTCAATCCAAACCGGGCGCGCTGCGGGTGACGAGCACGCTGACCCAGGTCAGCGCTCTCATCAGGGCTGTCGGTGGCGAACGGGTCCAGCTGACGCCACTGTTGGGGCCGAACACCGATCCCCACCAGTACGAGCTGAAGCCTGAGCAGGTGACCCAGCTGGCGCGCTCGGCCGCCGTCTTCGAGAGCGGGGCCGGAGCCGACAAGTGGCTCGACCGGGGCCTGGCGGCAGCTGGCGAAACCGTGCACGCTGTCGACCTGGCGAAGCACGTGCATCTTCGCTCAGGCAATGCCGGCGAAGGCGGCCAGGACCCGCACTGGTGGTACGACGTGGACAACGCCAAGCTGGCGGCAGCGGCCATCTCAGATGAGCTGACGCGACTGGACCCGGCCGGCCGCGCGACCTATCAGCGCAACGCAGCTGCGCTCAGCGATCGCCTTGACGCGGCCGACCGCCAGATTCACACCAAGCTCGATCCCGTCCCCGCCCCGCGCCGCCTGTTCGTCGCCAACCACGACGCGTTCAACTACTTTCTGCCCCGCTACGGGATCACCCTGGTCGGCGACATAGTCCCGGCCACCGATTCGATAGCTGCTGTAAGACCGGCTGACGTTGCCCGTCTGGTCGCTGCCATAAGGCAGGACCACGTCTGCGCCATCTTCACCGAAACCACCATCGACCCCAATCTGGCAGCTCAGATCGCTCGGGAATCCGGAGCCAGAGTCTTCGCCGGCAAGCTGTACGGTGACGCGTTGGGAGAGCCGGGCAGCCCGGGCGGGACGCTGGAGGGCGCACTCAGCCACAACGGCGCCGTGATGGCTGAGGGGTTCAGCAGCTGTTGACCGAGCCGCCCGCCGTCTATCTGGAGAGGGTGAGCGCCCGCTACGGCAGCCTGCTGGCGCTTCAGGATGCAACCGCCAGCGCACCCGCCGGCAGCTTCGTCTGCCTGGTCGGGCTGAATGGAGCCGGCAAGAGCACTCTCTTGAAGGCAGTCGTGGGCATCGTGACCGTCAGCGGCCGCGTCGCCGTGGCCGGGCTCGAGGGCTCGGGCCGCCGGCGACTGCTGGCCTATGTGCCCCAGCGGGAGGACATCAACTGGACCTTCCCCGCCAGCGTGCTCGACGTGGTGCTGATGGGGCGCCAGGCTTCGCTGCGCCGCATTGGCTGGACGGCAGCCACTGACCGTGAGGCGGCGCTCGGTGGGCTTGAGCAGGTGGGCCTGGCCGAGCTGCGGGAGCGTTCGATCGGTGAGCTCAGCGGGGGCCAGCAGCAGCGGGTGATGCTGGCCCGGGCGCTCTTCTCGCAGGCGCCGGTGCTGCTGCTGGACGAGCCGCTCTCCGGGGTCGATCCAGCCAGCCAGGACGGCGTCCTCCGCTTGCTCCACGCGTTCTGCAGCCGGGGCGGGACCGTTCTGATGGCGACTCACGACGTGGTCGGCTCGGCGCGCATGGCGGACAGGGTCTGGGGTGTGAACGGCACGGTGGTGGCAGACCTACCGGCCGACCGCCTGCTGCGGCGCGACACGCTCGAGCTCATCTACGGTGAACACCTGCTGGTGCTGCCTGACGGCGGCCTGGCGCTGGGGGACCAGGCGCGGTGACGCTGGAGTGGCTCAGTGATCCGTTCCTGCTGGAGGTGCAGCGTCGGGCGCTGGTCCAGGTTCTGCTCAGCGGCGGGCTGGGTGGCGCACTCGGCTGTTATGTGATCTTCCGCCGCCTGGGGTTCATGACTGACGCCCTCTCCCACGCCGTCCTGCCCGGTGTGGTGATCGCCTTTCTGCTCTCGGGCGCCACCGCGATCCTGTACGGCGCCCTCGCAGCGGGCGCGGTCGCGGCGGTCTCGATCGGGCTCATCACCCGCGATCAGCGGATTCAGGAGGACGCGGCCATTGGCGTGGTCCTGACAGGGGCTTTTGCTCTCGGCATCGTGCTCATCTCAACAGTGCACAGCTACGCGACGGCGCTGGAGGACTTCCTCTTCGGCAACGTTCTGCTCGTCAGCCCGGAGGACCTGTGGTTGACGCTCGGGCTCTCCACCGTGGTGGCTTCGGTGCTGCTGATCTTCCACCGCCGCTTCGTGCTCCGCGCGTTCGATCCCGGCTTGGCGGAGGCGATGGGCCTCAGGGGGCTGCTTTTAGACCTGCTGCTCCTGCTGCTCCTGGCGGCGACGGTGGTGGTCTCGCTGCGCGCGATCGGCAACATCCTCGTGGTGGCCTTCCTGATCACCCCCGCCGCCACCGCGCGCCTGCTCACCGTGCGCGTGCCGCGAATGCTGCTGCTGAGCGCCTGCCTTGGCGCGTTCAGTGGTGTGGCAGGCCTCGTCATCGCCTACTACCTGAACGTCTCCAGCGGCAGCCTTATCGTCTGCCTGAGCACTCTGCTGTTTCTGGTAGTGCTGATCTGCGAACCCCGCCGCGGTGCGCTGGCGCGCCGGCTCCGCCCGACCAGGCCGGCCGGCGACCAGCCTCGCTTCCACCACGGCTGACGTTCTTGAGGAGTACGCCACTAACTGGCTCACCGACGCGCTGTCGAGGAGACCTGGTCGGCGATGCGCCTCCGTCCCGCCGACATGGTGGGTAGGTGACAGTCGCCCACTCAGCGCCGAGGCGAAGGTTTGGCTCATCTGATTGCTCGAACCTGTCGTTCTGCCGATAACTTGATCGACGTATTCAGTAGTGCCTGACGATCCGACGCCAGAGCCGGGCTCAAGCCGGCCGTCGCTGTCAATATCGAGATTCAGCGGAGGAAAACATGAGGCTGGTGGCAACTGAGTACCTATCGCTCGATGGCGTTTTCGAGGAGCCGGGCCGCTGGTCGGGGCCATTCTTCGACGACGAAGCTGCACAGTTCAAATGGCAGGAATTGCAGGCGAGCGACGCCCTGCTCCTGGGGCGCAAGACCTACGACGGTTTCGCGGCCGCCTGGCCTGCCATGAAGGACGAGGCCGGTTTCGCGGACAGGATGAACAGCATGCCCAAGTACGTGGTCTCGGCGACCGCTGAGAAGCTTGAATGGCAAGGCTCGCAGCTGCTCAGGGGACATCTCGCGGAGGAGGTGCGCAAGTTGAAGGCGGAGCCAGGGCAGGACATCCTTCTGTCCGGCAGTGCGCAGCTGTTCAATGCTCTTGGACAAGAGAATCTGATCGACCTCTACCGCTTGATGCTGCACCCAATTGTGCTGGGTGAGGGCCAGCGGCTGTTCGCGGCCGATGTTGACCGGAGAGCCTTAGAGCTGACGCACACCCGGACCTTCAGATCCGGCATCGTCATCCTTGAGTACCGGCCGGCCAGCCGATCCTAGGTCAGGCTGCTCTGACAGACGCCGGTGGCCGACGTGTCCACCGAGGCCCCAGCAATCCGCTACTCACCTTCGGCGGCGGCAGCTACGCCTCCTGCCAGCCCGCCATGAAGGACAGCAGCAGTTTGTCGAAGGCCGCTTCGGCGTCGATCAGCAGGCCTGTTGCTTCAGCCGTGTCCAGGCGGCGGCGCCGGGCGATGACTGCGAGCTCCTCCAGGAATGGTGCCCGGTAGCGGAGGAACATCTCGATCCCTTCACCCAACGAGGCGCCCAGCCCGGCCGCGATGACTCCGTACTCGACCGCATGGGCTGCCGCCTCGTGCAGACTGGCCAAGGCCACCGGCGGGGAGTCCGCGTCCAGGTGGTTCAGCAGCAGCTCCACCATCCGCCGGCCGCGTTCGCGGAAGCGCTCTCGCTCGGACTCGGGCAGCAGCGCCAGAATCGGCAGCGGGCTTCCTTCGGCGTCCAGCCGGCGCCTGTAAGCATCGGCCATGCGATCGAGGGAACTGCCGAGATCCGCAAGCTGCGGGCGCCGAAGCCGCGGCGCGGGCAGCAGCTCCGTCAGCACTGACCGCTGGAAACGGCGGTGTCCGCCGGGAGTGACAAAGCTCTTGACTTGGCCTCTGTCGGCCCACCGCCGCAGCGTCTGCTGACTGATACCCAGCTGCCGGGCCGCCTCGCCCAAGCTGACCCAGCTGTCCGCCGATTGTGCGTCGAGGTCGTCGTCAGGCGCGGGCGGCTCGCTCACGTCTCGTCAGCATAGAAGGCCATGGCCAGTTCTCCGCTAGGTTCTCGGGCCTTTTCCGCGCTGCGTTACACCGCCCCAGATCCGGCCCCTGCAATCTGGAGCGGGGGTTGACCAGTTGGCAGAATGGTGCCGTGAGCGCGCATCATTCCCAGCCTCACAGCTCGGCCGAGGCGCTACAACAACTAGTCCGAGCCCTCATCGAGCAGCTCGGCGAGGACGTCGGACGCGAGGGGCTGCGGGGAACGCCTGAGCGGGCGGCCGACTCGCTCACCTACCTGACCGGTGGCTATGGCGCTGACCTGGAGGACCTGCTCGGAGACGCGCTGTTCGAGCAGCAGTACGACGAGATGGTCCTGGTCAAGAATGTGCAGTTCTACAGCCTCTGTGAGCATCATCTGCTGCCTTTCTTTGGAGCCGCGCATGTCGCCTACCTGCCGCGCGGCAAAGTGCTGGGCCTGAGCAAGGTTCCTCGCGTGGTCGACGTCTTCGCTCGCCGCCTGCAGCTGCAGGAGCGGATGACGCGGGAGATCGCCGAAGCGCTGCTGCAGCTCACCGAGGCCAAGGGCGTCGGGGTGGTGATTGAGGCTCGCCACCTCTGCATGGAGATGCGCGGGGTGGAGAAGGTCGGCGGTCAGACGGTGACCTCCTGCATGCTTGGCGTCTTCCGCTCTGACGCTCGCACCCGGGGCGAGTTTCTGAACCTCATCAGCCGCTAAGTGGAAGCAGGGGCACTACCGGCCGGGCGTTCGGCGCAGAGCCTGCAGAAAGCCTGGATCGCGCGCCAGCGTGGCCTCGGTGGCTGAGCGTCCCAGTTCCTGCAGCTCACGTGGCAGCCGTGCCGGCCGACCGTCGCTTTCGCGCACCCACACCCACTCGGTCAGCACCTCAGCCAGGGCCTCACCATCGGCCACCCGACGGATCTCCGTCTGGCGCACACCGCGGCTGCCGCGCAGATAGATCACCCGAACAGTCAGCTCGACCACATCGCCGAACTGGGCAGGTCGGTGGTGAGTGATCAGGCTGCGATGAACCAGCCACCAGCCGCCCTGCGCCCGGCTCCAGGCACGGCCGTAGCCGGCGAGTTCGGCATGCTCCATCGCCATCTGCTCGGCCCAGTTGAGGTAGACGGCGTTGTTGACGTGGCCGTTGCTGTCGAGCTCATAGTTTCGCACCGGCCAGCGCGTGGTGTAGCAGGCGAAGTCAGCGCTCACGGCGGCTCCAGGTTAGCCGCCGGGCAGCTTCGCTCCCGGGATCAGCGTGACGATGAGGGCGATGGCTGCCGCGCCCATGGCGGCGGTGGCGGCCCAGCACAGCGCCTGGCTCAGCCGACCGCTGACGTGCTGCTTCATGTATTTGCGGTCTGCTCCCAGCAGTGTGATCAGCACCAGCAGCGGCGGCGCTACCAAACCGTTGAGCACGGCTGTGTAGAAGAGGGCCTTGATCGGATCGATGTGCAGGAAGTTCATGAACGCTCCGGTCACAACTGCGGCGACCATGATGCCGTAGAAGGTGGGCCGGTAGCGCGGCTTCACCGCCAGCGAACCCCGCCAGCCCATGAACTCCTTCAGGGCATACGCGGCGGAGCCGCTGAGGATGGGAATGGCGAGCAGCCCGGTGCCGATCATGCCCAGGGCAAAGGCGACAAAGGCAAAGGAGCCGAGAAAGGGCTCGAGCGCGGAGGCCGCCTGATCGGCGGACTGGATGTCAGTCTTGCCGTGCGCGTGAAGCACGGCGCCTGAGGTCAGGATGATGAAGTACATGACGATCTGCGAAAAGGCCATGCCGATGAAGATGTCGGTCCGGGCGGCCCGCAGTTCGCTGGCCTTGAGCCGGCTGCGCCGCACCTCAGTGGTCGGTTCCGCCGCACTCATCTCATCCACTTCCGCCGAGGCCTGCCAGAAGAACAGATAGGGCGAAATGGTGGTGCCAAGAACCGCCACGACGCCCATCACGAAGTTCTGCGAGAACTCCAGATGTGGGATCACCGTCGCCTTGACAACCTGCAGAAGGTCGGGGTGCGCAACGAAGCCGGTGACTATGTAGGCGAAAAGCGAAAGCGTCAGCCACTTGAACACGCGGAATATCCATTGAAAGCTGACGAACAGCTGGAGTACTGCGACCAAGGCTGCCACCGGCACCACGAACAGAATCGCAGGAACTCGCTGCCTCGTCAGCTGGGAGGCACCGCTCGCCACAGCACCCAGGTCGGCGCCCACGTTGATGGTGTTCGCTATCAGCAGCGCCGCGATGCAGACGCCCACCAGCGCGGTGGGAAACTTCTTGCGCAACGAAGTGGCAAGCCCCACGCCTGTCTGCAGAGCGATCCGGCCGCAGACCTCCTGCACAGCCGCCATCATCGGAAAGGTGAAGGGCGCCAGCCAGAGCATCCCGAAGCCGAACTGGCTGCCAACCTGCGAGTAGGTGCCGATGCCGCTGGGATCGTCGTCACTGGCGCCGGTGATGAGGCCGGGGCCCAACAGCTGGAGGACGCCCAGCGGACCGCGCTTCCTTGCTTCCTCGAAGGTGCTGCGCCCTGCCGGGGGCGCGCCTGTGCTCGGCGCCTCCGGATCGATTCCGCCCTTGAGCACCTCCAGCGGCGCAGGCTCGACGTCGGCTCCTATTGGGAGCCATTCGAGCACTGGGTCTTGGATCGGTTCCGCCATTTCCTACATGTTATATGCAAGAAACGTGAGTGTCAAACAGTAGGTTTTCTACATCGGAGCGGATCAGCTGTAGCACAGGAAGGCCGGAATGCAAGCGTCACGCCGCAACCCCTGATGGTAGCGGCGACTGGCGGACCGCTGATGGGACGGGCGGCTCAGCCAGAATGCATGAGTGGCAACCGGACCCGGTGGCGCGCTGCAGCTGCGCGGCGATGCAGACGCACCGAGAATGCGGATCGCGAGCGGTGTTCAGGGCCACGGTCGCTCGCTGGCGGCTCTCTGCCGGTCCGCCACCGCGCGGTGAGCGTCCAATCGGGCCGTGAGCTGGGGGCCGAAGCTCGGCGTCTCGCCGAAGTGCCCAGCGGCCGGGCGCCCTGGCGCCACTGGGGGCCCTATCTCAGCGAGAGGGGTTGGGGCACCGTGCGCGAGGACTACAGCCCTGATGGCGATGCCTGGAACTTCTTTCCCCACGACCATGCCCGTTCCCGCAGCTACCGCTGGAATGAAGACGGCCTGGCGGGTATCTGCGACGACCGCCAGACACTCTGCTTGGCTTTCGCCTTCTGGAACGGACGCGATCCGATCCTGAAGGAGCGCCTCTTCGGCCTCACCGGACCCGAAGGCAACCACGGCGAGGACGTCAAGGAGTACTGGTGGTTCCTGGATTCGACCCCCACCCATTCCTGGCTGCGCTGGCGCTACATGTACCCGCAGGCCGAGTTCCCCTACTCCCAGCTTGTCAGCGAGAACGCCCGGCGCAGCAAGCAGGAGCCGGAGTTGGAACTGCTCGACACCGGCGCCTTCGAGGCTGACAACTACTGGGAGATCACCGTCGACTACGCCAAGGCGGCGCCGGAGGAGATCTACGTGCGGCTCACCGCACGCAACCACGGGCCCGCGGCGGCGGAACTGCAGGTGCTGCCCTCGCTTTGGTTTCGCAACACCTGGTCCTGGTCACCGGGGGCGATCAGGCCCCAGCTGCGGGCTGATGGGAGTTGTGTGCTGGCCCAACATCCGGAGCTGGGCCTGCGCCGGCTGATTGGCGAGGGCGACCACGATCTGCTGTTCTGTGAGAACGAGACGAACTTGAAGCGTCTGTGGGGAGCAGCGCCAACCACGCCCTACCCGAAGGACGGCATCAACGATTTCGTCGTTCGCGGCTCGGCGACAGTGAACCCTGGGCTGACCGGGACCAAGGCGGCCTTGCGCTACCGGCTAAATGTCGCCGCCGGCGGCACCGCCACGCTGCGCCTACGGCTTTCGGAGGGCGAGGCTGACTTCGCGGACTTTGAAGCGGTGATGACGCAGCGGGAGGCGGAGGCTGACGAGTTCTACGCTGCGCTCACGCCCCTGCACGCCTCCGCCGACGAGGCCCGCGTCATGCGTCAGGGCTTTGCCGGCCTGCTCTGGTCCAAGCAGTTCTATCACTATGACGTTCGAACCTGGCTCCAGGGGGATCCCAGCCAGCAGCCGCCTCCGGCCAGCCGGCAGAACGGCCGCAATTCGGATTGGCGGCATCTCTTCAACCAGGACGTCATCTCAATGCCTGACCCGTGGGAGTACCCCTGGTACGCCGCCTGGGACCTGGGGTTCCACTGCGTCACTCTGGCCCATGTCGATGCCGAGTTCGCCAAGAGCCAGCTCATCCTGCTCTGCCGCGAGTGGTTCATGCATCCCAACGGCCAGCTCCCTGCCTACGAGTGGTCGTTCAGCGACGTGAACCCGCCTGTCCATGCCTGGGCCGCGTTGCGCGTCTTCGAGATCAGTGGCGGCGACGACTACGACTTTCTGGAACGCATCTTTCACAAGCTGCTCCTGAACTTCACCTGGTGGGTCAACCGAAAGGACAGCGAAGGCAACAACATCTTCGAGGGAGGTTTCCTGGGACTGGACAACATAGGCCCCTTCGACCGCAGTTCGCTGCCGGTGTCAGGCCATCTCGAACAATCGGACGGCACTGCCTGGATGGCCATGTACTGCCTGCACCTCTGGGAGATAGCGCTTCGGCTGGCCGAGCGGGATCGGACGTACGAGGACATGGCCATCAAGTTCTTCGAGCACTTCGTGCTGATCGCCGTCACTCTGAACGACAAGGGTCTCTGGGACGAGGTCGACGGCTTCTACTACGACGTGCTGCGCCGTCCGGACGGCTCGTCGGTGCCGCTGCGCGCGCATTCCATGGTTGGTTTGATCCCGCTTTACGCAGTGACCACACTCGGGCCTGACACGCTGAACCGGCTGCCCAGCTTCGCCCGCGCAATGGATTGGTTCCTTTCTCACCGTCCGGAGGCGGCCGGCGTGGTGGAGCACATGGACGACCCCAACCACGCCGGCTACCGCCTGCTGGCGATAGTCGGGCCCCAGAGCCTGCGCCGCATCCTCGCGCGTGTGCTGGACCCGGCCGAGTTCCTCTCCGACCATGGCGTCCGGGCGCTCTCTCGCTGGCATCGCGAGCATCCCCTCCAGATGGCCGTCGACGGCTTCCAGGCGCAGCTCGACTACGAGCCTGCCGAGTCGACCAGCGGGCTGTTCGGTGGCAACTCCAACTGGCGCGGGCCGGTCTGGTTCCCCGTCAACTACCTACTGATCGAAGCGCTCAAGCGGTATCACCGGTTCCTGGGCTCGGAGTTCAAGGTGGAGTGCCCGACCGGCTCAGGTCGCTGGCTGGCCCTTGACCAGGTGGCTGACGAGCTTGCGGCGCGTCTCGTCGGGCTCTTCCTCAGCGGTCCGGATGGGCGCCGGCCGGTGTTCGGGGGTTATGAGCGGCTGCAGCGAGATCCCGCCTGGCAGAATCTGCTCCTCTTCCACGAGTACTTCGACGGCGACTCCGGCGCGGGCCTGGGGGCGTCCCACCAGACTGGCTGGACCGGCCTCGTCGCCAACCTGATCGCAGATCGACGGCAGCTGGACTGAGACCGGCCGCTCTGTCAGGCGCTGCGGGGACACGGCGAGCGACCAGCAAAGGCGCCGGCTATGGCGGCGTAGCCCCGAGTGTTCGGGTGAAAGCCGTCGGCGCTGAGCCAGTCGGGGTGCTGGGTGGCCATGTCGCCCTGACAGTGGAGATCGATCAGCGCCGCACCGTGCCGAGCTGCGACCCGGGCTATCGCCGCGTTGTAGCCGGCCACGGCGGCCCTGATGGCTTCCGGGTCGGGCGGCGGACCGTTATGGAGCAGGCACCGAGGCCCCTGCTGCGAGCCTAGGCAGTCCCGGTAGGCTGGCAGCCCGTCAAGGACCGGTGTGTTGGCCAGGAGTACTCGGGTGCGGCCGCCCTGGCGGAGGGCGCCGACCAGCTGGTCGAGCTGCTGTTCGTAGGTGTTCGCCGGCACGCCGTGCAGGAGGTCGTTGGTGTTGAGCCACACGGTCGCCAGATCTGGATGCACCGCGAGCGCGTCGGAGAGCTCGGTGCTCAACGCCTGCTCAGTGGTTGCCCCGGCTGAGCCGAAGTTGTAGAAGATGGCCGATTCCGGCAGGTAGTTGCTGTAGAAGACCTGCGGCCAGGCGTCTCGCTCCGGCTGATCAGCGCCCACGCCGACGGTCTCACTGGCGCCCAGCGCGGCGTAGACGTGCGCGTTGAACGAGACCTTCGGTGATGGTGAGTTGGGCGTGGCCGAGCTGCTCTGCAGCCCGCAGGCACAGAGCAGCAGCCCGGCAGCGAAAGCCGGCCAGCGCCCGGCAACTGATCTGAGTGAGACGCTCGTCACAGCTCAGCCATGGCCTCACTCGCAGGCATCTTGGCGGCTCGTAGAGCAGGCACAGCTGCTGCGAGAAGGGCCAGCAGCCAGCTGCCGCCCACCCCGAGCAGGACCACCGCATAAGGCAGGTCCTGGAGTCTCAGCGCCTCGATCGGGATGCCCTGCTGGGTCAGGTATTCACTGACCTTGAGAGCCAGCGCTTGGGCCAGCAAGAGCCCTGCCAAGGTGCCCGCCACACCGCCCAAGAATCCCAGCAAGGTCGCCTCCAGCAGAAACCACCGCACAACGTCGCGGTCTCTGGCTCCGATTGCCTTCAGGACGCCGATCTCGCGGCGCCGCTCCCTCACTGCTGTCAGCAAGGCGTTGGCGATGTTGAGGCCCGCCAGAAGAACTGCTATGGCGCCGATCCCGACCAGCACGATGTCCACGACGTGCAGGTAGCGAAGGACGGCCGCCAGCACATGCTCGGGGGCGCTGGTCGCGAAGCCGATTTGGTCGATTCCCACCCTGACGCCGTGCATGGTGTCGATGCTGTCGGCGATCACAATCAGGGCCGAATAGGGGGAGCGGATGCTGCCCTCGCCGCGCAGACCGGGCGGTGCGGCAGCGCCCGACAGCTCCCACTCGCGCGCTGCAGTTGTCTGCTGCAGCGGGACCAGGAGATCTGCGCCGGCTACGTCCTGAGACACGACGCCGACCACCTTGGCCCGGAACCAGCGAGGCCGGAAAGGAACTTCCGAGCCAGGCGCTTCAACCCGCGGCTCAGCGACCTGGATCGCCTCTCCCACGGCCGCCCCTGGCGGCCTGCCGGGGTGGGTGTGGTCAAGGTATGACTGCGTCACCGCAACCTCAGTCAGCGAGGCGGCCGCCGGGAGCCTGCCGGCCAGCACTGAGACAGGCGAATCGGCGCCCAAACCGAGGTCGGTGCCGGCCATGGTGGCGCCGAACGAATCGCCCGAGGGCGGCACCACCAGCACCGGCGCCGCCTGGATGGGCACGACAGCTCGCACGTTCGGGAGCCGGCGGATCTGGCGGATGGCATCCTGGTTGAGATCCTTGTGGCCGGCCAGCTGGAAGTCGTCGGTCTGCAGCTGCCAGGAGGCCGGCGCATCGTCAGCTACCTTGATCGCGCCCACCGGCAGTCCTTTGCCGAAGTGCTCGACAGCGCGGCTCTCGGCCACCGAAGCGATGCTGCCGAGGGCCACCAGGAGGGCGCTGCCGACGGCGACACCAAGGACTGTCAGGCCGCTTCGCGCTGGACGCCTGAGCAGACTGCTCAGCGCCAGCCTGAATGTCGCCCCCCAGCTCATGCTGCCTCTAACCTCCCCTCTTTGAGGCGCAGAGTGGTGGCGGCCCGAGAGGCGAGCGAGCTGTCGTGCGTCACCACCAACAGGGTGGCGCCGTACTCATGGCGGAGTTGCTCGATGAGATCCATCACCCGCTGAGCGTTCCGCTCATCGAGGTTGCCGGTCGGCTCATCGGCCAGAATGAGTGCCGGGCGGTTGACCATGGCCCGAGCCACAGCCACGCGCTGCCGCTCTCCGCCGCTCAGCCGGCCGGGCAGGTGGCCGGCCCTTTCCAGAAGTCCCACCTGCGCTAGGAGGGCTCGGGCTCGAGCCACCGCTTCGGGCCGCGAGACTCCGTTGATGAGCGCCGCCAGGGCGGCGTTCTCCAAGGCCGTCAAGCTCTCGACAAGACAGTGATGCTGGAACACGAAGCCTATCGTCCGGCTGCGAAACCGCGCCATCTGTTGGGAAGGTAGTCGCCGCAGGTCCTGGCCGGCGACCACCAGCTCGCCACCCTGAGCTCGCTGCAGCCCACCCAGCAGGGCCAGCAGAGTGCTCTTGCCTTCACCAGAATCACCTGTCAGCGCGACGTAGCTGCCTGCCCTGACTTGAAGTTGCACCTCGCTCAGCACCAGGAGAGTGCGTCCGGAGCTCGCGTAGGCATGGCTCAGGCCGCTGACGCTTATCACTTCCCTCTCTTCAGTCGTCGCGCCGGCTGGCCCGCTCGCCATGCTGGGCATGTTAGGAGCGGCCGGCGGGTCGCCTTGCTCAGGAAGTGACAAGGCCATGGCCGACCGGGCCGCCGGTTGATCCGGGTGGCAGGATAGAAGCGCACCCATGGCCCTGATCAGCAAAGCCCGACCGGTCGCTCGCCCTCGCATCACACGCGCCGGCTCACCAGCCGCGAGTTCCGCTTTCGAGTGGGGAGCTGTCGCCGCGGGCGGCTGGCTGATGACAGGCCTGTACCTGGACGGCTGGGCGCATCAGCACTTCCGGGTCGAGACCTTCTTCACACCCTGGCACGCAGTGCTCTATTCAGGCATGGCGGCGGCTGCGGCTCTCTTTGGGCTGACGGCGCTCAGCAACCATTTCAGTGGTTACGCCTGGCGTCGCTCGCTCCCGCCGGGCTACGGCCTCTCCCTGCTGGCTGTGCTCGGATTTGCTCTGGCGGGTGCGCTGGATCTGGCCTGGCACGCGACGTTTGGCTTCGAACGCAGCTTTGCGGCCCTGATCAGCCCTCCTCATCTCCTCCTGGCCGGCTGCGGCCTGGTCGCCGCCGGGGGGCCGCTGCGATCAGCCTGGAATCGGGGCAGGTCGGTGGCCGGCTGGCCGGCGATCTTTGCCGCGACCTACCTCCTCTCCGTGATCAGCTTCTTCAGCCAATTCGTCCACCCCTTCAACGATCCCTACGCGCTGGAGGTTGGTCCGGCTGGAACTGTCTACGCCGCGCAGGCGCTGGGGGAGATCTCCATAGTCTTCCAGTCGGCGGTCCTACTGTCGGCGGTGTTCCTGCTCCTTCGCCGGCTTCAGCTGCCGCCGGGCAGTCTGCTGTTGCTGCTGACTGTAAACAGCTTCGCGATGAGCGCCATGAAGGATCACTTTCGGTTCGCCCTGGTGGGGCTGCTGGCAGGCGTGGTGGGCGAGGTCCTCCTCTTCAGCCTTCGGCCGTGCGCCTCGCGGCCGGGTTCGCTGCGGGTCTTCGGATTCGCCTGGCCGGTGGCGCTCTACGGGCTCTACTTCGGAGCTGTCGACACGCTCGGTGGCACCTGGTGGAGCGTGCCTCTCTGGACCGGCTCGATCTTTTTGGCAGGTGTGGCCGGCCTCCTGGTTTCCTACTGCTTCTTCTCACCGGGCCTGCGCGAGAACGCGCCAGACCCCCAGCGACCGTAGAAAGCTCAAGACGAAACAATTGCGCGAATAGGGGCTCGAACCCTATGTTCGCGCGGACAACGGGCCTAACACCCGCGACCGCTCGGTCTGTTTAGGCGGTCTTCGCGATCAGCGAATTGCTCACCAGCTGCCCCCGGGTGCGGGCCCGGTCGCGGGTTCAGATAACTCTGGCTGTCTAGGCGAAGGTATCCAGCTTCTTGTACTTCTCAGCGAGCAGGTAGTAGAAGGTCACCCGTGACTTATCGCGGTCGCCGGCCATCTTCTGGCAGACCTCCATGACAGCTGCATCAAGCTCGGCGTCGCTCTGAGTGAGCGCGAGCTTCTTCTTTAGAAAGCTGTCGCGCACTCGGTCTCGCTCCGACTTGTCCCCACAGGACACGAGGGAAGCATCACGGCTCTGCAGTGCAATGCCGAGATGCTTCACTATGCCATCGACTGCTGACTGGTTCGCTTGGGGAGCATGCTTTTTGACCTCCGCCAAATGATCGTGCGCCATATTCGACTCCTCCGCTTTGCTGATCTGCTGGTCGTGACGCGAAGTTGCGCCACGGCGAAAGCATACACGCGCGAGCTCAATTCAGACAAGCCCCGCGACAGTCGTCGGTGGCATCACGCCGCTGGTGTTCGTATACACCGCTGAGGGCTCGCACCACCAGAACTGAGTCGAGGACGAAGCCGGAGTCGGAAAGCGACACCTGGACATCACACGGTCGGTCGCCGACGCGGTGACGTACCAGGCGGTCTTTCAAGTGATCGCCAAAGCCTGGCGACCCAGCCGCGACAGCAAACCCGAGATGCGAGCCAAAATCGGCGGACTGAAACGGAGCCCGCCACACTCCGCGGAACCGGCCGTCGCTACTCTGGTGGAGTGCCGGCGATCGGAGTCTCCCACCGACGCCTGGAAGGGGGCGCCAAGGTCACGGGCGGGATGCGATTCACCGCCGACCTGAGGCCTGCCGGCCTGGCCTACGCCCGGCTCCTGCTCTCTCCTCACGCCGCGGCCCGCCTGGCAACAGTGGATCTCTCTGCTGCCGCTGCCGCGCCAGGCGTTCTGACAGCGGTCTCGGGGCGCGATTTGCCGGCCGGGGCGGCGACCGGTCCGGAGGCGCCACTCGCCGTCGACCGCGTGCACTACGCAGGCCAGCCGGTGGTGGCGGTCGTGGCCGAGACCGAAGCCCAGGCGGCCGATGCGATAGCGCTGGTGGAGGTCGAATACGAGCCGCTGCCGGCGGTCATCGACCCTCTCGAGGCGATGGGCGATGGCGCCCCCACGGTTCTGGAGGGGGCGCGCGGCGGTCTGGACGACGGAGGCGCGCATGGGCTGGCAGGCATCGAAGGGCCAGCGGCTGACCGGCCGCCCAACGTGACCGCTCAGGTC
Organism: Candidatus Dormiibacter spiritus; assembly: GCA_003244185.1. Classification (GTDB taxonomy): domain Bacteria; phylum Chloroflexota; class Dormibacteria; order Dormibacterales; family Dormibacteraceae; genus Dormiibacter; species Dormiibacter spiritus. The sequence goes on along the minus strand of QHBT01000043.1, from coordinate 42,656 downwards.
CACTTACAAAGAGGCGACGCCGAGGGGGCTTTCACGGCGGCAGAGGTCGTCGTCGAGGGGCGCTACCACATACCTGCGGTACACCAGGGCTTCATCGAGCCGCACCTCGCGGTGGCGGCCCCCGAGCCGGACGGCGGCCTCACGATCCACGCGCCGACCCAGGGCAGTTTCTTCACGCGCCAGTCGGTGGCCAGCGCGCTGGAGGCACCCGTGAGCTCGATTCGGGTCGTGCCGGTCCAAGTCGGCGGGGGCTTCGGCGGCAAGATCGCGCTGCTGGAGCCATTGGTCGCCCTGCTGGCCCGCCGCACCGGAAGGCCTGTGCGTCTGGAGCTGACCCGCACGGAGGAGTTCCTGATGGGCCGGGGCGCCCCGGGCGCGATCGTCGACTTGAAGCTTGGCGCCGACCTCGACGGCACGCTGCGAGCGCTCCGGGCGCGAGTTGTATTCGACAACGGCGCCGGTCAAGGCGGCCTCGGCGGTCTCGCCGGTCTGCTGCTGGGCGGCACTTACCGAATCCCTGCCTTCGACATGGAGGGTCTCGAAGTGGCCACCAACAAGTGCCCCGTCGCCGCTTACCGGGCGCCAGGGGCCCCGCAGGCGTACTTCGCTCTCGAGTCAGCGATGGACGAGCTGGCTCAGCGGCTGGGCCAGGATCCGATCGAGCTGCGACTGCGCAACGCGAGTCGCGAAGGCGACCCCCGGCCGGACGGCGCGACCTGGCCGAGGATCGGGCTCGTCGAGTGCCTGGAGGCGGCGATCCGGCATCCCATCTACACGGCACCAGCGGCTGAGGACGAAGGGGTTGGGTTGGCGGTCGGCGGCTGGGGTGGGGGCCTGGAGCCGGCGGCTGCGGCCTGCCGCGTCGAGACCGACGGCTCCTTGAACCTCCAGCTCGGTTCGTCCGACATCAGCGGCACCGACACAACGCTGGCGATGATCGCGGCCGAGACCTTCGGCGTCGGCTTGGACCGCGTCCATGTCCACACCGGCGACACTGCGGTGGCGCCGTACGCCGGCGTGGCGGGAGGCAGCAAGATAGTTTTCACCGTCGGACCGGCCGTCCAGCAAGCAGCGGCCGAGGCGCGCCGCCAGGTGCTGGAGATCGCCTCCGAGGAGTTGGAGGCGTCGATCGACGACCTCGAGATCAGCGACGGCGAGGTCCACGTCCGCGGCGTGCCTGGCCGGGCGGTGGCAATTGGCCACCTCGCCGGCCTGTCGATGCAGTTCGGCGGCCGCTACGAGCCGGTGCTGGGCCGCGGGCGGTCGGCAATCACCCAGCAGTCGCCAATGTTCACTGTGCACCTGGCCCGGGTCCGGGTCGACCGGGAGACTGGCGAGTGGCGGCTGACTGGCTACGCCGCCATCCAGGACGTCGGCCATGCGCTGAACCCGGCGGAGGTGGTCGGCCAGGTCCACGGCGGCAGCCTCCAGTCCGTCGGCCGGGCGCTGGGCGAGGAGCTGCGCTGGGACGCCCAAGGCCAGCTGATGACTGCAAGCCTGATCGACTATGGGCTTCCGAGCATCGACCAGGCGCCGCTGACCGAGGTCGAGCTGGTCCAAGTGCCGTCGCCGATCGGCCCCTTCGGGGCCAAGGGTGTTGGCGAGCCGCCGGCCGTGCCCGGTCCGGCCGCCGTTGCGAACGCGATCCGTGCGGCCTGCGGCGTACGGCCAAGCCGCGTGCCGGTCGAATGGCAGGAGCTGGCGCTCGGTCAGAGATGAGCGCAGCCCCGGCTGTCAGGGCAGACAGCCACCACGGTCCCGAGCCGATGCCCAGCCAGAACCGGCGCTCAGTGATGGCGGTTTTCGCGGGCTTGCTGCTGGGGATGTTCGTTTCGACGCTGAACCTGACGCTTATCGCGCCGGCGATGCCGGTGATCGTGGCTCAGCTCGGCGGTATCGAGCACTACAGCTGGATTGCTATCTCGAGCATCGTGGCCTCGGCTGTCGCCGTGCCGATCGCTGGCAAGCTCTCCGACCTGTTCGGGCGCAAGCCGTTCTACATGGGCGGGATTCTGGTCTTCATGGCCGGCTCGGTGCTGTCCGGGCTGGCGCCGAGCTTCTGGTTCCTGATCGCGGCGCGGGCAGTGCAAGGGCTTGGCATTGGCACTATGCAGCCACTGTCCCAGGCCATCATCGGGGACATCATCAGCCCCCGGGAACGGGGCAAGTACCAGGGAGTGATCGGTGCCACCTTCGGGCTTTCCTCGCTCTTGGGGCCGCCGCTGGGTGGCTTCATCACGGACCATCTGAGCTGGCGCTGGCTCTTCTTCGTAAACCTGCCAGTCGGAGTGGTGGCGCTCATCGTGATCCTACTGTTCATGCACGTACCGACGCAGCAGCGCAAGCACGCCATCGACGTGTGGGGCATCGTGACTCTGACCGTGGGGCTGGTCAGCGGCCTCACGGCGACAGTGTGGGGCGGCCAGCAGTATGCCTGGCTCTCCCTTCAAATCGTGGGTCTCTACTCAATCGCCGCGGTGGCCGTGATGCTCTTCGTGCTCATAGAGCTGCGGGCGACGGAACCGGTGTTACCACTCCGGCTCTGGCGCAACTCGATCTTCACGTTCTCCTGCATCGCCACTACGGGGGTGGCGATGGCGATGTTCGGCGCCATCTACTTCATCCCCGTCTTCGTCCAGGGCGTGATTGGGAGCAACGCCGCGGGCTCTGGCTCGGTGCTCCTGCCAATGCTGCTGGCGATGGTCGTCACCTCGATCGTCAACGGGCAGGTGATCTCGCGAACTGGACGCTACAAGGTGGCGATACTGACGGGCCTGGTGGCCATGGCGATCGGCTACTTGCTTCTCGCGCAGATGGACATGCGGACTTCGAACGCAGAAATCGTGCGCAACATGATCCTGATCGGCCTCGGACTGGGCGCTGCCATGCAGACGTTTACGCTCGCCGTGCAGAACGCGGTCGATCCCTCCGATATGGGCGTCGCGACGTCGGCCACGCAGCTCTTCCGCTCCATCGGCTCAGCGATCGGAGTGGCCGTCATGGGCTCGTTGCTGACGTCCGGACTGGCCACCGACATCCCCCGGCACCTGCCGCCATCGGCTGTCGCGGCGTTCCGGCGCTCGGGGGGTTCCGCCGTGCTCAGTGCGGGTTCGGCGCTCGACCCGGCAACATTCGCTCATCTCCCACCGGTGCTCCTGCTGGGGATCCGGGCCGGGATGGCGGACGCCCTGCACCCGGTGTTCGTCGTCGGCGTGCCCTTTGTCGGGGTGGCACTGTTGGCCTCGCTGTTCATACGCGAGCTCCCGCTGCGGCAGCACCCGCGCTGACGCCGGGGAGGGCCGGGGAACCATGGGCACCCCGGCCCCATACAAACGGAGGAGGGTGCTACTCAGTCGCCTTCCTGTGCGTCGAACCGGAAGGCTCCGACCAGGGATCCGGCCTTGACATCACGGTTGCCCCAGACACCGAGGGCGGGCAGGTGATGGTTCCACTCGACCCACTTGGCGAGCGAGGCAGTGTTGAGCAGATCGGGATCGACATATCCGCGCTTGGCAAAGCGCGAGATCACCAGCATCGGCATCCTCGGCCCGAGGCCCGCCTCGCCACAGGGAAGGCCGTCACCCGGGTACTGGCAGCCGCTGAGGTTGGGCTGGCCGTTGACCCAGGTCGCGAACCGGCCGCCGAGGTCAGGCGGAGCCACATGGTCCCACCAGCCACCGCTCTCGTCGAAGGCAACCATCAGGGCCGAGTCCTTCCAGTAGCGGCTGCCCTTGAGGCGCTTGGCCACGTCCCCCACGAACTGGTCATCGGCCACCGGACTGGAGTAGCCGGGATGGGCATCGCTGGTGGTCGGCGCCTTCACCCAGGAGATCGCCGGCAAGTCGGGAACCTTCCCGTTGACGGACGAGCCGGATAGCGCGGCATAGAAGAGGTCCAGGTCGCGCTGATGTCGATCCGCCTGTGGGTAGTTCAGCTTGGGATCCCACGCCCACCGATGGCTGAGATCCGCCGTGGAGGTGAAGTACTGGAAGGGATCGTGGTGGGCGCTGTAGCCGTTGGTGGTGCCCCCCACGCACTTCCCGAAGCCACCCTGGAACCACGCCCAGCTCACGCCTTTGGCTGAGGCCTCAGCGCCCAGGTTCGGGATGTTCTGCGGCGAAATGGACGGGGCGTAGTCGTTGCAGACGTCGCCGATCGGGTTGGGATCGTGCACTGTGTTGTTGGTTGCCGCCACCAGCCACTGCGCTCCTGGCGTCGAAGGCCCGTACACGCCCTGGAAGAAGTTGTCAGCCAGCGTGTACCGGCGGGCCAAGCTCCAGTAGTTCTGCAGCGGCGACGAGGGATCGCCAGGCCTGCCTTCGTAGTAGCCGAGAGCCAGAGCTTGACCGTTCGGGTTGGTCTCGAAGCTGGGACAGTTGGTAGACGTGCTGGGGTTGGGCACAGTCTTGTTGTTGCCGTACTGCAGGTACATGTCCATCCGACCGTGGTTGGCCATCTGGATCATGTCTGTGTAGGCGTGGTCGACGTCGCAGGTGGAGGCCTGGGTCTGGCCGTTGAGCTTCGAGGGCGAGTACGGACCGTAAGTCGTCGTGCCGTTGGTATGGGTCAGCTTGGTGCCCGTGGGAATTCCGTTTGTGCCGCGGCCATAGGTACCGAAGTAGTGATCGAAGGAGATGTTCTCCTGGTAGACGATGATCGTGTGCTTGATCGGGCTGTTGGCCCGTTGGTTCTCTCCCGTCTGATCCCCGCCAGACTGGTCGCCGCCCGTCGAGTCGTCAGCGCTGGCCGGGATCGGCACCAACAGCGCCGCCAGCACGCCGACGAATACGGCTCGCGAGAGCAGTCGTTTCATTGGTCTCCGTTTCCCCCTTGACAGTGGTTCGGACGGCCGGGTCGATGAACCAAGCGTAGAACGGTCGTGGTTAACCCGTGGCAAAGCCTGAGCCGCGACTCAGCCTCTTGCCTTCCCGCCTCTTCAGTGTTGAGACGTCGGCTGAGCGGCTCAGCTCAGGGGCTGAGTGGTTGAGAGTGTCGATGCGTGGGTCGCCAGCACCTCGGAGAGACTCTGCGTCGGGGGCTGAGGCTCGGCCGCCACGACCCGATCGGCGCCCGCTGTCATGTCGGCGGTGTCCATCATGAGCGCCATCTGCGCGAGCCGGGCCATCGCCGGTCTAAAGGGCTTCATCCCGACCGCCATCACCCGAAGCATTGGTCGCGGCACGTGCCGTGGCCGCCCGGCCCGGCCGGCCGCCTTCTGTACGGCTTCGGCCAGCTGATTCAGGGTCAGGCATTCGGGCCCTCTGATTTCGAGCACGCTGCCTCGGCCCGAGCGGTCGGTCACTGTGTGCTCGACCAGCGCGGCGACGTCGTCCGCGGAGACGAAGTTGATTGGATTGTCGCCGCGCCCGAACACCAGCGGCCGGCCCCAACGGCCTGCTGTCTCCTCGAACAGCCGGATGTAGGTCTCGAGATACGCGGGGGCCCGGACGACGGTCCATGCCGTCCCGCTGCCGCGCAGGTGTTCCTCCGCCGCGTACTTCATTCGCGACAGCTCCAGCGGGCTGTCCGGCGAGGCGCCCTCAACCGACACGAGGACAACCGACGCACCGCCGGCAGCGGCCGCGTCAATCAGGTTCGCATTGCCGTCCCGGTCGACGGAGGCCGGCGAGGAGCCCCCAGTGCCGACCAAGCCGTGCACCGCCGAGACCACGGTCTGCACCCCCTTCATCGCGCGCGCCACGGCGGCGCGGTCGCGCACGTCGCCCTCAACCACGTCGAGCGTGTCGCGTCGGGGGTCGGCGACCCGCCCGGCATCCCGAGTCAAGACCCGGACCGAGAGCCCGCGATCCAACAGGCGGCGGACGAGCCGCGATCCGAGGGTGCCGGTACCGCCGGCAACCAGGATCATCGCGGACCTCCCGCCGTGCCGACCGCCCGGAGGACCGCCGCATCGACCCCATCGCGGCCTGAGTCGACAGGTTCCAGGTAGAAGCGGGCCCAGGTCGCCTCTTCGCCTTCCACGCAGAAGATCACCACCCCTCGCATGAGGTGGGGTTGCCCGTCCCGGCGGGTGCCGCGCATCTCCCACTCGGACCAGGCGGTGTGACCGTCCTCGACCCAACTCACGTGGGCGGTCAGGTCAGGAACGGCAGCGAAGATCTGCTCCCAGTTCTTGTGCACTTGAGCTCGGCCGCTGAAGCCCCGCGCCGGATGGGCCGGCGTCTCGTTGCGGTAGTCGGCTGCGAAGCAGCGGGTCAGCTCCTCGAGGTCGTGATCGTTGGTGGCTCGACAAAGACGCTCCACCCACGTTCCGGGTCTGGGGTCCGGGGCAGTTCCGTTCATGGTTGCCTCCTTGTTGGCACTTCTGATACAGTTATTTGTAACTGATACAGCACTATGGACCCAATTAGCGGAGTTGTCAAGACCGGGCGCCGCTACGACGCTAGCCGACGCCAGCGGCAGGCGCTCCGCAATCGAGAGACTATCCTCGACGCGGCCAGGCACCTCTTCCTTGCCGATGGCTACGGGCCGACCACGATTGCCGCGATCGCAGCGGCAGCGGACGTATCGGTCGAAACTGTCTACAAGGGCTTCGGCGGCAAGGCCGGCCTCGTCCGGGCGATCTGGAGCCGGGGACTCGCCGGCACCGGTCCGATTCCAGCGTGGGAGCGCTCCGACGAGATGCAGTCGCTGGAAACCGACGCTCGACAGGTGATCCTCAACTGGGGACGCTTCACGGCCGAGGTGGCTCCCGCCGTGGCGCCGGTGCTGCTCCTGATCCGGACCGCGGCGGCCGCCGATGCCGAGATGGCGGCCCTGCTGGAGGAGGTGGACCGCGCCCGGCTGGTCCGGATGGAGGAGAACGCGCGCCGGCTCCACGAGCGCGGCGACCTGCGCCACGGCATCGAACTGGAGCAAACGAGGGATGTGCTCTGGACCTACAGCTCACCCGAGCTGTACGAGCTGCTCGTGCTCCGCCGGAGTTGGTCGCTGGAGCGCTACGGGCGGTTCGTCGCCGAGGCCATGATCGCGGTGCTGCTCACTCCCTCGTTGACGTAGGCGATGAAAGGATTGTTCAGCTTCCAAAGACCTCCCGATCTGTGGTCGTCACCGCTTCGATTGTCCCCCGGGGTGGGCCACTGCCTGATCTGCCCCTGTGGTACTGGCCCGGCGCGCCAGGACGATCGAGCCGATGGCGATCGTCCAGACGTAGGTGGGGTAGGCCGCGAGGCGCTCGGTGGCGCCCACCCCCAACAGCCCTGGCGCCGCGATCATGAGCGCCAAGCCCACGATCCCGGCCAGGCCCAGCGTCACCGAGAGAACGACGACCATGCGGTCGACCGGCCCCACGCTCGCCGCCAGCAGCAGGATCGCGATCGGCGGCAGCGGGATGCCGAACAGCGCGCCGAGGACGTGAAGCCCGCCGTTAACGTCCTCGGGCGAGAGGCCGGCCAGCACCTGGCCGGCGCCCGCGAGTGCCAGCAGCACTATCCCCACCGTCGTCAGGCGCCGCTGGGGCCAAGCCCGCCGGAGGGCGACGGCGCCGACCACGAGGAGGAGGCCGACCACGACGAACGTGCCGTTCATCACGGTGTGCAGTGGTGAGCACACCTCGGTGTGATAGGTGCCGAGGCTGAACGGCCCGCAGGTGGCGCGGCCCAGGTCGCTGATGTCGTTGGCCACCAGGCTGAAGCGCGTCGTGACCGCGGCCTGCGCGGTCGCCTGGCCGACGAAGAACAGGACCGTCAGCACCCAGCAGGTCGACCCGAGGACGATCTGATGGCCGGCCGACGTGGGGAGGGCAGCGGCTGGCGGCGGTTGGGACATGCGACCTCCTTGGTTTGCGCCAGCTTAAAGTGCTGTTGCCTTGGTGGGGTGCACAACGACGACGGGCAATGGGGAGCAAACCGCGAGGCGGGCCGCCCGAGAGGGGCTCGTAACTCATGAGTCGCCCCCACCCCGACCGCCCCAGCCGTGGGGAAGGAGTCCGTTACGCCGTCGAGGACCGGACCAGCTTGGTTCGGGAGAGCAGCAGGGCCAGCGCGTACAGCAGGGCGACGACCACCAGGAGGGCGCGGTAGCCAGTCAGTAGCGCGGCGTACTCGAGCACGCCGCCGATCATGGCGCCGACAAGATTGGCGCCGAACGCCAACGAGGAGGAGGCGACGCTGCGGAATCGCTGGGAGAAGATCAGGTTGGCCAAAAAGATGGGGACGAAGGCGAGCAGCGTGGCCGCCAGGAAGCGGGGCACCGCCGGAAGCTGCAGCAAGGCGCCGGGCGGCACCAGCCAGGCCACCGCAAGCGCGCCGAGCAGGAGGGCGTAGAGGATCCCCAGCCGTCGCAGCTCGATCCTCCGTGACACCTCGACCGCGGCGAGGACCGCCAGCAGGATGCCAGTGAAGACCAGTGCGTTCACGAACCAGGTGGTCCCGAACAGCAGAGCGAACTGGACCACGTTCTTCGTCTCCAGGAGCAGGAACGCTGCCCCCATGAAGAAGAGGTCGGCGTAACCGCCCATCCGCGACAGCGAACCCCCGGCGACCCCGACCGCGAGTAGCGCTGTGACCAGGACCAGCCCCAGGGTGATCACGTACAGGCTCGGCAACCCCCTGCTCTGGAGATAGAGGAATGGGTAGTCGTCGGCCGCCGGTGCGGGCACGGGGGTGGTGGCCGAGCGCCAGGTGAGGGGACAGTTCAGCGACGCCGGGTCGAGGCTCGCCGTGAGCAAGGCGAGCCGGCCGAGCTGCCCGGTCGAATCGATGCATGGCGGGCGGCGGTAGGTGTCCTCGAGCATGCCAGCGAGGCGGTCGACCAGCCACTGCTCGCGGTAGTAGTTGTACTCGGCGAAGACGCCACCAGGCTTCAGGTGCGCCGCCGCCGCCCGCATCGCCTCGACTGTGAAGAGATAGCTCTCCAGACGGAGCGAGGACTGTCCGGCGACCAGGGTGAGCGAGTCGGGGAGGGCGAAGAGGATCAGGTCGTAGCGCACCGTGGTGTGCTCCAGGTAAGCTCGGCCGTCGTCCACGATACTCGCCACGCGCGGGTCCTGGTATGGGTGATCCGGATGCAGCTGGGCGCCCAGGTCGCGCAGCCGGGGATCGATCTCGACTGCATCGACGTGCTCCGCTCCTTCGGCCAGGGCGATGGCGACGTCGGTCCCCGTGCCTGCCCCGACGATCAGAACCGAGCGCGGCTTGACGCGGGTGCGCTCGTAGGGAAGGAAGTAGAGCGGCACGGTCTGCCGGCGTTGGGCGGCGGACTCGATCGTCTGGTGGGGGATGCCATTGACCATTACCGAGGTCGTTCCGTTTGACTCCGGCTGAAGGGTGACGCGGTAGTAGGGCGACCAGCTTTCCAGGGGGGTGAGCGACTCGACTCCGAGCATGGCCACGAGGGCTGCGGCGGCGGCGAACTGGAACCAGCGAACCCGCGGGCGGTAGAGCACAACGAGCGTGACCGCGGCGACAAGCCCCCACGCCACCGGCGGCGCGCCCAGGAACGAGAGCAGCGAGAAGAAGACGATGCCCGCGATGCTGCCGAGGACGTCGAGCCGGTAGGCATCGAGCGAGTCGAAGGAGACGAACGTCCGGGCCACGCCCTCCCCGATGGTGGCCATCACCGCGGCCACGGCCAGGAAGATGAGCGGCAACGTCAGCCAGATCGGAAGGCCGCTGCGGCTCTCGTTCAGAGCGCCGAAGTAGAGGAGGTCGCCACCCGTCCGGTCGATCTGCACCGGGAAGGCCAGCACGAAGGCGACCAGCATCGCCAGGCCGACGGGGGCGAACGGGAACAGTTGAAGGCGCGACCGGGCGCGCAGGAAGCCGATGCCGATGCCGAGAAAGCTGGCCAGCAGCACGAAGTTGGAGAAGTAGGAGAGGTAGAGCACGTTGGCCCCCGCCCAGCGGATGAGCGCCAACTCCACGAACAGCATGAGGAAGCTGAGAAGCACGAGCCGCACGCGCGACGGACGCCGCGGCTCCGCGGCTACCCGGGAGCGTGGTGCGTATCTGCGGAGCCGCGCGGCCAGGGAGAGCGGGAGGGACACGGGGGAGCCATGCTACGACCCCGCCTACTCAGCAAGGCAGCCGGCTGCGCCCGATCGGGAGGTTCCCAGCTTGATCCTCCCCACGCCGCGGCGTTGACTCGGGGAGGCCCTCCCGACCACGCCGCTGGAGGCTCAGACTGCTCCCACAGTTCACCTGTCTAGAACATTGGCAGTCATGGCCGGGTTGAGGCGGGGAAGTGACGGACTGAGGAAGAAGAGCGACCCGAGTTTCACATGCTGTGTATAGACCTGGCTCTCACTAGCCAGTACTGGCGACATGAGGAGACTCTCATTTGCCTCTAATGGTCGGCTTAGTGGACGGATCCATGATCAAAACCATGGAGTCAAGACTCGCCCGGAATCGTGCGGTATTGGTCACTGGAGCAGCCGGCTTCATCGGCGCCCGGCTGACTCAGCGCCTGCTCGACGAGGGGAACGCTGTAATCGGAATCGACGCCTACACGCCCACCTATGAAGTCGGCGAGAAGCTGGCGCGCTCGGCACTGCTGCGCCAGCACCCGCGCTATCGGCATGTCACCGGCGACCTGGTGGAGCAGACGCTCGCGCCGCTACTGGAGGGCGTCGACGTCGTGTTTCACTTGGCTGGACGGCCTGGCGTCCGCCCAAGCTTCGAGCTCCGCGATCTCTACTGGCGGGACAACGTCCTGGCGACGGCTCGGCTGGTCGAGGCCTGCGCGGCGGCGCCGTCGGTGAGGCGCCTCGTCTACGCCTCCTCTTCATCGGTCTACGGCGACGCCGCCCTTCCCCTGCGGGAGGACGGCACCCCGGCACCAGTCTCACCCTATGGAGAGACCAAGCTCGAGGGGGAGCGCATCTGCCTGGCAGCCAACGGCCGCCAGCTGGAGGCGACGGCACTGCGCTACTTCACCGTCTACGGCCCCGGTCAGCGCCCGGACCTAGGCCTGCGGCGCTTTGCCGAGGCCGCACTGACCGGCGGCCCGATCGAGCTGCTGGGCGACGGCACCCAGAGTCGGGATTTCACCTACGTCGACGACGTGGTGGAGGCGACCCAACTTGCTGCGCGAGCTCCGGTGGTAGGGCTGGCGGTCAACGTCGCAGGGGGCTCACGGATAAGCCTGCTCGAAGTGTTCTCGCTCCTGGAGAAGCTGGTCCGCCACGACCTCGAGATCAGGCCCAGCCCCTTTGCCCGCGGTGATGTGCGCCACACGGAAGCCGACACCGCGCGGGCTCGCCTGCTCCTCGGCTTCGAGCCAAAGGTGAGTTTTGCCGACGGCTATCGGCGCGAAGTCGACTGGCTGCGGAGAGGAGCCCGCTCCGCCGCCTGATCCCAATGCGCCCTCAGCATCAAGCTGGGGGCCCTGGGGCGAGGAGCCGGTAGCCGGCGCCGCGGACAGCCTGGAGCATTGGTTGCAGGTCTCGCCTGTTGAGCTTGCGCCGGAGGTAGCCGACATAGACGTCGACCACATTGCTGCCCGGCTCGAAGTTCAGGTCCCAGACGTGGTTCAGGATCTGCGCCCGTGACAGGATCTGCTGGGGATGGCGCATGAAGAACTCCAGCAGCGACCATTCCCTGACGGACAGCTCGATCCGCCGCCCAGCCCGCCAGGCCACCTTTGTGAGCAGATCGAGTCTGAGGTCCTCCACCACCAGCAGCTGGGCGCTGGCCTGATCGACGTTGCGCAAGGCGGCCCTCATCCGCGCCAACAGCTCCTCGAAGGCGAAGGGCTTGGTGACGTAGTCGGCGGCGCCCGCGTCGAGTCCCCGGATCTTGCTCTCGAGATCATCGCGAGCGGTGAGGATGATGACCGGAACCGTGGGACGCTTGCGTCGTAGCGCCTCCAGCACCCGGCGCCCGTCGGTGCCAGGCAGGCCGATGTCGAGCAGCACGAGGTCGAAGTCTGCCCCGGCGAGCTCGACCATCTCATTGGCGACGTCGCCGTCGTAAGCCACGCTCGTCGAGTAGCCCTCCGCCTTGAGTCCCTTGACCAGGAAGGAGGTGATGCGAACGTCGTCCTCGACGACCAGGACGTTCATCTTCGAATCGGGTCCGGCTGCGCCTGATCGACCAGGATCCTACTGGCGGGGAGCACGATGCGTACCCTGCAGCCGGCGCCAGGAGCGCTCTCGATGCCGACGTGGCCACCGTGTGCCTCCGTCACCGCCTTCACGATTGCGAGGCCGAGACCTGAGCCCCGCTGGTCGGCCTGGCCGCCCCGCTCGAAGCGCTCGAAGATCCGCTGCTGGAGCTGATGAGGGATGCCCCTCCCCGTATCCACGACGGTGATGGCGAGGGCCGGACTCAGCTCCACTTCGAGGCGGATAGTGTCCTGCTGATTGGTGAACTTGATGGCGTTGTCGATAAGGTTCAGCAGCGCACCTCGCAGCTTGTCGCGGTCGAGCAGGACCACCACGTCGGGTACCGCTCCCAGCTCCCAGCGTCGGGGCGCCAAGGTCTGAGCCGCCGTGTGGACATCGGCCAAGAACGAGCGCAGGTCCACCGGCTCCGGCTGGATGAAGTCGGGCTCCAGGGCACGACCCAGGAAGAGCATGCGATCGACGAGCGCGGTTGTGTGCTCGAGCTCGTCGAGCACGAGGTCGACGGTTTGGCGCGTCTCGATGGGATCGGAGAAGCCGCCGCGGCGGGCCACCTCGAGGTGGCCGCGGATGACGGTCAACGGCGTCCGCATCTGATGGGAGACGTCGGAGAGCAGGCGCCGCTGGGTCTGGAAAGCGGCCTCCAGCCGGGCCAGCATCTCGTTGAAGGTTCGCACCAGCTGGCCGATCTCGTCCTCCGTCGCTCGCTCCTGCAAGCGGCGGCCATGGCCCTCGCGAATGATGTGGCCGGCGGTATCGGTCACTTTGCCCACGACGCCGAGCACGCGGTGCAGAAGCACATAGGTGCTCACCATCGCGACCAGCAGGGCGGCGCCGGCCTCGCCGGCGGTGAGAAGGAGCACGTTTCTGGACTGGTCCATCAACCGTGAGAGGTCCTTGGCTGCGATCAGGACGCCGACTGGCCGCTGGTTGACAGTGATCGGGCTTACCAGCATCCGGTACGTGGTCGATCCCACCCCGACCTGGGTCAAGGTGACCTGCGTTGGCGGATTCGTGAGCCAGCGATCGATCTGTGGGTTCTCCTCCAAAATCTGCGATCCTTCGCTCCCAACTGCGCCGTGGCCTGTAAGTTGGACCACCAAGAAGTTGCCCAACTCGAGCGGCTGCCGGCGGAGGTATTCGCTGGCGAAGGTGTCGAGGCTCTGGCTGGCTGTCCGGTCGCTGGCCGCACTGCTGAACTCGCGGGTGTCGTCCACCAGCTCGGTGTCGACCTGATGCAGCGACCTGCTCTGGAAGGCCTGCCCGACCACCGTTAGGACCACCCCCATCGCCAGCAGCAGGACCAGACCCTGGACAAGCACGAGCCGGACGGCCAGGCTTCTATCCGACCAGACTCGCGGGAGTCGCCGCCGCCACACCATCGGAATCCCCTCCGCCCGAGCCTAGCACGGGCGCGAAACCGCCTGACTCAGGCTGCGCTGAGGCCCCCGGCCGCGGGTAGGGCCCAGGTGATCGGCGGCCAGACCACGGGATGCAAGCTGCTGGGCAGACCCCAGCCGACGCCATAGAGGCTGAAGCCGGCTTCCCTCCAGCCCTGACCGCGGAGGACACCGGCCGCGTCCACCAAGACTGTCCCCGCCATCTCAGCTCGCAGACGCACCGGATCGAGCTGGGCGAACTCCGGCCAGCCGGTGGCGACGACCAGGCCCTCCGCCCCTCGTGCCGCCCGGTAGGGATCAGAGAACACGTCGGCCGGCAGCTCCCGGCAGCGGCCGAGGGGGTCGCAGGTACTGAGCACTCCGCCGCGGGCGGCGAGGCTCCGCACCAGGGCCACGGCTGGGGAGTCCCGCGTATCGTCGGTGCCGGGCTTGAAGGCCAGGCCCAGGACCGCCAGCCGCCGTCCGCGCACGCCGTCGAGGGCGAGCTCCAGCTTCGCCAGCACCGCCTCCTGCGCGCTGCCGTTGACGGCCCGCGCGGCCGCGGCCAATGGTGCCTCGTAGCCAACGGAGGCGGCGGTCGCCAGGAAGCCGGACAGGTCCTTCGGAAGGCAGGAGCCGCCAAACCCGAGCCCGGGGCCCAAAAAGGCAGCTCCGATCCTGGCGTCCAGGCCAACGCCCTCGAGCACCCTGCCGGCATCGGCGCCCAGCCGCTCACACAGCCCGGCGACCTCGTTGGCGAAGGAGATCTTGACCGCCAGAAACGTGTTGGCGGCGTACTTCACCAGCTCAGCGCTGCGGCGGTCGCAGACGAGGATGGGGCAGCCCGCCGGGTAGAGCGCGGCCACGTCGCGGCCCAGCTCAGGGTCGTCGGCTCCGACCACGATCCGGTCGGGAGCGAAGAAGTCGGCCACGGCCCGGCTCTCCCGCAGGAACTCCGGGTTGGACACGACGGGGACCCGCACGTCGGGCCCGGCGGCGTCCGCGGCCAGGATCTCCAGCGCTTCGCAGCTGCCGGGAGGCACCGTGCTCTTGACGATCAGGACCAGGTCGGAGCGCGCGGCAGCCGCTAGCTGCCTCGCGGTGTCGCCAATCTGCCTCAGGTCCGGCTTACCATCGATTCCGGGCGGGGTGCCGACACAGAGCAGCGCGTAGCCAGTTCCCTCGATCGCCTCCTCCACCTCATCTGTGAAGCGCAACCCGCCAGCTTGCCGAGACCGCGCCACCATCTCCGCCAGCCCAGGTTCGACGATCGGAATCCGACCCGCCTTCAGCAGCGCCAGCCGTCCCGGGTCGGCCTCAAGGCAGGTCACGGTGTGGCCGGCCTCAGCCAGGCAGGCCGCCGCGGTGAGGCCGACATAGCCGGCTCCGACCACGCAGAGTCGGGTCGGTCTCGCTGCCCTCGGTCTGGGCGAGGCGAACATCGAGGCAGCAGTTCCTGGGAGAAACTGCTGGTGGCCGAGCTGGGCATCCGGGTGGATCTTCATGACCACCAGTGTGGCGGCCGCTGCTGAGATGGCCATGAGGCCTCGATGAGAACCGTCTCACGCCATTGCCCGCGGACCGAAACGGTCATCCATGTGCTTCCGCAACGCCGACGTTTGGCATCGGGAGTCCCCTCGCAGCCAGTTGGCCAGCCTGGATCGAGTGCAGGTTCGAGTAGCCGGCGCCATCTCCCAGAAGCTCGCGGTGGGTGCCCCGCTCGGCCACCTTTCCCTGGTCCAGCACCACGATCTGGTCGGCGTCGCGCACAGCGGCGAGCTGGTGGCTGACGACGATCGTTGTCCGGCCCTCGGCCAGCCGCTCCAGCGCCGCCAGCAGCAACGCCTCGGCTCCGGCGTCGAGGCCGGTGGTGGGCTCGTCGAGGATCAGCACACTGGGGTTCCGAGCCATGGCGCGGGCCACCGAGACGCACTGGCGCTGGCCGCCGGAGAGCGTCGAGCCTCGCTCCGCCACCAGGGTGTCGTAGCCGTCGCGCAGCCCCTTGAGAACCTCGTCGACGCCCGCCGCCCGAGCCGCGGCAATGGCGGCCTCCCTGGACAGTCTCGCACCCACGGCGCCGTAGGCGATGTTCTCCCAGACCGTGGCTCGGAAGATGTAGGGCTCCTGTGTCACCAATGCCACCTGCCGGCGGAGGCCGGCGAGGGCAAGCTTCCGCAGGTCGACGCCGTCCAGCCGCACGGTCCCGGCGCTGGGATCGAAGAAGCGCGGGATGAGACGGACCAGGGTGCTCTTGCCTGAGCCGGTGGCGCCAACCAGGGCCAGGCGGCTTCCGGCCGTCACCTCCAGGTCGACGTTGGACAGGGCCGGGTGACCGTCGGCGTAGAGGAAGCTCACACCTTCGAAGACCAGCTCCCCACCGCCTGGAGCGGGGGGCTGAGCCCGTGGGTGCTCAGGCACCTCTTCGGCGGTGTCCAGGACCTCGGCGATCCGCTCCGCTGCGGCGGTGCCCTGGCTCCACACGATCGCCAGCTTGGCCATCTGCCTGATCGGGGTGTAGGTGGCTCGCAGGTAAGCCATGAAGACCAGAAGCTCGCCGGCGGTGAGCTGCCCGTGGAGGATAGCGAGCGCTCCCAGCCAGACCACCGGCACCACGGCCAGAGCGGTGACCGCGCTGGCCGTGGTGGTGAGCGCTGACTGCAGCGCGATCGCGCGCCGGCTGGCGGAGAGCCCCTCGCCTGTGGCACTGGCGAAGCGCTCGGCCTCCTCCGCCTCGCGGCCGAAGACCTGGACCGCGACGATGGCGGCCAGCACCTCTTGGGCCACTGAAGCCGCGACCCCCTCTTGTCTTCGCGCCTGACGGACGGAGGTCTTGATGCCGGCCATTAGGCGGCTGGCGCTGAGATGGAGCACTGGCACCAGAGCCAGCGTGATCAGGGCGAAGTGCCAGTCCACCCAGACCATGATCACGATGATTCCGAGCAGGGTGAGAAGGTTGCTGAGCAGCGTCGGTACGGCGTTGACCATCAGCCCCTGGAGGGCCTGAACGTCACCGCTGAGCCGGCTCATGATGTCGCCCAGCGGCCGCCGCTGGTGGAATCCGAGGGACTGGGCCTCGAGGTGCGTGAAGAGGGCCAGCCGGACGTCGTAGACGAGGCGCTGGCCGGCCTGCGAGACCCAGAGCATCGAGACATAGCTGAAGCCACCCAGCCCGACTGCGATCAAGGCCATGGCCACCGCCAAGATCGCCAGCCGCTGGTCGGGTGCCCCGGGCAGGAAGCGCAGCCAGGCCGGCAGCGGCAGGTGGTTGAGGACGCTGTCGAAGATGAGCTTCAGCGGCCAAGGCGCGATCCACTGGAAGGCGGCCTGGAGCGCGCTGGCGAGCAGCCCAAGGGCGAGCATGCCCCGCACCGGGCGCAGGAAGCGCAGGAAGCGACGCAGCGGGCGCCGGTTTGCGGGGCTGGGGGTGACGGCGGGGTCGTTGGGTGCCACCGTCAGCGACTCGTTTTCGCGCCCATCGGTCGTTCCGCGGCGGTGCGGCCAGCTGGGCTTCCGCCCTTCGCCGCCGTCAGGATATGGGCCGCCACAGCGCTCCAGCTGTAGAAGCGGATCGCCCGCGCCCGGGCAGCGGCGCCGAGGGCGCGGGCGCGCTCGGGGTGATCGAGCAGCTCTTCCAGACTCGTCGCCAGCCCTTCAGAGGAGGCAGGCGCGACCAACCGGCCAGTTCCACCGAGTAGCTCCTTGATGGACGGGAAGCATGACGCCACCACTGGTCGCGCCGCTGCCATCGCCTCCAGAACCTTTAGGGGTGAGAAGTAGAAGCCGACAGCGAGTCCTGGATGCAGGTAGGGAGCGGTGGCAACGTCGACGGCGGCCAGGTATGCCGGCACTGCGGTGCTGGGCACCGGGCCGGTCAGCTGACAGCGACCGGCCAGTGGGCCCCTGGCTGCCTGGGCCTCGAGAGTTGCCCGCCCGGGTCCGTCACCCACTACCAGGAGCTGGACAAGGGGTCGGCGCGAGGCCAGCTGGGCGGTCGCCTCCAGCAGCACCTCGACACCATGCCAGGGCTTGAGGCTGCCGACGAAGCCGATCAGCTCCGATCCCTCCAGTCCCAACCGTCGGCGCAATGCCTCGCCGGCCACCGCGTTGCGCTCCGGAGCAAAGCGCTCGGCGTCCACTCCGTTCGGCACGATCAGAACCGTGGCGGCTCCCCGCGAACGGCTCCAGGCCGCCACCGGCTCGGAGATGGCGATCACAGCGGCGCCCGCCAGCGCCGCGCGCTCGGCGCTCTCCGCCAGCTCCACGTGGCCCAGGCCGAAGTGGCGGCCCCGCTCGGCGGCGACCGGCGCGTTGACCTCGACCAGGCGGGGTACACCGAGCCGAGCCGCCAGCGTCCCGCCGCTCCCGGCAAAAAGGGAGAGGCGCTCATAGATCACGCCGGCGCCAAAGGCGGCAATTCTCGGCCCGGCCCAGGCGAAAAAGTCCTTGACCGCCCGCTCCCGTGCCAGTTCTCCCTCGGCTCCCGACGGAAGCTTGCCGCTGCCGAACACGGCCAATTCCACCCCCGGCGGTGAATCACCGACCGCGCGCATGGCCAGCAGCAGCACCTCGGCTCCCGCCTGCGACAGCGCCCGGCAGACCTCGGCCACGTGGACCGAGGCGCCTTTGACGCCACCGACAGGGATGCCCGGATCGGGGAGCAGGTAGACGATCCGCATTTCAGCTCACCTTCGCAAGCGACGGCTGGCCGAAGAGCGGCGCGATAGCCCTGATCATGGTGACCCGATCGAAGTGCTCGACCACCCTCGCCCGGGCACCCCGGCCCAGCCGCTGGCGCGTCACCCGATCGGCCGCCAGACAGATGAGCAGACGGGCCAGCGCCTCCGGTTTGCCGGGCATGGCCAAGAGCCCACTCTCTCCGTCGACCACCACCTCGGGGATGCCGCCCACGTTGGTGGCGACCACCGGTAAGCCGCTGGCCATCGCCTCCAGCAGTGAGTTCGGGATCCCGTCCCGATCACCGTTCGGCAGCACCACGCTGGCCTGCACGAAGACATCCGCCTCCAGGTAGGCGGCGGCCACCTCCTGGTGGGTGCGGGCACCCAGGAAGCGGACCCTGCCGGCGAGGCCCAGCTCTTCGGCGCGCACCTTGAGCACCCGCAGTAGGGGCCCAGCTCCGATCACAGTCAGGTCCATCGCGTGCCCAGCCGCCCGGGCCAGCACCAGCGCTTCCAGGAGATCGGGGTAGCCCTTCTTCTCGACCAGCCTGCCCACGGCCAGCAGGCGCAGCGGTTCCGAGCCGGCGGAGGCGGGCCCAGCCGTGCCCCACCCTCCAGCCGACGGCCGAAAGCGGGTTGTGTCCACCCCGTGGGGTGCCAGCCGGATCTTGCCAGCGTGGGCACCGGCGATCCGGCCCAAGTCGTGAGCCGCCGCGGCCGTGCAGACGAGCACGAACTCGGCATCCGCCACCTTCCGCTCCAGCAGGTCTGGCGGCGAGAGGTAGAGGTCCTTGGCATGGGCAGCGAAGCTGAAGGAAAGCCCGGTCAGCAGGTGGACGAAGTGCGCCACCGCAGCCGGGCCGTGGGCGAAGGCGGCATGAATGTGTCTGGCTCCCTCCTGCTCGAGCATGTAAGCCAGGTACCCAGCCTCCCAGAAATGGCGCAAGGAAGTGACGTGCCGACGGCGCCGGAGGATGTAGCCGAAGACTGCCCGGTATCGGTGGGGGTCGCGGGCCAGAAGCCCCTGATGAGCTCGTGCGGTGGCGACCCACGTGCGCCAGGCGTTGCGCCAACCGCCACTGCCGTGCAGGTAGGCGACAGCGCTCTTGACTCGGCCGCTGTCCGGTTGCACCACGGCCTCCCTCGGGTGTGCGATGGCGTAGAGCCGGAGCGGGACCCCACACGCCTCCAACCCCAGGATCTCATCGAGGATGAAGGTCTCGGAGAGCCGGGGAAAGCGCTTGGTCAAGTATCCGACGATCATGCCGACTCTCGCTCACGCAGCTGTCTAGGAACTACGATGCGGCGGGTCCACGGACGCGCCACCTCGTCCAGCAAGGCCTCTCGCACCTTTTGCGTCCCGCACAGGTCGATCGGGGTCCCGCGGCTGCCGCCCTGGGCCATCGCCGCTCGCAGCGGAAGAACCAGCCGCTCCGCCAGCTCATCGCCCGGGTTCACCACACGTACCAGGCCACGCTCAGCAAAGAGACCAGCCCGGATCGCCTGCTCGCGGCGCGGCCAGGTCCGCGGCACCACGACCGTCGGCACCCCGCTCGCGACTGCCTCGCAGAGCGTGTTGTAGCCACCCATGGTGACGATCGCCGCCGCGCATGCCATCACCCGCTGCAGATCGGTCACGAACTCCACCACCCGCGCGCGACCACTCGCAGCCGCCTCCGCCGCCAGCTCGTCTCGGATCTCCTTGTGCATCAGCGGGCCGGTTACCAGCAGACTCTCGGCACCGAGCGCCTGGGCAGCTCGCAGCGTTGCCCGAAGCACGGCCACCCCGTCCTCGCCACCGCCCGCGGTGCCGAGCACAAAGGGGCCCTCGGGTAGCTTCCCACGGTCGCGAACAGCCCGATCCTCGGCGGGTTTAGATGAGCGGGAGACGTAGCCGCAGTAGCTGATCCGGGATCTCAGCCTCGCTGGGATACCGTAGGCTGCGGCGACGTCGAGTATCTCCTGGCAGCCGTAGACCAGTATCCGGTGGTAGACCTGCTCCAGCGTCTCCAGGACACCCTGCGCGTGCCAGGAGCACCGCACCGTGGCGGGATCGTCGAGCACGTCACGCAGCCCAAGCACGATGCGGGTTTCGGGAAGGCATTGCCTCAACAGTTCGAAGGTCGGCAGCAGCTCGCCCTTCATGCCCTGCGGCGCGTGGTCGACCAGCAGCGCATCAGGTTGAAAGCGCAAGGCGACGTCGGCCATGATCGCGGCCCGGGCCCGACTCACGATTCCGAAGCCGACCCGGCCCTCGCGAGCAGCGTACTCTTCGGCTGCGACCTTGACCACGGAGGGCAGGCTGACCAGTGAGAGCCCCCGCGGCATCGGGAACCTGGGGGCAACCGGCGACCCGCTCATCAGGACCACCTGCAGCTGCTTGGTCGTGCGAAGCATCTCGGAGGCGATGGCGAGGTTCCGGCGCAGGTGGCCTAGGCCGTAGGTATCGTGGGAGTAGAGCAGCAGGCGCCGAAGGCGCCCCCCTGGGGAGATGCTCATTGAGTATGCCTCCAAACCGAGGAAACCGGCGATTGATGAATCTGCTCGGTGAGCTCAGCCATCGCCAGGATCCTTGGAGTCCGCCGGCTCCGACGCTGGAGCCGCTTGCTCCGACGCCGCCGGTGCCGGCCCCAGCACCACTACCGGCCGTTCGGGTGCGATCACTGCCAGCGCGGGCGATGAGCCGGACGGCGGCGACGCGGGCGGCTGACTCTGTGCTGAAGCTGGCGGCGACGCGGGCGGCTGACTCTGCACTGAAGCTGGCGGAGCCGCGTGAGCCGCCTGCGTGCCTTCAGCTGGTGGCGTCGCCGTCGACACCGCCACGCTGGCCGGTACTCCGACGGCTGGTGGGGAACCCAGGGCGACTAACCCGAACAGGCCTCCACCGAGGATGATCACCGCCGCTGCCGCGGCAGCGATCGGGCCTTTGGGCGGACCGATTCCGGATCCGTTCATACCGATAGGCTGACCGACCGTGCTGAAGGGCATGTGAGCCGGCCATGAGAGTTCTCTCATTCCCAGCTCCGGCCGGACCACGGCCGGGACAGCGACGCCGGCACTAGGTAGCGCCGGACTCCCGTGGCCGGCCCTGACCGACGAACTCTCTCCAGCGGTGCAGCACGGCCGGGGTCAGGCGGATGGAGCGCAAGCAGCCGTGGGGCACACGCAGGTGTCGGGCGCTCCCCGGCTCCAAGCCTCGGGAGCTGCCCAGCAGTGCCCGGATGGGGCCGTTGTGGCTGACGACCAGCGCCCTCCCACCCCCGTCGCCGAGCCGATCGGCGATCTCCAGGGCCGCCTCAATTGTGCGCCGCCACATCTGCAATGGATGCTCGCCCGCAGGCGGCGCGCCGCCGCGCCGCCATGCCAATGCGGCCTCTCGGTTGCTGGCCTTGATCTGCTCCCATGTGAGTCCTGTGAAAGTGCCCAGGTCGAGTTCGCGTAGCCGCCCATCGACGACGAGACCTGCGTGGGGCACTGCCAGCGTGGCGGTCTCCAGAGCCCGTCGCAGCGGCGAGGTGACTACCACCTCGAGCCCAGCACCATCGAGCGATGCGCGCGCTCGTAGTGCCTGCTCGGTCCCGCGATTACTCAGCGGCGGATCCGCGCGGCAGCCGAGATAGACGTCGCGCGGAGCCGGTGTCGCGCCGTGGCGCAACATGAGCAGTCGCGGCCACGCACCCTCCCCCGACCTATGGATCAGCATGCTCCGGGTTGAGGCGTCAGCATTTTCCTGCTACGAGCTTTCTTGGGTTTGCCGCCCGGGCGTGTCTAGTAGCCTGCAGCCTGCGCCAGGCAGGGCGGCCATGGCGAAGGGACCGTGAGTCGGTCCAACATCCCAATCATGAGGCGCAGACTCGCTGGAGGTGATGTACTTCCCGGCGGTTCGGGAGGCCCAGTGCCTACCGGAGCGAGCACGGGGCCGCGCTGAAACCGGCCTGCCATTGCCATGGAGCCATCTGCGCTTCTTCTCAGCACGCGGCATCGCTCAGGAGCAAGCGCGGACGACCGCTACGCAAGCGACTATTGCGGAGTGGAGGGCGGGAGTGGTTTTCTGCGCTGGAGCCTGAGAACAATCCCGGAGTCCGTGCAACCTCACTCGAAGCCTGTGGGGGTTTCAAAATGATAGCCGCGCCGTCGTCCAGTTCGTTCGGTGGATGAAATCGGACTGAGAGACGTACTGAAGCTCCAAGCTTGGTGCCAGCCTCGGCGGCCGCTTTGCACCCACCGCTCGGCGTACGCGTTCGCCCGCGGGGCACCCGGAGGGATCTTGACCACCATGACGCCCTCGGACCGAAGTACCTCGTCGAATGCCGCCGGGAACTTGGAATCCCGGTCGCGGACCAGAATCTTGGGTGACTGGGGTCGATCGCCTAGATGCCAAGATAGGTTGCGCGCCTGCTGTGTGACCCAGGCCCCTCCGGGTGGGCAGTGCAGCAGGCGAAGAAGACCCGTCGGGTGGAGATCTCGATGAAGAAGAAGACGTAGAGGCGACGGAGCAGGACAGTGTCGACGGTGAAGAAGTCGCAGGCCAGGACAGCTCCAGAATGAGCGCGGAGGAAATCGCCCCAACCGATTCCGTTCCGTCGCGGAGCGGGCGGAATCCGGCGGTGATGGAGAACGCGGCGAACTGTGGCGCCAGACAAGTGGTTGCCGAGCTTGCGCACCTCACCCTTGATGCGCAGATATCCCCAAGTTGGATTGTCCGTGGCCAGCCTGACGATGAGACCTCGCGTGATCGGCGACACAGGTAGCCGACCGAGGCGCCCGCGACGTCCGAACGCTGCCCATTTCCGGTGTACCAGCTGCCGGTGCCAGCGGACCACGGTGTCGGGGCTGACCACCAGCGACCGCCAGGCCGAACGCGACAACCGCTGAGCCATGGCCGCGAGGACGATGCAGTCGCCCATCTGCAGGCGAGGTCGGCCGACCGTGCGTTGGAGCACGCTGTGCTGGTGCCCTTCCCGGCGCCTCCGGGATTGTCACCCGGCGACGGCGGCGGTGACCAACCGCTGAACGTCGGGCACGCCCACGTCCTTGCCGCCGAAGTAGCGGCTCACCGCCTCCTCCGCACCGAAGTGCACGACGCTGTCGAACCCGTGCTCGACGAGCAGTTGCTCTATCTGATCTCGTCGGAAGAGGCTGATGAACGGCTCTCCGTATTTCGCCGCAGTCCCGCTGACTTCGGCGAGGAGACCGCGACCGTTCTCGTCGAGCACGTTGGGGGGCTGGTCATGGCTGAGACGGCGAGTGTCCCCGGTGCGCAGCGCGCGATGACTGATACCGGCGACGACGGCGCTCTCGACGAAGTCTTCGACGAACCTGGAGCGCACCGCACTCCACGCTTGAAAGGCGTGCATGCGATCGGCTGGGGCGTTCGCCAGCATGCTGGCGAGGATCGCACGGCCCTCTTCCCCGGCGAGATCGGCCGCCATCCAGTCGTCGAGGACATGAGGCGGTGGACCGTCGCGATGAAGCGCGCGCCCCATCGCGGCCATCAGCGCCGTGCGGCTCGGACCACGAAGGCCAGCATCCATTGGCGCGCATGGTATCGCGCGTCGACGATGAGTCGTTCGCCTTTGTGCCTGAGCTGGTGGTCCAGACGTCCCCGCTCGCCTTCGCGGATCACACGGATGCTGCGTCGTGGCTTCCCTAAAACGAACCGCGGAGGTCTCACCACGATCCATTCGAGTCGCTGGCGCGCACCGCTTGCTCCTACGCCTCCTTGTCGGGAAGGATTGGTGCCAGCACCCGCAAGGTCGCCTCGCGGTAGAAGAAGGAGGCGTTCGCTCGACTGGATCCGGTGCCCAGCAAAGTGACGCAGACCAGCCGCCGGACGCGCCCTTCTGGCTCATCGTGGCCACGAGGTTCCGGGTCCCACGCTCAACAGCGTGCTCGAGCGGCGCGGGCTAGGGGTGCCGAGCGCACAAATCACCGCCTCGCGCCCGACGACCGCCGGTGTGAGCGAGGAGAGATCGAGGACGTCGCCCCGGACGATTTCAACCGCTTCCGAAAACGTGACACGCGCCGGGTCGCGCAGGAGGGCGGCAGTCTCGTGGCTGCGAGCGACCGCGTCGGCGACGAAGTCCTGACCGAGCCCGCCCCTGGCGCCGCCGACGAGGATCCTCATTTGCCCGCTCCTATCGTTCAATGGCGATGCTGGCGGGGCGCTGTCATCTTGGATCTCGACCGCCCAGGGACCCAGGGTCGGCCCCTCTCCGCGTCGTGCCAGTGCCTACCCCAACGCGAAC
Organism: Candidatus Dormiibacter spiritus; assembly: GCA_003244185.1. Taxonomy (GTDB): domain Bacteria; phylum Chloroflexota; class Dormibacteria; order Dormibacterales; family Dormibacteraceae; genus Dormiibacter; species Dormiibacter spiritus. The sequence goes on along the minus strand of QHBT01000043.1, from coordinate 18,271 downwards.
CCGACGCTCGTGAACACGAACCCGATCAGCAGCAGCCACGACCGCAGGCCCTGGAACACCTCCCAACGGTTGCGAGTCTGCTTTCCAGTCTGCCAGTGGGTTGCTGGCGTCCCACCGCCCCGTTGCGAGGTTGATAGGGACGTTGAAGATGATCGTGGAGAGGAGCGCCGCCGCGAACGACGCTGTCGCCAGCCACCGCCACAGTAGCGGACCGCCCTGGCCGCCCGGGATCGATGCATGAAGCACGGCTAGCACTAGGCAGAGGGTCATGCCCACCGGCATGACGCGCCCGAAGGTCCGTAGCAGGCCTTGCTCGACATTGATGTGGTAGGTCGGAGGCAACCGCCCGATCACGGGGTGCACGAAGGCGTAGGACCCGAACTCCGCGCAGGACACGAACCCGGTGACTAGTAGCGTGAAGAGGCTGAGGACGTCCACGGGGTCATGACGCAGGCGTCAGCTCGACCCGGATCAGCACACGCTCGCGCGCGGCACGGTCCAAGTCCAGCGACCCGTCGTCGTTCTTGTGCACCCCGGCTAGCCGAGCGTGGGAGGACTGCGATGCGATCAGGTCCCGAAGGGCGGCTCCCACCTCCGCCTCGTCCTTCACCGCCCAGGCGGTTCCGCTCACCGTACGACCAGCCAGCCGAAGCTGCACCAGCCTCCCTCCCTGCAGGTTGCGCCAACCAGCCGCTCTCGGTGGTCATGATCACCTCCTCGTTGCGCCGGAGATACGCCAGCGGCAGCTGGTACCGCCGCCCGGTCTTTCTGCCCTGGAACGAGAGGAGTAGGAACCGCCGGCTCATGACCAGGTGAAGTGGCGACCGAAGGATCGCACTCGGGAAGTGATTGAGGAAACGCATTTCGGCCGGCGGCTATCCTCCCATAACTTATCGGAAGGTACGTTACCGGCTGGCAGGCTGCTCGTCAAGCCCCTCTCCGGCTACCTGGCTGCGCCGCTCAGGCGCGGTTCGTCGCCGCCTCGTCGCTGGCGCGGACGGCGAGCTGGATCAGGTCGTCCTCCGGGGGCCAGTCCAGCTCCGGCTTGGTGATCCGGAGGTCGACGATGCCGTGGAGGGACGCCCAGAGCTCCAGGGCGAGCGGGCTCGACCGAACGCCGTCACCCACTCGGTCGGCGACCAGCTCGATCAGGGTAGCCAGCGAGGGGGCGCCTGGGTGCGGCGCGCCTTGGCCGAGCCCAGCGCCCGCGGGACCCATCCCCGCTGTGCTGAAAAGCAGCCGGTAGTGACCCGGGTTGGCCAGGCCGAGCCGGACATAGGCTCGACACGCGCGCAGCAGCCGCTCCCCAGCGTCGCTGGTCCCCCGGGCCCCAGCTACCAGCGTCTCCCGGAACTCCCCGAAGCGGAGCGCCAGCACCTCCCGCACCAGATCCTGCTTGCTAGGGAAGTGGCGGTAGACGGAGGGAGAGGTGACCCCGACTGCCTCCGCCACCGCCCGAACGCTCACGTCCCTGGGGTCGCCGGCCTCGGCGAGAAGCTGGGAGGCGGCCTCGAGCAGCTCGATGCGAAGGCGCTCCCCCTCACCTTTTCGATAGCGGGCCCGCATGGCCACGCCTTCAAAATAGGTTAACAACCGGTAAGTTACCTCATCCCCAGATCACCTCGGCATAGGTGACGGTCAGCCGTACCCTGACCTTGCGGGTCGCGACTGGGACCTTCTCGTCAGCCGATATGAGCAGCTCAGAGGTGCCATCGGGTCAAGGCGTTGCGGGGAGACTTGGACAGAGCGACCGCCGGAAGCTGTCAACGGGCATCCTGCCCGGCGCCCTAGGCCGACGCTGGCATCGCTGCTCCCGACCGAGGGTGGGGGGCGCCATGCGGACCCGGTCGCGGGCGATCTTTCCTGTAGACCGTCGAGCGGGTAATGGAGAATGGCTCCTCCCGCTCGCCGATGGTGTGTTCTCCCGCCTGGTGTAGAGCGACGAGGTGGGCTTCCTGCTTGGTGCTGAGCTTGGGCTGTTTGCCCCCATCCGGTCCTTGGCCATGGCGACCTTCATACCCCCGGGTCCGCATCCGGGCCAGGTCAGCCTCGAACTCCGCCACCATCGCCAGCCCGTTGAACAGCAGCCGGCGGTGGAGTCGCGGGCGCCGGTGAGGCAGTGGGGGTCAGGCGCGCAAAACAGCGATTGGCACCAGCCCCGCCGCAGCTCGTCGCGAGCCGCCTCAGGCGACCGTGCGCAGGAGGCCAGCCACAAACGCCAACGCCGCGGCAAGCAGGAACAGGTGGGCGGGCAGAAACCTGCGGCCGATAAAGCCGTACAGCATCCCCCGCCGTGCCCGCCGACACCAAGGCCAGGAGCGCCACGACAACGCCAGACGCCATCGTAGGCCGAGCTGCTACAACGCCAAACACCACCGCCAGCGCCAGCAGGTTAATGGCGTCAATGAGCCAGAGCGCCTGCAACGATTGGCCGAAGAAGGTTGCCAAGTTCGAGTCGAGCGCGGCGGAGCGCGTCTCGGCGAATACACGCGTGTGCATGACGGCATTCAACAGGAGTAGGGCCGCGGCGATCGCCAGAAGCCACTGCGGAAGAGCACTGTTCATCATCTAATCCCCGTGATAGCCGAGGAGCCGGCGAGAACCGGCTCCTCCCTCCTGACGGGTCTTGGTCACCGGCCCTGGATCGAGCTCGCCCGGGTCAACCCGATCACGTGTCCCTCGGGGTCCGAAAAGAGGGCGATGTTCGGGCCGCCCGGAACGTCGACCGGCCCGAGGACGCGCGTGCCTCCGAGGCTCTCGACCCTGCGCAGCGCCTCCTCCACGTCGTCGACCGCGATGTAGACGGTGACTCGGCTCGCGTCTCCGCCTTCGGGAGGGCTGCCGATGCCGCCGTCGATCCCGGTCTCAGCCCGCGGATACACCATCGCGTAGCTGGGGCCGGCGCCCTCAAGCTCCCAAGCGAAGGCCTCGCTGTAGAAGCGCTGCAGCCCGCCTGCGTCGCGTCCGACGATCTCGAAGTGGGTCACTGGGTTCGGCATTTGTCGTGTTCCTCCTTCTGATCACTGATTGCGGTTGCCGCTCCTTCTGCACATTATCAAGTGACTCGAAGAAAAAGTCAAGTGCCCGCTTGCAAACGTACTGGGTGGGCTAGACTTCTGGCATGCGGTCGTACGGACAGTTCTGCGCGCTGGCCAAGGCGCTGGACGCGATCGGCGATCGCTGGTCGCTCCTGATCGTCCGGGAGCTGATGCTGCTGGGCCCCGCGCGCTACACCGACCTGCTTCACGGCCTGCCTGGGATCGCAACCAACCTGCTTGCGGCACGTCTACGCCACCTGGAAGAGGTGGGCGTCATAACCCGCGAGCTGGCACCACCGCCTGTCGCGACAACGCTCTTCCGGCTTACGCCCCGCGGGGAGGCGCTTGTGCCGGTCCTGCGCGAGCTAGGGCACTGGGGCGCGCCCTTCCTCGCCGAGGCGAGCGACGACGACGTCTTCCACAGCTACTGGATGGCGCTTCCACTCGAGCTGTATTACCGCGACACGGCCCCCGACGAGCCCGCGGTAACCATCGAGCTCAGGACCGGCGACGAGCCCATGGTCCTGCAGACAGTCGACGGCAAGGTGGAGGCCAGGCGCGGCCGGGCCGAGAAGCCGGACGCCATCATCGGGGGGCCGCCGCGGCTTTTGATCGGCGTTCTGAGCGGCCGGTTGCCTCTCAAAAAAGCACTCAGCCGGGGGCTGGAGTTCGAGGGCAGCGCGCAGGCCCTGGCCCGGATCAGCGGCGAGCCTGCGGAGGCGGTACCGGCCTAGAGAGCAGGTCCAGGGTCGTCCCCAGGGAATCGGAACTGGGGCCAGGCTGCGGGCCGTACGACCACAAGCTGGTACAGCCCCACCACCAGCCCGCCCAGGCCTATTTGTGTGCCGAGGTCCTGCCCGAGAAGGGCGTCCAGATGTGGTCGCTGCGGCGCCGGTCGCCGGCCTCGGCATCGCCGTAGGCGGGCTTCAGCCGGGGACGGTGGCGGCCAGGCGGCACCGGCATCCGCACCGCGCCAGGGACGTGGTGTTTGGGCCGGGGGCTCTGATTGCCCCCGACCCATCCAGATCCGACTATTCGACTCCCTCAAACTGATGATCCGCCTGACCTACTGAATCAGTGTGACCACCGCCGGGGAGATTGGGCTCGTTCGCCTCAACCTGTTCGGTGGCAGTCTCCGGCGCCTCCGTTGAGGTTCCTGTCGCCGTCCCTGCACTCGCTGTCGGAGTGGCGCTTGGCGGTCCCGCTGCTTGCGCGATCACTGCTGTCCCGGCCACAGCCAGCACTGCAGGCACCGCCACAATCGTCAGCTTGGTTTTCCAATTCGGCATGTCGGGTCTCCTTGTATGTCGGCTGCACCGCGGCAACCGTTGACATGAACTTTGGAGGCGTTGGCTGACGCGGACCTAAATTGTCGGCACGAGCCGTTTTAGTTAATTGTCGGCCCAGCATTCGCATCCGCGTCTTAGCAGCGCGGCACGCCGCGAGCATGCCAAGGCCGCCAAGATGCCTAGAGCGCTCGGTTGAGAAAGGCATCCCGGCCAGGCCCGCCAGCGCATGGCGCGAGGAACAGCCGCCACCGTGAGATCCCAGCCTTGAGTTGGACTACGGAAGGCCGTGGTCCTGCAGCCGCCCGCGGCCGCCCCGGGCCATCCGCGACACGAGGGCGCACGCGACGACCGACCGATCCCCGAGCCAGGCTATCTGGTCAACACCAGGTAGGCGCCGAGAGCGAGCCCGGTGAGGATGATCGCTCCGGCCGTGATTAGCTCGACTGAGATGTTGAGGTGGAAGAGTCCGGCTTCGATCGAGCGCTCGATCTGTCGAAACCGACGCAGGCTCAGCAGTGTCAGCAGCACGCCGACCAGCACCAGGCCGACTCCAATCGGGCCTGACAGGCGGGGCGCGCTGACTGCGCGCCCCCGCTGGGCGTCGACCGCCTCCAGAAAGAGGCCGAAGCGGGCGACCACAAAGCCCAGACCAATCACCGCCACCGATGTGCGGATCCACGCGAGTAGGGTCCGGGTATTGGCCATGTGGTCACGTGCACGACTGTCGCCACCGACCGCCGGGCGGTCACTTGCCACGTCGGTCAATGCCTGCTCATGATGACGGCCGGCTGCGTTCATCCGTCGCTCGCGGCTGCAACCTCAGCAACACCAAGATGGCGGCGATGACTCTAGCCATCACGGCGCCGGGCCAGGCGAAGCGGAGCAGAGCCATGCCAGCCGCAACACCGACCGCCGTGCCCACCAGGACATCAGTCGGGTAGTGATCGCCGACGTAGACACGTGCGAAGGCCACGAGGGCCGCAACGAGCAGGAGCAGCACGCCGAGCCGTCTGTGGGCGGCCGTGAGCACCATGGCTATGGCGAAGGCGGCGGCTGCATGGTCGCTCGGAAAGGAGCTGTCCGCCGCGTGCGGCAGCAGGAGGTGGACCTGGGCCGGGTGAGCCGCGAAGGGTCTTGGTCGATCCCAGACATGGCCGAGAATCTGGTTGGCGATGAGCGCCACGGCCGCCGCCAGGAGGGCGACGAGCGCAGCGTCCCGTTCAGCGCGTCGCCCGCTCAGCAGGCCAATCAGAAACCAGCCCGCCACCACCATGATGAAAACGGGCTCCGACCAGGCCGCCAAGGCCACCATCGCCGTGTCGAACAGCGGCAGATGTCCGGCCGGGCCGTTGATCAGCTGTTCGAGCTGATAATCCATCAGACGGGGCCCGTGCCCGGCCGAGCCGTTGAAACGGCTGGGTTTTGGGTCTTGAACATCCCGACGAGCATTGGGAGCAACCGGATCAAGTTAGTCACATGTGCATCGGGATCGCAACAGCAGGGTTGGCTGGCTGTCGCCGGGGGAGTTCGATGCTGAATCCGGGTGGCACCAGATAAGGCTACTGTCGACCCCCCAGCTCGGAAGCTCGGGAAGCGTTCCCATCGGTGCTGGCGAGAGTGGCGTTGTCCTGTTGAAGTCGCCTTACCCGAGCGCTTTCGCAACTTCGTGGAGTCGCGTGGAAGCCTCCTGCGCGATCGGATCCAGAACTGGATTGTCAGTCTGGCCGAGAACTGAGATCGGCTCCATGAACCGAACGCGGGTGATGTCTTGCGTAACGTGCTCCAGCACAACGTTGCAGGGTAGGAGCACGCCTATGCCGGGCTCGGCTGCAAGCGCCCTGTGGGCAAGGGCCGGGTTGCAGGCGCCCAGGATGCGGTACGGGCGGAACTCCTGCTCCAGCTTCTCGCGCAGTGTCGCCTGGACGTCGATCTCGGTCAAAATGCCAAATCCCTGCGCCTGCAGAAGATCCCGAACCTGAGCACCTGTCCCTTGTATCGAGTCCTGCACCTCAACGGTGAACTCATAGCTGGCGGCCATCAAAGCGCCTCCTCAGCGGTGGTTATAAAACTCCACTGTCCATCGCCACTCCTGATGGCCCTCGGGGGACCACCAGGACTTGAGGGTCCCTACCTCCCCGCCGGGCAGGATCACCAGCTCGCCTACATCCCGTTGGCTCGGCCACTCGTCTTGGCGCGTCACCTTGCCGTCGTCCAATCGCAACCGCGTCATCGGTGTGTCCTCGGTTCGAGGCAGCTGGTCGCCAAAGCCGACGCGGCGTCCGTCCTTTGCGGAAACCTCAACCCGCAACATGGATGGCGCGGCATGGACCCAGACGACTGAAGCGGCATTCATCCGGCCCCGGGCGAATGAGATGCCCTGTGAAGCCGTGTCTGGAATCCACAGATCCCAGATCTGGGTCTCGTCTTGGCTCAACTAGCGTTCCTCCCGTGTGCTTGTCTGTGAAAGTGAGTGTGGCGCGCGCGATCAAGCCGCTCGCTGGCAGCGCTCGCTGGCAGCCGCCCTGCCAGTCAATGGCCTCGCCACCTGGAGCATCTGACAGTCCCACTCAGGAGCTGAGTCCGAGCGGCAGCACTTCAATAAGCACATAATTACTTTAGCATATATACAGTGAGCCCGGATGCATTCGCCGGCATGGTCCCTGAATTGCTGCTGGAGGAGGCGGCGAGACGGTTCGCACTGCTGGGTGATCCAAGCCGCTTGCGCCTCCTCAACGTCTTGCACGACAGAGGCGAGCTCGCTGTCGGGGAGATCGCGGTTCGAACCGACATTAGCCGCGAGAACGCCTCCCAGCACCTGACTCGGTTGGCCGCAGCTGGTCTGATCGCCCGCCGGCGCCGAGGCACGTCGGTTTTCTATCGCGTGGACGACGCGACCTTGGCGGAGATCTGCGCACTCATTTGCAGAGGGGTGCGAACCCGTGCGTCAGCCCTCGCTGGTAGCTGAGCTTCAGCTCGGCCCCAAGCTGGCCACGCGGAGGAAACCCGCAGCCCGCTCGTGGACTTGAGTCAGCGCGAAACTGGCGGACGTGAAGTGTGTTTCTAGAGGCCCGAGTCAAAGAGTCGCGCTCGCCGCACCAAAGCCAGCTGGCGCCCGTCTCGAACTCACCTGCGGCAGCGACTGTCACCAATAGCGACGCCAGAGTTAATGGGAGACCGCTCGTCCTCAACCTTGAAGCCAGACGTACGCCACCCGGCCGTCGCTCGTCGTCTGCCCTCCACATCCGTCGGGAAAGGCCGAGCCTGGGGCACTCCAACGTCGGTATTCGAAGTGGCTCACCACGGCACCGGCGACCAAGCTCGTCAGGAGCGCGTCTCGAGCCGCATCGAGATCGGTCATGCGGTCACCACCGCAGCGCCCGACGTCATAGACATCGGTGTGTGCCTCTCCCAGTGTGAGCCACTGGCCCTTCCAGTGGCAGCCGGGCGGGATAAACTTGAAGTGACGGCGCGTGACGGCATTGATACGGAGTTCGATCTGCTGCTCGCTGCCTTGCCAATTGGCGCCGCAACCCCGGGTTGGTACTCGCGCGACCAGCCAACCTCCGAGGGCGGGCTTCCACCTCGGCGAGGTCTCCGTCACCGCGTCCTGAAAGGGCGTCTCCGCGCCATTGCTCAAGATGACGACATTTATCGGCCCGGACTTGGCCCAGCGAGCGCAGCGACCCAAGGTCGTCGGTGTGGACCCTGCGCTCGAGGCACGGCAACTTTCAGTTGTCGTGCCGATCCCGGGAAGCGGTGAAGCCGCCGAAACCTGGCCGCTCGCATCTGAGCCAGAGGACGAGGGACCGCCGATCGCTCGGCCGTCAGCCGCCAGCACTGACAGGAGGCCTACCGCCAACGCTAGTAGCCGGATCCAGCGGCCTGCGAACATGCTAGGGATCGTGGACGGCCAAACTCAAGAGTGGCTAAAGCCCAGCCGATCACGAACCGACAACATGGAGCAGGGGACCCCGGGACGCAGCACCGCCCCGGGGTCAAAGGGAGAATGGTCTACTCTTGGCCGCCGACCTGGTGGTCGGTCTGAGCGCCGACGTCTTGGTGACCCACCTCGGCACTACCGGCCGGTTCATTTGGGTTGGTGGTTTCGCCAGCTGCGCTGGTTTCGGCAGCCGTCGTTGTCCCCGTGGCAGCGGTCGTATCAGGGGTATCTGCCGCCTCCGGGACATCTGTGGCTTGTGCTTGGTTCGTTGTCGGCGTCGCCGGTGCGCTGGCGGCGCTGGCCGCCACTGATACGCCGGCGATCGCCAAGGCGGCTGGAAGAGCCAGCACAAGCAGCCAGCGTCGCCATCTTGCTCTCTTCAACGTCTGTACCTCCAATCTTAAGCTGTACGATCTGGGAACTTCTCTCAGGTTCGCCCCCAAACCTGAAACCTTTCTAAAATGGAACACCGAACCGCTTTAGACATCCTTTAGACAGAAGGCACATCCTGCTGGTTGTGCGAATCCTGATAGTGGAGGATGATCATCGGCTCGCGGCCAGCTTGCGGAGGTCGCTGATGGAGGCGCGGATGGCCGTGGATGTCGTCCATGACGGCGAGGAGGCGGTAGCCGCCGGCCTTGTGACCAGCTATGACGCCATCGTGCTCGACATCATGCTGCCGGTGCTGGACGGCTTCCAAGTGACCCGGCGCCTGCGTGATCACAGGGTGGAAAGCCCAATCCTCATGCTGACGGCGCGGGACTCAGTTGACGATCGAGTGGCGGGCCTCGAGGCTGGCGCTGACGATTACTTGGTCAAGCCCTTCGCCCTGCGAGAAGTGGTGGCCCGGCTTCGGGCGCTCACCCGGCGCCACGTCCCCAATCGCAAGTCGGAACTGCGGGCGGGAAAGGTGGTCCTGGACACCGCCGCCCACACCATGAGGGTCGACGGTGAGTACGTGGAGCTGACCAACAAGGAGTTCGCCATCCTTGAGTATTTCCTGCTCAACCAGGGCCGGCTGCTGACCCGGGGACAGATCCTGGACCACGTCTGGGACTACGACTTTAACGGTGGCCGCAATCTGATCGAGGTCTACGTTGGGCGTCTACGCAGCAAGCTCATCCAGGCAGGAGCAGGGGATCCGTTTGCGACAGTCAGAGGATCCGGCTACCGATACAGCGCCGAACGCGGATGACCCGCTTCCTGGCCACGACCCGAGGGCGCCTGGTGGCCTTCTCGGTCGGCATCCTGGCACTGGCGCTCCTGATAGCCGATGGGACGGTTCTCGCTTCCCTGTCACTGGCCGAGGGCAGCGAGTCAGATGCGGTTCTGGTCTCCCAGGCCCGCTTGATCTCAGCGACGCTCGAGGACGCCAACGGGCATGTGAGCCTGAATGCACCCGATATACCCGGCGAGACCCAGTCGGGCGTCGCTGTCGACGCAACCGTGATATCGCCGACGGGTGTGCTGGCTCAGACAGCCACGCAGCCGCTGTCCAGAGCCTCCCTCGACACCCTCCTCCAGCATGCGAGCACGACCCGAGCTCCCGTCTGGGCGGATCTTGTCGACATCCGAGGCGTCCCCCGGCGAGCGTACGCCATGCCTCTGAGCGGGGGTTCCGGGCAGACGGACGTTCTCGTGGTGAGCCGGTCTGTTGGTGAGATGCAGAGTAGGCAGCGCCGGACCGTCCTCTTCTTGCTGATCGGCTCCGTAATCCTGTTACTGGTCGGTGGAACTCTGGCTCACTGGCTCGCCGGACGCGCCCTCCGCCCGGTCCGGACGATCGCCGGCTTGGCCAGGTCCATCAGCGAACATGACCTCCACCGCCGGGTCGACGTCAAGGTGCCGGAGGACGAGCTCGGCGAGCTGGTGGCCACCTTCAACTCCATGCTCGGCCGTCTTGAGTCATCTTTCGACAGCCTGAGCAGGTTCACTGCCGACGCTTCCCATGAGCTCCGAGCGCCGCTCACGCTAATGCGCAGCGAGCTGGAAGGAGCCCTGAACAGAAATCGGAGCCGGGAAGAGTACAAGAGGGTGCTCACTGCCCTCCACGCTGAGGTGGATCACCTGAGCCGGCTCGCCGACCACCTGCTCATGCTTGCTCGCGCAGACGCGGGGGCACTGGTGCCTCAACGGGAAGCGATCGACGTTGCCGATTTCCTTCACGAGTCTGCGGCCCGCTGGGAGACGGTTGCCGAAGAACGTGGGGCGCACATCCACGTGTCCCCGCCAGCCTCAGGTCAGGTGAGCGCCGATCCTCGATTGATCCGGAGGATTCTAGACAACCTGCTGGACAATGCGATAAAGCACGCTCCGGGGGGAACGGCCGTCGTTCTGCGCGGCTACCCGGTCGAGAGTGGATGGAACATGGAGGTGGCTGACCAGGGTCCCGGTGTCCCGGCGGAACGCCGGGGCGAGCTCTTCTCGCGGTTTGGGAAGTTCGACACTGCACGTACACCAGATGGCGCTGGCGCCGGGCTCGGGCTCGCGCTGTGCGCGGCAATCGCTCGCGCTCACGGCGGTGAGCTTGACTATGTGTCGGACGGTCCGGGCGCGATCTTTCGCCTCCACCTGCCCGTGGAATCGGGCGCTGGACGCTTGCTGACGCGAAAGGGTCAGAGTCGCTCCGGGACAGCGAACAGCTTGAGCTGGTTGCCCCCGCGAGCTTTCCTCTGACGGCGCTCGGCATAGGCTCAAAAAATCGGCCGATCGGGTCGGCGTCGCAGCAACTCTGGGGCGCATGTGGGGTCGCGGACGGCAAGCGACGCTCAGCGGACCGGCCCGTCCGGGGCGCCAGGCGCCACCCGACTGAACGGGCCAAGTTCTGACCCTGGCTTTAGGCGCCTGTTAGTAAGCCGGGCCAGAGTTAGTATTCGTGGTCAATACCAAAGCGCTGACGGGTGTTCTGGCTGGTCTTGCTCTCACCTTCGGGTTAGTGGCCTGCGGTACTTCCGGTGGAACCGCAGCGCAGCGGAGCCCGGAAGCAGGTGGCGCCTCCGGTGGAACCGCGGCGCAGCGGGGCCCGGAAGCAGGTGGCGCCACCGCAGGAGGCGAGGCTAACAACGGCGAGGCACCGGTCGTCGCCTACGTGGATTCGCGATACCGCTACCGCATCGACGCGCCTGGCCAGATGACCGCCAACGCGGACGGAACGGCGACCTACGTTGGTCCTTCCGAGCGGCTTCAGGTGGCCGTGGTCCAGGGCGTAAAGGCTGCGGATGTCTCCGCGCTCGGGCGCGACGATGTTGCCACCCTTTCCTCCAGCATCGCCGGTTTCCGTCTTATTTCCGGGCCCGCGTCGACCAACGTCAACGGCCGCAAGATGGAGAAGTTCATCTATAACTGGACCCCGGGCACGAGCCCGGTCACCGGCAAGCCAGTAACGCTGGTCGCGGTCCGCTACTACGTACCGAAGGATTCGCAGACGGTCGCTGTGATCACCTACGGCATCGTGTCCAACCAGTACGATCCGCAGGGCGCCGATGACCTCGCCAGCACTTTCCAATGGCAGTAGAAGAGCGGTCCAGCCCGGCGGTGCCGGTGGCCGAACCGCTGGCGCGACTGCAGGACGTCTTCAAGATCTATCGCGAGGGCAGCATCGAAACTGTGGCGCTGCGCGGGGCGAGCCTGGAGCTGCCCCGCGGAATGCTCACCAGCATGGTCGGTCCCTCCGGGAGCGGCAAGTCAACCCTGCTCTTGATCATGGCCGGGCTGGCGCTCCCAAGCGCTGGCCAGGTGATCCTCGACGGGCAGGACCTGAGCCGGCTCGACGAAGCCGCCCGCGCCCGGATCCGGGGGGAGCGGATCGCGGTCATCTTTCAGAGCGGCAACCTAATCCCGTTCCTCTCGGCCCTGGAGAACGTCCAGCTGGCGCAAACGCTGTCCGGAAAGCTGCGTCGGAATCAGAAGCTGGCGCGTGATCTTCTAGTTGAGGTCGGGCTCGGGAAGCGGCTGCACCATCGCCCGCCCCAACTCTCCGGCGGCGAGGTGCAGCGGGTTGCCGTCGCGGTGGCACTTGCCAGCGAGCCGGACCTGTTGCTCGCTGATGAGCTGACCGGGGAGCTGGACTCGGCCACCGCTGACATGGTGATGGGCGTCCTATCCGAGGTCTGGCAACAACGCCATCTGACCATCCTCCTCGTGACGCACAACGTCGAGCTGGCCGCGCGCGCCGACCACCAGCTGCGGCTCATAGACGGCTTGGTGCAGAGGGCATGAGCGCAGGAATCACCCTGCGCCTGGAGACCCTGCACAAAGAATTCCGAGTCTCCGGCACTCCCGTGCACGCCGTCGATGGCATCGACCTGGAGATCGCCGCCGGTAGCAGCGTCGCTATTGTCGGTCCGAGCGGCTGTGGCAAGTCGACCTTGCTCGGCTTGCTGGGTGGCCTGGAGCTGCCGACTCAGGGGCAGGTCTGGCTTGGTGAAATAGAGCTCTCAGCGCTCCGCGAGGCCAAGCGAGCCGCGCTCCGGCGGGGCTCGATCGGCTTCGTCTTCCAGTCCTACGATCTGCTCCCCTTTCTGACGGCGAGCGAGAACATTGACTTCCAGCTGGCCCTGGCGGGCCAGGCCAATGGCGACGGTCGCTCACGTGAACTGATCGAACGGCTTGGCCTGACGGAGCATGCCCAAAAGCTGCCCGACCAGCTCTCAGGCGGCCAGCGGCAGCGAGTCGGAATCGCCCGCGCCCTCGTCCATCAGCCGGCCCTGATCCTCGGTGACGAGCCGACCGGAGAGCTGGACTCTGAATCCTCGGCGGCCGCCATGGACCTGCTCCTGGAGGCACAGAGCGCGATCGGCGCGACGCTAGTCGTGGTCACGCACGACCTCGACATTGCCACCCGTCTCGAAAGGATCGTCAGCCTGCGTGACGGGCGAGTGGTCGGAGACCGCAGCGGAGAACTCGCCGGGAGCCGTGTCGGTGCTTAGCTACGCGCTGCGAGACCTGGTCCGCAACCCGCGCCGAACGCTGGCTTCACTTACCGGCGTCGCCCTGGCCGTGGCCCTATTCTCCTCGATCACCTTTTTCGTCGACAGTTCGGCGGCGCGCATGACGGAGCGGGCGATCGCGCCCGTGGCCATCGACATGCAGGCCGGCCTCACGGCTCCCCTGGCATCGCCCCTTGGCCTCACCGAGAGGCTTGATGGGGGCGCCTCCCTGGCAACCGGACAGACGACAACGGTGACCCTCACCGCCGTCAACGGCTCGACGCGCCCGATGACCGGTGTCGTGTTCCGCGATGAAGTACCGCAGCACCTGACCTATGTGCCCGGGTCGGCCACCGTCGATGGCCGTCCGATCCCCGATGTAGGTGGTGAAAGCCCGCTCACGACAGGCCTCCGAGTCGCGGATCTGGGAGCGGGAGGAAAGGTCAGCATCGCTTACCAGGCGCGGGCCGTCCAGCCCGTCGCTTCGACGCAGGCACTGGGCCTGCATGGCACCGTCGCGAGCAACGAAGAGCCCGCGCCTGCCGCTGCCAACTCACCGCAGCCGCTGAGTCTGGGCCAACTCGGGAATCTGGTTGCGAGAGTGCCTGGCGTGACAACCGCGGACCAGCTTGGCTCCTTGGATCTGCCGGCGGGTAGCCTGCGCTCGGGACCAGCCACGGTCGCTCAGAGCTTGCGCGTCTTCGCATTCGATCCCGCCTACCTCCAGCACTACCCGATGGTGCGGTTGACGAGCGGGGATTATGGCGCAGGTACGGTGCTCATCAGTCCCGAAGCCGCCCGTGCTCTTGGGGCTGGCCCGGGCAGCAGCATTGCACTGACGGTCCCCGGCCGCGCCCAATCGTTGAGCTTCAAAGTGGGCGGCACCGCCGACTTCTCGAAGGCCGATCCGCTCTTCGCCAGCCGCTCGGCAGACAACCAGGGGGAGTTCGTCCAGGTGCCAAACGTGCTCGTGGTGCCGATGGCTGTTCTGAACAACGAGATCCTGCCCGCCCTGCGGGTGGACGCTGCCTCGACCAGCCCACTGTTGAAGGCCCCGCCGGCCCTTGAGCTCGACCTCCACATCGATCGTGTCCGCCTGGCGACCGATCCCAGCGTCGCAGCCATCAACACTCAGGGCCTGAAGCGCTCGATCGAGCGCCTGGCGCCGGGCCGGGTCTCCGTCATAGACAATCTGTCGGACGCACTCAATGCCGCCAAAGGCGATACGATCCTGGCCAAGATCCTGTTTCTCTTCCTGGGCCTGCCGGGCGTGCTGCTGGCTGCCTACCTCTCGCGCTATTCGGGCGGGCTCCTCGCCCAGGCCCAGCGTCGGGAGCAGGCCACGCTGAGAGCTCGGGGAGCCCAGCCCAGTCACCTTCTCAGGGGGCTTGCGTACACGACCGCGAGCGTCGCCATCCTCGGATCTGCGCTCGGCCTTGGGCTCGGCCTGGTGACCGTTGAAGTAGTTCTGGGAAGATCGGCGCTGGCTACGGCGTCTACCCAGAGCCTCACGTTATCCGTTGGCCTCTCGCTCCTGGCCGGCCTCGTCACCACCGCACTGGCGCTGTACCTACCCGGGCGGCGTGCTTTGTCGAGCGAAACGGGCGAGGAGCGGCGAGAGCTCAGCATCAGTAGTCCACCGGCCTGGCTTCGCCTGCGTCTCGACCTCATCTTCCTGGCGGCGGCGGCAGTTGTCTGGATCATCACCCAGGTCTCGGGTGGTTTCAAGCCGACACCAGCGGAGGGACAGTCAGTCTCGCTTTCCTTCTACACTCTGCTCTCGCCGCTTCTGGGCTGGATCGGTGCCACGCTCCTCGCGGTCCGGCTGATGCTGCTGGCCGGCGCCCGGTTGGGCCGGCGTCGGCGCGGCACCTTTGGAGGCCTCACCGTGGGAACATTGGGCAGGAGCATGCAGCGCCGAGCCCCCGCGCTCGCATCGGGAGTCATCGCCGTGTCGCTCGCTGTGGCCTTCGGTTCCAGCGTCGCGCTCTTCGTCGCAACCTACAACACGGAAAAACAGGCCGATGCTCGATATGCCACCGGGTCCGACCTGCGCGTGACTCCCAGCGCCCTCACCCCCCAGACGCCTGCCTTCGGCGCGCAGCTCCGAGTCGCCGGGGTCAGCGGCACGACCCCGGTCGCGCTGACAGCCAATGCACTGGTCGGTACCGACAAGAGGGCAATGGTCGCAATTGATGCGACCACATTCCCCCAAGTCGCCTCTCTACCCAACTCCTTCTTCCCCAATCTGGGTTCCGCCGCCGCCATGGCGGCCCTGCAAAAGGACCCGGCGGCGGTCCTGTTGTCAACCGAGATGGCACGGACCTTCAATGTCCAGCCGGGGGACCAGGTCAAGATCCAGCTCACCGACGCTTCGGGAAAGCAGGTTCCGGTCACCTTCCACGCGGCCGGTCTCTTTCAGAACTTCCCCGGCTTCCCTCAGGGAATCGACCTGGTCTCCAACCTCGCCTACTACCAAACCGCCACCGGGATCCCCCAAGTCAGCCTGTTCTTTGTTCGCGCCACCGATCCTAGCTCTGCGGGGGTCGCCCGGGTGGCTGACCTTATGAAGGCGGGGCCGGGGCGGGCAACCCCAATCCTGGTCGAGACGACGGCCACTGCGATCAACCGGGACTCATCCACGCTAGCGGCCCTCAACCTGCGCGGCTTAGGTGGCCTGGAGTCGGTCTACACCGTCCTGATGAGTGCCGCCGGGATCGCGATATTTGTCTTCGGCCTCTTGCTCCAGCGGCGCAAGGAGTACGTGACCATGCGTGCGTTGGGCATCCGAATGGGCCAGCTGCGCAGCCTCGTGTTCGGCGAGGCGGCCGTGGTCGCTGTCCTGAGCCTGATCGTTGGCGCGATGGTAGGCACGGCCATGGCGGTGATGTTCGTGCAGATCTTGGCGCCTCTCTTCACGATCCAGCCGGCGTCACTCACTGTCCCCGTTGGCCAGCTCGCTGTACTGGCGACTCTGGTCCTCGGCGGCATGGGCTTGTCGGTTCTCGTCGCGGCTCGCAACCTGCGCCAACTCAATCCCGTCGAACTGCTCCGGGAGGAGTAAGCAAGCCTCGGTGAGAACCGATGCCCGCCAATCTTGTAAGCGGCTGGCGACTCTGCTACGACCATGGGCCGTTCGGCCAGTGCGCCGCGCGCACTTGCCGACCAGCAGGAAAGCGAGGCAGCTGTAGGAGGGCAAAACTCCATCCCGCACGATCCGCGATGCTCCGGGAATGCTCGAGCCACTCCGCATCCTGCTCCCCACCCTGACCGCCCTGCTCCATGAGCGCCACGACCTCCTAGTCGAGAACCTGCTGCTGCGCCACCAGCTCCAAGTCGGCGCTCCGCTCTCGCCCGCGGCCGCACTTCAAGACCAGCGATCGATTCTTCTGGCCGTTCGTTCGCTGGCTCGTCCCGGCCTGGAAGCAGCACCTTGTCCTCGTCCGACCGGAGACCGTACTCCGCTGGCACCGCCGGGGCTGGCGCCTCTACTGGCGCTGGCGCTCAGGCCCTCACCTGGGCCGGCCTCGGTTGAGTCCCGAGATCCATGAGTTGATCGCCACGATGGCCAGCGAGAACCCGCTCTGGGGCACCGAGCGCATCCGGAGCCAGCTCCTCAAGCTCGGCATCCTCGTCAGCTCCCGCTCGATCCGCCGCTATCGTCGACACCGTCACTCCCGACCACCCAGCCAGAGCTGGCGGACCTTCCAAGCCAACCATGCTCTGACGATCTGGGCGGCCGACCTCTTTGTCGTCCAGACCCTGACCTTCCAGAACCTCTACGTCCTCTTCTTCATTCGCCATGGCCGTCGCCAGCTGGTCCACTTTGAGCTGACCGCCCACACCACCGCGGCCTGGGTCTGGCGGCAGCTGATCGAAGCCACGCCCTGGAACGGCGAACCGGACTACCTCATCCACGACCGCGACCGCGTCTGGGGTGCCAACTTCGGCGGGCGCACCTTAGGGCTCGGCATCAAGAGTCTGCGGACGCCGATTCGGGCGCCTCGCGCCAACGCGATCGGGGAGCGCTGGGTTGGACCATCCGCCGCGAGTGCCTCGACCAACTGATTCCCCTTAACGAACGCCACCTGCGCGATCCTGACCAAGTTCGTCCGCTACTACAACTACGATCGCCCTCATCGCACCCTCGGACTCCAGCCGCCGGCTTCACGGCCCCAGAGTCAGCACGGCCTGTCCTTCCTGTCCTTGGCGGACTCCACCACGTCTATGAGCGGGCGGCTTGATTGGACGGAGTTTTGCCGCCCTACAGCCGTTTGTCGCCGCAGCAGTGCCGCACATGGTCCGTGGCCGTCCCTGACTGTCCACGGGCTTGGCTGTCATTCTGGCTGTCAGCGTCACGTGGACGACGCATGGGCTCCGGGGCACCGTTCACCACGGGTACTCCATCGTGTATATGGGCTATCACAGACACACAATATGTGGCGGGGATGGATGGAAATCGAACCAACCTGGGACGGCTCGCATCGCCCCACAAACGGTTTTGAAGTTCGCTGATGCAGCGTACCCTGACGTCCACCACAGTCCAACTGATCTCTAGAGCGCCCGCTCCAGCTCCGTTTCAGTCCGCCGTTGTCCGCGCGCGTCCCCGGGCTTGGCTGTCAACGCGGCTGTCATGGCTCGCCTATGGCGCTTTTCCGGGTCCGTTCATGACTGGCGGGACGGCCCTCTCTTACTGCTGGGCCCTGCTCGCCCTCAACCCCCCAGACGCCCGTCGACTCCCCGGCCGCGAACGCGGACGACAAACAAGTTCGTGGGCTGGCCACCCCTGCGCAGTCGCCATGATCAGGCGGCGCCGCGCTGAAGCCGGCACCCGGCCGCCCAGGACGCCGACGACTATGCGATCGGGTAACTGAGCTGGAGGCGGTCGGCGGAGCCCTATTGGCGATGGACGACGCCGCCTGGCGGGCGGTGAAGCGCTACGTGGCGCGGGAGGTCTACCGCCTACTCAAGACGATGCCGC
Source organism: Candidatus Dormiibacter spiritus (assembly GCA_003244185.1). Classification (GTDB taxonomy): domain Bacteria; phylum Chloroflexota; class Dormibacteria; order Dormibacterales; family Dormibacteraceae; genus Dormiibacter; species Dormiibacter spiritus. The sequence continues at coordinate 95 of QHBT01000043.1, read as the reverse complement.
CAACCGGGAACCAGACAGAAGCTGCTCCGTTCAGGCGCGCCGACACGGCTGCTTGACATCTATACGAGGATCTTCCCGGACTGGCTGCTAGAGCC
>QHBT01000020.1 GCA_003244185.1 Candidatus Dormiibacter spiritus | reverse complement strand
CGCTTCAAGGAGTGCAGCGAGGCTTACGGCGTTCTCTCGGATCCGGAGAAGCGACGCAGCTACGACATGTTCGGCCATTCTGGTGTCGGCGCCGGCGCGGCCCACGACTTCGGCGACTTCGGTTTCGGTGACATCTTCAACACCTTCTTCGGCGGCGGCGGGCGGCCGCGCCGGCGGAGCACGCGCGGCAACGACCTTCGTCACGACCTCACGATTGAGTTCGAAGAGGCCTACAGAGGTGTGGAGCGGGAGATCGACGTGGGTCGCCAGGCCGTCTGCTCGGTCTGTGCCGGTTCAGGCGCCGCCCCGGGCACCTCCAGTGAGACCTGCGGCACCTGCGCCGGCGCCGGTCAGGTTCGGCGTCAAGCGCAGTCCATCTTCGGGACAGTCGTCAACATAGTGGCCTGCCCGACCTGTGGCGGGGAGGGGCATGTGGTCAGAAAGCCCTGCGCCCATTGCCACGGCCAGGGCCGGACCGAGGAGCGCAGGCGACTCAGAGTGCGTATCCCCGCCGGCGTGGACACCGGATCGCAGATCCGGCTGACCGGAGAGGGCGAGGTGGGGTTGAGAGGTGGGCCGCCCGGCGACCTCTATGTAGTGATCCGAGTCCGTGCCCACCAGCACCTCCGCCGGCAGGACGATGACATCGTTTACGAGCTGCACGTGAACCTGGTGCAGGCGGCGCTGGGGGATCGGATCGAAGTTCCGTCGCTGGACGGTCCTGTCGAGCTGTTGCTGCCGCCGGGCACCCAGTATGGGCAGACGTTCAGGCTTCCCGGTCGAGGCATGCCCAACGTGCGCAGCGGGCGCCGGGGCCAGCAATTCGTAGTGGTCCAGGTGGTGGTCCCCAAGGACTACTCGGCCGAGCAGAAGGCGCTGCTGCGCAAGGTGGGAGGGCTGACCGGCAAGCCACAGAAGGTCTCCAAGGGATTCTTCGAGAAGCTCCGCGACGTGATCAACATCGATTAGCCGATTCATTCGGTCCACTAAGCTTGGCGCCACTCGCAATCCTGCCGGACTCGGTACCAGAGCCGGTCGGGAGCCGGAACAAGGAGGGAAGGTTCAGCCATGCGGAGTTACCACTTCATAGTTCCGCCGCAGCTCCTGGAGCAGAGGGCACTGCGCGGCTCGGCCGAGGAACGGGAGATCGCGCTGGCCACCCTCTCGATCGATCACTCAATCCGCGCCGGCCGCATCCAGAACGCGCTGCTGGCCGGTTCTGCCCAGCGGCTGCAGCTCGCGGTCACAAGAGGCGCCGGCCGGCCTGACAGAACCGTCTTCAACGCTAGGCATCGCCTGGACACTCACGCCACCAGCGTCCTGCGGACGGAGGAAGGACAGCCCTCCGCCGATGAGGCAGCCAATGAGGCCTTCGACGGGCTGGGCGCCACCTACGGCTTCTACTGGGATGTCTTCCGGCGAGATTCGATAGACAACGCCGCCCTGCCCCTGCTGGGCGAGGTGCACTTCGGCGAGCGCTACGACAACGCGTTCTGGGACGGCCAGCGGATGATGTTTGGCGATGGCGACGGGCAGCTCTTCACAGGCTTCACGAAGGCCATCGACGTCATCGGCCACGAGCTGACGCACGGGGTGACGGAGGCCACCCTGGGATTGCGCTACCTGGGTCAGCCGGGCGCGCTGAACGAATCCATCTCGGATGTGTTCGGCTCGATGGTGAAGCAGTACCAGCTTGGTCAGACCGCAGAGCAGGCTGACTGGCTGATCGGCGCCGGCATCTTGGGCCCGGTCATGCAGGGCCAGGCGCTTCGCTCCATGAAAGCGCCCGGCACCGCCTACGAGGGGGACAACCAGCCGGGCTCGATGTCCGGCTACGTCAGCACGGCCTCGGACAACGGGGGCGTCCACCTCAACTCGGGCATTCCCAACCACGCCTTCTATCTGGCCGCAGTCGCCCTGGGAGGCCATGCCTGGGACAGCGCGGGCAGGATCTGGTACGAGGTAATGGTGCGCGGGGCGGTGGGCCCACAGGCGGGCTTCGTGCAGTTCGCTCAGGCCACTACAACGATGGCGGCCAGCTTGTTCGGCCTCGGCTCGGCTGAGGCCAGGAGTGTGCAGGAGGCATGGCGGGAAACGCAGGTGCTCTAAGCGCCGACCGGCCGGAAGTTGAGCGCGCAAAATAGTCATGACAGCTCGTCTGGGGGGGTGAGCCCGAGCCGGGGCGGCGAGCAGCTCGAGCTCGAGCTCGAGCGATCAGGCGGCTTTGCGGGCCTCTTCTTGCGAGCCAGCTTCCAATACTCAGAGTTGAGCGAGTCGGAGCGCGGGGCGGTGGAGCTGTGCTTCGAGCACTGGCCGGGCAGCGATCCGGGCGCCGGCCAGCCCGACCGCTTCTGCTATCGCCTGGACCTAGCCGAGCGCACGGCCCTGGTTCCGGAGGCGCACTGGCCGCAAGCTCTGAACGCGCTGTTGACAGCCCTCCGTCCGGCTCCCGGCTGACCGCTCTAAGGCCCGGTCTTGAGCTCAGGCCGCAGCGCGATTGAAAGAGCGAGCCGCCCCCGCCACAGCTACCAGGGCCAGCACTGCCATGATCACCACGCCCTTCACCACGCTCGCATCGGCGAGGTGGTTATTGAAGATCGCCCGCGCTGCGTCGACGGCGTAGGCGAGAGGGTTCGCCGCCGCTATGGCTCGCAGCCAGTTGGGCGCCAGCGACAGCGGCAGCAGGACGCCTGAGAGCAGCAGGAGCGGCAGCGTAGCAGTGAAGAGCAGCGGCGCGAATGAGTTCTCGTCTCTCAACCAGAGCGCGAGCGTGTATGACACCGAGGCCGTCAGCAAACCGATCAGCGCGACCAGAGCGAGCACGACCAGCAGTCCCAGGGGCTCGATGCTCAGTCCGAACGGCAGCGAGAGCAGGACCAGCAGGATGGACTGGACGAGCAGCGTCAGCAGGTCGCGAACGGCTCGGCCGAGCAGCAGCGCCAGGCGGCTGACGGGCGTCACCCGCAGCCGCTCGATGATGCCCTGGCGCAGCTCCGCGATCAGCGTGAAGCCGACCCCCGACGCTCCGAAGAGGCCGAGCTGCACGAGAAGGCCTGGCACGAAGACGTTGTAGGCGCCGCCTGCCGGGAAGCCGGGTGTCGCGGCGATCGATTTGAGCAGCGGCGCGAAGAGCACCAGGTAGAGCAGCGGTTGGACGACGCCGATCACTATCCACGCGGGGTTGCGCAGAAGCAGTCCGAGATAGCGCTGGAAGACCAGCCAGGTGTCACGCAGAATCTTCATGCCGCGGTCTCCCGGAGTGATCGGCCGGTCTGGCGAAGAAAGACATCGTCAAGGCTCGGCCTGGTCAGGGAGATAGTGTCCAGTTCCAGTCCAGCGCCGTCCAAGAGGCGGAGGATGGCCGGCATCGCGCTCTCGCCCCGGTCGACGTAGAGGCGGAGGGTGCCGTCCTGCCAGCCCGCCTCGCGGACGAACGACTGGGGCCTCAGCAGCTCGAGGATCGCTTCCTGATCGCCTGCCACACCCACGCTGACGACGTCGCCGGCGATCTGGCGCTTCAGCTGGTCGGGCGTGCCCTCGGCGACTATGCGGCCGTGGTCGATGATCGCCACGCGGTCGCAGAGCGCATCCGCCTCTTCGAGGTAATGAGTGGTGAGGAAGATTGTCGTCCCACCCTCGCGCCGCAGCCGGACCTCATCCCACATGCGCGCTCGGCTCTGCGGATCGAGGCCGGTGGTGGGCTCATCGAGGAAGAGCACTTGAGGCTTGTGTGCCAAGCCGAGGCCGATGTCCAGCCTCCGCTTCTGGCCGCCGGAGTAGGTTTTGGTCTGGCGATCCGCGCAGTCCTCGAGCTCCAGACTGGAGATCAGTTCGGCGGCCCGCGCCCGCGCCTCGGACACTGACATCCCGTAGAGCCGCCCCTGGAAGACCAGCTCGGAGCGGCCGGTGATGGCAGGGTCGTTGCCGCCGGTCTGGCCCACATAGCCGATCCTGCGCCTGACTTCGGCCGCCTCCTGCCGAAGGTCGCAGCCGGCCACCGTCGCCTCACCCCCGCTCGGTGGCAGCAGCGTCGCCAGCATCCGCAGCGTGGTCGTCTTGCCCGCGCCGTTGGGGCCTAGGAAGCCGAAGATCTCGCCATGCTCGACCTGCAGGTCGACACCTGCAACCGCCTCGACGCTCTGGCGGCGGCTCTTGAAAACGCGACGGAGGCCTCGGGCCTGGATCACCGGGCCGGAGAGCGGGGTCTGGTCGTGATTCATTGCCATGCGACGGGGGGTGCCTCCTTTGCTAACGCTTTGCTGCCTGTCAGGGACGGGATCACTCGGTGCTCGTCGGCGGCGCGGCGCCGACAGTCGATCGCTGGCGGTGCGCTTCGAAGTCCGCGTCCCCCGTCCAGGTGAGCCGGCCGGCTCGGACGTCGTCGATCAGCGAACGCACCCATTGCAGCTCGGCTCGACGCAGCGCCTGGTCGTACTCATGCTCGAGCAGGACCACGCGGGGCAGGTGAAGCTGCCTGCGGAGCGCCTGGAGCGAGGCGTCAGCGCCGGCGAGATCGCCCTCGAGAGCGACCATCCGGCCGTCCAGCGCGACGATGGCCGCCTCCGCGGGCAGGTAGCCGAGAAAGCTGATGGCCGCCGAGAAGAGGGGGTGTTCGTTGAGCGGTGTGCTGAGCAGGGTCGTCAACCAGCTCTGAAGCTCGTCCCGGCCCTGATCTGTGATGCGGTAGACGGTCCGTTCCGGACGGCGCCCTTCGCGGCCCGTATCGGCCACCTCGATCAGTCCGCGGCGGACAAGCCAGTCAACCCGGTGGTAAAGGCTGCGGGGACTGCCGTCCACGAAGTCCTTGTGGCGATCGCGGATCAGGCGCTGGACCTCGTACGGATGCCGCGGCTGCTCGGAGAGCAGTGCCAGCACCGTCAGAGCGGCGAGGTCACGGAAAGCCCGCTTAGTGGTCATGCTGGACATACTGCGTTACGCACTATAGCATGTCGCATTGGTGCCTGACGCATCAAAAGTTTTTGCTTGAGAGCCACCGGTCTGCGGCTCGCCTGCAGCTCGGCGCACATGTACGTATACTTATATCACATCCCGGATTCGGCCTGTGCTCGCGACGCCAAGGGACTAACCAGTCAGCCCTGGATTCAGCCTTTGTCGTTAACCGCTTTGACCTTGAGAAACAGCGTTTGGCCTGCCAGAATGTCGATTGGAGGACCAGAAACAATGCACGCAATCGACCTCGAACTGACCAGCGCCGAAGGGGAGCTGCGACAGCTGCAGGCCAGGCTCCGGGTGGTGCCCGTTAACGACGTGCAGCTGCGCGAGGCTCTGGAGCGAGCGCTGATCAGCAAGCAAGAGCGAGTCGGTCGACTGCGCACGCGGCAGGTTTCCGTTCCGCTCTGAGCGGTGGTCGTTGAGGGCGAGGTAGCGCCCCGCCCGCTCAGCTCCTGTGGCTCTTGATCCCCTCGACCACCTGGGCGGCCAGGTCGTAGCGACCCCCCGAGGGGATCACGTAGGCGCCGGCGGCGACGCCGGCCAGTTCCTCGAAAAAGGCGATAGCCATCTCCACGCCAATCTGGGGGGCTTCTTCACCTGCGGCTTCCAGCCGCTTGGCCACCGTCTCGGGCACGACTATGCCCGGCACCTCGTTCTGCAGGTAGGCGGCTTGCTTGGCCGAGCGTAGGGGCATGGCGCCGATCAGCAGCGGCACCTCCACCTCCTGGAAGACCTGGCGGAGGAGCGCAAGCGCCGCGAAGTCATAGACGGGATTGGTCAGCACGAAGTGGGCGCCTGCGGCCAGCTTGCGGCGCAGCAGACGGAGCTCCTTCAAGGGGTCCTCGGCGGTGGGGTTGAAGGCAGCTCCGATATTGAAGAAGGCGCGCTCGCCGATGGGCGTGCCGTTCGCGTCGAGGCCCCGGTTCAGGTTGCTCAGGATAGTGATCAGGCCCACCGCGTTGACGTCCCAGACGGGAGTCGCCTTGGGGTAGTCACCCACCCTGGGTGGGTCACCACGCAGGGCAAAGATATTGCGGATGCCGAGCGCGTGGGCGCCGATCAGCTCTGACTGGATGGCCATGACATTCCTGTCCCGGCAGGTGAAGTGGGCGATGGTCTCCAGGCCCACCTGCTGCTGGACCAGAGCAGCGCAGCTGATCACCCCCATGCGCAGCCGAGCCATGGCCGAGTCGGTGACGTTGGCGAATTCGACGCCTGCCTCCTGCAGCAGCCGAGCGCCGGCCAGCATGCGGCTGGGATCAATCCCCCGCGGCGGCGTCAGCTCGACCGAGATCGGGAATTCACCGGCTCGCAGCTTGGCCGCGAGGCTGGTGCTGGGGGCCTCCACCTGCCGCTCGCCCGGTTCAGCCCGCCGGATTCGCGGAGAGACCGTCCGACCGGGCGCGGCGCCGTCAACTCGCCTGCGGAGCGCCTGGATGTGCGCCGGCCCTGTACCGCAGCAGCCGCCGACGACGCTGACTCCCAATTCCAAGAGCTCAGCCATCTGCTCAGCGAAGTACTGCGGGCCTGCGCTGTAGACCAGGCGGCCGGCTTCCCTGTGCGGCAGCCCCGCATTGGGCAGGATCGCCAGCCGCTGGGCGCCCAGCGAGGCGAGCTGGCGCGCGACGCTGAGCGCCGATTGGGGTCCCGCTCCGCAGTTGGCGCCCAAGGCGGTGACCCCTCTGGCACTGAGGCTCTCGACCAAAGCGCTGGCAGCGCGGGCGGGGTTGAGCTCATCGTCGAAGCTGAGCAGCGCCACCACCGGCAGGTCGGGCGCGGTCGCCCGGGCCGCGTCGACCGCCAGCTCCAGCTCATTGAGCGCCGTGAACGTCTCCAGGATCAGAAGATCGACGCCGCCTTCCGCCAGGGCCGCTATCTGCTCACTGAACACGCGCTCAGCGCCGCTGCGCTTGATGGCGCCGACAGGCTCGATCGGCCGGCCTAGAGGGCCGACGCTGCCCGCCACGAGCACCGGCCGGCCCGCTGCATTGCGGGCTTCCAGGGCCAGCCGGGCCCCGGCCAGGCAGAGCTGGCGGACCTCAGCTTCCCTGTAGTGCTCGCCCAGCCGGAAGCGGTTGGCCCCGAAGGTGTTGGTTTCGATGACGTCCGCCCCGGCGGCGATGTAATCGCGGTGGATGCGCGCGATCAGCGCCGGCTGAGAGACGTTCAACGCCTCCAGGCACTCCGCCTCAGCCACTCCCCGGGCATAGATCTCCGTGCCCATGGCGCCGTCGAAGAGCAGAGGGCCTCGCTCCAGGCGCTGCGCCAGCTTGTTCACAACCAACTCTGTCGGCGCCTCAGGCGCCTGTCAGGAAGCCGCGACCGTACGCGATGGCGACTATCCAGCAGCCAAACGGCATGAGAAACGCCTCCCGGAGCTTGGTGCCGCGGGCCGCGTAGAAGTAGACGCCGGGCAGGAACGCGATGGCGAAGATGCCGTAGACGATGTGGAGGAGCTCTCGCGGCCGCAGACCGAGGGCGAAGATGAGGATCCCGGCCAGACCCTGGGCGGCGGTCAGGGCGATCATCAGCAGGTAGCCCGAGCGGAAGCCGCCGCTCACCTGGCGGCGGGTCAGAAACTGGAAGCCGCCCCAGAGTCCGAGGATCACTGCAAAGAGGATGAGAGCAATCGCGAAGCGTTGGTGCAGGAAGTTGAAGACGTTGGCCATGCCCGGATCATTGTCGGGTTTCGCTTTCGAGGACTCAACACGAGGTTGAGCCAGTCGAGGAGCGCTGCGCCAACAGTTCGGCGGCTGCGGGTGGACGTGCGCAAGACAGTCGCCACGCCGCTCAGGCCAATCTGGTTCCGGCAGGTATTCGACGGCTGCTGCGAGGAGCGCGGCGTGGCAGCCCTTCTGCCCGCCAAAGCGCAGCTCACCCTTCTCGTCGCGGGCGATCGGACGCTGCGCCGCCTGAACCGCCGATTTTTGGGCGAGGACGAGTCCACGGACGTGCTCTCCTTTCCGAGCGGCGGGGGGGACGAGCCGGGCTACCTGGGCGACCTTGCCATCTCCTGGCCTGCCGTTCACCGCCAGGCCAGGCATTACTGCCACGCGGTCGAGAGCGAGGCAGGTCTGCTTCTCGTTCACGGACTGCTGCATCTCCTCGGCTTCGATCACGCTGATCGCGCGGGCGAGCAGGCGATGACTGCGCTCACCCGCCGCTGCCTGAACCGGCTGGGCCTCGGCCTCGGCGCCGGCAGACTGGGGCCTGCGTAGAATCCGACGGCCTACCGCGGCCCGGGGGCCGGCGGCTTTGTCATGCCCAGACATGCTTCGCACCGTTCGTCCTGGTCCTGCCGCCGGCACTGCCGGCGGTCTGCCCGTGCCTGAGGCTCAAATCGACCGAACGGCGCCGAGCGACCTGCTGGTGGTCGGCCTCGGCAATCCGGGACTTGAGTACAGCGAGACTCGGCACAACCTCGGTTGGCGCTGCCTCGACGCCTTGGCGGCGCGGCTCGGGACGAGCCTCGACGGCCGTCGCTGGCACTCACGCGTCAACAGCCTCGCCTCGGGCGGGCGGCGCGTCTGGTTGGTCCAGCCGCAGACGTTCATGAACGAGTCCGGCCGGGCTGTCAAGGCGGCCTGTCGAGACCTGGAGCTGGAGCCGGAGTCGCTCTGGCTCGTGCACGACGAGCTGGACCTGCCGCTCTGCCGGCTGAGGATCCGGCGCGGGGGCTCGGCAGCGGGCCACAACGGCGTCAAGTCGCTGATCACCTCCCTCGGCTCACCGGACTTCGTTCGCTTCCGGATCGGAGTCGGCAAACCGCCCACCTCCGGGGCAGAGGCCGGCCGTCGCTATGTGCTCAGCCGGTTCAGCCGGGCTGAGGCGCAGGCTGCGAAGACTGTGGTGGAAGGGGTTGCCCAGGCACTTCAGGTGGCGCTTTCCGACGGGCTCGACCAAGCGATGGCCGTCTACAACCGGGCCGGCTCCCTGGGCTGCGAGGAGATACCGTGAGCCCGCTGGCCGAGCGACTCTTTCCCGAGGCCCTGCGGCCATGGCTGGAACGGGCCCTGGCAGGTGGACCGCAGCCGGGCGAGCCCCTGCGGGTCGGCCGCTTGCCGCGCCCCGCCTGGGCGCCCTTCGCGGCATCGCTCTCCTACTGGGCTGCCGCTCAGCTGCCGGCGCCGCCGGTCATGGTGCTCTGCTCGCATCCCGCTCGCTTGCGGGACGAGCTGCGCCTCTGGCTGGCCTCTGGGCCGTCGGCAATCCTCTTCGCCGAGATCACAGTCTCGCTTCTCGACCGCCCGCCTGCCTTCGACGAAGCAGTGGCTCAGCGGCTGGAGGCGCTCGCCGGCCTGGCAGCTGCGCGCCCAGCGAAGGGCGCCGAGCCGCCCGCGGCCGGGGCCAGGGGCTGCCTGCTGGTCTCATCGCGCCGGGCGGCATTGCGCATGACCGTCTCGCCCCAGGACCTGGAGCAGGCGACCCTGGCGCTGCGACCCGGGCTTGAGTTGGAGCCGGGGGACCTGGCCAGGCGCCTGGTCGAGATGGGCTACGTGCGGGAGGCGCTGGCCGAGACACCCGGCCAGTTCTCCCTGCGGGGCGGCATCCTGGACGTCTTTCCGGCCGCCGCTCGCACCCCTGTGCGGGCCGAGTTCTTCGGTCCGGAGTTGGAGACCCTGCGGCTCTACGACCCGCAGAACCAGCGCTCGGTGATGGCCACTGCCGAGGTCCTGATCCGCCCCGGCCGCGAGCTGCTGTTGGGGCCGCGGAGGGGCGAGACAGCCGCCGCGCGCCTACGCGCTGAGGCAGGCCTGGAGCACCTGCGACAGGACGTCCGCGACGACTGGGAGGAGGAGCTCGGGCGCCTTCAGCAGGGGCATGGCTTCGCCGGCGTGGAGCTGTACGGCGCCTACTTGAACTCCGGCCGTCCCTCGCTCTTCGACCATCTGCCGGAGCGGGCGCTCGTGCTGGACTTCGAGCCGGAGCGCCAGATCGCCGAGGCTCAAGAGCACGAGCGGGAGACCCTCATGCTGGCCGAGGCGGAGGCCGGCGACGGCGAGCTTCCCCCCGGCTTCGTACCGCCGCTGGTGAGCACCGACCGGCTGCTTCGGCCACCTGTCGCGGCCTGGCTCCAGCTCTCCGCCGCCGAGCCGGCCGCCGGCGAGACAGTCGACCTTGGCTGGCGCGAGCTGGACCCGGTGGTAGGCCGCCAGGACGCGCTCGCCGCTGTCGTCCAGCGCGCCGGCGCCGGGCATTCGGTGGTGCTGGCCAGCGAGCAGTCCGAACGGCTGGGTGCCTTGCTGGCCGAGGCGGGCCGGACCGAGCCCCCGGTGGCGGTGGAGCTGGACCTCGCGGCAGCGCTGCCCCGCGGACTCAGCCTGGCCGACGTCGACCTCCCGGCCGGCTGCCGCCTGGAAGCGGCGCAGATCGAGTTCTGGTCGGACGCGGAGCTGTTCGGCCGCGTCCGCCGCCAGGCCGCCCGACCGCCGCGCCGCTCGAGCCGGGGCGAGGCCACCCTACATCTGGAGTTTCAGCCCGGCGAGCTGGTGGTCCATGTCGATCACGGCATTGCTCGCTTCACCGGCATGAGGCTGATCGACAGTGACGATCCGGACGGCGGCCGGGCCCAGATCCAGCGGGAGTACCTGGAGCTGGAGTACGCCGAGGGCGACCGCCTGTTCGTGCCTGTGGAGAGCCTGGATCGCGTTCAGAAGTACCTCGGGGGAACCGATGAGCACCCGCCGCTCCACCGGCTGGGCACCGGCGACTGGGAGCGGGCGCGCTCGCGGGTCAAGAAGAGCGTGCAGGACGTGGCGGAGGACCTGCTCCGCCTTTACTCACAGAAGGAGGCGCGGCCGGGCTTCGCCTTCTCGCCTGACGTGCCCTGGCAGGCGGAGCTGGAGATGTCCTTTCCCTACGAGGAGACGCCTGATCAGCTCAATGCCATGGCTGAGATCAAGGCTGACATGGAGTCCGAGCGCCCGATGGATCGCCTGCTCTGCGGTGACGTCGGCTTCGGCAAGACCGAGCTGGCGCTACGAGCCGCGTTCAAGGCAGTGATGAGCGGCAAGCAGGTGGCTGTCCTGGCGCCCACCACAGTACTCGTGCAGCAGCACTACCAGGTGTTCTCCGCGCGGTTGGCCAAGTACCCGGTCACCATCGAGGTGCTCTCGCGCTTTCGAACCGAGGAGGAGCAGAAGCGCACGCTGGCCGGCGTGAAGGCGGGCGCTGTCGACATAGTGATCGCGACCCACCGGTTGCTCCAGCGCGACGTCAGGTTCAAGCGGCTGGGGCTGCTCATCATCGACGAGGAGCAGCGCTTCGGCGTCATGCAGAAGGAGCGGCTGCGGCGCCTCCGCGCGAACCTGGACGTGCTCTCGCTGTCGGCCACGCCCATCCCTCGCACCATGCACATGGCGGTGGTTGGCATCCGGGACATGAGCGTGGTGCAGACGCCGCCTGAAGACCGGCAGCCGATCAAGACCTATGTCACAGCGGATGACGAGGAGCTGGTCCGGGAGGTGATAAGCCGCGAGATCGAGCGCGGCGGCCAGGCGTTCTACGTCCACAATCGCGTCCGCAGCATCGACAAGGCCGCCGAGCGCGTGCGCCGGCTGGTCAAGGGCGCTCGGGTGGCGGTCGGCCACGGCCAGATGGAGGAGGAGCAGCTGGCGCGGGTGATGATCGAGTTCGCTGAAGGCCGCCACGATGTGCTCGTCTGCACCACCATCATCGAGTCCGGCCTGGACATACCCAACGTCAACACGATGGTGGTGGAGCGGGCCGATCGCTTCGGGCTCTCGCAGCTGTACCAGCTGCGGGGCAGGGTGGGGCGTTCCGGCAAGCGAGCCTATGCGTACTTCCTCTACGACCCCAAGAGGTCGCTGACCGAGGCGGCGGACAAGCGGCTGGACGTCATGTCAGGGCTGCACGAGCTGGGTCAGGGCTTCAAGATCGCGCTCCGCGACCTGGAGATCCGGGGCGCCGGCAATCTACTGGGCACGGAGCAGCACGGTGCCATCGCCGCAGTCGGATTCGAGATGTATCTGCAGATGCTTCAGGCGGCCGTGGCCAGGCTTCGCTCAGGGTCGGAGGAGGCGGAGGTCGGCGACGTGCTGACCACTCCCGACATCAACATCGATCTGCCGCTCGACCACTTCGTGCCCCGCTCCTTCATCCGCGATGAGCGTCTCCGGCTGGGCGCCTACCGCGACCTGGCCGCCGCCGAGACCGAGGCGGAGCTGGAGAGCGCGTTGCGTTCGCTGCGTGATCGCTATGGACCGGCGCCGGCGCAGCTGGGCAACCTGGTCTACTCGCTCCGTGTCAAGATCAAGGGCCAGAAGCTGGGCCTGCGCTCGGTCGCCGGCGACGGTCAGGCCATCGTGATCAAGGTGGACCCCGATCGTTACCTGGATGTCGCCGAGCTGGAGCGACGGCTGCCGGGCCGGCTCAAGATCGGACCGAACCGCCTCACCATGCGGCGCCAGGGTGAAGGCTGGCGGCAGGACCTGCTGTCCCTGCTGGACCAGATGTATGAGCTATACGAGCTGAAGGGGGTGGCAAGTTGAGCGAAGGATCGGAAAGCCAGAAGCAGGCTCAGGCGGAGCCAGAGGGAGGAGCGGGAGCTGCTGCCCAACGTCCGTACCCGCAGGATCTGAGCGCGGTCTTCCAAATCGCTCGGCGCCTCCGCGCTCAAGACGGCTGTCCTTGGGACAGGCAGCAAACCCACGCCTCCCTGCGGCCCTACCTGCTGGAGGAGGCCTACGAGCTGCTGGAGGTCTTGGACCAGGGCGACGAGGACTTGAAGCTGCGAGAAGAGCTGGGCGACGTGCTTCTGCAGGTGGCCATGCACGCCGCCATCGCCGAGGAGGAGGGCCGCTTCGACGCCAGCGACGTGTCGGTCGGCGCGGCGGCCAAGATGGTGGCCCGGCATCCGCACGTATTCGCCGGCGAGCAGGTGGCCGACGCCGAGGAGGTGCTGAAACACTGGGAGGAGCGCAAAGCCACCGAGGCCGAGCGCGCAGGCCAACCTCCTGGGCTTTCACTCGACCGGGTCCCGCGGGCTCTGCCCGCGCTCGCCTGGACCTACAACATGCAGAAGCGAGCAGCTCGCCTCGGCTTCGATCTGGAGAGCCAGGTGGCGGCGGCGGCAGCTGTTTCGGATCAGGCCAACGTGCTCGGAGCGGCAGCTCCTGATGGCGCCGCCGAGCGTGCGGTGGGCGAGCTGCTCTTCGCCGCCGTCAGTCTGGCGCGCACGCTCAAGGTCAATCCCGAGGATGCGCTGCGCTCGGCGGGCCAGCGCTACCGGGACAGGTTTGCGGCACTGGAAAGCCGGCTGCGCGCAGACGGCCGCAGCTACCGGGAGCTGGAGCAGTCAGAGCTAGCGCAGCACTGGGACGAGACTGTCCCACCTTCACACTGAAGACAGCCGACGCCATACTCGGTCTTCAGCCGAAGCTGACTACTTCGCTCTGAGCACCGCTGGGCCGCTGTGCTGCGGGCTGCCCTCGGCCCGCTCCAGAGTCACCTCGAGCCTGTAGTGCGCCGTGTCGGCGCCGGTCGTCCAGCGCATGGTCACAGGTCCTGGGCCTGACACGCTGAAAGTGCCGACAGCCAAGCGGTTCTGCTGCTCGCTGGCGTCGCCCTGGTCCACGAGCCAGCAGACGTACAGCTGCCCGGGCGGATTGGCGGGCAGACCCTCGACTGTCAGTGCCACCACCTTGCCGCTCGGGCCGTCCTCGATGCGAGCTGCACCGCTAGCGGCGCTGCCGTCGGTGGCCACCAGCCGCTGAGTCTGCGCCGCCGGCGGTGGCGCTGTGCCGCTCCCGCCAGGCGCACGCGAGTGAGAGAGGCTTGATACCGTGAGGCCGCCGACCGCCAGCAGCAGGACCGCGACCGCCCCTGCCCAAACCGGGGCCCAGCGTGGCGTCCGGCGCGGCCACGGGAGCCACGACCGGTGTCTGCCTGGCGCCCGCTCTCGCCGGACAGCCTGGAGCACGAGGCCCTCCAGGTGGGCGGGTGGCGTGACGGAGGGCGCGGCAGCCGCCACCAGTCCAGGCAGCTTGCGGAGCCCTGCCAACTCACTGGTGCACCTCTCACAGCCGTCCAGGTGGCGGCGGGTGGCCTCCAGTTCGTTGTCGCCGGCATTGCCCAGCAGGTATTCGGTCAGATCCGGATGGGTCACTGCTGACGCTCCTCGAAGGCGCGCTTGAACGCTCGCAGCGCGTGATAGGTGCGGGACTTGACGGTGCCCAATGGGATCTGCAGCCGTCCGGCGATCTCCTCCTGCGTCAAATCTCCTCCGTAGTGGAGCTCCAGCACCTGACGCTGCTGGTCCGGGAGCGAATCGAGCGCGTCGCGCACCGTCAGCGAGAGGAGCAGCTCGTCGAACTGGTCGTCCGCCCGGGCGTCGACCTCCAGCTCCGGCAGGAAGGGCCGCGAGGAGGGCCGCCGCCAGAGGTCGACCGCCAGGCGGCGGGCGATCGCGAAGACGAAGGCGCTCACCGACCCGCGCTCCGGGTCGAAGCGCGCGGCGGTGCGCCAGACGCGAAGGGACGTCTCCTGGACCAGCTCCTCGGCCAGACCTTCGTCTCCCAGGACGCGCAAGCCGAGGCCGTAGAGGCGCCGCTCATAAAGGCGATAGAGCTGTAGGAAGGCGTCCTCGCGCCGGTCCCGTCCCACCGCCAGGAGCAGCGCCGCCTCGGTGGAGGGCTCAGTCTCGCGCTGAACTGCTGGTTCTGCCGCGCTGTGCAGGGCGGTGTGCGCTGGGGCCGCTCTCGGTCGGTTCAGCACCAGACCGACGGTGGGCGCCTCCGTCTGTGCATACAACTTGCCGCCGAGTACGGACTCACAGCACGAAAGGGTTCAAACCACCGAGGTGAACCTTCGTGAAGCGCCACACCGTAGAGCAACGCAGGCGGCGACAACGCTGTCCGGCTAAGGGCCATAGCCGGATTCGTCTCGCCAGTCGCAGCACCTGTCAACCACTTCTAGAGGAACCAATGAATCGTATGCGAATGACCACGCCTGTTTTGGCGGCCGCCGGATTGTCTCTGTGGGCAGCCGCAGCTTGCGGCGGCGCCACCAACCAGAGCGATGTCAGTGCCGCTGCGGCCACCCCTAGACCGACTCTTACTACTGCCGTCAGGGGAAATCTCGGCGAGGTTCTGACTGACGGTCAGGGCCGCACCCTCTATCACTTCCTGCCCGAGAAGGACGGGAACGTCTCCTGCACCGGCAGCTGCGCGACCATCTGGCCGCCGCTGCTGGTCCCTGCGAGCGCGAGTCAGAAGCAGTCTTCGGGTCTGCCCGGAACCGTCGGTGTTGTCACGCGGCCCGACGGCGGCACCCAGGTCACCTACGACGAGTGGCCGCTCTACACCTTCAGCGGGGACGGGCGCCCGGGGGATGTGACGGGGCAGGGGATTGCCGGAGAGTGGTTTGCGCAGACCGCGCAGACCCCAGTCGACCAGGACAACGACCACGATGGGACGGCGCCCCCAACTCCCTCTCCAGCTGCCGCGCCGGGTCCCACCGCCGCACCAGCGCCGCTGCCGCCAGCCGGCCAGGCGCCGGTCCCAGCACCGCCGCCGGCCGTGCCCACCGCGCGACCTGCGTTTAACGATGGCGACGCGGACAACCGCGGCGGCGCCAGCGACGGCGACGGCAACGGCTGACCTCTTTCCCTTCCGAGCGCCCCTGCGCCGCATCCCTGCGGCGTGGGGGGCCAACCCCCGGCGCTGGCGGATCGTTCCGCATGCGCGAGCGAGAACCCGAGGAGGTACGCCGCTCAGAGCTGATTGAGCATCCGCTGGGTGGGGACTTTCACCTGCCGAAAGTGAAGACTTTGAGATGGCCATTGACACGGAGGCGGACGCGCGGGCCACAGGCCCTCAGGGTGCTTAGCAAATAGTCCCTTGCTCAGGGTGTCCATTACTGCCGTGGCGGTTCGTCGTAGCAGTGGAACCGGCGGGAGCAGCAGACCACATGAAGGAGGAGACGACATGAAGTACGCGATGACCTGCGGCCGCGCGGCCTGGGAGGACGACAGCGCCTTCCCGGAGTCTGCGAAGCAGGAGATGTACGGAGCTGCAGTGGAGTGGTTCGGCCGGCTTGCCGCTCAGGGCAAGGTCACGGGCGGCGAGCAGCTCCAGGGACCCGAAACCGCGAGAACCGTGGCACTGACAAAGGGGGGTGGCTCAACAGTCGTCGATGGCCCGTTCTTGGTGGATGGCAAATTGGCGCTGGGCGGTTACATAATCCTCGAAGTCGCCGACTTCGACGAAGCAATCGCGCTGACCCGCACCTTTCCAATTCCGGAGAGCAAAGTCGAGGTCCGGCCGGTCATCGAGCGCTAGTCGCAAGGCGGGGCGGCCGGGCTCAACGTGAGCTCGGCCGCCTCTGCAGATCAGGGAGATCGGCCACTAGGCGGAGGTTCAGACGCGCGCGGTCAAGGGACATGCCGGTTGCAATCCGCGCGTGGACCCGACAGTCGCTGTTATAGTGGAGCGGTTCGCGCGATTCCTGCATTTCGTTCCTGCACTTCGTCCAACCACCTGATCCACCATGCGCCAACGCACTGCCTCTGTCAGCAACGGCCGGTTCAACCGGCGTCTCCCTCTCGCGCACGAGTGGGTGGCGGTAGTCGCCATCGCTTTGGCAGTGCTGTGGATCCTCCTCTCCTTCGCCCAGGAACTGCGCTTCACCAACGGCCTGAAGCACCAGGCGAGCGACTTGAGCAGTCAGAACGCAGTGCTTCAGAAGCAGAACGACAGCTACCGCCGGGACATCGCGGCGTCCAACTCGGGGGCAGCCGCGGAAGAGGAGGCGCGTCAGAACGGCTACGCCAGGCCCGACGAGCGGCAGTTCGTGGTCGGGCAGCCGCCCGGTCCGCCCTCGCCGCCCCTGGCGAGCCACTCTCAGCCCGGGCGCCAAACCCCCGAGGCCAACCCTCTGCAGCGGTTCTGGAACTGGCTCAGCGGCCGCTGATTTTGCGCCCCCAAGCCGGTATGATCTATGCCGTGCGGTGGAGCAGTGGAAGCTCGTCGGGCTCATAACCCGAAGGTCGTTGGTTCGAATCCAACCCGCACAACTTCACTGTCCCAGACAAGAGCGCTTCGGGCCCGGAGCGCTCTTTCATTCTCCAAACGGGAGTAGCAAGGATCAATAAGCGAAAGCGCGTGGCACTCGGCAAGCACAGGTTGAAGAAGCGCAAGACGAAGGCTCGGGCCCGCTCCTAGCCCTCCGGGGCGGCGTAGCTCAGTGGTAGAGCGCACGACTCATAATCGTGTGGTCGGTGGTTCGATCCCACCCGCCGCCACCACAGCCACTGCAGCGGCGCCGGCCGACCGCTTGACAAGCCACGGCACCGGGCCCGCGGCATCATCTGCCGGTGGCCGACACCAGCCGCCAAACGAAATACCTCCTGCCAAGAGGAGCCGAGGCTCCGTCAAACGCCGGCGCGTGCTGATCGAGCTGGCGGGCGATCTCTCACTGGTGGCGGGCCGGAGAGTCCTCGTGGCAGTCTCCGGAGGGCCCGACTCGACAGCCCTGCTGCGCTGGCTGCTGGAGCACGGCGTCGAGGTGAGCGCGGCTCACTTCGATCATGGCCTGCGACCGGAATCGGCTTCTGAAGCCGATCAGGTGCAGCGCCTCGCCGCCCGCCTGGGCGTTCAGCTGATCAGTAAACGCCGGAGCGTCCCGCTCGCCCGCGGCAACCGCCAGGCCGCCGCGCGGGCGGCCCGCTATGAGTTCCTGAGCACCGCCCGGCGGGACGCCGGCGCCGAGGTGGTGGCGCTCGCCCACACCGCCGACGACGTGGTGGAGGGCGCTCTCATGCACCTGAGTCGCGGAGCTGCGCTGGCCGGGCTCCGGGGAATGCCGAATGTGAGAGGCCATCACGTCCGCCCCTTCTTGGCTGTGTGGCGCAGTGACATCGAGCGCTATCTCAGCGAGCGGGGGGAGACGCCCGTGCGCGACCCTACGAACCGGGAAGTGCAGCGATCCCGCCGGGCCTGGGTCAGGCACGTCCTGCTCCCGCAGCTCAGCTCGGATCGGCCGGGGCTCGAGCGGCGCATCTGGCGGGCGGCTCAGGCCGCCGCCGCGCGGCAGGAGGATCTGGAGACCGGTGCCCAGGCCCTCCTGAACGAGATCTGCAGCGGTGCAGCCCCGACGCTGATTCTTGCCCGAGCGCGGTTGCTCAAGGCTCCGAAGTCCGTGCGCCTGGAGGCGTACCGCCAGGTTTACGGTCAGCTCGCGGGCCTGCCCGGCCTGAACCGTCGCCAGCTCGAGCAGTCGGACCAGCTGACCAGGAGCGGCAGCACCGGTCAGAGCTGCGATCTCCCGCGCAGGGTTAGTTTCCACGTCGAACGGGAATCCGTAACCGTGCTTGTGGAGCAACCCCCACCCACGTACCGCCTGTCGATGCGGCCCTGTGCGGGCTGTCCGGATCCCCTGGCCGCACATCTCCGCTCGGATCTCGAGCTCCATCTGGGCAAGCGCGCACCCGGTTTGCGCCTGCGCCCGAGCGAGGCAGGCAGCCGCAAGCTACAGGACGTCCTGACCGATGCCGGAGTTCCCCGGCGGCTGCGCGACGAGTGGCCCCTGGTGTTCGCGGGAGAGCGCCTGGCCTGGGTACCGGGCGTGGCGATGGATGTGGACCTGGCAGCCGTTCCTGGCGCGCCGGGAATGCATGTCAGCGTTGAGCCGGTTGGTGGTGACGTGGGACAGGCCGCCGGTGACAGCGCCGCAACCCAACTTCTCGAACTCCAGACACGCCCCGATCCGCGAGCGGGTGGCCGCCAGGGGCGGTGCTAGTATCAAGAACACCATCAACTTGGAGACCCCTTTTTCGTGACTCGCATCCCCCGCTCCGCTGCGCTTTACATCATGGTGGCCCTGGGCCTGCTCGCTGTCTTCTACTTCACTTTCCAGAGCATTGAGAGCGGCACCAAGGGCGACGAGTGGACCTACTCCCAACTACTCACGGCGGCCGACCACGGTGAGCTGAGCAGCGTCGACATCAAGGGCACCACCGCCACAGTCATCTCCAAGAAAGACGGCGTCCGACATGACGTGACGCTCGGTGACTCAACGCAGAACCTGGAGCAGATCCTGCATAACGACAACGTCTCCTTCAAGTACAGCAGTGCCAACACGGGGCTCGGCTACCTGCTCGCGCTGGCGCCCAACCTCATAGTCCTGCTGCTGATCGGTGGCTTCATGTACTACATCCTTCGCCAGACGCAGAGCGGCAACAACCAGGCCATGTCGTTCGGACGCTCGCGAGCGCGACTGGTGGCAGGCGATAAGCCGACAGTCACCTTTGCCGATGTGGCAGGCGTGGATGAGGCCAAGCAGGAGCTGACCGAGATCGTCGAGTTCCTCAAATTCCCTGAGAAATTTGTCGCGCTGGGTGCGCGCATTCCGAAGGGCGTCCTCATGGTGGGCCCCCCCGGAACGGGCAAGACGCTGCTCAGCAAGGCTGTCGCGGGCGAAGCAGGCGTTGCCTTCTTCAGCATCTCAGGCTCTGAGTTCGTGGAGATGTTCGTCGGTGTCGGTGCCTCCCGCGTGCGCGACCTGTTCGACCAAGCGAAGAAGAACAGCCCATGCATAGTGTTCGTGGACGAGATCGACGCAGTCGGCCGCCAGCGCGGCGCCGGCTTGGGCGGCGGCCATGACGAGCGCGAGCAGACCCTGAACCAGCTGCTAGTGGAGATGGATGGCTTCGACACCGGTACCCATGTGATCGTCATCGCTGCCACCAACCGACCTGACGTGCTGGATCCGGCGCTGTTGCGGCCGGGCCGCTTCGACCGTCATGTCACCCTCGACCGGCCCGACATCAAGGGCCGCCGCCAGATACTTGACGTGCACGCCCGCAACAAGCCGCTGGAGGCAGCCGTCGACCTGGAGGTGCTGGCCCGGCAGACGCCAGGCTTCAGCGGCGCCGACCTGGCCAACCTCATCAACGAGGCAGCCATCCTCACGGCTCGCGCCAACAAGAAGGTGATTGGGATGGAGGAGGCGGAGGAGGCGATCGCCAGGGTCATCGCCGGGCCTGAGAAGAAATCGCGTCGAATCTCCGAAAAGGAGAAGGAAGTGATCGCCTACCACGAGGTCGGTCACGCCCTGGTCATGAAGGCTTTGCCCCTCTGCAACCCCGTCCACAAGGTGAGCATCATCAGCCGCGGTCAAGCTCTGGGCTGGACGTTGAGCCTGCCGACAGAGGACAAATACTTGGTGAGCAAAGAGGAGCTGAGGCAGGAGATCGCCGGCACCATGGGCGGTAGAGCGGCGGAGGAGATTGTCTTCGGCGACGTCACCAGCGGCGCCGAGAACGACATCCAGCGCGCCACCGCCATGGCTCGACGAATGGTCACGCAATGGGGCATGAGCGAAAAGCTCGGCACTGTGACCATGGGCCAGAAGGACGAGCTTGTCTTCCTGGGCCGGGATTTGGGCGAGCAGCGCAATTACTCAGAGGAGGTGGCTGCCATCATCGACGAAGAGATCAAGTCCTTCGTGAGCGGTGGCTTCGAGGTGGCCAAGCGGATCCTCACCGAGCAACGAGCTCAGATGGACCGGGTGGTTCAGCGCCTGAAGCAGGTGGAGACCATCGACGCGGCCGAGCTCGACCAGCTGGTTGCCGGGGTGCCGGCCCAGGCAGCTCAGGAGGTCGGCTGACAGCGTTCCTCGCATGCCGTGGGAGCGCGGAGGCTGAACGCGGCCCGATTCGGTCTGAACTTGACTTCAGCGCGGCTGGCGCTGGTATCATGGGCATTCGTTTTGGCGCGGCTTCTGTTTTGGAGCCGTCGGCTGCGCAGTGGGGTGGCCGGGCAGCACCTGACGACCAAGACCAACAAGATTTTGTGAAGGAGCCCAGGGATATTTGTCTGAGGATGTAGGCGCGGTCATGACCGAGGAGAAGGACTCCTCGATGATGACGATGGAAGATTATCTTCGCGATGATCAGGACGCTTTCGGAGCGCCCAAGCATGGCGACATAGTGGACGGTGTGGTCGTCCGCGTGGATGCCGACGAAGTCCTGGTCGACATCGGCGCGAAGGCCGAAGGCATCATCTCGGGCCGCGAGCTTGGCTTTAAGGGAGATCCCGACCAGGAACTGAGCCCGGGCGAGACCATCAAGGTCTACGTCCTTCAGCCGGAGAACGAGGAGGGCAACGTAGTCCTCAGCCTCCGCCGCGCTAGGGCCGAGACGACCTGGCTGGTCGCCGCCGAAAAGCAGGAGAACGGCGAGGTGATCGAGGCCGAGGTTCGCGAGCAGAACAAGGGCGGCCTGATAGTCAACGTGCTCGGCCTGCGCGGCTTCCTGCCCTCCAGCCAGGTAGGCCGCAATCAGTCAGCCACCGCCGAGCAGCTGGTGGGCCAGCGCATCCTGGTCAAGATCCTGGAGGTCAACCGCAAGCGAAACCGCCTGATCGTCAGCCAGAAGGCAGCCGAGGACGAGGATCGCGCCAAGAAGCGCGAGAACCTGTTCAGCCGCGTCCAGGTCGGCGATGTGGTCAGGGGCACTGTCAGCGGACTCACCACCTACGGGGCCTTTGTCGATATCGGCGGCGCTGATGGGCTGATCCACATCTCGGAGCTCTCCTGGGACCGCGTCAGCCGCGTCACCGACGTGCTGACTGTCGGCCAGGAGATCGACGTCAAGGTCATCAAGCTGGACGCCGACCAGACCCGCATCAGTCTCTCGCTGCGCCAGCTGGAGGAGGATCCCTGGGAGCGCCTGGTCAGGACGGTGCCGGTCGGCGAGATAGTCAGCGGCCAGGTGACGAAGACCAAGAAGTACGGCGCCTTCCTCCAGATCATGTCCGGCATCGAGGGCCTGCTTCACATCTCCGAGCTCTCCTGGGATCACGTCGAGAAGACCGAGGACGTGCTCAAGGTGGGTGAGGACATCCAGGTCAAGGTGATAGGTATCGACACCGCCCGCCGGCGCGTCTCCCTGTCGTTGAAGCAGCTGGCCGGCCAGCCACCGGGCTACCGCGGCGGCGGCACCTACGTCTTCGACGACTGACTGCCTGAACCGGGGCAGCGGACCTCGACCTGACGCTCCAACGCTGACGGCAAAAGCTGAGCCTGCCGGCCTGGCGGCCCTGTTCGACTTCTCACCCCGGCTGCGCTTGCGGCCGATGTACGTGGGCCAGGCCCGCCGGCTGCTGGCCGGCGACGACGCGCTTGCGGCCGACAGCTCAGGCTGGGCACCCGGCTACCCCAGCGAGGAGACCTTGCAGGCTGCGCGGATGCTGGTCCGGCAGGCCGAGGCCGGTGAGCTGGAGCGCGGCTTCGGCGTGTACCTGGTGGTGCGCCGGAGCGATGACCTAGTCATCGGCGGCATAGGCTTTCACGGCAGGCCCGAGAGGGGCCAAGTGGAGGTGGGGTACGACGTGACGCCGAGCGCTCGGGGCCAGGGCTATGCCACCGAAGCTTTGCGGGCACTGGCCGGCTGGGCGCTGCAGCAGCCCGGCGTGCAGGCGGTGCTGGGCCGGACGGAGGCCGGGAACGTCCCCTCCTTGCGCGTCCTGGCGAAGGCGGGCTTCGTCCCTTGCGGCGGCCCTGACGCTGAGGGCCTGTTCTCCTTCGAGCGGCGGAACGGCGGTCTGAGCACTGGCGGCTGAAGGTGATCATCTGTGACGTCAGCCCCCGCGACGGGCTGCAGAACGAGAGCAGGACGCTCAGCCCTGGCATCAGGGCGGACCTCGTCCGACGACTTGCGGCAGCGGGCGTCCCGCGCATCGAAGCGGTCAGCTTCGTCAACCCCGCCCGCGTGCCGCAGATGAGTGGCGCTGAGGAGGTCCTGAAGCTGGTCGAGAGGCGGCCGGCCGTCGTCTACGCCGGGCTGGTCCTGAACGAGCGCGGCTTCGACAGGGCTGTGAGCGCCCAGGTGGATGAGGTCCACTACGCTTTCCCACTCACCGACCGGTTCGCGCGGGAGAACCAGAACACCACTGTGGCTCAGGCCATCGATCTCTCGCGCCGCCTGGCCGCCCGGGCTCGCGAGCGTCAGATCCCCTTCACTGTGACTCTCAGCGCCGCCTTCGGTTGTCCCTTCGAGGGCAGGGTGCCGGCGGCCAAGGTCCTCCGGGTGGCAGAGCAGCTGCAGACGGAGCCGCCCGCCGAGCTGGTCCTAGCGGACACGATCGGGGTTGGGGTGCCGAGCCAGGTGAGAGAGTTGGTGACGGGCCTGGCGGGCCTGGGCGTCGCGCAGATCGGCTGCCACTTCCACAACACGCGCAACACTGCGGTCGCCAACGCGGTGACGGCGCTCGAGTGCGGTGCCACCGTGCTGGACGCCTCGGTTGGCGGCACCGGCGGCTGCCCCTTCGCGCCCCGGGCTGGCGGCAATGTGGCCACCGAGGATCTGCTCTACACGCTGCACGGCATGGGCATCGCCACTGGCATCGACCTCGACGCCATGATCGCCCTCGGTCATTGGCTCGGCGAGCAGCTCGGCCGCGAGCTGCCGAGCCAGGTGGGACGGGCCGGCACGTTTGCCCCGGTAGCCGGCTGACGCCCGCGCTCAAAATGCGAGCCATCACGCCGGCAGCGAGGGAGGCGCTGCTGGGCAAGAGTGAAATGAACTGAGCTGATCGACCGTTATAGTGATGTCAGCCTGCGCTGAACAGGCCTGACATTCGTATTCACAGGAGGTGCCCGCCCCCACCGCAACCAAACCGTCCGGCCAGGAGGAACAGCTTTGTACCCGCCCTTTGAACGCTTCACAGAACGCGCCAAGAAAGTCCTGACTCTGGCTCAAGAAGAGGCCGAGCGGTCGCATCACAGCTATATCGGCACCGAGCACCTGTTGCTGGGCCTGCTCCGCGAAGGCGACGGCCTGGCGGCGAAGGTGCTCAACAACCTCGGAGTGGAGATCGGCAAGGTCAGGCAGACCATCGAGTCTGTACTGGGCCGCAACGAGCGGATAGTGATCCAGCAGATCATCCCCACCTCGCGCGTGAAGAAGGTGATCGAGATCTCCTTCGAAGAGGCCCGGCGCATGGGCCACAACTACGTTGGCACGGAGCATTTGCTGCTGGGCCTGCTGATCGAGGGCGAGGGTATCGCCGCCCACGTGCTGGAGGACCTGGGTGCCAGCCTGGACAAGGTTCGCGCCGAGACGGAGCGCATGCTCCACGACTCGACAGTGGAGGAGTCCGAGCCCAAGCCCAAGAAGCCGTCGAAGACGCCCCTGTTGGATCAGTTCGGCAGGGATCTGACGGAGCTGGCGCGGAAGAA
>QHBT01000005.1 GCA_003244185.1 Candidatus Dormiibacter spiritus | reverse complement strand
ACCGCCTGCTGGGCCTGGGGCACGGTCTGCGTGGTCGCCATCCAGCCCTGGGTCTGAATGGCCAGGAAGGTGATGCCGGCTGCCAGCGCCAGAATGGCGCCCAGGCCGATCGTGATCACGGTCGCGACCGCGGCTACGCCAAGCACGAAGGCGCCCAGCGTCACCACCAGCGGAGCCAGGGTGGCGGCCAGGGCGATTCCGACGCCGATCAGGACGGCTCCTGCCACCCCCATGGCAGCGATGCCGCCGCCGGCCTGAGTGGCTGCGGTGCCGGTGGCGGCAAGCTGGCCCTGAGCCTGGCCCATGGTGCGGCTCAGGTTGGTGAAAGCGGCGTCACCATCCTCGGTCAGCCTGACCACCGCCGTGGTTCCCTTCCGGAACTCGGTGTCCAGGGTCTGGCCCAGGGCGCGGGTGCGCACCTCGAGCTTGTCGAAGTCAGCCCGGGTCTTGGCCGTCGATGAGCTGAGGCGAAGGGTGGCCACCTCGCCGTCCTGGCCGAACTTGACGAAGGCGCGACCGGCCTGGTCCATCTTGTTGCCGGTGTCCTGGACGCTGGCCCCGATCTTGCGCATGGAGGCGTCGATCTCGGAGCCCCGGCTGCCCCCCAGCTCGTTTTTGAGTACCTCGCCGAGGATCTTGGCCTGAGCCGCCGTCAGGTTGAGGTCCGCGAAATCCAGCTTTATCTTTGCGCGGAGATCGGGCAGCTGGGGCACTAGGGCGTCCTTCGCCGCCGCGTGCGCAGCCGCTGGCTGACCGTGTAGCTGGCGAGGCGAGCCACGGCCGGCGTCATCTGGCCCCGCCGCATCTGCTTACGTATATGGGCGCGCGCGCGTAGTCGGCGAGCCAGCATGGAGCCGCGGGGAGCCGCGTAGACGGCTGCACCCGAGGCTCCAGCGGCGATGGCCAGGGCCTTGCGCATGAAGGCGCGAGGGGCGTCCTTATAGGTTCCGAATTCCATGTAGACGTCCTCGCGTACCCCGCTGCCCATGGTTCCCACGTCGATCTCGATGCCGCGCGGCGTCCGCTGCGGAGCCTCGGCGTGGATGGCCGCTTCCAGCCGCAGCGTCTTGCCCTTGGGCGCGAAGCCTTTGGCCAGCGCCACCACCTTGTCGGCCACGCCGACCACGTAGCCCTCGCTGATCACCTCCAGCTCATCGATGGCCGCCGGCAGGGCGGCATCGAAGGCCTTGGTGTCGACGTTGATGGAGTAGCCGCCCATCAGGCCGAGCGCTGCGCCTCGGCGCGCCGCCGCTCACGCTCGGCCACCTCCATCTCCACCTCGATCAGGGCTGAGACCTGGGCCAGCGTCATGGCCCAGAAGTCGGCGGGCGCCAGCCCCCAGACGACGACTCCACGATGGAGGAGGTTTCGCCACTTAAAGGGGCGTCCGGCGTCTTACCTTGCTCCGGCTCCACCGGGACCTCCGGCATCGCCTCCATGAAGGCGGCCCCAATCGCCTCCGCGTACTCCGGAAAGCGGTTCAAGTCGATGAGGTCAGTGGGATCCACCGGGAGGTTGCGTACGGTGGCCGCGATGGCGTCCGAGATGCAGGTGAACATCTTGCCGTCACCGCCCTTCTGGAGCTCCTGGGCGAAGGCGTTGATAGAGCCCCAGCGGCGCTCCAATTCCACCAGCGCCCGGTTGTCGAACTTGATCAGGACCGGGCTGCCGCCCAGGACAATGGTGCGTCCCTGGGCGACCAGCTTCGGTCCCTCCTGTGGCTCGAGCATCTAGAGCGGCGGCTGGTTGTGGAGCGCCCGCAGGCTGTTGAGCACGTCGATCTCGTTCTGGATCCGCGCTCGCTCAGCCTGGGCGTCGAGAACTGCCTGCTCGGCCAGCCGGAGCGTGTTCCGGCGATAGGCAATGGCGTCGGCCGTCTCGCTCAGCGACTGCGGGAAGAGGCCGGGCTCCGAGTCGGGCGCGGCCGGCTCAGCTGCGGGCTCCGATGCTGACTGGGGTTCGTCGGTCTGCTTGGCCATCAGGCCGCCACCGCGATCGAGGTCTCGTTCGCCAGCGCCGTAACCCACGAGTTAGCCGGGAAGCCGGTCGGGGTTCCGATCACCGGGAAGCTGACGTAGGAGATGCCCTGGAGGTTGTAGTTCTCCTCGTCGAAGCCGAACATATCTAGTGAGCTGGCAGTCACTTTCCACAAAATCATGTGAATGTCGCCGCCGATGTAGTCCACTTGTTTGCTTTGCGCTTCGATTTTGACTGACTGCGGAGTGTCAGCCTGAGAGAGCGTGATCTTGGTGATCTGGTTGGGGGTAACGCCGGAGTCCGCAACTGCGGCCGGGTTCATCAGGGCATCAGCGAGGTCGAAGCCGAACTTGGCGTACTTGAGGTCACCGGTCACGTCCTTGAAGACGGCGTCTGCAGCCAGCAGCGAGTTATCGCCGCGCAACTGCTTGATGTCCATGCCCAGCTTGGCGGTGAGTGACTGCGAGCCAGGCACCAGGACGCCAGCGGCGTAGGTGGGCGGCGCTCCCGGAGGGTCGGTCAGCATCTGATAAACCCGGGACTGGTTAATCCCGAACATGCGTGTGTTATGTGAGAGGGGCAAGCTAGTTCTCCTTGCTCCAATTCCGGAGCTGGGTGTTTCCGCCTACGCCTTAGACACGTAAAGGGGGAAGCCGACAGGCGGTAGAGCTTCCTACTAACGCAACAGAATCGGGCGCAGTACCACGTCGGGCTGGACTAGGCGCAGCCCGTGACATTTAGGGCAGCGCACCACCACCGGCAGGTTGACCTCGCGAGCCACGTTGACGCGCGACTCGATGTGTCCGAAGGTCTCGTGGATCAGCTTCCGCTCGTTGCGGAGAGTGAAGTCGCTGCGCTCCAGGATGCCCTGCTTCCAGGTCCAGCCCTGCTCGATGCGCCAGACCGGCTTGGGGTTCATCTGAACGCCCGAAGGGCCGGCCGAGCCCAGGTACTCGCCGCAGTGCGTCACCCCGCAGTAAACCCTCACAGCTCCCGGTAGACCTCCACGGTGAGCGCGTGGTGGACCTCGTTGCCCGCTTCGTCCAGCATCCGGATGGAGTGCATGACGCGGATCACGTAGACAATCAGGCTGGCCACCAGCGGGGTGCGGGCGCCGTGCAGGCCGCGGCGCAGGCGAGGGGCCAGCGTGTAGTCCTCGAGCAGCTTGCCGCTGGTGAGGTCGCGCCAGTCCTGGTAGAGGTCGACCTGGCAGGTTTCCACACCGGTGGTGGCCTTCATGTCCTCGAAGGGATCGGGGGTCAGGGCAAGCTCCTCCAGCACCACCACATAGGGGCGCTTGGTTAGCTGCGGCGCTCGGTCGCCGTAGGCCGAGAGCCCCAGGCCCAGCGTCTCGATCAAATCCTTCAAGGCACGGGCTGTTGTGGTGGCTATGTCGGTAGCTCCTCTTCGCCCTCGACCAGGTACTCGTCATCGCCGTTCAGGGCCGTCTTCAGGAAGGCTGTCCGAGCCAGCCGGTAGCGCTTCAAGGCCAGCGCCCGATCCTTTTCCAGCGCCTCCAGTACCTGCTCCGCCTGCTTGTCGACGTACTGCAGCTGCTGGTAGGCGATCCGGTAGTCGGAGGCGAGCTCAGTGCTGTCCATTTAGCCCTCCTTCAGCCAGATCGTCAGGATGCGCGTACGGTGAACCTTGCGATGAGGTTCTATCTGCCGCTGACGCGGCGTACCCGTATGTCTGTCGGTCCCCTGGGAATGGCGCTCATCCTCTGCGTCTATGTGATCTGGATCCCGCTCATGGCAGGCATCTGGCTGCTGGCCATGCTCTGCATCGGGACGATCAAGCTGATCGGCCTTATGGCCACAGCTGCCGGCAACGCCCGCCGCGAGCGGCAGGCCGAGAAGCTGCGCGCTAGTTTGCGGGAATCGGTATCGGCTCCAGCGGCACCAGCCGCGGATCCCGAAACAACGCCAGCTCCCGCGAGCAGAGCACCGGTGCCTGATAGCCCAGCAGCCTGACCACCACCCCCAGGGCCAGACTGGCGCCGGCCAGGATCAGCAGCTTATCGAGCTCACCCACTCTCCAGTTCTCGGAGCCTGAGCCAGGCGGCATCGCGGACGTGGCCGCAGGCTCCGATCAGCACCACCAGCCCGGAGCGGTCGAGGGCTTCCATCTGCTGCGCCACCCCGGGTAGATCGTCGGTGAGGGCAGCGATCAAAGCGGCCACCTCGATCAGGTTGTGATGGTCCTCGCTCACTGTTGTGCAAACGCCTGCTTGGCTAGCGAATGCTCGGCCGAGAGGACTAAGGCTTGTCCTTTGCCGTGGAGAGCGGCAAGCTTGGGATGGAGGACGGATCCGGGCTCCGCATAGAGGACTCGGACTCGACCGTCCCCGCTACCTCGTGGAGCCACTGGAGCCACCGCGACCGGCTTGCCCGAACCATCAACAACCCAGAGCTGAAAGTCATCGCGCCGGACGAAGTCAATGTCTGTGATCGGGGCTGGGTAGTGATGGCGACCACCTCGCTTAGGTAGGACTCCGGTATGAGCATCAGCTGGAAGCGGCACCGAGGCGTTGAAGATCGAATCCGTCCAGCGCGCCACCCCAGCCGCATCGGTGATCGGTTCGGCCAGGATGGTCGCCCCTTCGTGGTAGCCCAGCCGTTCGTACTCGGGCAGGGTGAGCGGGAAGGCGCCCAGCAGGCGAGCAGCGTACTGGCGTAGTCGATCGACCTTCTGAAAATCACAGCAAAACTGAGCGCTCCATTCGACCCCCGCCAGGCCCATGAAGAGCAGCCAGCCATC
>QHBT01000065.1 GCA_003244185.1 Candidatus Dormiibacter spiritus | reverse complement strand
TGTCTCAGGACATCGCGGACACCTGTCTCACGACATCGAGGACAACTTTAGGTTGGCCGAGTGGCTGGTAGACGCGGGCAGCGTCGAGGGTGAGCTCGCGGATTAAGGTGCCGTCGGGGTCGAGCACTCTGACATTGGCGTCGGCGACCAGCATGGTGACCCTTTGGCGGGCGTAGGCGCGCCCGACGGCGATGTGGCGGAGGCGGCTCAGGTAGCGGAGGGTGACTCGCCCGCAGCTGTCGATGCGGTCGTGGCGGACCCTGAAATTGGTGATTGGAACCGGGTTTCTAGGGCCGGCCTTGAGGCGGGCGTGGAAGGCGACCAAAGGTGTCCGGCCGTTGAGGGCGCGATGCGGCCGCTGCTGGTTGTAGTAGGCGCGGAAGCTGTCGAGCTGAAGCTGGAGGAGGGCAGCTGAGGTGGCTGGGGGCTGCTTGGCCAGGAACTTCTTGAGGGTCTGGTGGAAGCGTTCGACCTTGCCGCAGGTCTGCGGGTGATAGGGCGTCGAGTGCTTGCCCTGGACGCCGAGGCGCTCAAGCTCTGACTCTAAGACCACCTTGCCGCGGCGGGAGTTTGCCGTGAAGACGGCGCCGTTGTCGGTGA
Organism: Candidatus Dormiibacter spiritus; assembly: GCA_003244185.1. Classification (GTDB taxonomy): domain Bacteria; phylum Chloroflexota; class Dormibacteria; order Dormibacterales; family Dormibacteraceae; genus Dormiibacter; species Dormiibacter spiritus. The sequence continues at coordinate 82,549 of QHBT01000065.1, read as the reverse complement.
GCAGCGATTCGGGCAGGCCATAGGCCTGACTGGCGGCAATGAAGCAGTCGAGCACGTCGGCGGCCTTGAAGCGGAGCAGGGCGTCGGAGCCGACCAGCAGCCTGGAGTGGTCATCGAGGCAGTTGAGGATCTCCACCTCTTTGCCGTTGGCGAGGTGCCAGAGGGTGATGTCAGCCTGCCAGAGCTGGTTGGGGAAGTCGGCCTGGAAGCGGACGAAGGAGGACCTAGGTCGTTTGTGGGGTTGGGGCGTGACCAGGCCTCGGCGGGAGAGGATGCGCCAGATGGTGGCGACCGCCGGGACCTTTGGGACCAGCGGAATCAGGTGATGGGCGATGGTCTGGGCGCCGGCGTCGTAGCCCGCGCTCTGCAGGCCATCGCGGAGGCGAAGGATGGTGGCCTCGGTCTCAGCGTCGACCTGGTGGGAGCAGGAGCGAGGCCGGCGCGAGCGTGGCTCGAGAGCCTCGTACCCCCCTTCGCGAAAGCGGGCCAGGAGTTGGTAGATCCAACTCCGGGCGAGCCCGTGCTGCCGGGCCAGCTCAGACGGGCTCCGGCCCTCTAGCAGGACCGCGTCCACCAAGTAGCGCCCTCGAGACATCACGCACCTCCCAGCGTTGCTGGGTGTCCACTATGTCCCGAGACACCTGTCCTCTATGTGCTGAACTCGCACACCCTCGGGTCCACCACCCCTGAGTTCGTGATAAGCGCCTTAAGAGAGACCCAGCTTGGTTGCTCTGCCGGCCGACTGGGAAATAGAGCAGAGCTAGGCCATCGCCTCAGCCGGGTCTCGGCGACTGTGGATCGGGTTCGCATGAGCCGCCTTCACTAGGCCCGTCTCCGCCTCTGTGAGTCAGGTGCTATGATCGGTACGTTCTGATGAATGAGAAAGTTCTGCACATGACCGCTGAGCAGCATGCTTTCGTCGAGGACATGGGCCAGCTCATGACTGGCTGGGGTATCGCCCGGAACACCGGCCGGATCTGGGGCTACCTCCTCCTCCACCAGAGGCCGGCCAACCTGGACGAGATAGCAGGTGAACTGGAGATCGCGAAGAGCGGCGTCAGCGTGGCGACCCGGCAGCTCGTGCAGCTCGGGCTGGCCCGGGGGATCGGCGAACGCGGCAGCCGGCGCCTGCTCTACGAGGCGCTGTCCGACCTGGAGGGCATCTTCGCCGCCCGCAACGCGGGGCTGATGGCGCTTCTCCAAACGCTGCGGCAGGGCGCCGAGGCGGCCGCAGCCGGCGTTGGCAAGGAGCGATTGTCGGCGATGGCGACCATGGTCCAGGAGTTCGTGGACATGGTTCCGACACTGCTCAGACAGCTGCGCGAGATGCGCGATACGCCTGACAGGAAAAAGGCATGACGAGCGCCATCCGCACAGATGCGCTGACCAAGGACTACGGAGCCGGGCGCGGGCTGTTCGACCTCGGCCTGGAGGTCGCGGAGGGCGAGGTCTTCGGCTACCTGGGGCCGAACGGCGCCGGCAAGACCACCACCATCCGTCTCCTCATGGGCCTCGCGCGGCCGACCCGAGGCTCGGCCACGATCTTCGGGCTTGACTGCCAGTCGCAGGCGGTCGAAGTGAAGCGACACGTGAGCTACGTCCCTGGCGAGCTACCGCAATTTGGTTCGCTGCGGGGCCGAGAGGTCATCTCCTACCTGGGCGCCATGGCGGGCGGCGTCGACCAGGTCCAAGTCAAGCAGCTCAGCGAGCGCCTGGAGCTCGACTTGAACCGGCGCTTCCGCGAGTACAGCACAGGCAACAAGAAGAAGCTCGCCCTGGTGCTCGCCTTCATGAACCGCCCTCGGCTGCTGATCCTCGACGAGCCGACAAGCGGCCTCGATCCGCTCAACCAGCAGCAGTTCTACTCCCTTGTGCATGAAGTGCGGCAGGGCGGGGCGACTGTCTTCCTGTCGTCCCACGTGCTCTCGGAGGTCCAGCACGTCTGCGACCGGGTGGGCATCATCAGGGGCGGCAGGTTGGTGAAGGTCGCCAGCCTGGAAGAGCTGCACGAGATCCGCATGCACAGCGTCGAGATGGAATTCGACGGCGGGGTGCCGGTGGAGGCGATCCGGGCGGCGGAGGGCGTCGACGAGGTGACGGTGCAGAACCAGCGCCTCCGCTGCGTCGTGCACGGCAGCTTCGAGCCGCTCCTGGCCGCCATCTCACGCGCGCGCGTCGTGAATCTCACCAGCCACGAGCCGAGCTTGGAAGAGATGTTCCTGGTGTACTACGCGGGAACCGAGAAGGAGCCGGTGGCTCAGCCATGCTGAGATACGCGTTTCGCCTTCACCGCTGGGGCATGATCGGGTACTCCCTGGTAGCCGCCTTCTCCACGTACGTGCAGAGCTCCGCCTTCGAGCAGGCGGCGGGCGCCACGCCGGCCAGCCGTGCCGCCTTTGCCCGCAGCATGGGCGCGCTCGCCGCCCAGCTCAGCTACCTGCTGCCGCCTCCTCACCGGCTGGACACGCTTGCCGGCTACGTGGCATGGCGGTCGTATGGCAGCCTGCCGCTGATCCTGATGGTGTGGGCGATAGCGTCCGCCGCGGGAGCCGTCCGCGGCGACGAGGAGAAGCAGCTGGTCGACAGCTGGCTGGCTCAAGGCGTCTCGCGCGCCCGGTTGGTGGCCGGGCGGCTGGCGGCCTTCGCAGCCGCGTCGTTGGTCGCATGCGCTGTGGGCGGCGTCTTTGCGCTGCTGGGCGCGGCTCGGGTGGATCCGCTGGGTCTGGGCCCCGTGGCCGGTCAGACGCTCGCGCTCTGGCTGTTCGCCGTCACCTCCTTCAGCCTCTGCTACCTGGTAGCGCAGCTCGCCTCGACCACACGAGGGGCGCAGGCGGGTGGAGCGGCCCTGATGATGGTCCTCTATATCTGCAACGTCCTCGGCCGGACGCAGCACTCGCTCGACTGGCTGGCATGGGCGTCGCCGTTCAGGTGGTACGACGCCACCGACGTGCTCCCTCCCGGTGGGCACCTGGACGTGGTAGGCCTCGTGCTCAGCCTCGCCACCGCCCTCGCCGCCGCCGTCCTGTCAGCGCTCGCGTTCGCCCGCCGCGATCTCCGACGTCCACTGTTTCCGCGGCGGGTCAGCACCCGCCGCGCGAGGCAAGCGGCGCCGTCGCCGCTGCTGACCTGGCCGGTGGGACGGCTCCTCTACCGCCAGCGGTCGGTACTGCTCGGCTGGGGAGCGATCGTCGCAGTACTGGCGGTCTTCATGGTGTCGCTGGCGCGGGGAACCGTCGACAGCTTGAATGGGCTGCCGGCGATGCACGCCTGGCTCACTCGTGGCAGCGGCGGGGATCCCTATCGCGGGTTCATCGCCACCTTCTGGTTCGGCATCGCCCAGCTGCTGCTCGCCGGCTTCGCCATCCACATTGTCTCCATCTGGGGCGCTGACGACACCGAGGGCATCCTGGCCGCAGAACTTAGCACCCCGCGGCATCGCTGGGCGGTCCTCGCCGAGCGCGCGGTAGCGGCGGTCTTCGGGATCGCCCTGCTCGCGGCAGCCGGATCGCTGCTGACGGGGATCGCGGCCGCCGCCTCCGGCACCAGGCTTGACGCCGCCGGCGTCTTCCAAGCCTCGTGGCTGCTAATCCCCTTCGCGCTCACCTTCGCGGCGGTCGGCGCCGTCGCCGACGCCGAGTGGCCGCGGGCGGTGGTCGGCGTGCTGGGCGCGCTCGCGTTCCTCAGCTACATGATCTACGAGCTGGCCCCGCTCCTGAACTGGCCGAGCTGGCTTTCCAACCTATCTGTGTTCCAGCTCTACGGGACTCCCCTCCTGACGGGCGTGAATTGGGCTGGCCTCTGGGCGATGCTCGCCATCGTCGTCGTCGGCTTTGGCCTGGCGACGGTGCTGATGCAGAGGCGGGAGGTCGTCACCTAAATCGGGCTGGCGCGGCCGGCCCTGAGAGTCCGGCTAGGGGACGTTGGTCCCGGAGTGCCCTGGCTCAGAGACACGAGGGGCACTATCATTTGGCCTGGAGCCGAGTTTCGGCCGAGCCGGTTCCCCCGAGAAAGGGCTAGATCGGCCGCATGCGATCCAGGGGAGGAGTCGATGGCAACTGAGCTCAAGGTTCTGCAGGTATCCCTCGAGGACAGGCCGGGAGCCCTCGCCGACGTCGCCGGCGCGATCGCCGCGGCGGGAATCAACGTCGAGGCAGTGCTCGCCTATTCGGTCGGCGGCCAGACGGAGGCGCACTTGGCATTCGTCGATGGCGAGGCGGCCAGAAGCGCCCTGGAAGGCGCTGGGCACCGGGTGGCCGGCGAGCGCAACGCTTTCGTGGTCCAGATGGAGGACCGGGTGGGAGCTCTGGCTGAGCTGACGCAGCGACTCGCTGGCGCAGGCGTGAACCTCTCTCTCACTCACCTCGCCACGAACAATCGGCTCCTGCTCTCGGCCGACGACGAGGGAACCCTGCGCTCCCTGGTGTAGCCGACCGGCGGGACCTCCAGTGGGCACCCTTGACAAGAGCGGCGTCAGGGGCGAACGCTAGTCAGACGGGGAATGTTGGCGGCGAGTCTGGCCGCAGGTAAATGTTCGATGAGGCAAGAGATTGCCCAGGTCGAGTTAGCTGAGAGGAGCGAGGCACATGGCGGTGGAAACGAAGATGCGCAAGTTCATGAACGATCCGGCCAACGTGGTGAAGGAGTCACTGGCAGGACTGGCTGCCGCGCACCCCAACCTGCTGCGCTACGACTCGGCCGCCCAGATAGTCGTCCGCAAGGACGCCCCCAAGCAGGGCAAGGTGGCTTTGATTTCAGGTGGCGGCTCCGGGCACGAGCCCCTTCACGGCGGCTTCGTCGGGCTCGGCATGCTCGACGCCGCCTGCCCGGGTGAGGTCTTCACCTCACCGGTACCTGACCAGATGCTCGCAGCCACCAAGGCAGTGGACGGCGGGGCCGGCGTCGTCCACATAGTGAAGAACTACACGGGCGACGTGATGAACTTCAAGATGGCCGCGGAAGACGCCGCCGACGACGGCATCAAGGTCTCAGCGATAGTCATCGACGACGATGTGGCGGTGCAGGACTCGCTCTACACTGCCGGCCGGCGCGGCGTCGGCGCCACCGTCCTGGCTGAGAAGATCGCAGGCGCCGCGGCCGAGAGCGGTGCTGATCTGGCCACTGTCAGTGACACCGTGAAGCGCGTGAACGAGAGGGCGCGCTCCTTTGGCGTGGCGCTCTCCTCCTGCATCCCGCCCGCCGCCGGCAAGCCCATCTTCGACCTGCCCGAGGGTGAGATCGAGCTGGGCATCGGCATCCACGGGGAGCCGGGCCGGCGCCGAGCACAGCTGGGCACCGCCGCCGAGGTGGTCGACGTCATGGTCGAGGCGGTGATGAGCGACCTGAAACCGAGCCGGGGCAGCCAGGTACTGGCTTTCGTCAACGGGATGGGCGGGACACCCTTGATCGAGCTGTATCTGCTCTATGCGGAGGTGGACCGCAAACTCCGAGCGGCAGGCGTCGAGCCCGTCCGCAACCTCATCGGGAACTACATCACCTCACTCGAGATGGCAGGAGCGTCCCTGACAGTGCTCCACCTGGACGATGAACTGCTCAAACTCTGGGACGCACCGGTTCACACCCCCGGCCTGCGCTGGGGAGTCTGAGCGACCGAACAGCCGATGGATGGCGCCACCGTTAGATCCTGGATGCGCGAGATCGAGAGTTCGGTTCGAGCGCAGCGCGACTATCTGACCCAGCTTGACTCAGCGATCGGCGACGGCGACCACGGCACCAACGTGACCAGGGGCTTCGCGGCGGTGGTCGAGGCTCTGGATGGAGAGAAGGACGCACCGCCCGGCCGGTTGCTGATCCTGGCGGGCCGGACCCTCGTCTCGACGGTCGGCGGGGCCAGCGGTCCGCTCTGGGGATCGGCGCTGCGCAGCGGTGGACGGGTGCTGGGTGATTCGCCCACCTTCGATGGCCAGCAGGTTGTGGAAGTTCTGGCTGCTGCCCTGGCATCGATCAAGGACCTCGGCGCCGCGGCGCCGGGAGACAAGACGATGGTCGATGCCTTGGAGCCGGCCGTCGAGAAGCTGCGCGGCGAGGTTGCTGCCGGAGCGCAGCCTGCGGCCGCGCTGGCCTCGGCGGCCGCAGCCGCTGAGGCGGGCATGGAAGCGACTATTCCTCTGCAGGCACGAAAGGGCCGCGCGTCCTACCTGGGCGAGCGGTCGATCGGCCATCAGGACCCTGGCGCCACCTCGACAGCTCTCATCCTGCGTGCCCTGGAAAGGGCTGTAGCGGCCGGCTCCTGATGCCAGAGCGGACCCTCACCGGGTTCGCTGCCGCTCCTGGGCTGGCGGCAGGGCCGGCAGTCCTGCTGGCTGCGAGTGGCGCCGATGATCGAGTGACAGTTCCCCCCGAGGGCCGCCAATCACAGCTTGACGGTGCCCAGCAGGCGTTGGCGGCTGCTGCCGCTCAGCTGGAGCGAATTGCCGGCGACCTGCGCCAGGAGGGACGGGCCGCCGAAGCGGAGATCGTGGAAACCGGCGCCTTGATGGCTCACGACCCTGGCCTGGAAGCAGCAGTTTGGGAGCTCGTCCTGAAAGGAGGCCTGACCGCAACGTCGGCCATCAGCCAGGCCGCGGAGGCGGCCGCGGCCCAGCTGGCAGCGCTGCCCGACCCGATGCTTGCCGAACGCGCTGACGACGTCCGCAGCCTCGGCCGGCGGGCGGCCACCATCGCTGCCGGCGGCACCGACGAGCGAGCGGCCGGGGTGCTGGTCGCGGCCGGCCTCGGTCCCGCCGATGTCGCCGAGCTTGGTCCCCAGGTCCAGGGAGTGGCTCTCGCCGGTGGCGGGGTGACTGCCCATGCGGCCATCGTGGCGCGTTCTCTCGGCCTGCCCATGGTGGTCGGACTCGGGCCGGAGGTGCTGGATTTGGTGGAGGGCGAAACGATAGTTGTCGACGGCAGCCTGGGCCGGCTTGTCCGCCACCCGGATCCGGAGCGCCTCTCTCAAGCCCGCTCGGAGCGGGAGCGGCGAAACCAGGCTCGCGCCACAGCGGTCGCCCGGCGTCTGGAGCCGGCAGTCACGCTGGACGGGCGCCGGGTCAAAGTACTGGCCAACGCCTCCAGCCTCGCCGAGGTGCGCGAAGCCCTGGAACAGGGCGCCGAGGGCGTGGGGCTGTTGCGGACTGAACTTCTCTTTCTGGCAGCCCAAGCCTGGCCTGACATTGAAACGAGCTTTCGCTTCCTCGCGCCGCTGTTGGCAAGCCTGCAGGATCGTGTCGCCACTGTCCGGCTCTTCGACTTCGGGGGCGATAAGACGCCGCCCTTCCTGACCGGCGCCAAGGGCCGCGGCGTTGAGCTGCTGCTCGAGAACCCGGCGGCCCTCCGCGACCAGCTGGAGGCAATCCTTCGAGCTGCCCAAGCGGTCGAGCTGCGAATCCTGGTCCCCATGGTCACGCGTGTCGAACAGGTACTCGCGGTCCGCCAGGCGCTCGGCGCGGTGCTCGGTGATCGGCGACCGCCAGCACTGGGGGCCATGATCGAGACGCCCGAGGCGGCCCACCGCGCGCTTGAATTCGCCAGTCAGCTGGACTTCCTGAGCCTGGGCACGAACGACCTGACCCAGCTGGCCCTGGGGCTCGACAGGGAAAGCTCAGGCACTTCGCCGGCCACTCACCCAGCAGTCTTGCGGCTCATCGATGCCACCATGCAGGCGGGGCGGGGAGCCGGCATCCCAATCGAGGTCTGCGGCGAGGCAGCCTCGGACGCCGGCGCCATGCCCGTGCTGGTGGGACTCGGCGCTGATGAGCTGAGCGTGGGCGCGGCCAGAGTTGGCGAGGTTCGAGAGGCGCTGCGAAGTCTGAACTTCGCTGCCTGCCAGGAGTCGGCCCAGCAGTACTTACTCGGCCAGACCGGCCACGCAGGCGGCGAGAGCCTCTAAAGCCGGCGCGGCGTCTGGACCTTCCGCGCTGAGTCGCAAAGGCGTACCGCCCGTCGCGCCGAGCGCGAGCACCGCCAGGATGCTCTTGGCGTCGGCTGCCTTCGCTCCCGCCTCGACCCGAAGGCTGGACTGGAAGCGCATGGCTGTCTTGACGAAAAGGCCTGCCGGCCGGGCGTGCAGCGCGACGCTCGCCGGGAGCGTGACTTCGAGCTCAGAGCTTGCGGGCACCCCGCGCCTCCTCCGCCGCCTGCAGCACGACTTCCAACGGCTGGCTCGTGGAGGAGATGACCGCCGCAGCGACAGCGCCCTCCACCAGAGGTGCGTCGGCCAGCCGCACCTGTCCGTTCGCCGCGTCTTCCAGGAGGTGCCTCACTGTCAGGATGGAGCTGCCCAGGTCGGCCAGCACAACCACTCCGTCGCCGGCCTCAGCCCGGTCGATCGCCGCCTGCACCGCATCCCCGCTGGTGCCGAGGCTGCCCTCGGGACCTCCGCCCGCGGCCTCGATTCGAACGTCAGGACCGGCCACCTGGGCGGCCAGGTCGGCCAGCCCGCGGGCCAGCTCAAAGCTGTGTGAGACCAGGACTATGCCCACCAAAGTTTCGTACTCCCAGACCGGGTAGCTGCAGCGACCGGCAGTCTACAGCGCGAACACCACTTCAGGCGGTCATTGGGCTGGAGGTAGCGACACCACCAGGGCTGCTGCCAGCAACGCGGCGGCGACCAAACCCGCTTCCAGGCGACGGCGGCGAAACGCGGCAACCGCCGCCGCCCCGGCGACTGCTGTCATCTTGAGAACCACCGCCCAGCCGTAATTGCTGGGCAGGAACCTCACCAGCGGCAGGGCGTCGTGGAAGTAAGCCAGCAGGAGCCCGCTCGCGACAGCCATGCCGGCGGCTGGCACGGCGACCCGGCCGAAGCGGCGATCGGGCGCGAGGAGAAAGGCAACCAGTCCGCCGGCCCACAGCGACATGGCTGCGACGTGGATGGCGTCGAGGGTCTGACCAACAATGGGCTGCCCTGACAGGGCATGGTCGGTAGTGCCATCGATCAGCGCCATCACTGCGCCCAGAGGCAGAATCGGCCAGGGCGATTCCACCGCCAGCAGCGACCAGAGCAGCAGCGCGCCGCCGACACGGAGCGCCAGGAGCCGCCCGAAGCCTGAGCCGAGGACTGAGAGGGCGGTGTCAGTGTCCAGCGAGAGGCTCACCAACTGGGCGAGCAGACCCACTGGCTCGGCGGCCAGCAGCAGCGCGACACCCACCAGCACCAAGCGCCAGAGGCGCCGCTCCCTTCTCATCAGCGCGAGATAGGCGGCTCCGCCGAAGGCGAGAGCGTAGCCGGCGAAGTGAAGCCAGCGCGCGAGCGTCTGCAGCGCGAGGCCGAGCGGGGTGGTCGTGCCCACCTCTGCCCCACTCAGCAGGCCCAGGTAGCGGTTCCCGCTGGTCTTGATCACGCTGAAAGCGAAAGCACCCCGGGAGGGATGAGTATCTGCAGCCAGCACCTGCCAGCTCACGACGTAAGTGCCAGGCTCGCTCGCCTCGACGGGCGCGATGAGCTGGAAGCCTTGGGGCCAAGCCTGGCCGCCCACCTCTTTGCCCGATGGCGCGTAAACGTGGATTCCGTGCCCTGCCGGCGAAACAGTCTCGCTGAAGCTCACAGTCACTTCGGCAGGTGGGCTGCTGAGCAGTGCCCCGGGGGCTGGATAGTTGCCAGTCAGCTGGGCGTGGGCGAGGACGGGAAGAGGCGCGAGAGCACACGTGGCGGCCACGGCAGCGACCAGCAGCCGGCGCGACCAGTTCAGTGTCCCGCGCCAGGACACTCAGGAGAAGGCCGGCTGCTCGATTGGCGCCGGCAGGCCTTTCGGCTCCACCCTGCTTCGCGAGACCCGCAGCACCAGGCCTGCCGCCACCAGGCAGAGAAGACCTGATGACATGAAGGCCAGCTGATAATCGCCGAAGAACGTTCTGACCGCCCCGGCGGCGAATGCTGCCGAGGCAGCGCCGAGTTGGTGCGAGGCGAAGATCCAGCCGTAAACGACCGGCATGTCACGCGGCCCGAAGACGCGCCGAGCCAGCTGGACGGTGGGCGGCACAGTGGCCACCCAATCCAGCCCGTAGAAGACTATGAACAGGACCAGGCCGAAGTACCGCGACCCGAAAGCGTAAGGGAGGAAGAGAAGGGAGAGCCCGCGCAGCGCGTAGTAGCAGAAGAGCAGCCTGCGCGAATCAAAGCGGTCTGTCAGGTAACCGGAGGCCAGCGTGCCCACCACGTCGAAGACGCCGATGACGGCCAGGAGGCTCGCAGCTGTTACCTCGGCGAGTCCATGGTCCATGGAGGCAGGGATGAGGTGGGTGCCGATCAAACCGTTCGTGGAAGCCCCGCAGATGAAGAAGCTCGCCGCCAGCAGCCAGAAATCGCGCGAACGCACACCGAGCCGCAGACCGCGGATGGCGTTCCGGATGGGGCCGCCGCTGACCGCCGGCCCGACTGGTTCCGCTTCCGTCCCCCCGTAGGGCAGGAGACCCATGTCCGCCGGCCGGTTGCGAAGGACCAGCGCAACCAGCGGGACCACCGCGAAGGCGGCAATGCCGACGGTGATCGCTGACCATCTCCACCCGACATTCTGCGCAAGCCAGCCCAGGAACGGGAGGAAGATCAGCTGCCCGGTTGCCCCGGCCGCTGTCAGCGCGCCCAGCACCAGACCGCGCCGCTTTACGAACCAGCGGCTGGCGACTGTTGCGGCCAGCACCGAGGCGATGGTTCCTGTGCCCAGCCCCACCACCACGCCCCAGAGCAGATAGAGCTGCCAGGGCGCCGTCATGGAAACCGTCAGCAGTGAGCCCGTCGCCACCAGGGCGAGGGCGGCGACCACCACTTTGCGCATTCCAAAGCGCTCCATCAGGGCGGCCGCGAAGGGCCCCGTGAGGCCGAAGAGGATGAGGTTGATCGAGACGGCGCCGGCGATGAGCGCACGGTTCCAGCCGAACTCGGTCTCCAGGGGCACTATCAGAACCCCAGGAGTGGAGCGGAAGCCGGCTGCGCCCATCAGGGCGATGAAGGTGACTGCCGCGATCGCCCATGCGTAGTGGATCCGCCTCATCAGGGCTGAGCACTGAGGCGCGTGACCCGGGCCATGCTCAGGCTGCCTGCTTCATGGGCAGGGATGGTCGCACTCAATGCCGTCCCGTGTCGCGCACCTCCAGGAGTCACTGCGCGTTCACAACCAGGACGCCAGACACCCTTGTTCCCAGGCGGCTGGGGCTGTTAGGCTCGTCAGGTAGCTTGCGGGCATCAGTTTTGGAGGAAGCCATGCCTGAGCTCAGCGCCGAGCGCGCCAACACATTCATCTGGGCCGATCTGGCCTGCCCCGATCTGCCGGCCGCCCAGCGGTTCTACGGGGAGCTCTTCGGCTGGTCCGCCGCAACCAGCCCTGATCCGGCTGCCGGTGGCTACGGCTTCTTTCAGAAAGATGGGGACACCGTGGCGGGCTACGGCCAGGCCGGGGCCGGCCAGCCCACCGCCTGGTCGGTATACGTGGGGACCCAGGACGCTGAGGCCACGGTCCAGAAGGTTCAGGCGGCGGGCGGCAGCGTGGTTGTGCCACCGTTTGACGTCCTGGACCAGGGCCGGACGGCCGTTTGCCACGATCCGGAGGGAGCATTTTTCGGGCTCTGGCAGCCCTTCCGGATGGCCGGCACCGATGTGAGCGGCAAGCCGGGGACTATTGGCTGGCACGAGCTGCAGACGCGCGACTGGCGTGGAGCCGTGCGATTCTATCCCCAGGTCTTCGGCTGGGGCCATCACGAAGGCTCTTACGGGGATGGGGTCTACATTGAGTGGAAGCGGGGCGAGAGCCAGGTTGGCGGCTGCTTTCCGATGCCCGCAGGCGTGCCGGCCGAGGTGCCCGCATACTGGCTGATCTACGTAGCGGTCAGCGACTGCGACGCCAGCAGTGGCAGGGTTTCCGAGCTCGGCGGCCAGGTGATGGTCCCGCCCACCGACATCCCTGGCACCGGCCGCTTCGCACTCTTCCAGGATCCGCAAGGAGCTGCCTGCGCCGTGATTCAACTCACCCGGTAGGCTGGTCGCCCTTCGGCGCCATCCGGTGCCGCCGATCCTGTAGGTTCCGGCTGTGACGTCACGCGCCGGCGAGAGAGCAGACGCGGTGAAGGCGGACGCGGCGCCTGAATACCACCGGGAGCCAACCTGGCCGGCAGCCGTGGCGGTCGTCGTGGCGCTCGCCCTGCAGCTGGCGCTGCCGGAGAAACTTGTCTACGGCCCGCGTTGGCTCATACCGGTGCTGGAAGGTGTCCTGCTCCTGCCCCTGCTGATCGGATCCCGCTACAGGCATCACCGCGAGTCGGCTCTCGCCCGCCTGCTTTCGCTGACGCTCACCGCCGTGATCAGCCTGGCCAACCTCTACTCCCTCATCCAGCTCGCGTACTACTTGATCCACGGGGGGAAAGCTGCCGGTCAGGAGCTGATCCTTTCCTCGATTCTGATCTGGCTGACCAACGTCATCATCTTCGGTCTCTGGTACTGGGAGATCGATCGGGGCGGGCCGGGCGCGCGGACCCGTGAGGTCCTGCAGCCGCCCGAATTCCTCTATCCCCAAATGATCAACCCCGAGGTGACCGGTAAGGGTTGGCGGCCGGCTTTCCTCGACTACATGTACGTCTCTCTCACCAACGCCACCGCCTTCAGTCCCACCGACACCATGCCGCTCTCGCAGCGCGTCAAGAGCCTGATGGGAATCCAAGCGCTGGCTTCGCTGATCACTGTCGCGTTGGTCGGCGCCAGGGCCGTGAACATCCTCAGCTGACAGACCACGCGACGACCCTACTCAGTCGTCCCAGATGGCGTTGTGGACCTCGGGCTTTATGAGGTACTGGGTCGTGGTGTGGGCGTTCAGGTAGCCGACCAGAACTCCCGTCGGTATCTCGCACGAGGCGGTTGTGCTCTGACCGTTGCCAACCGGCGAGACGTCCGCGAGGCAGGAGGCGATTTCGTCATTCCCGCTCCCCTGAAAGTGGATCTTCAGCGTGGACTTGGTTCCCGCCCGCTGGGGTCCATTCTGGTTCGTCAGGTTGAAGCCCTCCCGACAGGTGGCGTTGCTGCTGCTGCACTGGGGCAGCGCGGCTCTACCCGAACTCACGTAGCGAGCGGGCAGGGTGGCCGGGTCGCTGGGATCCAGTACGTCGGTGCTGGGATCCTGGAAGGTGATGGAATCGTCGTAGGCGACTGATGCAGTGAAGGTTTCCCAGTCAACCGTCGCAAGCTTCTCCACCCGCACCAACCGAGCAGGGCTGGTTTGCGTGACGTATAGCGTGCCCGGCTGGGGTGCGCTGAGCGGAAGCGCCTTCACCTGGGTGCCGGGCACGCTGGTGACCTTGCCCTTGCTCAGATTCTTGGGTCGCAGTCTGTATTCACTGGCAAATTCGTGGGGCAGCAAGGACTTGAAAGCGCCCGCCTCGCTGCCGGTGACCAGCTTGGTCCAGTAACCGTTCAGGACCTTGGCCTCAGGGGCGTGGCCGGCCTGCCGCCAGTAGCCCGCACTTGCCTTGACGAAAACCGGGCTGCCGGTGCTGGAGATGAGTTCGATGGGTCCGTTGTCAGCGGTGAGCGTCGCGTGGAAACCCTGGCCCTGCAGGTCGATGCTGCCGCCGGTGACGTTGCCGAAGGCAGCCGTGTGGCCGACAACTTCAGTCAGCCGGATCCCCTTGGCCCTGTCGTAGCCGTTGATGGCTTCAGTGAAGTACTGCGAGGCGGGTTTGTCGGGCACGGGCGTCGGTTTGTGCTGCCCGATCGGCAGGCCGGGCAGTGCGCAGGCGCTCAGGCAGACGGCCAGGACGGAGAGCAGCACAGCAAGCCGAGCCGACATCGGCTCTCTAGGGTAGCGGCGTCAGAGGCCCGACGCCGGGCCGGCGCCGGGCGCCTCTAGGCTGTACCTTCAGCGCAAGTGAGGTGAGGCTTTGGACAAAGAGGTAACCGTCCAGCAGCACGGCAGCACGCCCGGAGACCTGCGTTTCCATGTGCGTTCCCGGCGCTCGAAGCTGCCCCGCACCCTCGGCGCCCCGGCCCTCTTCTCCGCCTGCTACGGCAACGTCGGCTCCAGCATCTACTACGGCCTTGGCGTCACCGCCGCCTTCGCGCTCGGCCTGACGCCCCTGGCGCTGATCTTGGCCGGTTTCATCTTCGTCACGACAGCCCTCAACTACGCGGAAGGCACCACAGCGATTCCTCACGCCGGCGGTTCCTCCAGCTTTGCCCGGCGCGCTTTCAACACGCCTGTGGGCTTCATCGTCGGCTGGATCCAGCTCCTCAACTACACGGCCACAGTGGCCATCTCCTCCTACTTCGCCATCGGCTACCTCGGCGTCTTCGGCCAGTACCTGGCGTTCTTCAAGCACATCAGTGACCCCACCTGGCACTCGCTGGCCGCCGTGGCTCTGACCGGCTGCTTGGTGGTCGTGAATGTCATAGGTATTCAGGAATCGAGCTTGATGAACCTGATTCTTTCCCTGCTGGATCTGGGGACGCAGCTGGTCCTCGTAATTCTGGGCGTGGTGCTGCTCTTGAACCTCTCCACTGTCATCCACAACATCCACTGGGGAGTCGCGCCAACCTGGGGCCACTTCCTGTCCAGCATCTCCATCGCCATGGTCACCTACACAGGGATCGAGACCATCTCCAACATGTCGGAGGAGGCGAAAAACCCCAGCCACGCAGTGCCGCGGGCGACCTATGCGGTCATCGTCGCCGTCCTCTTCGTCTCCGCCTTCCTACCAACCATCGGCATGAGCGTCTTCCCAGTGCACATGGACGCTCACGGAGCCTTCAGCACCGAGCTGGCGACCACCTGGAAAGGTGATCCGGTGGCAGGCATAGTCACCTTCTTCCAACCTCACGCGCTGGCTTTCTGGGCAGGCATCTGGGTGGCCATCCTGGCCTTCACGATTCTGGTCATCGCCACCAACGCGGGCCTGATAGGCATCTCGCGACTGAGCTACTCGCTGGCCACCAACGAGATGTTTCCCTCAGCCTTCGGCAAGCTGCACACGCGCTTCAAGACCCCCTACGTCTCAGTCATCGTCTTCGGCGTCGCGGCCGCCCTGCTCATCCTGCCGGCGCAGATCGACCTCATGGCCGCCGTCTACTCGCTGGCCGCCACCTTCGCCTTTGCGGTGGCGCACCTGGCGGTGATGCGCCTCCGCTTCGTCGAGCCGTTCCTCCGCCGTCCCTACCGGATGCCCTTCAACATCCCGTTTGGTCGCTCCAGCATCCCCGTGCTTTCGATCCTGGGAGCGGTTGCCATCGGGTCGGTCTTCACCCAGCTGCTGCTGGAGAACGTGAGCAACTCGACCTTCATCTATGTCGGCTGGCTGCTGGCTGGCGGACTGAGCTATGTGGCCTACCAAAGGGTCCACCAGCGGTCGATTTGGGAACCGCTCGCTTCTCCGCCGAGGGCTGCCCGGCGGGTGGCTTTCGTAGCGCTCGCCGCCGCTCCCCGCCCGATCGAGCGCGTCCACGTCGGTCATCGTCACGTGCGCGTGCACGACAGCAGCGGGCAGCTGCCGCTGGGCACTCACCACAGGCTTCGCTACTTCGATCCGGACAGCCACAGACTGGGCAGGACCGCCTATCGGGGGCTGGTGCTCGCGATCGCAGCGGTTTTCGCCGTGCTTGCGCTCGCCTTTGATCTCTCGCCCTACGACCCCTTCGGGCCCGGCCTGGGCTGGTCACCCGGCGTCCTCTTGGTCATCGGCCTGTCGGCTTACCTGCTCTACCGCGGCCGGGGCGAATCACACCGGATCCCACCACCTCCCGGCGAGCTGGAGTTCTAGCCTGGCTGGGACCTTTCGGGCGGCTGGTGGTCCAGCGCTGGCGGGCGGCCCTGGGCACCCATGCCCCCGTCGACCTGGATCACCTGGCCCGTGATGTAGGAAGCGTCGTCGGAGGCGAGGAAGGCCACAGCCGCAGCGATGTCCGCGGGCTGGCCTGGCCGGCCGAGCGGCGAGAGTTCGCCCTTTGGACTGTAGCTCTCAGTCTGCACAATGCTGGGAGCCACGGCGTTGACCCGGATTCCCAGCGGCCCGAGATCGAGGGCCGTGGTGCGGGTGAAAGCTTCGATTCCGCCCTTCGAGGCGTCGTAGGCCGCCATCTGGCGATGCGCCCGAGTGCCGCCCCAGGAGCTCATGTTCACTATGCTGCCGCGCACACCGGCCCGAGCCATGTGGCGAGCGACTCGCAAGGTGGTGAGGTAGACACTCTTCAGGTTGGTCCTGATCACTTTGTCCCAATGCTCCTCGTCCATGTCGAGGAAGTAGCAGACGGGGGTCGCCCAGCCGGCGTTGTTGACCAGGATGTCGAGCGTTCCATAGCTGTTGAGTGCTGTCTCGAGAAGCCTGTCAGCGGTCTCGGCGAGACCGATATCGCCCGCCACGGTCACCACCTCGGCGCCACCCTGGCGAAGCTCGTCGGCGACAGCTTCGACCTCGTTCTGCTCCAGCGCCGTCAGGACCAGCCGGCAGCCCTCCCGGGCCAACCGCCGGGCGATACCCTTGCCGATCCCTCGGCCGGCGCCGGTGACGATCGCCACCTTTCCCTCCAAACCCGCCAACTCGATGCCCCTCCCTTACTAATGAGATAGGTCGACAGTGATGCTCTTGGTCTGGGTGAAACCGTCCAGCATGCCTTCCAGCGAGAACTCCCTGCCCAGCCCGCTCTCCTTGTAGCCGCCGTAGGACTGCCCGATGATCTGACCGCCGCCGCGGTTCACCTGGACCCAGCCCGACTCGATTGCGTGGGCGGTGCGAAGCGCCCGGCTCAGATCCCGGCACCAGACAAACGCGGCCAGACCGTAGTGGCTCCGGTTCGCCATCTCGATCACCTTCGCCTCCTCAGACCAGGGAATCGCGACCAGGACAGGACCGAAGATCTCCTCTCTGGCCAAGCGCCAGTCATTGCTCGAGCTCTTGAAGAGTGTGGGCTGAACGAAGTTGCCTTCGGCCAGCGCTCCCTCCTTCGGCGGCGGGCCGCCCAGCAGCAGCTCCGTGCCCTTGGTGTCGATGCCCTCTTCGATGTACTGGCAGACCTTCTTGAACTGCTTCTCGTTGATGATCGCGCCCATGTCAGTCTCCTCGGCCAGCGGGGAGCCGATCTTCAGTTCCTTCAGCTGGCTGATCAGGCGGTCCAAGAAGGAGTCGAAGATGGACTCGTGCACGAAGAGCCGGGAGCCGGCTGTGCAGGACTGTCCCTGGCGGGTGAAGCGCATGCCGAGCATGACTCCCGCCGCCGTCTTGTCGTCGTCGGAGTCAGGAAAAACGATTGCCGGACTCTTGCCGCCGAGCTCGAGCGAGACCGGCAGAATCCGGTTTGCCGCCGCCCTCATGATCGACTTTCCCACGTCGGTGGAGCCTGTGAAGGAGAGTTTGGCGATGCCAGGATGGTTGGCAAGAGCCGCGCCGCACTCCTCCCCGTAGCCGGTGATGACGTTCAGCACACCTGGCGGCAGATGGTCCTGGCACAGCTCGGCCATGAAGAGCACGCCCAGCGGCGCGTCCTCCGCCGCCTTCAAGACCAGCGTGTTGCCGGCGGCCAGCGCCATCGCTATTTTGAGCGCGCTCAGCTGCACCGGCGAGTTCCAGGGCACAATGCCGGCGACCACTCCCCAGGGCTCCCGGACCGTGTAGCTGACGTAGTTCTCACCCAGGGGAACCGTGTCGCCCTTCAGCTCACCGGCCAGGCCGCCGAAGTAGCGGAAGATGTCGGCTGCCGTCTTCGCCTCTGGCCGCGACTGCGTCCGGATGGCGTTGCCCGTCTCGCTGGCGATGAGCCGGGCCATATCTTCACTTCGCTCGCCAAGAGCCTCGGCGATTTGAACCAGCGCTTTGCCGCGCGCCAGCGGCGCGGTGGAGCGCCAGCCGGGGAACGCTCCTTGCGAGGAGCGGACAGCCAGGTCCACATCAGCCTCCCGGGCTCGCGGCACCCGGGCGATCAGCTCGCCGTGCTTGGCGGGATTCATGACTTGCAGCTCCTCGCCGTCGTGCGCTGGGAGCCATTTGCCGTCGATCAGCATCGCCTCGTGAATGCCGCGCAGCTCGGTCTGGGTCCCAATAGCCATCTGACTCCTCCTGCTATTCGCCGGTGTAGTGGCGGTCGGCCACCACCAGCGCCTCGTCGATGATCTCCAGCCCCTGCCTCACCTCGGCGACGCTGATGGTGCACGGCGGCACGACGTGCATCCGGTTGAAGTGGATGAAGGGGTAGAGTCCCCGCTCTTTGCAGGCAGCCGCCAGCTCGCTCATGGGCAGGGCCGCCGCACCCGCCGCGTTGTAGGGAACCAGCGGCTGTCGCGTTCGCCGATCCCTGACCAGCTCCAGCGCCCAGAAGACACCCAGCCCGCGCACCTCCCCGATCGAAGGATGGCGCTCGGCCAGTGCTCGCAGCTCAGGGCCGATGACCTCCTCGCCCAGGTCGCGGGCGTGCTCCACGATTCCCTCCTCTCGGAAGATGTTGATCGAGGCGACAGCCGCGCCGCAGGCCAGCGGATGCCCTGAATAGGTGAGGCCGCCGGGATAGGCGCGATCGGCGAAGGTGGCGGCGATGGCGTCAGAGATAATGACGCCGCCAAGCGGAACGTAGCCTGAGTTGACGCCCTTCGCGAAGGTGATCAGGTCGGGTGTCACGCGCCAGTGATCGACGGCGAACCACTCGCCGCAGCGGCCGAAACCTGCCATCACCTCATCGGCGATCAGGACAATGCCGAACTCATCGCAGATCTCGCGCACCCCCGCCAGGTAGCCGGGCGGTGGGACCAGGATGCCGTTGGTGCCGACCACCGTCTCCAGGATGAGAGCTGCAAAGCTCTGCGGGCCCTCGAAGGCGATTACGTCGCGCAGGTGCTGCAGCGCGCGCTCCGATTCCTCCTCCTCGCCCGAGGCGTGGAAGGCTGAGCGATAGGCGAAGGGCCCCCAGTAGCGGACCACGCCCGGGATCCCCGGTTCGTTGGGCCAGCGCCGGGGATCACCTGTCAGGCTGATGGCCGCGGCAGTGGCCCCGTGGTAGCTGCGGTAGGCGGCCAGCACCTTGCTGCGGCCGGTGTGGAGACGCGCCAGCCGCAGCGCGTTCTCGTTCGCCTCTGCGCCCCCGTTGGTGAAGAAGACGTGGTTCAAGTCCCCCGGCGCCAGCTCAGCGATCAGTCTGGCTGCCTCGGAGCGCGCGTCGTTGGCGAAGGCCGGAGCGATGGTGCAGAGCTTGGCGGCCTGCTCTTGAATGGCAGCCACCAGTTTGGGATGCTGATGTCCGATGTTGAGGTTGACCAGCTGGGAGGAGAAGTCGAGGTAGCGCTTGCCCGCGTAATCCCAGAACCAGGAACCCCGGCCGCCCGCGATCGGCGGCGGATCCACCTTGGCCTGGGCGGACCAGGAGTGGAAGACGTGGGCGCGATCGGCCGCCACTACAGCGGCGCCGGCCTCAGGATCAGGCGTGAAGTCCAGCATCAGCGGCCTCCCCTGAGCCTCGGGCAGTGACTCCACCGAGTCAGGTTAACTGAGGCTGACTGAGGCAGCCCTGCTCGCTGTCGTTTTTGGCTGACGCACCGCAGCTTTCCTGGTTATGATCGCAGTGAGAAAGCTGATGCCTCACTATCAGGTTTGCTTTGCTGGAGGATCGATCATCGAAGGAGCTGGGCGTGGAATCGGATGACAGAAGCGCAGTGCCGGAGGAGGTCCGGGTCCTCCTGGTGGAAGACGACGAAGCGGTCGCCGAGATGTACAAGCTGAAGCTCGAGCTGGATGGCTACCTGGTCCAGGTCATCGCCGACGGCGAGTCGGCTGTGCGCTCGGCCCAGGCCGACCCGCCCGACCTGGTCTTCCTCGACGTGCGCCTACCTAAGATGGACGGCTTCGAAGTGCTGCAGGCGCTGCGTAGGGACGAGCGCACCAAGCACGTGCCGGTGGTGGTCCTCTCCAACTACGGCGAGCAGGAGCTGGTGGAGCGGGGTCTGAAGCTGGGTGCTCTCGAGTACCTGATCAAGAGCCAGACGACGCCGGGCAGGGTTTCGGGCGGGGTGCCGAGCTGGCTGGCCTCGCCGCCGCCCGAAAACGGGCCCGGGACCCCCGACGAGGGGGGCAGCGCTAGCTAGCCAGGCGTCTAGGTCTCCTCCTGCTCGGGCGCCGGTTCGTACTCGGTCAGCTCCCGCTCCTCCTGCTCGCCCTCGCGCGGCGCGGATCGATCGGGAACGTGGTCGCCGGCAGGAGGCGAGACCCCCTCGCGATCGCTGGTCATGAACTCACCCTACCGGGCTCTACGCCCCAGCGAAAGTCCCAGCGTTCGCCCGGCTGTAGGGTGCGCGCCGTTCCCTCCTGCAGTGCGTTTGGGGCGCAGGTCATGGGTTCGATGGCAAGCGAGCGGCGCTGCTCCGGGTGCGGCAGCACGTCACCGCTGAAGACCATGATGTGGTCGAAGGCGGCATCCATCCAGACTGTCAGCTGACCGCCGTCCGAGGCGCTGAGCCGCGCCCGGGCCAGGCCATCGTCGCCGCGGCTGAGACCCGTGAAGGCGGTGTCCAGTTTCAGGGCTCCAATCAGGCGCGGGCGGCGGAAGTCGAAGTCGCTGCCCGCCAATTCCTCCTCGGTGCCGGTCGGAATTCCCTGCCCGTCCAGCTGGAGCCGCCGCTCGGCTGGAAGCTCCAGCGTCCAACCGTCAACGGGGGCCGCCCCCACTCGAAAGTAGGGATGGAAGCCGGCCCCGAAGGGCAGCGCGGCGCTCCCGTTGTTGAACACCTCGCTCGCGACAGTGAGGCCCTGCGGGGAAAGTGAGTAGGTGACAGTCGTGGCCAGGCTAAACGGATAGCCGTCGCGGGGCAGCAGCTGATGTGTCACTGAGACCGAGGCCGGCTCGGCGTCCAACAGCTGCCAGGTGTCCCAGCGAACCAGCCCGTGAAGCGCAGAACGCTTGTCCGGCTCGGATATCGGCAGCTGATGCTGCTCTCCCCCGAAGGTGTAGCTGCCCGCGCGGAGCCGGTTGGGCCAGGGCATCAGGATGTGGCCGCGGGCAGCCGTGCTCATCTCGTCAGGGCCGAAGTGATCCAGGTAGGAGCGGCCTGCCACGCGATAATCGCGAAGCGCGCCGCCGGCCTCAACGACGAATGCCTCCTGGTCGCCGAAGCTGACGCGCCGCTCGGCCCCGTTCGGCGAAAGCCGGCTGGTCACGCAGCTGACGCTACGCGCAAGGCCCCGGGCACGCGGCCGTAGTTATAGCAGGATTATCAAGTTTTCGCGGCGGCCAGGCGAACCGGTTGGCCACGGGCGCTGGAATCAGCTGTTGCCGTGGATGCGAACCCGGCTCCGCAGCCGAAAGGTCAGGCGCCTGATCGCGAGCCGGGAACGCGTGGTGCCCACGGCATCGATGGGAAGAAGCGCGAGCCGAAGCAGATGCAGGGCTACAGCGTTTACCACCTGCGGGCAACGCCGGAGGCGGAGAAAGGGTTACGGCTTCCCCTTTTTCGCTCAGCCTCTGGCAGGCCCCGGAGCAGGCGCCAGCGACTCCGCCGACCGCACCTTCTCAGTGGGGAGAAGCACGAGCAGCAGTGTGGCAACCAGGAACGATGCGGCCAGCAGGTACAGGCCCTGGGTCACATTGCTCTCAGTGGCCTTCGCGCCGACGATGTAGGGCCCGATGAAGCCGCCCAGGTTCCCGACCGAGTTGATCAGCGCAATGCCTGTCGCGGCGGCCGCCTCAGTGAGCACCAGCTGGGGCAGCGCCCAGAAAGCTGCTATGTAGCCGAAGTTGCCGATGCTCACTACGCAGAGCAGCACAATCGCCAGCACCGGGTCGTGCCGAAAGAACGGGATCAGGAGCAGTCCCGCGGCCGCAGTCACCGTGCAGAACATGACGTGGTACTTGCGCTCGAGGGTCTTGTCGGAGTGCCAGCCGTTGACCAGCATGGCGATGCCGCCGATCACGAAGGGGATGGCCGCCAGGAGGCCCACTGTGGTGTTCGAGTACGAGGTGGACAGGCCCTTCACGATCTGGGGCAGGAAGAAATTGAGGCCGTAGATCCCGAGCACTATGCAGAGGTAGATAGCCGTCAGATGCAGGATGCGCGGGCTGAGCAGTGCCTGCCACTCGCTCAGGTGGTGGCGGCTCTGCTTCTCAGCCCGCTCGCGCGCCAGCTGATCCTCGAGCCAGCCCCGCTCTTCATCAGTGAGCCAGCGGGCATCGCGAGGCCTGTCGGTCAGGTAGAAGAACGTCACCACCCCGAAGATCACTGCCGGCAGCCCCTGGAGGATGAACACCCAGCGCCAGCTGTCCAGACCAGCCACGTGGACGTGGTCCAAGATCCAGCCGCCACTGGGTGCCCCGATGATGTAGGCGACCACCTGAGCGACCATGAACTGGGAGAAGGCCCGCGCCTGCTCCTTGGCAGGAAACCAGAGGGTGATGTAGAGCACCATGCCGGGGAAGAAGCCCGCTTCGGCCAGCCCCAGCACGAAGCGGGCGATGAGCAGATGGTTGAGATTCTGGACGAAGCCGGTGGCCATCGCCACCAAACCCCAGCTGATCAGTATCCGGGCAATCCACTTCCTCGCCCCAACGCGATAGAGGATGGCGTTGCTCGGGATCTCGAACAGGAAGTAGCCGATGAAGAAGATGCCGGAAACCAGGCCGAAGGCCGCCGCGGCGATGCCCAACGACTTGCCCATGTTGAGCTGTGCATAGCTCACGTTGACCCGGTCCAGATAAGCGATGACGTAGAGCAGAAAGATGTAGGGGATGATCCGCAGCCGCAGTTTTCGGATTGTGCTGGAAGCCAGCGGCAGGGTGTCGGCCTGACTCGTTAACGCGCTCATGTGCACTGCTCCAATTGGTGCCGGATGGCCGCCGTCGCCTGTGTGCAGTGGATCATAGGCCGGTACGCAGCCGCAGAGCCTGCTCCGGCCTCTCCAAGGAAGCACTGAGCGAGGGTTGGGAAGCAGCGCAGCCAACCCCACGTCTCGCAACGAACTAACGTTCTAAATCATGGGCTCCTCCCTCGACCTCTTTTCACCGCTCGCCGCCAGCTGGTTCCGAGGCTCTTTCGAGGCGCCAACCGAGGTGCAGGAGCGCGGTTGGCAGGCTGTCGCCTCGGGCCGTCACACGCTGATGACAGCACCGACCGGCAGCGGCAAGACTCTCGCCGCCTTCCTCTGGTGCCTCGACCGGCTGGCCGTGGAGCCGCGGCCTGCCGCCAAGGAGCGCTGCCGAGTGCTCTACGTCTCACCCCTCAAGGCACTGGCGGTGGATGTGGAGCGGAACCTTCGAGCACCTCTCGTCGGCCTTCAGCTGCAAGCCGAGCGCCTCGGCCTGCCGGTGCCTCAGATCGAGGTGGCGGTGCGCAGCGGTGACACGCCCGCCCAGGAGCGCCGGCTCATCTCGCGCACGCCGCCGGGTGTGCTGATCACCACGCCTGAATCGCTCTTTCTCATGCTGACCAGTGCGGCGCGGGAGGTGTTGAGCGGAGTCCGCTGGCTGATCCTGGACGAGATCCACTCGCTGGCCGGGAACAAGCGCGGAGCTCACCTGGCGCTCTCGCTCGAGCGGCTCTGCCGCATCACCGTCCAGCAGCCGCAGCGGATAGGGCTCTCCGCGACGCAGCGGCCGTTGGCCGAGATAGGTCGCTTCCTGGCGGGCACCGCTCGCCAAGTCGAGATAGTGGAGTCGAGCGCCCGCAAGACGCTGGAAGTAAGCGTCGAGGTGCCCGTCGAGGATATGGCGGAGTTGGACCGCGGGGCGCCAGGGGCGCCCGCCGAGCCGCCCAGCGGTCCCGCGGCGGCCTGGGCCGGCGAGCTGCCGGCGCCGCGCCGCTCGATCTGGCCCGCCATCTATCCCCGCCTGGTCGAGCTGGTCCAGCAACACCGCTCGACCATCATCTTCGTCAACTCGCGCAGGCTGGCCGAGCGGTTGGCCGCCCGGCTCAACGAGCAGGCTGGTTCGGAACTGGTGCTCGCGCACCACGGCTCGGTCGCGCGGGAGCAGAGGCTGCTGATCGAGGACCGGCTCAAGGCTGGCAACCTGCGCGGTCTCGTGGCCACCTCGTCGCTCGAGCTGGGCATCGACATGGGGGCTGTCGACCTCGTGGTCCAGGTGGAGGCGCCCCCCTCTGTCGCGGCCGGCATCCAGCGCATCGGCCGGGCAGGCCACTCAGTCGGCGCTATCTCCCGGGGCACAGTGTTCCCCAAGTTTCGAGGTGATCTGCTGGAGAGCGCCGCGGTGGTCGAAGGGATGCTCAGCGGGCGCATCGAGCGGACTGTCATCCCGCTGAATCCCCTGGACGTGCTGGCGCAGCAGGTGGTGGCCATGCTGGCTCTCGACGAGTGGGCTGTGGACGAGCTCTTCGATCTTGTGCGCCGGGCCTACCCCTTCCGCAGCCTGGGCCGCCGCTCTTTCGAGGCCGTGCTGGACATGCTGGCCGGCCGCTATCCCTCCGACGAGTTTGCCGAGCTCCGGCCGCGCATCGTCTGGGACCGGATCGAGGGGAAGCTGCGCGGCCGGGCCGGCGCCCAGCGCCTGGCGGTGACCAACGCCGGCACCATCCCCGACCGCGGCCTCTACACGGTCAGCCTGTTCGACGGTGGCGACACGGCGCCCACGGGCGCTGCCCCGGCCGGCCGCCAGACCTCACGCAAGATCGGTGAGCTGGACGAGGAGATGGTCTTCGAGACCAGGGTGGGCGAGACCATAGTGCTGGGTGCCTCCTCCTGGAAGGTGGTGGACATCACGGCCTCGCAGGTTCTGGTGTCGCCGGCGCCCGGCGAACCTGGCAAGATCTCGTTCTGGCACGGCGACTCGCTGTCGCGGCCGGTCGAGCTGGGCCGACAGCTGGGCAGCCTGATCCGAGAGCTGCGCAGCTCCTCAGCCGCGGACGCGGAAGCGCGGCTGCGCCGTTCCTCGGGCTTCGAGGGCGGCGCGGCCCGCAACCTCCTGACCTACCTTGACGATCAGGCGGCCGCCACGGGCGAGGTGCCTGACGATCGCACAGTGGTGGTGGAGCGCTTCCGCGATGAGATCGGCGACTGGCGGGTGTGCGTGCTCACCCCGTTCGGCGGCAAGGTGCACGCCCCCTGGGCCCTGGCTCTCCAGGCCAAGCTCTCGGAGCAGCGGGGGATCCAGGTGCAGACCATGTACACCGACGACGGGCTGGCCCTGCGCCTACCGGATGCCGACCGCCCACTCGACGTCGAGGAGGTGATGCTGGAGCCGGAGGAGCTGCAGGAGCTCGTAGCGGCCGAGTTGCCCGGCACCGCCATGTTCGCCTCCCGCTTCCGCGAGAACGCGGCCCGGGCACTGCTGCTGCCGCGCCGCCGGCCGGGTCAGCGCAGTCCACTCTGGCAGCAGCGACAACGCTCCGCCGACCTGCTCAAAGTGGCCAGCCGCTTCCCCGATTTTCCTCTGCTGGCCGAGACCTACCGCGAGTGCCTGGCGGATGTCTTCGATCTGGACGCGCTGCGGGAGCTGTTGAGTGGCATCCGCTCCCGGGCTGTCCGCGTAGTGAGCGTTGACAGCGAGCGGGCCTCCCCCTTCGCCTCCTCCCTGCTCTTCGACTACATAGGGCAGTTCATCTACGAGGGCGACGCCCCGCTGGCCGAGCGCCGGGCGCAAGCGCTCACTCTCGATCGAGAGCTGCTGGCCGAGCTGCTGGGCAGTGAAGAACTGCGCGAGATGCTGGACCCTCTGGCGGCTGAGCGGCTGGAGCTGGAGCTGCAGGGGCTGCTGTCCGAGCGCTGGCCCCGCGACATTGACGAGGCGCACGACCTGCTGGTGCGCCTGGGCGATCTGACTGAGGCGGAGCTGGCTTTCCGCGGCGTGAGCCGCGAATGGCTGACCGAGCTGCGCAACGCGCGTCGGGCGCTGCTGATCCGGCTGGGCGGCGAGGAGCGGTGGCTGGCGGCGGAGGACGCCGGCAGCTACCGGGACGCCTTCGGCAGCGCACTTCCAGGTGGCCTGCCCGAGGTCTATCTGGAGTCGCCGCCGGACGCTCTCGGCAGGCTGCTCCGGCGCTGGGCGCGCACCCATGTGCCCTTCTCGGCAGCTGCACCGGCTGCTCGCTGGGGCGTGCCCGAGGCTCGACTGGGGGAGGCGCTGGCGGTACTGGCGGCGCGCGGTGAGCTCATCTCGGGAGCCTTTCGCCCCATCTCCGCCGGCGCTGCGCCCAGCCTCGAGTTCTGCCACCCGGAAGTGCTGCGGACCCTGCGCCGCCGCTCGCTCGCCGCCCTGCGGCGGGAGGCGGAGGCAGTGCCGCCGAAAGTGCTGGCGGGCTTCCTGCCCGTCTGGCAGGGGGTCAACCCGGCCGGCCGCAGCTCCAGCGCGTCGCTGGAGCGCCTGCTGGAGGCGGTCGAGACCCTGCAGGGCGTCGCGCTGCCGGTCTCCGTCATAGAACGCGACGTACTGCCTGCTCGCCTCCCCGGTTACCGACCGGCGCTGCTCGACGAGCTGATCGCCATGGGTGAGGTGGCCTGGATCGGGCGCGGCGCGCTGGGCGTTGGAGATGGGCGGGTCTCGCTGTACCTCCGCAGTGAGGTCAACCGCCTGTTGCCGGAGATGGGTGAGCCGGCCGCCGGGGAGGTGGCCGAGATTGTGCGAGCGCACCTGCAAACTCGGGGCGCCTCGTTCTTCCGCGACCTCTACCACGCGGCGGGCAGCGGCTCGGAGGAGAGGGTGCTCGACGCGCTCTGGGACCTGGTTTGGGCCGGTGAGGTGACCAACGACACCTTCGCACCCCTGCGCTTTGCGGGACCGGCGGCCAAGCGCCGGCCGCTCGGACGCCGGCCGCCGCCGGTCCGATTGAACCAGCCTCGCGCCAGCGGCCGCTGGTCGCTGCTGAAGGAGCTGCGCGAGCCGGCCCCGACGGCTACGGAACGGCTGCTGAGCCAGGCGCAGGTCCTGCTTCGTCGCCACGGTGTGCTGACGCGCGAATCGGTCCTGGCGGAGGGCTGGAGCGGCGGCTTTGCAGCGCTCTATCCGGTTCTGCGCGCACTGGAGGAGGCAGGCAAGGCCAGGCGCGGCTACTTCGTGGCAGGCTTGGGCGGCTCTCAGTTCGCCCTGCCGGGGGCAGTCGACCGGCTGCGCGCCGGCCGTGACGAGCCCGGCCAGGTGGTGGCGCTGGCCGCCACTGACCCGGCTCAACCGTACGGCGCAGTGCTGCCCTGGCCGGCCGACGCCGTGGGTCGCATGGGCCGGGTGCCCGGCGCCTTCGTGGTGCTCTTTGGCGGCGAGCTGGTGCTGTTCTTGGAGCGTGGCGGCCGCTCACTGCTGACGCGCGGCCACATCACTGTCGACATGCTGGCCGCGCTGCTGCGGGTGGCGCTGAATTTGACCAAGGTCGAATTGCAGCGCGTGGATGGAGAGCCCGTGCGCCAGTCGAAGCTGGCACCGCTGCTGGGGGAAGCGGGTTTCGGTCCCAGCCCCCGCGGCCTGGTCGTCTGGAAGCACTGAGCCGCCGGTGCCCGAAGGCGACACCATCTGGCGCACCGCGGCCGCACTCCGGCGCAGCCTGCTCGGCCAGACAGTGGTCGCCGCCCGGCCGGCCGCTCTGGAGCGGCTCAGCGGCTCTGTGCTGGAGGACGTTCATCCCGTCGGCAAGCACCTGCTTCTGCGGTTCAGCGGCGGCTGGACGCTGCATTCCCATATGCGTCTCTTCGGCTCATGGCATCTGTACCGGCCGGGCGAGCGCTGGCGGAAGAGTGCCCGGGCCGCCCGCGCCGTGCTTGAATTCGGTGACTGGCTGGCAGTCTGCTTCTCGGCTCCGCTGGTCGAGCTGACCCAGCAGCCGCTGGCGGGTATCGCCCATCTCGGGCCTGACATCCTGGCCGCCGACGTGAGCTGGGAGCAGATCACGAGACGAGCACGAGCGCTCGGGCCCGTCCCGCTGGGGGAGCTGCTGCTGGATCAGCGCGTCTGCTGCGGCATCGGCAACGTCTACAAGTGCGAGGCGCTCTGGACGCTGGGGTTGGATCCGTGGCTCAGGAGTGACGCGCTGACGGACGAGCGCCTGACCCAGCTCTTCATCACCGCTCGGCAGGCGATGCAGGCCAACTTGAGCGGCGGTTTCGAGCGGCGCTTCGAAAGCGGCCGCTCCCGCGCTGTGCATGGCCGGCGGAGCCGGCCCTGTCCCCGCTGTGGCACCGCCGTGGCTACGCGGCAGCAGGGTGAGCAGGCGCGCTGGACGTACTTCTGCCCTACCTGTCAGAGGACTGCAGCGTCCGCGTCCTGACCTAGGTCTGGTGTCCTAGGCGTAGTCGAAGCCGACCACGTCGACTCGTTTCGCGCTCGTGAGGTGGCCGGAGCCGCCGACGTAACTGCCGGACGTCGGGGCGACGTCGCCGTAGTCCTTGCCCACCGCCACGGTGACGTAGCGGATTCCCGTCGGCCGTCCGTGGGTGGGGTCGAAGCCGTAGGCGGCCGCCGGACCCGCTCCCAAGGACGGCACCAGCGCCTCCACCCAGGCGTGGGTGCCGCCCTCGCCCAGAAGGTGGCCAGAGACGTAGCGGGCGGGCAGCCTGAGCAGCCGGCAGAGCGCCAGCATCACGTGGGTGTAGTCCTGACATACGCCCGAGCCTCGCACCAGCGCCTCCTCGGCCGAGGTATGGATCCCTGTGACTCCCGGCCGGTAGTCGAGCGCTTCCCTGACGCAGCGATTGATCCGGTCCGCCAGCTCCAGCCCGGCCAGCCCCTCCCGAGCCAGTTCGCCTGCCATTCGGCGCAGTCGTGGACCCGGTTCAGTGAGGCCGGCCGGGGTGAGCAAACCCCTGTCCTTGAGCCAGCGCGGCGCCACCTCGGCCGACTGGAGCCGGCGCTCGTCGTCGACGCTGCGCTCGACGACGATTCGAGCCTCGAAATCGACTGCTGAGTCGACCTCTGGAAAGCGGATCTCGACCACGGAGTTGCCGTACCTGTCTGACCTCCGAGTAAGGCGGCCGGCCTCGGGCATGAACCGGAGGTGACTCATCAGCGTCCGCTGGTCTCCGTGCTGGTCGGGAGGCACCACTATCAGCCGGTGGCGCAGCCGCCGGATGGGCGACTCGTACTCGTAGCGGAAGGCCTGCCTGACCAGATAACGCGCGCGGACCAGCCGGTCCCAGTCGAGGTCGCTCTGATCCACCAGACCCGGGATCAGGTCCTGCGCCATCTTCTGCTGACGTCGTCTCATAGGTCGGCTGTGCTCACGTTGGCGGTGCCGTCGTTGGCGGCCCCGTCGTTGGGGTCCCCGCGAAATCGACAGATTTCGTGGGGTTGAGATCGGCCCATACCTCAAGGCTCTTGAACGCCGCCGGTCCCCAGGTGGTGACCATCGAAACGTCGGCGGCGTCGCGCCCGCGCCCGATCACGACCCGGCCGACCCGCCGGCAGTTGTTGCGGGGATCGAACGTCCACCAGCGATCGCCCAGATACACCTCCGCCCAGGCGGCGAAGTCCATGGGTGCGTCAGGCGGCTCGACATAGATATCCGGGAGGTAGCCGAAAACGTAGCGGGCGGGGATGTTCAGAGCCCTGCAGAAGGTGATGAAGAGGTGCGTGAAGTCCCGGCAGACGCCCTCCTTACGCTCGAAGGCGTCCACAGCCGTGGTCAGCCGGTCGCTGGCGCCGTACCGGAACGCCAGGTGGCCGTTGACCCAGTCCGAGATCGCCTGGGCCCGCGACCAGCCGGGAGTCGTCGTCCCGAAGAGCTCCCAGGCGGTCCCCATCAGTGCGTCGGACAGGCAGTACCGGCTGGGCAGCAGGAAGTGGGTCACCTCGCCCGGCAGCGCTTCCACCGGGCTCTGGCCGGCGTCCTCCGCCAGTTCGTCCGCCAGGTCAGGCACCTCAACCCGGGCGTCGTAGCGGAAACGGGCGCGTCCCAGCCCGAGCACAGCTCGGCGGTTCAGGTTGCCATAGAGATCGGTGAAAGCTGCTATCTCGGCCTCTGGCTCGAGCTCCGAGGTCTCCTCGAGAACCCGCGGCGACTCGCCCCTGCGGGCGGCCACCTGGATCAGAGCGAAGCTGGATGCGGGAACGTCGAAGGTGAAGACGCAGCCGACGCGGAGTCGGAGATTGGGTCTCACGGTCTTGGTGAAAATACACGGAAGGCGCAGGGGCAGGAGCCTGTGCGATCCACACCACGCAGTCTGGATAGGGTTTGGATGAAGTGCCCAGCCGGCCTCGATCGGCCGGCTGACTAGACTTCGGCTGCGTGGGGATTTCGAGCGCCGTTCGGCCCTACGACGAGATGCTCGAAGAGAGCGGCCGCCCCCGGGCAGTGTACCGCCGGCTGCATCGAACCCTGCTTCGGGCCGGCCGCTCGGACCTGGCGCGCCGTCACCGCCTCGCGCAGCGGGCTTTCAGGGATCACGGCATCACCTTCACTGTCTCGCAGCGAAAGGTAGGCATCGAGAGGATCTTTCCTTTCGACTTGATCCCCCGGATCATCGATCCGCCCCAGTGGTCTCGGATCGAAGCAGGCCTGAAGCAGCGGGTGACAGCACTCAACCATTTCCTGGAGGACGTCTACGGCGAGCAACGGATCCTCCGCCAGGGTGTGGTGCCGGCTGAGATCGTGCTCTCGTCGGCCGGATTCCGGCGGGAGCTGGTCGGGCTCAGCGCCCCCCACGGAGTGCGCTGCCATGTCGCCGGAGTCGACCTGGTCCTGGACCACAAGGGCGAGGTCCACGTGCTGGAGGACAACCTGCGCACGCCCTCCGGCATCTCCTACGTGCTGGCCAACCGCCAGGTGCTGAAGCGGATCTACCCGGAGCTGTTCGTCGGCCACGACGTGCTGCCGGTGGACGGGTACACCCATCAGCTGCTCCAAAACCTGCGCTGGCTCGCCCCCGGCCGGGTCGACGAGCCGACTGTCGTGCTGCTGACTCCGGGCATCTTCAACTCGGCCTATTTCGAGCACCTGTTCCTCGCCAAGCAGATGGGCATAGAACTGGTCGAGGGCTCGGACCTGGTGGTCGACCAGGACCACGTTTTCATGCGCACCACCGCCGGCCTGCGCCCTGTGCACGTCATTTACCGGCGGGTCGACGACGACTTTCTGGATCCCGTGACCGGCCGCACCGACAGCGTGATAGGGGTGCCGGGGCTGGTCAACGCCTACCGAGCCGGGAAGGTCTCGATCGCCAACGGCCTGGGCAACGCCGTCGCCGACGACAAGGCTGTGTACGCCCTGGTTCCCCAGCTCATCCGCTACTACCTGGGCGAGGAGGCCATCCTGCCCAATGTGCCCACCTACCTCTGCGCCCGCCAGCAGGAACGCACCTATGTGCTGGAGCACCTGCACGAGCTGGTGGTCAAGACGGTGGGGGAGTCAGGCGGCCATGGGATGCTGATCGGACCAGCCTCCACCGCCGGCCAGCGAGAGCGGATGCGGCGGCGGATCCAGGCTCGGCCGCGCGACTTCGTGGCCCAGCCGGTGGTGTCCCTGTCGGTCCAGCCGGCCCTGTTCGACGGAGCTCTCGCGAGCCGGCACCAGGACCTGCGACCGTTCGTGCTGACCGGCCGGGAGGTCTCGGTCACTCCGGGCGGCCTGACCCGGGTCGCGCTGCGGGCCGGCTCGCTGGTGGTCAACAGCTCTCAGGGCGGTGGCAGCCGAGACACCTGGGTGCTGGGTTCCCCGGGGGCGCGGGATGCCGCTGCTGAGTAGGGTCGCCACCACTCTCTACGTGTTCGGCCGCGAGTTGGAATCGGCCGAGCACCTGGCCCGGATTCTGCGGGTTCACTCGGAGATGTCGCTCGACCGCTCACAGCCGCGTCCTAGCCGTTTCTGGCCGGCCTTCCTGGAGCTGGCGGGGTGGCCGGCGACCCGCTCGGCGCGGCGTGAGAAGGCGATCGGGCTGGCTCTCGGCGACACCGCCGGTCCCTCCCTCGCGCGCTCGGTGGAGGCCGCCCGGCAGGCGGCTCAGGCGGTCAGGCCTTCGTTGTCGACCGAGGTCTTCGAGCAGGTCAACCTGCTCTACTGGCGACTCCGCGAGACCGGCTGGGAAGGCGGCCTCTACGACCACCTGCACCAGGTGGAACTGACAGCGCAGCTGATCGGCGGCCTGATCGACGACACCATGGCCCACGACGAGGCATGGAACTTCGTGCGGCTGGGCAAGTTCTTCGTCCGGGCAGCCGGCGTGACCCGGCTGGTCGTGCGCAAAGGCATCGAGCTGGCCCGCGCCGGCGATGACGCGGTCGCCTGGAGCAGTGTGCTGCGTTGCTGCAGCTCCTTCGAGGCCTACCAGATCCGCCGTCCGGCCGTGACCAGGGCCGAGGCCATCAGCTTCCTCCTCTTCGATCGAGCCTGCCCGCGATCCGCTGGGTTCAGCGTCGCGGAATCACTGCTGACTGTCAGGCGCATTGACGGAGCGGAGTCGGGAAGACCCCCCCACCGTGCGCTCGGCCAGCTCGCAGCCCTTTTTGAGTACGCGGACCCGGCCGAGGTGGTCAGGGCGCCGGCAGCGTTCGGAAGCCGGGTCGATCGCCTCGCCGGCGAGGTGGCGCGGGCGCTGCGGGAGGCCTACTTCCAGCCGATCGAAGTCGCCAACTGGGTGATTGAGGGACTGAGCCGCCAGCCCCAACAGCAGCAACAGGCCTAGCAGCTGATTTGCGCTTCGAGATCGCTCACACCACTCGATACAGGTACAGCGCCCCGATCCGCGAGGCCCATACCGAGGTCCGGCTTCGGCCAACCGACGAGATGGGCCAGCGAGTGCTCCGCCACCGCCTCGAGGTGCGCCCGGAGGCTCCTGTCGGCGCTTACACCGACGGCTTCGGCAACCGGGTGCAGTACTTCGATCTGCTGGCGCCCCACGATCACCTCGAGATCGTGAGCCGGGCGGTGGTTGAGACAGGCGTCCAGCAAACGACCCATCCCCCAGACGTTTTCCCCCACGACCTCTTACTCTTCCGGCCGCCAGTGGTCCAAGGCGCGGCGCTGCGCCGGGTCGCCGGTCGGCTGGGCTCCTTCGACGCATCGGCTCCAGCTGAGGTTCAGGCGGCCGCGGACCGGTTGCGCGAGCTGATCGCTCGCAGCTTCACCTACAGCCCCGCCTCGACCACAGTCACGACTGCCACCGATGAGGTGGTCCGACTGAAGCGCGGTGTCTGCCAGGACTTCGCCCATCTCTTCATTGCCGTCTCGCGCATGCTCGGTCTGCCCGCCCGCTACGTCAGCGGCTACGTCTACTCCGGCTCAGGGGAACCGACGGTGGGCGCCTCCCACGCCTGGGCCGACATACTGGTCCCCGAGAAGGGCTGGCTGCCCTTTGATGCCACCCACTCAGGGCTGGATTCGGATCGCTACGTGCGGCTGGCAGTCGGTCGTGATTACCGCGACGCCGCTCCGACGCGCGGCGTCTTCGTGGGCTCGGCCCGCAGCGATATGGAGATCAAGGTCGAGACCCGGCCGCTCGGCGGCGGGTGATGTTCGGGCGGCGACCACCACAGGTCCCGCGTCCGCGGTGAAGCCCCGGTTAGCCTGAGCGGATGAGCTCAGCCGGCTGGTTCGATGGGGTCAAAGACCTCACCCTGGCCCTGGTCAGGACCCCCAGCGTCAATGGCAGCGCGGACGAGGTGCGCTTCGCCGGACGGCTCCGCGACATCATCGCTCAGGACGGCTTCCCGACCCATCACGGTGATGAGCTGCGCGTGGTCCCCATCCCTGGCGATCCGTGGCGGCGGTCGAACGTGATCGGGTTGGTTCGGGGCGAGGGCCGCCGCACAGTTCTGCTCTGCGGCCACTACGACGTCGTCAGCACCGCCAACTATGGCGAGCTGGAGCCCTGGGCGTGCGACCCTGAGGCCCTGGCGCCCAGGCTGATCGAAGCTCTCGCCGGCGCGCCACCTGGCACGCTCGAGGCGCTGGCCCTGACCGACCTGCAGAGCGGTGACTTCCTGCCGGGCCGCGGCGCTCTGGACATGAAGAGCGGGCTGGCGGCCGGCATTGCTGTGCTCCGGCACTTCGCGAGTGAACGCCCGCCGGGGAATCTGCTGCTCCTCGCCACCCCTGACGAGGAGGTCAACTCGGCTGGCATGAGAGCCGCGCGAGAAATGCTTCCCGAGCTCGCCCGCGAATGGGAGCTTGAGCTCACCTGCGCTGTCAACGTTGATTCCGAGTCCGACCACGGCGATGGCGGCCAGGGGCGCTCGATCTTTCTCGGCAGCGTCGGCAAGCTGCTGCCCTTTGTTCATGTTGTGGGTAGGGAGAGTCATGCCGGCGAACCGCTGGGCGGCGTGAGCGCGACGCTGCTCGCGGCGGAGGTGGTGCGCAGCCTGGAGTGGAGTCCTGACCTGGTCGAGGGCCAGGGAGCGGAGGCTTCGCCATTGCCTGCGCTGCTCAAGGTGGCGGACACGAAGGGCGCCTACGACGTGACCACGCCTGCCGCAGTCTGGCTCTACCTGAACGTCTTGAGTCACACCCGGCGACCGTCCGAGGTTCTTGACTGGGCGCGAAGCAAGGTCGAGCGGTCCCTGCAGAAGGGCTTGCAGGAGGCGGCGAGTCGCGCCGCCGCGTACGCCCGCCTCACAGGCACAACCGTCGTGTCGTTCGAGTCGCAGCCCTTGGTGCTGACCTATAGCGAGCTTTACGCCCGAGCTGGCGGCCTATCAGCTCACGCGGCAGATTGGGGCCAGCTGCGCAGCCTGACGGAGCAGCCTGGCCTGGACGGCCCCGAGCGCTCCCGCAGAATGGTCGAGTTCCTCTGGCAGCGCAGCGGCCTCGTCGGCCCGGGGGCTGTGGTTGGTTTTGCATCGCTTGCCTACCCAGCGGCGAGTCTGGAGGCGAGTTCGGCAGGCCCGTTTGCAGGTCGGTTTCGGGAGATCGTGGATCGGGAGGCCAGAGCGGCAGGGGAATGGAGCGGCAGCACTGTCAAACTGCGCGGGTACTTTCCGGGCGTGTCCGACATGAGCTTTTTGGCCTACGGCTTCACAGACGCTGACGTGGCAGTTCTGGCCGAGAACACGCCCGCCTGGGACCTGGGCCTGGCGCAGCCCAAGTCAGGGGATTTCGCGCTGCCGGTGGTGAACATCGGCCCTTGGGGCCGCGACCCCCATCTGCGGCTGGAGCGGGTCCACGCCCGCTACGCTTTCGAAACCGTCCCCGAGCTGGTCTGGCGCGTGGCCCTGGCGGCGCTGGCGGGCTGAAAGGTGGCGTCGCCGAAGGGAGCCGACTGGAGCCGGCGACGGCCGGCCCAGCTCTCAATCGGGTCTACAGGTCTCTTACTTGGGGCAGGTGTTGAGCCAGCAGTAGTAGAACGGTGTCTGGTCGTGGCCGGCGCTCACCTCGTTCTCCGCCTTGCGCTTCCAGTCCTGGATCAGCGAGTTGTTCGGATACAGGTTGTCAGCCTGAGTGAACCACTTGTCGGCCAGCTTGTAGTGCTTCTGGTCATACTCGTCGAAACCCTTCTCCAGGTCGTTGGTGGTGGGGCTCGACTTGGCGGAGGTGCCTGACTTGCTGAGGAACTCTTTCGCCACTCCTGTGGGCACTGCAAAGTTCAGACCCTGCACCTCCTGGCCGGTGGTGGGATCGATGGAACCGAAGGTGAGCAGCCCTACCACCTCGCCCTTGCTGTTCAGGACCGGGCCCCCGGAGTTGCCGTGGGTGGTCGCCGCATCGGTCTGGATTGCGCTCCAGCCGCCCTCCAGCTGCTTACGGCCGGAGACGCTGCCTGTGGTCAGTGTGGGATCGACGGGCTGGTCAGCCTTCAGCGCCGGGTTCAGCAGTACGGCGCCGGGATAGCCGATCACGTACAGCTTTTCACCGGTTTGCAGGCTGGAGTCGTCGCCCAGTGGCAAGGTGGGCACGTTGTGCTGACCCTCCATCTTGAGGACCGCCACATCCTTGCCCGGTACCGGGGTCCCATTGGTGACGACGTCCGCGACAACGCCGCCGCTGGGGCTCAGCTGTTTGCCGTTGGAGAAAGTCAGGATCTTGCTGTCGATCTTGCCGATCTGGGCGTACTTGAGCGCCCAGTTCAGGACCTGCTTGAAGAAGGCCGCTTGGAGGTTGGCGGGAATGCTGCTGGAGCTGCCAACTGAGGCGGCGACAGCGGTGGCGAGCTGGTCCAGCGCTTGGTTGATCAAAGCCGGCTTCACCTGATCGTCGCCCGGAGCCGCCACATGGGCGTTGGTCAGGAGGATGCCGTCCGGCGAGATGACGAAGCCGGAGCCGAGGAAACCTGTCTGCTCGGCGAACTGCGCGACGTTGGCAGGGTTCGGATCCGGCGTGACGTAGTCGAAGAAGTGAGCGGTCAGCTCGGTGTAGGCAGCGGCATTCACTGCGGCAGCGTTGTTGGGATCGAGCTGGCCGGCATCCACCAGAGCCTGCAGTTTGCTCACTAGAACAGCCTTGGCGGCCGGGCTGACATAGGTGTCGGGAACAGTCACGGGGCCGCTGAACTGCGCGTAGATCTGCATTACCGCCGGGCTCGACTGAGCGAAGAGCCGAGTTGCTGAGAGATCCTTAGGCCCGCTTTGGTTCGAGCCGCCGCAGGCGGCAGCGAGGCCGAGCACGAAGACAACCAGGAGGGCTCGGGTCGCGCGGGCACGCCCCGTCGAGGGCCAGCTGGCGCCCGGGGCTTGCTTCATCGTCGACGGTCTGACACTCACAGCTCAACTCTCCTTGACTGGCAGGCCAGATCGGCGACCGCCACTAGCGAAGTGTCACGGTCACCCAGGCTTTGATCGCATTGTCGCGCATATAGGGCGCGCTTGGCCGCGGTAAACGATGGCATCCGTGACTCCCCGTGATAAACGTCTGGATCAGGTCACCAAAAGCCTCTCTCAAGCCCGGCGCCAGGCCAACCGTGCCAACCCCCAAAGCCTCGGCGCTTTAGCGCAGGATGCGCGTGTGCCAGCACGCCTCAGTACGTTTGGCAGCTTCCATGCCCGCTGGTCCCGACTCACCGCTCGCTGACGCCGCCCGGCTGCTGGCCGGCGCAAGGCGCGGCGTGGCATTCACCGGTGCGGGGGTTTCCGCCGAAAGCGGCATCACTACCTTCCGCGGCGAGGGAGGCCTGTGGACCAAGTACGACCCCGTCCAGACCGCATCGCTGGCTGGGTTTCTGGCCGACCCGGCGGTCTACTGGCGGGTGTCACGGGATCGCTGGCAGACCTATCGACGGGCAGAGCCCAACCCGGCGCATCTGGCCCTGGCCGCGCTGGAGGCGTCGGGTCACCTGACAGCCATTGTCACCCAGAACACCGACGGACTCCACCGGCGGGCCGGCTCCCGACACATAGTGGAGCTGCACGGCGAGGGTGGCAGGGTGCGCTGCCTGAGCTGTGGCTCGGAGGAGCCGAGAGCCGAGGTCCAGGCTCGGCTTTCGTCGGAGCTGCCCCCGCTCTGCCGGCGGTGCGGCGGCCGGCACCTGAAGCCGACGGTTGTGTTCTTCGGCGAGGGCCTACCGGCGGCCGCCCTCAGCGCCGCCATCGAGCTTGCCGGCACCTGCGACCTGCTGCTGATAGTGGGCAGCTCGCTGACTGTCAACCCGGCGGCGATGCTGCCAGATCTGGCCCTGAGGCGCGGCGTGCCGGTGCTGATCGTCAACCCTGAGCCCACACCGCTGGACAGCCGGGCTGACGCTGTGCTGAGCGGCCCGGCCGGCTTGATCCTGCCTGAGCTGATGCGGTTGGTCACGGCGAGTGGAGACAGCTCTCCAGTTTTGTAGAAGTGACGTCAGGACTCTCACCCGGGGGAGCGCGGGCGCAGGTGAACAACGTCGCCGGCCACTATCCGGCGGCCGGCCACTATCAGCGCACCATCAGCATCTATGGCCTCCGCGACTCCCTCCACCGCACCTTCTGCCAGCTCCACTCGAACCATCTCGCCCAGCGTGTCGGAGCGAGCCCGCCAGGCCTCCAGCACCGCCGCGTCGGTCGCGGCGAACCAGCGCGGCAGCTGGGAGATCAGCTCCTGCAGCAGGTCGTCTCGTGACACGTCGAGGCGCGCGGCGCCAGGGGGCGCCCAGCTGAGATTGACCCCCACCCCGACCACGCAGTGATCGCCGCGCCGCTCGGCCAGGATTCCGGCCAGCTTGCGGCCCTGGAGCAGGAGGTCGTTGGGCCACTTGAGGCGGACCTCAGGTCCGCACGCGGAGGCTGCGGCGACACCTGCCGCGAGACTGGCCAGTGAGCGCGCGGGCAGGACGAAGGAGGCGAGCAGCGCAGTGCCCGGGGGGGCCTCCCAGCGCCTGTCTCGCCGCCCTCTGCCGAGCGTCTGCTCGTCAGTCACGACCACGGTGCCCAGTGCCATGCCGCGCGCGACGTCCTGGGTGGAGGTGGTGCGGCTGAGCCTGACGATGTTCACTCAGGTGACTCTAGAACGGGCGACCGATCTCAGCGGCTGCTTTGGGCACCTGAGGGCCTCCCCCCTAAGCTAAGAAGTGCATGGCGGGTACTTCCTGGGACAAGCAGGGCCAGCTGGAGCAGGCGTTCGAGATAGTCGCTCCCGCTATCCGCCGGTCGGCGCAGCAGCACGGCCTCCGGCTGCAGGAGTACTTTCGGGACGACCCGGTCTGGCGGCTCTCCCGCGGCGAATCCTCCGTTGACGTGGCCTGGGACGAGGCGGAGCCCGAGCAGTACGCGGTGAGCGCCCTCTGGTGGGAGGGTGACAAACTGCAGCGGCACGAGGCCGGGGTCTTTACGCGCGATCGGTCTCCCGACGAGCTGGAAGCGCTCGTCAGCGAAGCTGTCGCCAGGCTGCCTCAATGAAGCTGCATCGCGCCATCACGCTGGTGGTGATGATCGTGGCCTCGCTGCTCCTGCTGGTGGTCTCGGTGGCCTTCGGCGCCGCCAGCCTCGGGCCGGGCAGCCTCACAGCCCTGCTGGTGGTGGTGGTCGCCGCGGCGATCGCCGGCATCGCCTTCAGCTGGAAGCGGTACTTCCCTCGCCGGCCATGAGCCATCAGCTCAAGATCGGCTGGAAAGCTTCGGCCGAGCAGTTCGGACCGCGTCAGCTGCTGGACTATGCGGTTCTGGCTGAGGAGCTGGGCTACGACAGCGTCTGGGTCTCTGACCACTACCAGCCCTGGCGCCACACCAACGGCCACGCGCCGTTCTCGCTCGCCTGGCTGGGCGCGCTTGCGGTCTCCACGCAGCGGATCGAGATGGGCACCAGCGTGCTCACTCCAACGTTCCGCTATCACCCCTCGATCATCGCCCAGGCCTTCGCCACGCTCGGCGTTCTGGCGCCCGGCCGCGTGATCCTGGGCGTGGGCACCGGCGAGTCGATGAACGAGGTGCCAGTCATCGGCATCGAGTGGCCTGAGTTTCGCGAGCGCTTCCGCCGCCTGAGCGAGGCGACCAAGCTGATCCGCAAGCTCTGGAGTGAGGACTTCGTCGAGTTCGAGGGCGAGTACTACAGAGTGCGCGGCGCCACCGTCTACGACAGGCCCCAGGAGATGGTGAAGATCTACGTTGGCGCTTCGGGCGAGGTCGCCGCACGCTTTGCCGGACGGCAGGCGGACGGATTCATCTGCACATCCGGCAAGGGGGCTGGGCTTTACAGCGAAAAACTGCTCCCAGCCGTTGCCGAAGGTGCCCGCGCGGCGGGTCGCGACTTCGAGGCGATCGAGAAGACCATCGAGCTGAAGGTGTCCTTCGACAGTGACCGGCAGCGGGCGCTGAGCGACACCCGGATCTGGGCGGCGCTGGCGCTGCCGGCGGAGGACAAGGCCAACGTTCACAATCCTCGCGAGATGGAGAAGCTGGCGGCCAAAGTCGAGCATCCGGAGAAGCGCTGGCTGGTGTCGGCGGATCCTGACGAGCACGTGGAGCAGCTGCGACCCTATCTGGAGCTCGGCTTCACGCACCTGATCTTCCACGCTCCAGGTGACGATCAGGCTCGCTTTTTGAAGCTCTACTCGGAGCAGGTGGTGCCCCGCCTGCGCGCCCGCTGGGGGTGAGCGGCTCGCCCGAAACCGTCTGGGCGGTGGTTCTGATCAAGGACTTCGGGTCCGCGAAAGAGCGGCTGAGCGCCGCTCTGCCCAGCGGAGAACGGCGGGAGCTGGCGCGGCGCAACGCCAAGCTTGCCCTGGCAGCGGCTGGCGCGGCAAGTCACGTTCTGGCCGTCTGCGGGGGCCTCGAGGCTGCGGAGCTGGCGCGTCTTGCCGGGGTGGAAGTGCTGCTGGAAGCGCGGCCAGCCGGCCAGAATCCGGCCGCCCGGCTCGGCATCGACTTCGCCCGCCAGCGCGGTGCCGGGGCAGTGCTTTTGCTCTCCAGCGACCTGCCCCTGATCCGACCCGACGACATCGCCGAGCTGCTCGCCCGGGCCCGGACCCTGGGCGAGCCAGCGGTGCTGGCCGCGCCGGCGACCGGCCGGGGCGGCACCAACGCCCTCTATCTCTGCCCACCAGACGCGATCGACCTGCACTTCGGCGACGACTCGCTGCCTAAGTTCCAGGCTGATGCCGATCGGCGTGGCGTCGCGTTCGCGCTGTTCGAGTCACCGGCGCTGGCGCTGGACCTTGACGAACCCGCCGACCTGGCTCAGCTGGACGAGCCCGGAATTGGGGCTCGCTCTTGAGGCGGCTCGAGGTCCTGGGCGTGGAGGGACTGCCCGAGGTGCTGCCCGGCGACGATCTCGCCGGGCTCATCCTGGCTCGGTGTTCTTTGCAGGAGCGAGATGTGGTGGTGGTCGCCCAGAAGGTGGTTTCCAAGGCGGAGGGCCGGCTGCGCCATCTGCCCGAGGTGCGGCCGGGTCCAGAGGCGCTCGATTACGCCCGCCAGCTTGCCGGCGACGCGCGCCTGCTCCAGGTGATCCTGGACGAGAGTGTCCGCGTGGTGCGGGCCGAGCGCGTTCTGATAGTGGAAACGAAGCACGGCTTCGTCTGCGCCAATGCGGGAGTCGACCACTCGAACGTGCCGGGCGAGGAGACTGTGGTGCTCCTGCCCGAAGACTCGGACCGCAGCGCGGCTGAGCTGTGCCTGCGACTCTGCCAAGCCAGCGGAGTCCGAGTGGGCGTCATAGTCGCCGACACCTTCGGCAGGGCTTGGCGCATGGGCATCGCCAACGTCGCGCTGGGGGTGGCAGGCCTGCCGGGGCTGATCGACCACCGCGGCAAGCCCGACGACTTCGGCCATGAGCTCCAGGCGACTGTGATCGCGGTGGCGGATGAGCTGGCTGGGGCAGCCGAGCTGGTGATGGGCAAGACCGATAGGATTCCCGTCGCGATAGTCCGCGGCTGGCGGGCTGACGCACCTGACAACACCGGCCGGGACCTGATCCGCCCGGCCGAGCTCGACCTCTTCCGATGAGCGGACCAAGAGTTGTGCTGCTCGCCGGCGGCACCGGGGGCGCCAAGCTGGCTGTAGGGCTCCAGGCTGAGCTGCCGGATCAGCACCTGATAGTCATCGCCAACACCGCCGATGACGTGGATCTCTGGGGTCTTCGCATCTCCCCCGACCTGGACTCGGTGCTCTTCCGGCTGGCCGGCATCTTCAACGAAGAGGCCGGCTTCGGGGTGGTCGAGGAGACGTTCAACACCCACTCGCAGATGAAGCTGCTGGGCGCCCCAGACTGGTTCTGGCTGGGCGACCGGGACCTCGCCTTCCACCTGATCCGCAGCGAGCTGCTGCGGTCGGGGCGCCGGCCGAGCGAGGTGTCGCTGGAACTGGGCCGCCGGCTGGGGCTCTTGAGCCAGGTGCTGCCGATGTCGGACGAGGAGGTGCGGACCGTCTTCGAGACGAAGCAAGGTCGGCTTGGCTTTCAGGAGTACTTCGTGCGCGAGAAGCTCCGCCCGGAGATGTTGGGTTACGTCTTCGAGGGGGCTGCGGCCGCGCGGCCCTCGCCGGAGGCGGCGGCGGCCCTGGCAGCTGCTCAACTGGTCATCATCGGCCCCTCCAACCCGCTGATCAGCATCGGCCCCTTACTGGAGGTGCTCGGTTCGCACCTGGAGCGGGAGCGCACGGTGGCGGTCTCGCCGCTGGTGGGCGGCCGGGCACTGAAGGGACCCACTGCCGAGATGTTGATCAAAGCCCGCGGAGCTGCTACCCCGGAGGTGGTCGCGCGGGAATACGCAAGGGTGGCGGGCGGATTCGTGCTCGATAAGGTGGATAGCGACTGCGCCGCGCACATAGCTGCGCTCGGCTACAGGGTCGCGATCACCGACACGCTAATGCCAGACAGGGAGGCCGCCAGGCGACTGGCGAGGGAGATCTTGGGCGCATGGACGAGCTGAGGCGTCAGGCGGCGGCTCTGGACGCGGACGTGCTGACCTTCCTGCTCAGCCCCTCCCAGCCGCTGGAGCCTCTGCTGGAAGCCGCTCACCGGTTGGCGGTTGAAGGCCACGGCCACCGCATCTCCTATTCGCCCAAGGTCTTCCTGCCACTGACGCAGCTCTGCCGCGACAACTGTGGCTACTGCACGTTCGCCAAGCCGCCCCGGCCGGGCGCGCGGGCCTACATGACTGAGGAGGAGATCCTGGGTCTGGCTCGGGCCGCCGCCCAAGCCGGTTGCTCGGAAGCGCTGTTCACGCTGGGCGACAAGCCCGAGCGACGCTACGCGGTCGCCCGCCAAGAGCTGCGCGGGCTCGGCTTTGAGACGACTGTGCAGTACCTGGCGCACATAGCCGGCCGCGTGCTGGAAGAGACGGGCCTGCTGCCGCACCTCAACCCGGGGGTCGTGAGCCGGGAGGAGATGAGAGAGCTGCGAGCTGTCAGCGCGAGTCAGGGCCTGATGCTGGAGCAGCTCTCGCCGCGACTGCTGGAGCGCGGCCAGGCGCACTGGGCGAGTCCCGACAAGAAGCCGGCGGCACGCCTCCAAAACATCCGCTGGGCGGGCGAGCTGAACGTGCCCTACACGACAGGTTTCCTGATCGGCATCGGGGAAACGCTGCGCGAGCGGGCGGCGACGATCGCCGCTCTGGCTCAGGAGGCGCAGGCGGAGCACGTGCAGGAGCTCATAGTGCAGAACTTCCGGGCCAAGCCGGGCACTCTCATGGCGGCGGCGCGTGAGCCGGGCATGGAGGAGCTGCTGCGCGCGGTGGCTGTGACCAGGCTGGCCGCCGGACCGCGCGTCAATGTGCAGGCGCCGCCCAACCTTGCGCCTGACGATTACGCGCTGCTCGCCCGGGCCGGCATCAACGACTGGGGCGGCGTCTCACCGCTGACCATGGACTACGTCAACCCGGAGGCGCCCTGGCCCCAGCTGCGCTTTCTGGAGCAGGCGACCCGAGCGGCCGGTTCGCAGCTGGTGGCGCGGCTCAGCGCCTACCCCGAGTACATCGCAGATCTCGACAGAGCCCAGCGCTGGCTCGATCCGCGCGTCATGCGCCACCTGCTCCGGGCGGCGGATGGCGAGGGGCTCCTGCGCAACTCTCACTGGTGGCCGGCGGCCCAGATTCCGACCCCGGCCGTTCACGCTCCGACGCCGCTGCGGCCGGCGGTCGCCGCCGCCCTGCGGCGAGCGGAGCTCGGCGAGGTGCTGAGCGAGAGGGAGATCGAGACGCTTTTCACCGCCCGGGGTGAGGAGGTGGATGCGGTCGCCCGCCTGGCTGACGACGTCCGCCGTGAGGTCAACGGGGACACCGTGACCTACGTCATCACGCGCAACATCAACTACACGAACATCTGCTACTTTCGCTGCCAGTTCTGCGCTTTCAGCAAGGGCAAGATGTCCGAGAACCTGCGCGGCAAGCCTGAGCTGCTAAGTGTCCGCGAGGTGGTCGACCGCTGCCATGAGGCGGTGGCGCGCGGCGCCACCGAGGTCTGCATGCAGGGAGGCATCCATCCCAGCTTCACGGGCGACTTCTACGTCGATCTGCTCAGGGCGATCAAGCAGGAGCTGCCCGAACTGCATGTGCACGCCTACTCGCCGCTGGAGGTGTTCCAGGGCGCGCAGACCGCTGACAGGTCGATCGCCGAGCAGCTGCGGCTGCTGCGGGAGGCGGGGCTGGGCACGCTGCCCGGCACGGCGGCGGAGATCCTGGATGACCGCGTCCGCCGCTGGCTCTGCCCCGACAAGCTGAACACCGCTCAGTGGGCGGAGGTGGTGAAGGAGGCGCACCGGCAGGGTCTGCGCACCACCAGCACCATCATGTTCGGCGCCTGCGACGGCCCCGAACACT
This sequence comes from Candidatus Dormiibacter spiritus, assembly GCA_003244185.1. Lineage (GTDB taxonomy): Bacteria > Chloroflexota > Dormibacteria > Dormibacterales > Dormibacteraceae > Dormiibacter > Dormiibacter spiritus. Next base: position 38,597 of record QHBT01000065.1, on the reverse strand, counting down.
GGGCCCGACACCTGATGGTGCTGCGGGACATCCAGATGGAGACCGGTGGTTTCACCGAGTTCGTGCCGCTGCCCTTCGTCCACATGGAGGCGCCCATGTACCTGAAGGGCCGCTCGCGCCGCGGCCCCACCTGGGAAGAGGTGGTCAAGATGCACGCGGTGGCCCGGCTGGCGCTGCGCGGCTTCATCGACAACATCCAGGTGAGCTGGGTCAAGTGCGGCCTGGACGGCTGCCGGGAGATCCTGCAGGCAGGCGCCAACGACCTGGGCGGCACGCTGATGAACGAGTCGATCTCGCGCGCGGCGGGCGCGTCCCACGGCCAGGAGGTGACGCCGGCCGAGATGCAGGCGACGATCCGCTCCATCGGCCGCCTCCCCGCCCGCCGCACGACCACCTACAGAATCCTGGAGCGCTTCGACCAGGTCGCCTGAGGAGGCAACCAGCTGGTACTTGACGGGTCCGCTGCGCGGACCTATGGTGCCCATGTGGAGGCCGGGCAGCGAAAGGGGGCCGGTTTGTGATTCGTCGGTCCCGGTTCGAGCAGATGGGTACTCGGCTCAAGACTCAGTGCACCGCTGCGAAGAAGTGGCTGCATCTCAAGCCCATGAACCGATGGCAGATCGTGTTTTGGTTGCCAGGGCTAGCCCTGGCGTTGGAGCGCACCATCGACGCCACCCTGCTGCAGACGGGCTTCGATCGATGGCTAGCCCATAACCATCGGGACGGGCTTGTAATGGCGGTGCTAATCGGGCTCGGTGCCCTGACCATCGCCTACGCTTATCCCAATGATCCGGAGACTGGTGTAAACCAGTACGTACCCACGGGACGTAGGTGGCCGCTATGGCTGATCACGACCCTCGTTGCAATCGAGCTTGGCGGCGCGGCAGTGCTGTTGACCCTCTCTGCGACCGGAATGGCCTTGAATACTTGGACGGCTCTCGCTCCCACGATGCTCGGCTTCATTGCCCTATTGATGGCCGCGGTTCGAGGCAGCGCTCTGAAGAACCTGGTCGACGCGTCAGCTCAGAAGCAGTCCGACAGCGGTCTGTCGTCCCAACCCTGACGCCGTTTCCCCGTTTGCTCCCGATCTTCCACGAACCCCCAATTAACCGATGATTGGGGCATGGACTTCGAGACGATCGTGCGCGGGCTCCGCGATTCCAACTACGAGCTGAACAACGAATCACGCCTGGTGCGGGCCGGCCTCAAAGCCGAGCAGAACACCGCCTCCATAGTCGAGCGCTACGCCTGGCTTTACTCGCCGGAAGCCCTCGCTGAAGTCGATGCGGCAGCCGGCGAGGCGGAGAAGCGAGTGCACGCCGCGCTGCTTCAAGGCTTGATCGAGCGCCGCACGGCTGCCGCCCAGGACCGGCTGCTCGGCTTCTATGCCCGGGCCGAAACCCAGGTGGGCGGCGAGCAGGTGCAGTTCTTCACCGCCCTCGCCCGCCTAGCGGTGGAGCCTGAGCCCAAACGGAGGGAAGAGATCGGCGAAGCCCTGAGCCGCGTGATTGAGAAGGCTGAGGAGCTGACGCTGGAGATCAACCGGACTGTGATGACAGTCCTGCGCGAACAGGGGCACGATTCCTACATCCGCTTCTGGTCGGAGTTGAAGCAGGTCGATTACAGAGCCCTGCAGAGTGAGCTGGAGCGCGTTCGCGATGCGGCGGCGCCGCTCTACCGGAGCTGGATCGAGCCCCGCCTGCAGCGCTGCGGGCACGGCTTCGGCAGCACACCCCAGTTCCACCAGCCGTACATTCGCGGGCTGGCCGATCACGACGCCGTCTACACGAAGGAGCGCTTTGAGCCGGCCATGCGGGCCACCTTCGCTCAGCTCGGCCTGGAGCTGTTCCGGTCGCCCACCATCCACCTCGATCTCAGCGATCGCCCGGGCAAGAATCCCCGCGCTTCCGTCTCGGTACCTGAGGCTGGGCGGGAGGTGCACCTGCTGGTCCGCCCGGCGGGCGGCAATCACGACTACGCAGCCTTCCTGCACGAGGCCGGCCACGCGCTCCACTTCGGTCTGATCGACCCCGAGATCGGCTGGCCGCTTGCCAACCTGAGCCGGTCTTTTGCCTATCCGGAGCTGTGGTCGTTCCTCATCGAGGGCATCGGCCGCGACCCGCTCTGGCTCGAAGAGGCACTGGGCGTGCCCGCCGAGCAGGCCCAGACCATTGCCGCCGATCTGACAGGCGTGCATCTCATGATGTTCACCCGCTACACCGCCAAGCTGGCCTACGAGCTGGAGCTCTTCGGTGGCCATCCGCTGGACAGGGAGCGCGGGCGCAGGATCTATCGCGAGCTCCCCAGCCGGTCAACCGGATTCCTCTATGACGAGCGCTGGTGGCAGTACGACCGCGACGACGCCTTCTACTCCGCCGATTACCTGCGAGCCTGGCTGGCTCAGGCCGACGTCGACCGTCGTCTCAGAGAGCGCTTCGGCGAGCGCTGGTGGGCCGAGTCTGCCGCCGGGGCCTGGCTGCGCCAGCAGTGGTCGCGCGGCTGCGAGCCGGAAGCCGAGGAGACAGTGGCCGAGCTGGGCGGCCGTCCCGGGTCGGGCGAGGCGCTCCTGGCCATGTTCAGCGAGCGATTGGAGGGGATGAGAGTTGGCTGAGTCGACCCTTTTTGAGCGCGTCGAGGCCGACATGATGAGCGCGCGCAAAGCGAAGGAGCAGGCGGCGCTCGATGCCCTCTCGCTGCTGAAGAGCGAGGTCAGCCGCGCGGCCAAGGAACCGGGCTCCAAGGGCCTCCGCGATGAGCTGGTGATTCAGATCCTGCGCAAGGAGCTGAAGAAACGGGAGGAGGCGGCGGAGCAGTACTCAGCGGCCGGTCGGAAGGAATCCGCGCAGCGCGAAACCGACCAGGCGAAGGTCTTGCAGCGCTACCTGCCGACCCAGCTCTCCGACGCCGAACTGGAGAGCGAGCTGCGCGCCGTGATCGCAGAGGTGAAGCCGAGCGGAGTCAAGGACTTCGGCGCGGTCATGAAAGCGGCCACGGCTCGGCTGGCCGGCCGGACGGAGAGCGGCCGCATCGCCGCCACGGCTCGCCGGCTCCTCGCCTAGCTCCCGCGGATGACGACTGTCCCGTCCCGGCCGACGCCCCGCCGGCCGGCGGCGACCGCGCGGAAGAAGCGCCGGCGGCCGCCGCTGCGAGCGCCGCTGGGCGCACGGGAGCGCGCGGAGCTGACGGTTGGGCGCCTGGCCGAGATGTATCCGGCCGCCTGCGAGCTCGACTTCCGGAATCCATTCGAGCTGACGATCGCCACCATCCTTTCGGCGCAGACGACCGACCGGGCTGTCAACGCGGCGACGCCTCAGCTCTTCAGTCGTTACCCGACCGCCCGTGACCTGGCCGGCGCCGACCCGGCCGAGGTGGAGCTCATCGTCAAGTCCACCGGGTTCTTCCGGGCCAAGACGCACTCGATAATCGCCTGCGCCCAGCATCTTGTCGCGCGCTTTGACGGCGAGGTGCCGCCACGGTTGGAGGACCTGGTCACGCTGCCTGGTATCGGCCGGAAGACCGCCAATGTGATCCTGGGCGTCGCCTTCGACTTGCCAGGCTTTGCGGTCGACACCCACGTTATCCGGCTCTCCCAGCGGCTGGGACTGGCCGGCACCAGCGATCCGGAGAAGATCGAGCGCATAGTCACCAGGATGGTGCCGCCGGAGGAGTGGTCAGGCCTCTCCCTGCGTCTCATCCTGCACGGCCGCCGGATCTGTGACGCTCGCCGTCCGCGGTGCGAAGAGTGCCCGCTGAACGACTACTGCCCGTCCTCTTCGGTCAGGGGCACTCAACCGCCAGCCGGCTGAGACCGGCCCGCGAGTCAACCGCGAGTGGCACTCGCGGGCGTGGAGCCGCGACGAACAGATGTTCTATAGTGCGGTGATGGCACTCGAGCCGCGCCGGACCGCGGTCGAATACCTGGAGCAACCGTGCAAATCGGCCCTCAACCGAGTGCGGGGCATGCCCTTCGAGTGGTCGCTCAATCCCTACATGGGCTGCGAGCATCGCTGCGCGTTCTGCTATGTGCGGGCCTTCGAGAAGCGAGCCGACCGCCCCTCCGACTCTCGTTACGGCCGCACTGTGCGCATCAAGACCAATGTGGCGACGGTCCTTCGCCAGGAGTTCAGGCGGCCGAGCTGGCGCCGAGAGCCTGTCGCGATCGGCGCCGCGACGGATCCCTACCAGCCAGCTGAGGGTACCTTCCGTCTCACCCGGGCCTGCCTGGAAGCATTCGCGGACTTCCAGAACCCCGGGTCGCTGATCACCCGGGGCCCGCTCATCGTGCGCGACGTCGACGTGCTGAGCGCTCTGGCTCGGCGAGCGCGCTTCTCCGTTCACTTCAGCATCCCCACACTCGACCACGAGGTGTGGCGCCGGACCGAGCCCGGCACTGCGCCGCCCGCCCAGCGGCTGCGCGCTCTGGAAAAGCTTGCCAGTGCAGGAATCAAAACGTCGGTGGCCATGGCACCGATCCTGCCCGGCCTGAGCGACCGGCCGGAGCAGCTCGGCGCGGTGGTCAAGGCTGCGCGAGAGGGCGGTGCCGCGGGCGTCTGGGCAGGTCTGCTCTATCTCCGGGAGGGGACGCGGGAGCACTTCCTGGCCACGCTGGCCGAGCACTGGCCGGAACAGCTGCCAGCGTATCTGCGCGACTACTCCGGGCGTGCCTACCTGCCGGCGGCACGGCTCACAGCACTGCAGGCCGAGGTGAGCAAGCTCGTTAGCCAAGGTCGGCAGGAGGCAGGTGGGGTGCAGAGCAGGCGCTTCCTGGAGCCGCCCCCCGAACCGCATCAGCTCGCCCTCCTTGCCTAGTTGCCTGTACCGGCCAAATGCCTATCATCCGACCCCCCAGACCGACGGGCGCCCTCCGGGCGCTGATGCCCGCGTTGCAGGACCCGGCAGGGTTCGTCGCGCATGTCCATGCGCTCCTCACCCTGCCACCCGCGCCTTGGCACTGTCGGCCTGGAGCGCCGGTCCAATGAGCCTCCGGCCTGCTAGACATCCGACCGTTACAGGCAACTAGACTTGCCGCAGTATGCGGTCGCCCCGTGACGTCCTCTTCGGCCGGGTCAACGGTCTCACCAAGCGCGAGATCGCGAAGCGCACGGTGCCCTGTTTCAAGACGGTGATCGAACCGGACGGGGAGCGTTTGGCGCTCTGCCTGTTGGTCGATTCCGGGCGCCTCTACCGTTTTCCGTATGAGCGCTCCAAAGGCATCGGATCGCTGGGGATCAAGGCGCGCTTCGTGAAGGGAGAAGTTGAGCACCTGCGGCTCCGCGAGTTCCAGCCCGGGGTATGCCGCTATGTCAACGAGAAAAGGGAAGCCGTCCGGGTCTGAGCCGCCGCTGGTTCAGAAGCTGCTGCTCGAGCGGCGCGAGCTGCTGGTGAGCTCCGAGCGGCTGAAGCTGGAACTGGCCGAGCTGCGCCGGACGCGAGCTCATTCGTCGCCGCCCCTGCGACGCCTGGAGCAGGAAAACCAGGTCCTGCGGAGCAGGCTGGCGGCAGCGCGGCGCGAGCTGGACGAGTTCCGGGCTGGCGTGGAGCTGGCCGTGGCTCTCCTCGAGAACACTCGAGCTGACGCCGAAGCGGAGACCTCCGCTCCGAGAGTTCTGGCTTCGGCTGGGGCCGAAAAAAGACAGGCCCCGCCCGCAGGCGGGGCCTGTAGTTGACTGAGATTTACGAGCCGGCCATCCTCTCCGCGTAAGGAGTGACAAAACCGCCGACCAATGGGATCGGCCAGCGCTCGCCATGGCTCTGGATCGCCTTCACGAGGCAGACGATCCACATGATGAAACCAAACAGTCCGAGCAGGAGTTCGATCAGGCCGAAGATCGCGCCGATTCCGGAATTCGTGGCGGCGCTGACGATCGAGCCCAGGATGCTGAGGCCGATGTTGATGACAGTGATGCCGCCGAAGAAGATCAGCGATTGGGCGCCGTGATAGCGGACATTCGGGTTGTCCTTGCCGACGAAGTACATGATGAGCCCCGTCAGCCACTGGAGCACATAAGCGATTATGCAGCCGGTCTTGCTGTCAATGCCGCTGCTGGCCGGCTGTCCCTGATAGTTGGCGGGCTGATAACTGGGCGGCTGCTGGTAGCCGCCGCCCGGAGGCTGCTGGTAGCTGCCCGGAGGCTGCTGGTAGCTGCCGCCTGGCTGGTAGCCCCCAGTCGGCGGTTCATAACCCCCGGCAGGAGGAGGAGGCGGTGGTTGGTAGCCGCCACCGGTAGGTGGCGGGGGCTGCTGTCCGAATCCACCACCCGGAGTGGACGGGGGTTCGTAACCGCCACCTGGAGCGGGCGGTGGCTGATAGCCCGGCTGCTGACCGAAGTCACCAGGTGGCTGCTCGGGGCCCGGCCCTTCGCCTGGCGGCGGACCTGGGGGTGGATTCTGCATTCAAGGACCTCCGGGAATTAGATTTACAGCGACAGACGTGACGGCTCGATTATCCGGCGCCAGTGCCCGCTGGGGACACAAATTCGCCCAAGAACCATCGTCACGCCCAACCTAACACACTGAGGCGCTTGTGATCAGGTGCGGAATCGCCGGTTGGATCGACAAGGAGCTGATCGGCTCCAAGAAGTTCTATCCGCCCGGAGTGAGCAGTGGTGAGGAGCGGCTGCAGTACTACGCCTCTCAGTTCTCCCTGGTGGAGGCGGACAGCACCTATTACGGAATGCTGCCGAAGCGCAACTCTGAGCTGTGGGTCGAGCGCACCCCCCAGAGCTTCCGCATCGACGTCAAGTCCTTCTCGCTCTTCACCCAGCACCCCACCAACCCGAAGGCGATGCCGCCGGAAATCCGAGCGGGCATTCCGGCGGATTTGGCGGCCAGGCGGAGCGTCTATGCGGAGCAGCTGCCGGCCGAGGTCGTGGACGCGGCGTGGGACTCGTTTCGCGATGCCCTGGAGCCACTGCGCGAGGCAGGCCGGCTGGGCGCAGTCTTCTTCCAGTTCCCGCCCTGGTTCTTCCCCTCCACCAAGTCTCTGGCGTACCTGGAGCAGTGCCACGAGCGGATGTACGGCTTTCAGATCGCCGTGGAGTTCCGCCACCGAACCTGGCTCGACGATCGGCATGCGGCCGGAACGCTCTCCTTCCTCCGCGCCCGCGACATTCCCTACGTCGCCGTGGACACGCCGCAGGGATTGGAGACGAGCATGCCGCCTGTCAGCGAGTGCACCTCAAACAAGCTGGCGGTCGTCCGCTTTCACGGCCGCAATCACCGCAACTGGAACTTGAAGGGAGCGCCGCCGAGCGTGCGCTTTCAGCACAACTACCAGGACAGCGAGCTCAGCGAGTGGGTGCCGAAGTTGCAGGCGATGGAGGAGCAGGCCGCCGAGGTGCACGCCATCATGAACAACAATTACTCGAACTGGTCAGTCGCCAACGCCAGGCGGCTGGAGGAGCTGATAGCCGAGGCTCACGCGCGAGGCGAGGCGCCTCAAGACTTCTAGGCTCGGTACTCAGGGTGATGGTTGCGCCGCATCTCGCCCATCGCATGGTCGAGAAGTCCGCCCAGAATCGGTTCTGCGAGGTGACCGGCGCGATAGGGCAGCATGATGACGTCCCTCCGGGGACGCCGTGCGTTGCGCACTATCGACTTGGCAACCGAGTCGGCCGACTGCACGAGGGGCCCGTCCGGTTTGTGATCGCCGAAGAACTCGGTGTCAGTGGTCCCTGGGTACACCGTGCAGACCTTGACCCCGCTGCCACTCAGCTCTCCCCGCAGCGCGTGACCGAGACCGGCCAGCGCGTGCTTGCTGGCCGAATACACCGCCGAATACGGTGCGGCCCGAAAGCCGACCACCGACGCCACGTTGATGATGACGCCTGAGCGGGTTTCGAGCATGGTTGGCAGGGCCGCCTGGATCGTCCAGATGCAGCCCAGCAGGTTGCTGCTCACGAGATCGGTGACCTCCTCCTGCGGCATCTGCTGCAGCGGCCCCCGCCAGCCCCGGCCGGCGTTGTTCACGAGCACATCGATGCGCTCGAAGTGCTGCAGGGCCATGTTGACGAAGGCCCGGGCGTCACCGGGCCTTCCGACATCGGCCTTCCGCAGCACCACCTCGGTGGCACCGACTGCCCGGCAACGTTCTGCCACCTGCTGGAGCCGATCGAACCGCCGAGCGCAGAGGGCTAGGCGGGCGCCTTCTCCAGCAAACCGAAGGGCAGTGGCCGCGCCGATTCCGCTGGAGGCGCCAGTGATCATTACCGCCGCCCCTCTGAGCTTCATGAGAACTCAGGGTAGGCGCGAGGGCGGCCAGCGCTCAGGCTGGCGGTCGGGCCGGGGGGGGATCCTCCTCGCTCTGGGGCTCGGGCACCTGGCGGACGTCACGGACGTCGCGAACGTCCCGAACCTCGCGTTCGGCACCGGCGCGGGGGGTGCCCGGCTCCCCGGCGACGCCCTGCTCCGCCGCCGGCAGGGGCTCCCGGCGGACATCGTGGTGCTCGGTCTCCACTTGCCGCTCGGTCTCCACTTGGCGCTCCGTCTGAGGCGCAACCTCACGTTCCGCCTGGGGAACTACCTCGCGACCCTCGGTCGGCTGCGGGACTGGCGCTGGCCGCTCGTCGGTCAGATGCCTCCGCTCATCGCCGGGTAGGTGTTCCCGACCTTCCGCCAGCAGCTCTCGGATGGTGAGGAGATCGTCCTTCAGCACGCGGCGCAGCTCCTCCGTGCTGGTGTTCTCCTTGAGCGCCCCGCCCTGCCCGTATCGCTCAGAGTGGGTGCGGTTGAAGTAACGCAGATCCTTGGCGCGCTCGGCGGCGCTGTTCCGGGCGGGGTAGCCCATTTCGTTGAGCAGGTCATCCAGAAGGCGTCGCGCCTCCGCAACGGCCTGGCGGGGCTCGTCGACGAACTGACGCTCTATATCGGTCAGGCGCGGCTCCGCGGAGTCTATGCGGTCAGCGCTGAGCTGCCGCCGCTCAAATGGTGCGCCCCCGCCTCGACGGCGGATGAAGAAAAAGATGGCCGCAGCGATGAGGGCCAAGATGACGACGGCGCCTATGACAGCGAGCAATACGTTGTTGTCCATGGGTCCTCCTCTTTTTGATAGGGACGCTATCACTATAACTCCAGGTGGGGGCCGAAATCCAGTGGACCCCGCTGCCTGGCCACCTACAATCGCTGCCGTGCGCGCGGTCCTCATGCACGGACGAGGCGATTTTCGAGTCGGGGAAGTCGAGCGGCCTAAGCTGAGCGGGCCCGATCAGGCGTTCGTGCGGGTGACTCTCAGCGCCATCTGCGGCTCAGACCTGCACATCTACCACGGTCACAGCCCGGTGAATGAGGGGGCCGTCTTGGGCCACGAGTTCGTGGGGGTGGTGGAGGCCGTGGGCGCTGAGGTGGGCCGCATTGCTCCGGGTGACCGCGTCGTCGCTGCCTTCTTTGCCGCCTGCGGTCGCTGCCGCCTGTGCCGCCGGGGCTGGTGGGCGCAGTGCGTGGAGCGGGCCATCTTCGGTCACGGCGAGCTGTTCGGTGATCTCGGCGGGGGACAGGCTGAATACTGCGTGGTGCCCAACGCCGATCTGAACCTGGCGCTCATCCCACCCGGGGTGGCGGACGAGCAGGCTTTCTTCGTCGGCGACATCCTGAGCACGGGCTACTTCGCGGCCGAGCGGGGGCTCATAACTCCAGGTGACACAGTGGCGGTTATCGGCGCTGGTCCGGTTGGTCTGATGGCGGTCATGTGCGCCCAGCTGTTCGGCCCGGCTCGCGTCTACTGCGTCGACATGGTGGAGCCGCGCCTGCGGCTCGCCGGCGAGCTGGGTGCAACTCCTATCGACTCCCGGGAGACCAGCCCCCAGGCGGTGATCCAGGCGGCCACTGAGGGAGCGGGGGCCGACGCTGTCCTCGAGTGCGTAGGGCATATGCAGGCCATCGAGACGGCGTTCAACTGCTGCCGCGGCGGCGGTACGGTCTCCTCGGTGGGCGTGCCGAACAAGACGACCGCCGACTTTCCCTACCTCGAGGCCTGGACGCGGGATCTAACCTTCCGCTCCGGCTGCGCCAATGTTCACGCCTATATGCCTCAACTGCTGGAGCTGATCGCGGCGGGACGCCTTCAGCCCGAGCGGATCATCAGCCATCGGATGAAGCTGGACGAGGCGACGGAGGCTTACCGGCTGTTCGACAAGCGGGAGGCTACCAAGATCGTTCTGACGCCCTGAGGGCTGATCGGAGGTCCCAGAATTTGTCCGCGTCTTGTACGTCTGCTTGAGATAAGATCTTCGGCGGTGGGGGCTATGGGTTCGGGTCAGGGTGGTCAGCGGTGGGTGCAGAACCAGCTTCGTCGGGCCAGTTTGGGCCTGGCGTTGCTGCTCGTGGGTGTGGCGGTGGCGTGCGGCGGGGGTAGCGCCAACGCTCCGAGCCCGACCCCCTCCCGAACGCCCAGACCGACTCCGGCGATCGACCGCTGCGCCGAACTAGCCAAGCGCCAGATCACCGTCTGTCCTCCCGCCGATCTGGCCATACCGACGGTACAAGTTACAGACAAGACGAACGGCCTCTTGACGCCGCAGCAGCTGCGAAACGAAGCGGAGGCAGTAGAACGCTGGGATGCGCTCGATGACTGGGCTCTTGCCAATCGCGGAGCAAGCCTGCTGCGCAGCCCTGTAATGGTATCTCCAGGACTTGAAAACCAGGAGTTTGGAACCAGTCTGCAATTTCTCGATCGCGCGGATCGGGAAGGCGGAACGGTCAAAGTGATAATGAACCTTCGGCTGACGAGTCTTGTTGCCGTGCCGATTCCTGACCCTGTTCGGCAGATTGCCGTACACGATGGTCTGGTTGCTGGCGATCACGGCTGGGTTTACAGCGCTAATGGACCGGCTCATATCGTCCTTCAGACGCCGGGCAAGTCAGACGAGGTGCTTTTCGACATGCCAAGCAGCGCTGTCGTCAGGATCCTACGGCGGTCCGCCCAGCGGCCCCGGCGGGCGAGCCGTCTTCTATACCCTCGTCGTTACCATCCAGTTCGTCAAGACCCAGTGGGACTTCGACGACCCTTGGGACGACAGCGAGACCGCTCCCGCGCCGCAGTGTGGCGTCCACGACTCCCTCACCGCCCACAAGTACCGCGAGATCAGCGAGAGCCGCCACCCCGACCAGAGGTACCACGTGGTCGCTCACGAGCACTACGCGATCTCAGCCGAGGTCTTCTACCTGGACTCCTACGGTCTGCATCACGACGCGGTCCCCACCAGCCTGGACGACGTAGTCGTCTCCACCGAGCCGCGCCCGGTATACGTGGGCCAGATCGAAGCCATCCCGATCACCCCAACCCGCTAAATCGCCACCCCACCGACCGGTCAGGTGATCGGAACCTCCAGGGCCCAAAACGGCGATCAGTCGATCTCCGAGGCCGGCTCGTCGCTCCCGCCGGCGGCGTGATCGAGGGCTATCAGGTAGCCGCGGGCTCGCTCATAGAGCGGATAGGCGCTCACCATCTCCCAGAAACGGGGGCCGTGATTGGCCTCCAGCAGGTGCGCCAGTTCGTGCACGAGCACGTAATCACGCACCCAACCCGGCGCCTCGGCCAACCGGCTCGAGAGACGGATCAGACCCGAATCGGGGCTGCACGAGCCCCAGCGCCGATTCTGCTCGGCAAAGGCGATCGAGGTCCAGCTCAGCCGGGCGGCGAAATAGCGTCGGTTGAACTCTCGAGCCCGCTCCTCCAGCTCCCTGTCTCCAGGCTTGGCGCGGCGGCGCTGCCGCTCAACCCGAAGGCGCATTCGCTCCGCCCAACGCTGACGCTCAGCTGAGGGCATCCAGGCCGGCACCCGGACCTCCAGCACGCCCTCCACCATGCGCGCCGAGACTGTCCGGCGCCTCCGTCTGGACGGAACCACCCGCACGGGAATATCCGCAGCATTCGCCACCCGAGCCACCTGGGCCGCCGCGGCGGGAGGACTGGACTTCATGCGCCGCTCATGCTAGCCAGGCAACCACCCGATGTCAGCCTGTTAAGGACGGTCAGTTGAAGAGCTGATCAAGCTCTGGCGTAAGGCGGCCGCCCGGTTCGAGCACACCAAGCAGAGGGTCGTCGACCGCGCCCGGAGGCACATCGAAGACCAGCGTGCCCTGGCTTACGCGCAGCCGGCCTCCGAGTTCGGCCAGCAGAAAGGCGGCCACCCGGCCGTCTGGATAGAGAGTGGCTCCCCTCAGATCGGGTTTCTCCAGCCCCAGCGCCTGGCAGGCTCCCGAGAATGCCTGACCGAAGCTCGCGGCGTCGAAGAGCGGCCACTCCTGGCCTGCCCGCCGGGCGAGGATCAGGCTGAGCGCCTGTACGCGCGTCGCATGTGGTTCCGGTGCCGCCCAGAGAACTCGCTCGTGATCTAGACCGCGCAGCACGTCCTTGATGCGGTTGGTGCCCGTCTCGGGCGGCAGCGCCACCCAGGTTCGCTCGCCGCTGCGCCGGGCGCAGAAGAGATCCCGGTACACGATGGCGCCCGGCGCGGCGGCGGCTGCCTCAATTGCGCCGGCCAGGCTCTCCTCGACGAGACGCTGGCTCGCCGTGTGAGCAAAGCCAGTCTCCTGTTCCCAGCTCGCTGTGCAGCGCACCCTCCGGCCACCTTCAAAGCACGCCACCGGCAGAGCCAGCAGTCGGCTGCCGATCGAAAAACCGGCACCCTCCCAGCCCGGATTCGTCAGGCCCGGCGGGAGCGCCACCCCGCCCAGAGCGTCAGCCGCCAGTCGGACATAGCCCCAGCCCCAACGCAGCCTAGCCCGCTGATGCCGAGCTGTGCTCACCTGAGCTCCGGCCACCTCCTCTGATGGCCACTCGACGTAGAAGGCAGGGCCTGATCCCACTCGCAGCCGCACGCTGCGCACGGGGCGCAGTTGGGCAGCATCCATGAACTCGTGCTGTTTCGCGTTGACGGCGAACTGGACGAGCGCGAGCGCGATGGTGGCCGGCGCCGGCACAGCCTGGGGTCGCTGCTCCCGTTGCACCTCGACGTCCAAGTCGGGCGCGCGCATTCGGATGGCAGACTCAGCCAGCGCCAGGACATCCGACGTCGTCCCCATGTCAGCCTCGGAGAGTGGCCGGCCGGAGATGAGTTCGAGGCCTGCCTGCAACACCCTGACCCGCCGCGCTGACTCACCGTCGAGCGCAGGCAGCGCAGCTTCGAGCGCGCCCAGCAATCGCCCCATCAGCGCGTCCAGGCCCGGCGGAGTGGGAGTGGCCGGCGCCACCATCAACTTGCTCAGCCCAGCGTGATACACCACGCTGCCGGGCGTCGCGCCTGACCACTCAGGTGATCGGGCCAGGACGGTCCGGTCGGCCGACAGCAGAGCTGTCGCTAGCGGCAGCTGGCCGACGTCGGTCCTGTCCAGTCGCAAAGTTAGGCCTCAGGCGCCGGCCACGGCAGGCACCTTCCGCGGGCGCCCGCGCTTCTTCGGCTGCGCCGCCTGAGCCGCCTTCGTTCCCGCGCGGCGCCTGGCTTGAGCCGGCTCAAGCACAAGGTAGTAGGTGTTGTACTTGTGGCGGACTCGCACGTCTGAACCGACTGCTTCCAGCCACTTGTGCAGCCGTCGTGCAGCACGGCCCTCCGCCTGATCCAACACCACCTCGACCTCTTGCTCGCGGGCGGCCATCAGCAGCGTCAGGGCGATGCGGTGGGCATAGGTCTTACCCGTCTTCTCATGCCACACCCGGCCGCCTTCGCTGTAGATGTCGCCGAAACGGGCCCTGACCAGTTTGCCCAGCCGCTCGCGCAAGCCCTCCAAACCACTGCTGGTGTCCTGGACCAGGACGCTGGCGTCCAGCTCCTCCAGCCGGCTCCGCTGCCTGACCGAGTTCAGGTCCTTCGAGTAGGCCAGGACCAGGCAGTCACCGAAGGACTCGTAGAGATACGTGATCAGGTCATCCAGGGCGGCAGCCGCTCTGCCCTTCGCCTCGACGTTGACAAGGGTCAGCACTGGCCGGTGGACGAGCAGAATGCGCTCGGCCTCAGCCGCGGTCGCGGCTACCAGCGGCATCAGGTGAAGCAGGCGGACCATACCCTCCAGCACCGCCCGCTGATCGGCGTCGCCGTCGACTATGAGGACCTGGTTGTCGGCTCCCTGCCGCGGCAGCGCGGGAGAGCTGTCCTGGTCGGTCCCGGCTGGCTCGGCTCGCGGCGCGAGGTCGTAGTGCCGGTTCCGGAACGGGCGTACCTGAATCTCCGAACCCACCTCCTCGTCCAACCAGCGGCTGAACCGGCGCACCGCCCGCGCCTCGGTCTCGTCCAGGCGGACGTCACGGTGGAGCTTGGTGGCCACCACGAGGGCCACTGCCACACGGTGCTTGAAGCGCTTTCCGCTGGGCTGATGGTGCACGCGGCCGGAATTGACCACGAGATCGCCCAAGCTCGCCTGAAGCATCTTGCCCAGCCTCTCGATCAGCGCGGCCAGCCCCTCTTTCTTGTCCTGGATCTGGGCGTAGGGATGAATTCGCGCCACCCGCTCTCGCTGCTCGATGCGGTCCACGTGGGCCGAGTAGATGATCGGGGTGCAGGCGCCGAAGTCCTCCAGCAGCCGCTCCAGGACCTGCTCGACCGTATAGCCGGTCTTCTCTGCCAGTGACATGTCGAGGTCGATCACTGCCAGGATGGGCCGGCCCGTGTGAAGTAGGGCCAGCGCTTTGCGGGGGTGCTCGGCGACGAGTGGGAGCAGGCCCGCCTCCCGGATCGCCTGCGCCAGCTGCTGGAGCTGCTCGGGATCGTCCTCCAACACCAGCACCTCCGGCCGGGCGCCGGTGGATTCAGCCATCGAAAGCTGCCTTCGTCGCTTGCGGTGCGTCTGATTTTCGGCTACCACAATCCTCCTCTATGTGTGTTCCCCGACGGGTGCCAGTCTCACGTCTCCCTGGGCCACGCTCACTGCACAGCCGGCGCCCGCACGCTGCACTGTTTGGCGGGCCCTGCGCAAGGTGCGAAAGCGAGGTAGGGCACGGGGATAAGCGGCCATCAATCCCTCCAGGTCGGCTGTCCCTCGCGTGAGATACCCGGCCGGTGTCTTCAGACCGCGGAGAGGGGCGAACTGAAGTCCCAGGACGGGCCCGCTCAATGCCCGGAGTCTCGTCTCCAACTGGGCCCAGGCTGAGAACTGCAGGGTGCCGGGGGGCAACTCGCCCTGCGGCTCACCCAGCCACCAAACCGGCACCGGCAGCTCCTGCACCAGCTCCGTCAGGTCGGCCGGCACATGCGCGGCGCCCCCCACCACGAGCCAGGGCCAGGGATCTGCCTGGTGCCAGGCCGCGGCCAGATCAGTCGGGCGCGTCTGCCGCACGAGCGCAAGCTCCGGGCCGACCAACTCCCTGACGGCGGCCCACAAGTAGGGCCGCTCGGCCACCACCAGTAGGGTGCGGACCACTTCACGCCTCATCTCCCTCTTAGCTTAGACTGTCCCACTCGCCGCTGTCCGCCGTTTGTCCCGGAGGACTGGTGTATAGTCTTCCCCGTCGTCGGTGATTCGCTTGAAGATAAAGGTGCTCAAATGCGGGGGGATCGCGTTCTAGGGAAGCTGTGGGCAATGCCCGGATTGCTCGCTGAATTGATGCTGAGGCCGCTTCCGGTCTCCGATCGCGCCCGTCAGCGCGGGCAGGGCATGGTCGAGTACGGGCTGATCCTGGCTCTGGTGGCTGTGGTGGTGATCGTGGTGCTCACACAGCTTGGCACTGCGATCCAGGGCAAGTTCACTCAGATCGTCGGCGCGCTCAAGTAGACGCCCCGAGCCGGCGGCCGGAGCCGTCGAAGAGCAGGCAGACCGCGCTGGGCGCGGTTGCGGCCTGCCCCAGCTGGCTCAGGTGGCCGCTGCTGCGGTCAATGGCGAAGGACACTATCGCGTCCGCGTCCTGGTTGGCCGCGTAGAGGACGCTGCCCTCGGGCTCGATGGCAAACGACCGCGGATTCTTGCCTCCGCTTGGCCACCAGCCGGCAGGCGTCAGATCACCTCGGTCGGGGTCGACGGCGAATGCCGCGACGCTGTCATGGCCGCGGTTGGAGATGTAGAGGTGTCGGCCCGAAGGATGCAGAGCGATCTCGGCGGCTGTGCTTTCGCCGCTGAAACCAGACGGTAAGCAGGTGACCGTCTGCCGATGGCTGAGGCCGCCGGGCTCCTGAGCCAGGACGTCGACAGTGGAGTCGAGTTCGTTCACGACGTAGATCAGCTGTAGGGCGGGGTGGAAGCAGGCGTGGCGGGGGCCCGAGCCCGGCCTCGCCACCCAGCTGTCCGGGGCGGCCGCTTCCAGTCGACCGGGCGCTTCGATCAGGCGCCAGAGCCGGATGCGATCGCAGCCCAGATCGCACCCGAGCACCAACGAGCTGCCGGGTACCTGGGTCACGAAATGGGCGTGCGGGCCTTCCTGGCGCTTTCGGTCAGGGCCCGATCCGCTCGCCTGCCAGAGGTCGCTGAGCGCCTCCAGACCGCCGTCACTCCGGATGGGCAGAACAGCCCAGCTGCCGCTCACGTAATTGGCGACCAGAACGGAGCTGCCGCTGGCGTCGACGCTCAGGTGTGCCGGCGCCGAGCCGCCGCTCGACTGCTCGGCCAAGAGGCGGAGCCGGCCGTCCTGCGCAACTGCGAACGCGCTGACCGACCCCTGCTCCAGCTCATTGACTGCGTACAGAAAGCGACCGCTGGGATGGAGCGCCAGAAAGGATGGATTGCGCGCCTCGCGGGCAATGCTCACCAGTTCGAGCTGATCCGGCTCCGCTGTTCTGCGAAAAACGCAGATGCCCTCGGCGTGCCCGGAGGGCTGCGTGTTCGCCTCCGTGTAGGCGCCGACGAAGAGGAAGCGGGAAGCGTCCATCGAACCCAGTCTGACCACATCCGTCAGCGCTCGGTCCTTTCGAACCTAGAGCCAGCCCTCGCGGCCGGTGGCTTCGGCGCCTGCCGCCGCTGCCAGGTGGGTTGGTAGAAGGAGTACATGTGATGAGACGCTTCCAGAGGGTCGCCTGGCGGCTGGCCGAGCCACCCAGCTTCCTGTCGCCCTTGGCTGTGCAGTCGCTCAAGGTTGCGCTCGCCTCCGGACTCGTCTGGGCTCTTGGCCAGCCGTTGAATCAGCGGCCCTTCGCGGCCGTGCTGGCTGTGATCATCCTCATGCAGGGACACGCCTACGGCTCGCTTCTCAACGCCGTCCAATTCCTGCTCGGCGTGGCTGCCGGGTTGGCCCTGGGGCTCTTGGCGGAGCACTTCCTGGGCGTCTCGTCGCTGGTGCTGGCCGGGGTCATCTTCATCTGCATGCTGATGGGCGGCTGGCTCAAGGTGTCCCGCCAAGGCTTCAACAACCAGATAGCCGTCTCTGCTCTGCTGGTGCTGGCCTCGGGCCGGGCGGACAACATCGACCGCCTCTGGGAGACGGCGCTGGGCGGCGCTGTGGGGATCGCCGTGGCAGCACTCATCTGGCCGCCCAACCCTGTCCGCGGCCTTCGCCAGGCCTTCCGCCGAGTGAGCGTGGACCTGCGCACCGACGTCCAGCGCACGCTGGAGCTGGCGGGGACGCCCGAGGCTGAGGCCAACCGCAGGCGCGTGCGCGATCACAGCGAGCGGGCGGACGAAGCGGTGTCCGACGTGGGCGAGGCGGAGGACGCCCTGCGCTGGAACCCCTGGCACTTTGGCCGCATCCATGACTTGAGCCGCCTCGAGGATCGTCTCCGGCTGGTCGCCTATCTGTACCGCACGGTCCGAGCGCTGGCGAGGCAGGCGGCCCAGGCCCCTGCCACTGACGACGATTCCGATAGGTGGCGCCAGGCTCGACCGCATCTGCTGGCAGCGGGCGCCGCAGTGGTCGATGCGGTGGAGCGGCGGCTGGGCGGCCGGGAAGTCCGCCACGCCGTAGCGACGGCGCGCCAGGAGGTGGCTCGGTTTGCGGTCGCCGCTCCGCAGGACCTTCACGCGGCTGCGCTCGCCGCGGCGCTGGGCGATCTCCTCAGCGACGTGGAAGGCTGGCGACCGCCGAATCAGGTTCAACCGGATCGCCAGCTGGTGGCGCGGATCCTTCGCCGGCTGGGCGATCGCCGGGCCCGCGAAGTCCCCGCTCCCGTCCGCGCCGAACTGGAGTTTCGAGAGGAGCGCCGAGAAGCCGAGAACCAGGAACTCGGTGCTCCCCTGGACCCAGGCACGCCCGCCGTGCCCCAACTGCGCGAGGTGGTGGACGCGGTCGGGAGCGCAGGCGAGCGCGACCTGGGGGTGCGCGAGATCCCGCTGACCCAAATCAAGGGCGCCGAGACGTACTCACCCGACTTCGATCCCTCCTTCCTTCCCCGCAGCCGCCATCTGCGCCAGCGTTGGGTACAGCTTTACCAGCGGATGGAACGCGGCGACGAGATGCCACCGATCGAGGTTTACCTGGTGGGGAAGTCCTACTTTGTCAGGAAGGGTCACCACCAGGTCTCAGTCGCCCGGCACCTTGGCTGGACGAAGCTGACGGCGAGGGTGGTCGAGCTCAAGACTCGCGTGCCAGTCGCGGACGAGCTGAATGCAGAGGAGCTGCTCAGGGCGGCCGAATACGCCGACTTCCTGGAGAAGACAGGGCTTGACAGGACCCGGCCTCGGGCGCGACTCGATTGCAGCCAGCTGGGCCGCTACGACGTCATCCTCGATCACATCCAGGGTCACCGCTACTTTCTCGCACTGAAGACCGGCCGGGAGGTCCCGCTGAGCGAGGCGGCGGCGAGCTGGTACGACACCGTCTACCGGCCACTGATGGACGTCGTCACTGCCCGTGAGGTCCAACGCCGCCTGCCGGATTGGACGGAGGCCGACATCTATCTGACGCTGACGCGCCTCTGGCTCGACCTGGAGCAGGGAGGTCTACCGGCCGGTCCGGAGGGTGCTGCCAGCGCGCTCCTGGCCGATCCGGGC
Organism: Candidatus Dormiibacter spiritus; assembly: GCA_003244185.1. Taxonomy (GTDB): domain Bacteria; phylum Chloroflexota; class Dormibacteria; order Dormibacterales; family Dormibacteraceae; genus Dormiibacter; species Dormiibacter spiritus. The sequence continues at coordinate 19,757 of QHBT01000065.1, read as the reverse complement.
CTGGTGGCCCGAGAAGCTCGCAGATACGGACGTGGCCGCCAGCGCCGGCGGCCAAGAGCAGCCGGCTGGGGTCGATTGCTGTTCGACGCCGTCAAATCCGGTCACCGCCGCTGAAGGCCGCCGTCAGGGGCTTGGCCGCCTAGGTTGCTCTAACCATCCCTATTGTGGAGCGGGCATGCCGGCCCGAGATGCACTCACTTACCTCGCTCTGGGCGATTCCTACACGATTGGCACCGGCGCCACCACGACCGCCCGCGCCTTCCCCGCGCTGCTGGTGCCCAGGCTGGAGGCCAAACTGCGCTCTCCGGTGCGACTCACCAACCCGGCGGTCAACGGCTATACGACAGTCGACCTGATCCGGGAGGAGCTGCCGTTGCTGCGCTCGCGACCGGATCTGGTGAGCGTCCTGATAGGTGCCAACGACGTGGTCCAGGGCTGGCCGCTCGCCCGCTATCGCGACAACCTGACAGCCATCTACGAAGCGGTGCTCAGGGCGGGCGTGCCAGGCCGGGCGGTTCTGGCAGTTTCAGTTCCAGACTGGTCATCGACGCCGGCTGCCGGGCAGTTCGGCGCTCCTGCGGTGATTCGTGCACAGCTGGACGCTGTCAACGCTGTGGCGCGCCAGGAGGCCGAAGAGCGTGGCATGCTCTTTGCCGACGTGGTTCCCATCAGTCGACGCTCTGAGGCTGGCTGGCTCTCTGACGACGGTCTGCACCCCAGCGAGGCGCAGTACGCCGCCTGGGCGCAGGCGATCTGGGCAGCTCAGGGTGAGCGCTGGGCCGCGGCCGTGGCGCGATGAGCGGGCTGCCTCCTGAGAGTCGCGCCGCCAGCGGCGGCGGACCCAGCTTCGGTGAGGAGGACCGCCGGCTCAGCTACGGCAGCTATCTCAAGATCGCTGAACTGCTTCAGCTCCAGCAGCCGCTGACTGACGCGCACGACGAGCTGCTCTTCATCACCATCCATCAGGCCTATGAGCTGTGGTTCAAGCTGATCCTCTACGAGTTGGAGGGGGCCCGGCAGGCGATGCAGGCGGGCGACTGCCTGACCAGCCAGTGGCGGCTCAGGCGCGTGACGGTCATCGAGAGTCTGCTCATCCATCAGGTCGATGTGCTGGACACCATGGCGCCGCAGGACTTCCTCCAGTTTCGCCACCGCCTGGCGCCCGCCAGCGGTTTCCAGTCTGTCCAGTTCCGGGAGATCGAGTTCCTTTCGGGCTTGAAGGATCCGGCCTATCTGCGGCGGTTGGAGACTGACAGCGGGGAGAGAGCGCGCCTGGAGCGCCGCTTGGCGGAGCCGTCTCTGGCGGATGCGTTTGCCGCCCTGCTGAAGGCGAGCGGTTCCAGCATCGAGAGCCTCTTCAACGATCACTCCCGCCGGGACCTCTTCCAGCTTTCCGAATCGCTGCTGGAGCACGATCAGACCTTCAGCCTCTGGCGGGCGCGGCACGTGCAGATGGTCGAGCGCCAGATCGGCAGTAAGACAGGTACCGGCGGCTCGACCGGCTCCAGCTACCTGCGCTCACGTCTCGACAAACGCTTCTTCCCCGAGCTCTGGGCCGCCCGCTCGCGCCTGTAGACCCAGCGGCCAGTAGTCTGCCCAGCCATGGATAGGTTGCCTCCTGAGTGGCCAGTCAGTGCTGGGAACGGCCCAGTACACAGACGTCTTGCTGGCCTGCTTGGGCATCCTGCTGACCACTGTCTACGGGGTGGGCATGCTTTCCGCCCCACCCGGCAGTGGCTGCGGATGGGCCCTGACTCCATCGCCGTCCTCGCCCTCGTCGGCTTGGGCGTGGCTGCCCTTGTGGCAGTAAGCGGCGGCCAGTTTTAAACCGCCAGGAAGTCAGGACTGTTAGCCCCGGACTGTGCCTCCGTCGGCGGTGGCTCGGGCCGAGCTGGGGCCGGCCCTCAGGACTGCAAACCGCTCGGCCAGCGAGCCCGCCAGGAGCAGCACTCCCGCGGCCATCGCCACCGGCCGCCTGCCGCCCAGAGTCATCAGCGCCGCGCCCGCGCCTGTCAACGCGCGCGCCGCCTGGGCCGGTCGCGCCGCCGCGCCCTCGTGGTAGTGGCGGGCGTCGGGGCCCAGCCGCCGCTCCATCGCAAACGCCGCGCCGAGCTCCAGCAGCGCCCCGAAGATCGCCGCCAGGCGAGCCGGTCGTGAATGCTGAGAGGGGGTGAGGATCGCGCCCGCCGCGCCCGCGCTGGCGGTGGCGCTGCCGGCGAAAACGAAGGGGAGGTGATGGCGCGCGTGATGCCAGACCGGAACCGACGTATCAGCCAGCAGCACAGCTGTGTACGTCGCCAGCGGCAGCCCCAGCAGCGCGGCTGCGCCTTCGGCCACCCGGCCGAGGGTGGCAAAGATGCCGCCCAGCAGTTCACCCGCGGCCGCCGCGGCGGTAACCCCACCGAACGCGGTGAGAACCCACGTGCCCATGCTCATGGGAGAGGTCGGCTTCAGGACGCGCAGCATGTTGTAGAAACGCTCGGGTCTGCCCAGATCGACTATGAGCAGCGGCGGGCACGGCAGCAGCGCCGCAAAGGCTGTGAACCAGGCGCTCCGCGCCAGACGGTCGTTCCCGGAAAGCCGGGCCGCAAAGCCGAGCACCGCCGAAATTCCGGCCAGCCCGCCCAGCCAGAAGTAAACGGCCACCTCCGGCTTCCAGACGGGTTCCTTCAGGACCGGGCGGCCGTAGTAGCCCCCCTCAGCGGTTGTCTGCGCTGTCAACGGCGGCCGCTTGCCGCCGCTGCGCCCACGCCGGCGAGAGCGACCGCGGCCGCCGCGGCCGCCGCCAGCCACATGCCCCCAAGGCGCTTGGTGGGCGTGATCGGACGTTCGGGGTAGCGGTACTTGGCCGGCTCATCGAGGAGCAGGAAGAACGCGCCGGCGCCGCCGATCTCATTGTCTGATTGGTCAGCCAGGTAAAGCCGCGCCGAGTCAACCCCCTCTTGGTGCAGCACGTCCAAGCGACGCTGCGCTCGCTCCCGCAGAGCGGGCAGCGGGCCGAACTGGATCGACTTGGTGGGGCAGGCCTGGGCGCAAGCCGGCTCGTCCCCCCCTTTGAGCCGGTCGTAGCACATCGTGCACTTCTGGGCAACGTGCGTCTCAGCCGGCTGATCGACCACGCCCTCGCGTCGGGTCAGCACGCCGAATGGGCAGGCGGGAATGCAGTAGCCGCAGCCGTTGCAGACATCGGCCTGCACGACCACCGTGTCGAACTCGGTCCTGAAGATGGCGCCGGTGGGGCAGACGTCCAGGCAGGCGGCGTGCTTGCAGTGCTTGCAGACATCGGAGTTCATGAGCCAGGCGACTCCGCCGTCGCGCTTCTGCTCGAAGAAGCTCACGTGCCGCCAGCTGTTGGCGGACAGCTCGCCTGTGTTGTCATAGGAGCTGTTCAGGTAGCGGATGTCGTCCACCGGCACGTTGTTCCACTGCTTGCAGGCGACTTCACAGGCCTTGCAGCCTATGCAGATGGAGCTGTCGGTGAAGAAGCCCACCTCGTCCCCCGCTACCGGCTGGACCAAGACCTCGCCGGGATAGGGCGGCGGGCCGCTGCTTACGGCCACTTCGGTCGCTCCGCCGCCCGGATGTCGCAGGTGGCCGCCTTCACCTCCTGGATGTGCACGTTGGGATCGAGCACTATGGGGAACGCGTCGTTGGCCGAGTCGCCGCGCGTGAGGCCGCGCTGGCCCCAGTGGTAGGGCAGGCCCACCTGATGGAGGGTCTTGCCGGCCACCTGCAGCGGCGCTATGCGATCGGTCACCATGACCCGGGCATGGATCCGGCCGCGGGCAGTGATGATCGCCGCGTAGCCGCCCTGCTCCAGGCCCCGAAGCTCGGCCAGCTCGGGGCTGATCTCGCAGAAGAATTCAGGCTGGAGCTCGCTCAGCACAGGCACGTTGCGGCTCATGGCGCCGGCCGTGTGATGCTCGGTCAGGCGATAGGTGGTCATTACAAACGGGTACTTCTCCGGGTCCTCGTTGTAAGGGTTGAGCGGATGGTTGTAGATCTCCCGCATCGGGTTCGCCTCCTGCTCGTAGAGGCGGTTGCGGACGGGTGACTCGTGCGGCTCGTAGTGCGGCGGCAGCGGGGCGTCCAGGACCGCGGAGGGCGCGTAAAGCCAACCGCGGCCATCCCCCTGCATGATGAAGGGCGCGTCGCCGGACAGCGCGGCGTCGCCACTGGCGCCCTCGCCCGGCTGGTATTGGGGCTCCTTGGTGCGGTTGAAGTCGGGCACGTCATCGCCCTGCCACTCAGCCCGCTCGGCGTCCCACCAGACATAGCGCTTGCGCTCGCTCCAGGGGTTTCCGGCCGGGTCTGCTGACGCTCGGTTGTAAAGCTGACGGCGGTTGGCCGGCCAGGCCCAGGCCCACTCCGGTGCCACCCAGGATTGCTCGCTGCCCGGCTTCTTCCGCGCGGCTTGGTTCACGCCGTCGGCATAGATCCCTGAGTAGATCCAGCAGCCGCATGCCGTGGAGCCGTCGGCTTTCAGCTCGGCGAAGCCGCTCAGCGGGCGCCCTCTCTGATCCCAGCCGTTGATCTCCCGCAGAACAGCCTCGGCGCTGGGCTCGGCCTTTGGACCTGACGCTCCGTAGTCCCAGGTCAGCTCCAGAATTCCCCGATCGCGCGGGTCCTTGGCAGCGGCCAGCTTCTCGCGGATGACGCGGCCCAGGTGGTAGTAGAACCACAGCTCGCTGCGGCAGTCTCCGGGCGGCTCGATCGCCTGGTGGTGCCACTGCACCAGCCGCTGCGTGTTGGTGAAGCTGCCGCTCTTCTCCGTGTGGGCAGCCGCCGGCAGGAAGAAAACCTCAGTCTTGCAGTCCTCAGGCCGAGTTTGGCCGCCGGCCACCTCCGGCCCGTCCTGCCAGAAGGTGGCGCTCTCGATCAGGAACAGATCCCGCACCACGAGCCAGTCCAGCTGCGCCATCGCGGCCCGCTGCAGCTTGCCGTTGGCGGAGCCGACCGCGGGGTTCTCACCAGGCAGGAAGTAGCCCTTGACGTTGCCCTCCAGCATTGCGATGGCCGTGCGATAGGTCGAGTGGTCCTTGTCAATGCGCGGCAGGCGGCCGTAGTTCATGTCGTTCTCGGGCGTGGCCGCCTCGCCCCAGTACGCCTTCAGAAGGCTGATCAGGTAGCTGTCCAGTCTGGCCCAGCCACCGCCGCTCTTCACGTGGCCGTCGAGATAGGTCTGGAGGTCTTGATCCTCGGCGTGCGGCATTGGGATGTAGCCAGGCAGCAGGTCGTAGAGGGTCGGGATGTCGGTCGAGCCCTGGATGCTGGCGTGTCCGCGCAGCGCCATGATGCCGCCGCCAGGCCGGCCAATGTTGCCCAGCAGGAGCTGGATGATCGCGGCAGTGCGGATGAGCTGGACGCCGACTGTGTGCTGGGTCCAGCCGACCGAATAAACGATGGCCGACGTGCGCTCACGCCCTGAGTTGGCGCAGAGCAGCTCGGCCACCTGGACGAAGCGCTCCCGGGGGACACCCGTCAGCTCCTCCACCATCTCCGGCGTGTAGCGGCTGAAGTGCCGCTTCAGCAGCTGGAAGACGCAGCGCGGATGCTGCAGCGTCTCGTCTCGCTCGGGCTCGGCGTCGGCCAGACCGCCGCCCAGGCCGCCGCTGGGCTCCGCCTTGGCGGCACTGCCCTGGCCCTCCGGGGCTGAATTGGCCTTGGCCATTCCCGCAAACTGCCAGCTCGCGGTGTCGTAGCCCTCCTTGGCAGGATCCCAGCCGCTGAACAGGCCATCCAGGTCCTCGGTGTCGCGGAACTTCTCGCCCACAATGTTGGCCGCGTTCGTGTAGGGCAGGACATAGTCCTTGAACCAGCTGTCGGTCTCCAGGATGTGGTGGACTATGCCGCCCAGGAAGGCGATGTCGCTGCCGGCCCGAATGGGCACATGGAAGCTGGCGTTGGCGCTGGTTCGCGTGAACCGAGGATCGACGTGAATCACGGGCGCGCCCTTGAGCTTCGCCTCCATGACCCACTGGAAGCCGACGGGGTGATTCTCCGCCATGTTCGACCCCATCACGAGGATGCAGTCGGAGTGCTGGAGATCCTGGAGGAAGGTGGTGGCGCCGCCCCTACCGAAGCTTGTCCCCAGACCGGGGACAGTGGCGCTGTGTCATATGCGGGCCTGGTTTTCGACCTGGACGATGCCGAGCGCTGTGAAGAGCTTCTTGATCAGGTAGTTCTCTTCGTTGTCAAGGGTGGCGCCGCCCAGGCTGGCGACGCCGAGGGTGCGGTTGAGAGAGCGGCCGTCGGCATCATGGTCCTGCCAGCCCTCCGCCCGCGCGGTGATCACTCGATCCGCGATCATGTCGACAGCTCGCTCGAGGGACAGGTCCTCCCACTCAGTCCCGTACGGCCGCCTGTATCTCACCCTGTACTCGCGTAGGGGTGACTGAACCAGGTTGCGGCTGGCGGCGCCCTTGGGACAGAGCCGGCCGCGTGAGATGGGGCTGTCCGGGTCGCCCTCGATCTGCGTGACGACCTCGTTCTGGACATAGACTCGCTGCCCACAGCCGACAGCGCAGAACGGACAGATGGACTGCACGACGCGGTCAGCCTGGTGGGTGCGGGGTTGCAGCTCGATCGTGCGCTGGGAGCGCGCCGCCTCGCCCCGGCCGGTGCGATCGCGACCGGTCAGCTGGCGGGCGGCCGGCCAGCGCGCAAGCGGGTTCCTCATACCGCCGGCTCGGGGGCGGTGAGCACCTCCTGCGCTTGAGCGCGCGGCGGTCGGATGATGAGCGGCACCACCGCCGAGATCAGCATCACCGCCGCGATGACGTACATGGCTGTGGAGTAGTGGCCGGTTCGATCGCGCACCTGGGCGATGAGAATCGGTCCGACGATCCCGCCCACACCCCAGGCGGTCAGCATCAGACCGTAGATCGAACCGGCGAAGCGGGGCCCGAAGTAGTCGGCGGCGAAGGCGGGCATGGTCCCGAAGCCCCCGCCGTAGCAGAGCGCAATCACGCACGCCAGGACCGCGAAGAACAGGTAGCTGACTGCCAGTGGCAGCACGAAGAAGATCACCGCTTGAAGCAGGAACATGGTGAGGAAGACATAGCGGCGGCCGATGTAGTCGGAGATCGTGGCCCAGACGACCCGGCCGGCGCCGTTGAAGATGGAGATCAGACCCACCAGCCCGGCCGCGACCAGGGCTGTGGTGCCGGTCACCTCCTGCGCGATGGGCGCCGCCTGCGAGATGAGCATGATGCCGGCTGACACGTTCAGCGCCAGCATCAGCCAGAGGCAGTACCACTGCCAGCGCCCCAACGCCTGGCCGATGGTGAAGTCTTTACCCGCCCGCTGTGTCTTCTGCACCTCTGACGGCTGCCAGCCGGCGGGCGCGTAGCCGGCCGGGGCGGCGCGATAGAACTGGGCAGCCACCACCACCACGAGTAGATAGACAATCCCCAGGCTCAGAAAGGTGGTGGGCACGCCGCTGCTCTTTATCAGCTGGGTGGCGACAGGAGCGGTGATGAGCGCGCCGGCGCCGAAGCCGCCCACGGCGAGGCCCGTGATGAGTCCCCGCCGGTCGGGAAACCACTTGACAAGCGTGGCCACTGGCACTATGTAGCCCAGTCCCAGACCGAGGCCGCCGATGACGCCATAGAAGAGATAGAGGACCGGCAGGTTGCGGGCGCCCAAAGACGCCCCGATCACGCCGATTCCGTAGACGATGCCGGCGATCGTCCCCATGAGACGTGGGCCCACCCGGTCAAGCAGGAAGCCGCCGATGGTGGAGCCGATGCCGAGGAAGAAGATGGCGAGCGTGAAGGTCAGGCTGACCTGGGTGGTGCTCCAGTGATTCAGATCCTTCAGCGGCTTGACAAAGACGCTCCAGGCGTAGACGGCACCCAGCGCCAGCTGCATGACGATGGCCGCCCCGGCGATGATCCAGCGCCGGCTGTCGAGACTTGAGTCGGTGCGCGCCGTAGCGAGTGTCATGCTGCCGAGCGTACGAGCGGCCATCGGGAAAGGCAATCGAACGAAAGCTGAGAAAGCCGCTTGACATGCGACCAGGAAGGCGGCGGATGTCCCGAGCAGCCGGACGCTGGCTCCCAACTGGTCACCAGAATCACTGAGGTCCGACACTAGCGAGCGCCGCTCCGGCCCACGCGTCCGGTTTCAGCCTTAGGAGGTCCCGCCCTGATCCAGAACCTCGCCCTCTCGGTCGGGGCCTTCGTGCTCGGAGTGGTGGTGGTGATCTGGGCGACCGAGCGACTCCTGGAGGGCATGGTCGGTCTCGCTTCGCTGCTGCGCCTGGCTCCCTTCGCGATCGCTGGGATCTTCTCCGGACTGGAGGCGGAGAATGTGGCAGTGGGCGTTGTCGCGGCCCACGCGGATGCCGCTGACATCGCTCTGGGGACTGTGTTCGGCGGTGGGATCTTCGTCGCCTGTGTGGCGCTGGGCCTGGGGGCGGTTCTGTTTCCCCTTCGAGTCGACCTACCAAGGGGAGTCGTGCTGGTCCTGGCAGCGTCCCCCCTGGTCGCCGGCCTGGCGCTGATTGGCGACAGGACTTCGAGGATCGCCGGAGCCGTACTGCTGGTCGCCTTTGCATTGGCCCTCGGCTACCTGGTCAACGCCTCTCGCACGCATCTGTTCCTGGCCGCTGGGGAAGCGCTTGAAGGCGCCGAGAAGTCGAGGCAGTGGTGGGTTCCCGCACTCCTCACGCTGGTCGGGATCGGCGTCATCGCGCTCGGCGCCGAGCTGGTCACGTTCGGCGCCGAACGGATGATCAGCATCTACTCTGTGCCGGCTGCCCTGGTGGGGATGATCGTGACGCCAGCGGCGATCGAGCTAGAGGAGGTGATCCGCCAGGCCATCCCGGCCAAGGAGGGCCGGCCAGACATCAGCGCCGGCAATCTGGTGGGAACAGTCCTCTACTTCGTGCTCTTCAACCTGGGTCTCATCGCGGTCGTGGCTCCAGTGCGGGTCTCCTCACTGACGCGCTCGCTTGACTGGCCATTCCTCGTCGCCGCGACCTGGCTGGCCGCGGTTTTCCTCTGGCGGGGAGGTGTCAGCCGGCTCCAGGGCGGTGTACTGCTGCTGCTCTACGCCGCTTATGTGGCCGCCCACCTCTGGCTCAGGTGAGGCGTCGATGGGCCGCTCAAGGAGGTGAGGCTGCGGGGGAACCTACGTTCCCCCGATCGCCTAGCCCTCGAGTACGAAAGTAATTAGCAGGTTGACCTGGTAGGCAGTCACGCGGCCATTGCTGACCTCCACCTTCTGCTCTTTGACCCAGGCTGAGCTCACGTTTCGAAGCGTCTGCGAAGCCCGCTGCACAGCTGTCTGGATGGCGTCGTCGAAGCTCTTTTCCGACCGTGCCGCGATCTCGGTGACTCGGGCCACACTGCCCCCGCCGGTGGACTGGTTCATGGTTCGACCTCCCTGCTGCGCGCCCACACGTGGGTGGCGGGCGCCTTAGCGCTCAGTCTGCAACATCCGCGGCCGGCCTGCTGCCATGACCTTCCCAGGCTGCACCTCGGCTCACCCACCAGAGTGTATTGACAGAGCCCTGCGGGTGAGCCTTAGTGTGCTGAACGGATGACCATCCAGCATGACCTCGAACGGGCACTCGGTCGGCGGGTGCTGGCGGTCGACCTCGTCCCGGAGGGTCACTCGGGGTTCACGTACCGGACTCACCTGGAAGGCGGTCAGCAGGGGATCCTCCGGCTGCCGCCGCCTGGTGCCCGGATCGCCGGTCCCGCCGACATCCCGCGCCAGGGCCGCATCATGCAGGCGCTCAGCGGCGGGGGTCTGCCCGTGCCGGAAGTTATCGCGATGAGTGAGGAGTCCATCATCGACGGCCGCCCCTTCGTACTCATGGCTGCCGTCGACGGGGAGCGCATCGAGAAGGTGGCCGGCCTGATGTCCGACGAGGAGGTTGCGCTGTCCGGGATCGAGGCCCTCCAGAGGATTCACGCGCTGCCGCTGGAGATGACTGGCATCGGCGACGACCATGCGGTGACGCCGGACGAGGAGGTGACCCGTTGGGTGTGGCTGATGAAGCGAGCGCCCGAGCAGCTGACCCGGCGGGCACCGACACTTGCCGCCCTTCTCTCGGCCAACCTCCCGCCAGTTGCTCAGCCTACCTTGGTCCACGGCGACTATCACTTCGGCAACATGCTGTTCAGGGACAGGCGAGTGGTGGCGATTCTCGACTGGGAGATAGCCGAGGTGGGACAGCCGCTGCTGGATCTCGCCTGCTTGTCGTTGGCCGCCCGCACCGGACGGGCAGGCGCCGGTGTGCCAGGTGGTGGCCAGGTCGACGTCGCCGACGATCTGCTCCTCAACTGGTACGGCGCAGATGCGGCAGGATACTGGTGGTATCTCGCGCTGACGTACTACAAGTACGCAGCCATATTTGGCTATAACCTGATGCTTCACCGCCGCGGCAAGCGGCTCGATCCGATGTATGAGAGCCGAACGGAGACGATAGTTGAGTTCATCGATGAGGGAATCCGTCTGCTTCAAGAAGGAAGCGTCTGAAATTGGCCTGGGACTTCGAAACCGAACCAGAATTCCAAGTGAAGCTGGACTGGATGCGGACCTTCATGAAGGAGGAGGTCTGGCCTCTCGAGGTTCTCGTCGACCAGCTCCCGGAGGACCGCTTCTGGGCCCTGGTGGGCAAACTTCAGGCTGAGGTCAAACGGCGCGGCCTGTGGGCTACCCACCTGCCCCACGAGCTGGGCGGTCAGGGCATGGGTCAGCTCAAGCTCGGGCTCATGCATGAGATCGAGGGCAGCTCGTTCTGGGGCCCCATGGTTTTCGGCAACAACGCGCCTGACACCGGCAACTCGGAGGTTCTGGCGCTCTTCGGGACACCGAAGCAGAAGGAGCAGTGGCTCTACCCGCTGCTCGACCAGAAGATCTATTCAGGCTTCTCGATGAGCGAGCCGGAGAACGCCGGGTCCGACCCCGTGAACCTGTCGACAACCGCGATCCTCGACGGCGACGAATGGGTCATAAACGGACACAAGTGGTTCACCACCAATGGGCTCGTCGCGTCCGTTCTGATAGTGATGGTGGTGACCGACCCCGAAGCAGGACCGTTTGAGCGCGCGTCGATGCTGCTGGTCCCGACCGATACGCGGGGCGTGGACCTGGCCCGGAACATCCCGACGATGGGCGATCCCGAGCCGTTTGGCTTCGGGCACACCGAGGTCTACTATCGGGATGTTCGCGTTCCCCGGGACAACCTGATCGGGAATCGCGGCGAGGGGTTCAAGATCGCGCAGCACAGGCTTGGGCCCGGACGCATCCACCACTGTATGCGGTGGCTCGGCCAGTCTCGGCGAGCCTTCGACATCATGTGTGAACGCGCGCTCCAGCGGGAGGCGTTCGGAGGCCCTCTGGCCTCGAAGCAAACCATCCAGAACTTCCTCGCTGACTCCGCGGCGGAGATGGAGGCGGCGCGCCTCATGACCCTGCACGCCGCCTGGAAGATGGACAGGTTTGGTCAGCAGGCGGCGCGGCAGGAGATCGGCATGATCAAGTTCTTTGGAGCGGCGGTCCTGCACAGGGTGATCGATCGTGCGATCCAGACCTGCGGAGGCCTCGGTTACTCGGGCGACCTTCCCTTGGAGGCGATGTACCGTCACGCTCGCGCCGCTCGCATCTACGACGGCGTCGACGAAGTGCACAGGCAGACTGTCGCGCGGCTCGTCCTCAAGGACTACGAGAAACCGCCTGGACTGTTCCCCTCCGACCACATCCCGACCCGGCGCACCGCGGCGAGGGCTCGCTTCGCGGATCTCCTCGACGATGAGTAATCGCCCGTGGGAGAGTCCGAAGGAAACGGATAGGACCATTAGCTCGATGAGCAATCCCAGCCTTTCCGCCGACCAGGTTCTGACGACGACCCGGGCCGTCCGCAAACGGCTCGACTTCGAGCGCCCGGTTCCCCGCCAGCTGCTCCTCGAGTGCCTGGAGATCGCCGTCCAGGCGCCGACCGGTTCCAACCGCCAGGGCTGGCAGTTCGTGTTCGTCTCCGATCCGGCGAAGAAGAAGGTCATCGCCGACTATTACGGCCGATCGTTCGACGCCTACGCGAGCCAGCCCGGGCCAACCTACCCGGATGGGGACGTCAGGGCCAAGCGCGGTGACGCGGTCAGGACATCGTCGCAATACCTGCGCGAGCGGATGCACGAAGCCCCGTGGCTGCTGATCCCGTGCATCATGGGCCGCCCGCCGGAGGGAGCGCCGACGGCCGTTCAGGCGAGTCTCTACGGCTCGGTCCTGCCGGCGTTCTGGAGTTTCATGCTCGCCGCGCGAACGCGCGGCTTGGGCACTGCCTGGACCACGCTGCACCTCCCGTTCGAGCGCGAGGTCGCCGACCTGCTCAATATCCCCTTCGACCGCGTCACCCAGACCGGGTTGACCCCTGTGGCCTTCTACACCGGCATGGGCTTCAAACCGGCGCCTCGGATCCCGCTCGATGCCATCACTCACTGGGAGAGCTGGTAGCCAAGGAATGGGCAGACTGCGCATCGCTATCGTCGCACCGCCCTGGATACCGGTGCCGCCGCGCGGATACGGCGGCATCGAGCTGGTGGTCGACCTGCTCGGGCGGGAGCTGCTGCACCGCGGGCATGACCTCACTGTCTTCGCGTGCCAGGGCTCGGATCCCGAGTTGAACGTTGTAGCTATGGCCGACGACGACTGGTTCAATGACCTTGGCACGCCCGACCAGCGGGTCCGGGAGGCCACGTACCTGCGACGGGTCTACCAGTTCCTGAAGGGCGATCAATTCGACGTAGTTCACGAGCACACGGAGTACCCCGGCATCATGCTCGCCCACACCCTCGGCGTCCCGTTCCCAGCCGTCGCCACCATGCACGGCAGGATCGGCCCCAAGGAGTATGACTTTCTCCGCGAGGTGGACCGGGAGATTGGGCTCGTGGCGATCAGCGAGGCACAGAAGGTGGGAAGCGAAGACATCCGCTGGGACGCGGTGGTGCACAACGCGGTCGACGCTCAGTCGCTGCGTTTTTCGGCCCACAAGGACGACTTCCTGCTCCAGCTGGCTCGGATTACTCCCGACAAGGGGCAGCACGTCGCAATTGAGGTTGCCCGCCAGGCGAACCTACCACTCGTCCTCGCGGGCAAGGTCGACCCCGACCTGCGCTCGCGTGAGTACTTCGCCACCAAGATCGAGCCCTACCTTGGTGATCGCGTGACGTGGATCCAAAACGTGGTCGGCGAGGAGAAGAAGGACCTTCTCGCCCGGGCCCGGGCCATGCTCTTTCCCATTGTCTGGGACGAGCCTTTCGGTCTCGCCATGGTCGAGGCCATGGCATCCGGAACACCTGTGCTGGCGTTTCCGCGCGGTGCGGCTCGCGAGCTGGTCGAGCCTGGCGTCACGGGTTTCTTGGGGGACACCGCAGAAGAGCTGGCGCAGCTGGTTGGGCGCCTTGGTGAGATCGATCCGGAGGGGTGCCGGGCAAGCGTCGCCGAGCGCTTCAACGTGGGCCGCATGGCAGACGGCTATGAGGCCGTCTACGAGCTTGCGATGACTGGCTACGCTGAACCCTTTCGGCCAGGTCACACCATGAGAATGAGTGGTCTACGGCGCGGCGAGCCTTCCCGGTAATTGTCCTCGCCACATGCCACCGGCCAACGGTGCAGGATCAGCCTGGCCCCCACCGACGTCGCTGACCGCCCCTGTATCTCTGCGCCAGCCTCGAAGCAGCTACGACGCGTCAACCGGACGACAATGGACCCGATCCGCCACCGGAGGGCATATTCGAGAAGCTGCCGACACCTTCCGCGAGAGCGAAAGCGTCGTCGATCGCCAGCAGTTCTCCCTCCCTCTCCAGCCCTTCGGCTCTTTCCGGCATTCGCAAGCGAATCGGCGCCAACCACCGGGCCTCCCGTTTCTGCGAAACCGGGGAGGGAAGTACATCTAACACCCTACGCAGCCGACGGACAGCCCCAGCCAATCGCAGGGCTGTCTCCGCTTGGCCACTCTCAGCTGCCAGCCACGCCAAAGCCTCCAGACATAGGGCGACAGTGGTCTGATCACCCAACGCCGAAGCCAGTCGGACGCCTTCCAAGGCGCACGTCTGAGCGGCTTCGCGGTCGCCCCGACAAAGGTAGTTGACGGCGAGCTCCGCGCGAAAAGCAGCCTCGGGACCACCGTTCTGGAGGTTATGGTGAATCTCAATGGTCTCTTCCAGCAGCCTGCGTCCTTCCTCCAGCGCACCGTTCTCGGTCTGGAGCACGCCGAAATTGCCGAGCAGGATCGCCAGAGCACGTTGGTTGCCAATCTCGCGGAAGACTGCCAAGCTCTCCTCATAGTATTGGCGTGCCTCCTCGAAGGCCTCCCGATGCATGGCGAACACCGCCAGGTTATTTAGACACCGCCCGATCTCCTGCCGGTCGTCGAGCTTACGACTGATGTCCAGGCTGCGCTCGGTCGCAGCGATCGCGGCAGCGTAATCGCGCTGTGGCAACGCCAGCCGGCCGACGCAGCGGAGGGCGTCAGCCCGCGCGGCTGTGATTTCGGCGCCGTCTACGAGAGCGTCAGCTATTCGCTGGCGGCCTTCGCTGAAGCGCCCGCGAACGAGCCAGAACCAAGTGAGTCCGCCACACAATCGCAGGCAGGCCTCGATATCGTTGCTCCGCGCCCAATCGAGGCCCGCTATGAAGTTGTCATAGTCGCGCTCCAACCGCTCTATCCAGGGCGCTTCGGTTGGCCCACCCTCATCACGCGCCGAGTTGGCGGCCAGTGCTAGGTAATGGTCGAGATGACTCCGGCGCACCAATCCTACCTGGCCTGATGCCACCAGTCGCTCACGAGCGAAATCGCGAAGCGTTTCCAGCATTACGTAGCGCACGTGTTCTCGTTCCTCGCGGACCACCACCAGTGATTTGGTCACGATTCGCTGCAGGACTCCGATAATCTCTCGGGGCTCGAGTGGGTCGCCACCACACACAGCCTCCACACTCTCGAGCCCGAAACTGCCACTGAAGACGCTGAGCCGGTGAAACAGCGTCCGCTCCCGCTCGTCAAGCAGCTGATAACTCCAATCGATGGCCGCCCGGAGCGTCTGGTGTCGAGCGAGGGCGGTACGCCGGCCGCCGCCAGACAAGAGCGTGAACCGGTCCTCGAGCCGGGTCAGCACCTCGGCTGGCGACATAACGGCCACCCTTGCGGCTGCCAACTCAATGGCCAAGGGCAGACCGTCGAGCCGACTGCAGAGGGCGCCGATCGCTGCCAAGCCGCGTTCGCCTGGGGTGAAGCCAGGTCGCGCCGAGCGAGCCCTCTCGATAAAGAGCTGGGCTGCCTCCGAGCGGAGGACGCCCCCAGACGTTGAGCCACCGACAATTTCAACCGACAGAGGCGTTACGGGGAATACGACCTCTCTTCCGATGTTGAGGGCCTCACGGCTGGTGGCCAACACCTTCAACTCCGGGCATGTGGCCCCAAGCCGCTCCACAAGCCGCGCCGTCGCGTCCACCAGATGCTCGCAATTGTCAAGGATGAGCAGCGTCCGCCGCTCGTGAAGCGCTTCCTGCAGCGTCTTTAGTGGCGGGTGCGTCGACTCCTCGCGGAGTCCGAGCGCTGCCATCACCACTTGAACCAGAAGCTGCGGGTCGCGCAGGGGAGCCAGGTCGATGAACCAGGTGCCCCCCGCGTACTGTTCTCGCAGGTCCCTCGCGACTTTCAGGGCCAGGCGCGTCTTGCCGGTACCCGCCGGACCAACAAGGGAGACGACTGCCGCCCGCACAAGGACCCGCTTCAAATAGGCGACCTCCCGGCGGCGTCCGACGAACGAACTGGTCAACTCTGGGAGGTTGTGGCTGGAGGCGCCCAGCGAATGCAGTGGCCGGAACCGGGATGGCAAGCCTTTCATTACCAGTTGAAAGACTCTTTCCGGTTCGGGAACGTCACGCAGGCTGTGCTCGCCAAGGTCTCGAAGCCCGATGCCGTCAGGAAGGGTGCCAGAGGCGAGACTCGCAGCGGTCGACGACAGGAGGACTTGGCCGCCGTGCGCGCACGAGCGCAGCCGAGCGCAGCGATTCGCCGAAGGTCCACGGTAGTCCGGTCCACCTTCACCGTCGTGGATCGCCATGCGCACGCGAAGGCGCGTGCGTTCGGGCCACGACTGGTGGCGTAGGTGCCACTGGATCGAAGCCGCGCATTCCACCGCGGGCCGTATGCGGTCGAACACAGCGAAGTAGCTGTCACCCTCTCCATGGCTCGTCAACACGCTTCCTCCGAAGCGCTCGACCTCCGCAGCGACGAGGCGATCGTGCAGTTGAAGAGCGACGCGCATACGCTCAGGGCGCCGCTGCCAGTGGCTCGCGGACCCTTCGATGTCAGTCAGAAGGAAAACTACACGGCCTGGGGTCGACTGTGACACGGCACTCCTCGATCAGGGGGACGATTGAGGAGGGCCGGGTAGGATTTCGGAGCCAACAGGGCGGAACATGGTCAGACCGTTGTTCTGAAAGGGGTCCCCTTCCAGCGCCGGCAGTGACCTCAGCTTGCCAGAATCAGCTGGGTCGGGCGTCCTACCCACCCAGCCATTCTTGGCCGAGTCGTACACACTGACTATGCCGCCGGACAGCGGGAAGTAGCGCTTTTCCAAGCGTCCCAGATGGTCCAGTGGCCTCGGTCGATGCTCAGAATAGAACGCCGGGTAGACGAAATTCGAGACCTCCACCCCATCGATCGTGTAGAAGCTCGTCTGGCACGGATCGCAGGCTTCGAGGCTATAGAGGTGAAGCTCCCCGTGACTCCTATGTTCGTATGACGCGGCGCAGAGATATGGGTTACACAACATTTCAACCAGTTCATGGCTAGCGGTGCGCGTCCAAGCCGCCCCGGCCGGAGCAGTGTAAACATAGGCCACCGGCACCCACCCCTCACCGACTTTCTCGTTGGTGTAGTGTCCGAACTCCCCGTGGGGATCTCCTTTCGGCCTGTCGTCGAGAAGTAAGAGCCGCCACCAACGCTGGGGCAGGTCAGCTTCGGGGCCGAAGTAATGGATTTGAGCATCCATCCCCCAAGCCGGCTGGAAGTCTCGGGTGACCTGGGTCTGCAACGCTTCGACCAGCCGCAGCGCCTCGCTGGCGCGCTTGCTTGATTGATTCACGACGGCTACCCGGATTACAGAGTCCATGTTCAAGTCCACGCGCGCCAGTCAGTTGATGACCAAAGTGTTATGTGGTGTGGGAGTTAGTCTATCCCTGAGCTACGGTGTCTGGTTGCCCATTCGAGCACAAGCCAATCAGTCGTCGATCTGGGCGCGTCGGCGAAGCCCTCCAGGGTCGACGATGGTGACCCGCCGCCGCTTCAGAGAGACAACCCCGCGACCCTCCTCCTCGCGGAGGACCCGGTTCACGGTTGCCCTGGCAGCTCCGGTCAGGCCGGCCAGGTCGTCCTGGCTGAGCGGGATCACCGTGCCGGGCGCCGAGCCGCCGTAGAGGGCAGCCAGTTCCATCCGGGCCTCGACCGGCACGTGCAGCGCTTCCCGCAGATGCTGGGACAACCGCAGCACGCGTCTCACCAGCAGCTGGATGAGGATCTCACTCACCTCTGGACTCTGCAGACGTAACCTCTGGAAGTCCTCCCGGCCGACCCTCAGTGTTTCGGTCGCCTCCAAGGCCCGAATGGTCGCTGAGCGTTTGGCCTGGGTCGAGAGCAGTGCCAGTTCGCCGAAGAGGTCCCCCTCCCCCATGATCGAGAACGTGAGCTGCTGACCGGACCGGCTGTTGACCAGGCTTGCCACTCGACCCTTGAGGATCACGTGAACGCTGTCAGCGGGGTCGCCCTCGTGCATGATGGCTTCTCCGGCCGGATATCGGTGACGGCGCGCGAGGCCGAAGACACGCTGAAGGTCGCCTGGGCTTAGGTTCTCCGGCACTTCTCCTGTTCTGCCCGCCGGAGGTCATTATTGTCGATTCTCGCGGGATCCTCGCGTCAATGTCGAAGGCTGGGTCCTCGGTTCGCGCGGCCAGGCACTTCGCGGCCGGGAAGGCTGCGCAACGCCTGAGGTTTAGAGGTCGATCAGGCCCTTGCGAACCGCATAGAGGACGGCCTGGGCGCGGTCGAAGATGTGCAGCTTCTCGTACATGTTGCTGACGTGATTGCGCACAGTCTTTTCGCTGATTCGCAGCTTGTAGGCGATCTGCTTGTTGGCCATACCACTCGCCAGCAGCTGCAGGACCTCGATCTCTCGCGGGGTCAGCCCATCGTAGAACTCGTTGCGGGTGCTGGTACCGGTCAGCATGTCGAGCACCCGCGCCGCCACGCTGCTGGCCATCACCCGCTCGCCAGCCATCACGGCCAGGATGCTGGAGACGATGGCGTCCGCCCGCGAGTCCTTGAGCACGTAGCCCGAAGCCCCGGCCTGCAACGCGTGAAGGATGCTGGACTCCGTGTCGAAGGTGGTGAGGATCAGCACCTTCACGTCCGGATTGGCGGCGACGATGCGCCGGGTGGCCTCGATGCCGTCCAGCTCCGGCATCTTTACATCCATCAGGATCACATCGGGCTTGAGTGAGGAAATCAGATCTATGGCGGCCAGTCCGTTGCCGGCCTGGCCGACAACCTGGATCCGAGAATCCTCACCCAGCAGCAGGGCGAGCCCGCTGCGAAACAGTGTCTGATCGTCGACGACGACCACCTTCACGGTCTCGGTGCTGACACTCATATCAGCTTGTCCTTCGGAATCACTACTGCAAGTTCGGTGCCGCGGGAGGGTATGGGTGTGATGGACAAATCGCCTCCAAGTAGCAGTGCGCGTTCCCTCATGCCGAGCATGCCCAGCCCCATCTCGTCCGCCAGGCCACCTCGGAAGCCCTGCCCATCATCGATGACGCTCACCACTGCCAGGTCGCCATCCGTGATCTGGAAGGAAATCTCGACCAGCTTCGCGCCGCTGTGCAGGCGGACATTGTTGAGTGCCTCCACCAGCATCCGGTAAAGGTTGATCGCAGCCATGATCGCCATGCGCACCGGCCAGCGCGGCGCGACGGACAGCCGGGTGAGGATGCCCGTTTGGGCCTGGAACCGGTCGAGCAGTCGGCGGACCCGGTCCGGCAGGTCGTGGCCTACGTCCTCATCGCCCCGCAACTCATGAAGGATGGCCCGGATGTTGCCGAGCACCTCGCGGGTCGCGTCCTGGTAGTAGGTCACCTCCGCGACCACGCGCTCGCTTCCCAACTCGCCAGCCTTGAAGTTCTCCATCTCGACCAGCATCGTCGTCAGTGTCTGAGCGACTCGATCGTGGAGCTCACGAGCGAGATCTTGCTTGACGCGCAGTTCCGTCGACTGGAGTTCTCCTCGGCTCGCTTCGTCGTCACGACCAAGTGGCTCTAGCGTCACCACTTGTGTGGGCGCTCCCAAGGCGGCTGCAAACGATGAATCGACCACGTCTGGGCGCGTTTGCCCAGGCAGTGGCTCGCCGCCGGCGACAGCGCCGACCAACTCCATCGGGACCTCATCGCCGGCCGGTCCGGCATTGCCGACCTCGAGATCGATCGCCGTTTCATAGCCAAGCACGACCGCCACCTGGTTGCGCTCGAGTTCTGCAGTTGTACCCATCGCTCCCTCTCTTACCTGACGATTGTTCAGTGACCATGTGCCACCTAATGGCTGAGCCTAGGCGGCGGGGTGCGAAGGCGTCCGACGCCTGGGCGACACACGGAATGTCACCCTGCTGACAGTTCCCCACCAGGCCGGCCCCCGCCTGGCATCCTTGGGGCAGTGAGCAGGCGCAGGAGGCAAGTGGCGGCCCGGCAGG